>NZ_JBHUFR010000011.1:0-344632 GCF_042680985.1 Paraburkholderia dipogonis | reverse complement strand
CCGCCCCGGCGTAAAATGACGCCCTGCCTCGTCAGCTTGTCAGCTCGCCTCCTTCACGAGTCGACGCTTCACAGGCTCACATTCAACGCCCCACTCAACGCACCGGTCTCACGATGTTCAATCCCAGCCGCGACGAAGTCCGTCTCTTCTTCACCGACACCTGGCGCAAGCAGCGCAAAGGCGAAATTCTGACGCCGCTGGAGGCCATTGCCGCCGACTGGATCGTCGAACATCCCGAATACCACGCCGACCTGACCGACGGCGACGCCGCCCAGGCTCAGGATTACTCGCCCGAACGCGGCCAGACCAACCCGTTTCTGCATCTGTCGATGCATCTGGCGATCACCGAACAGTTGTCGATCGACCAGCCGCCCGGCATTCGCGCGGCGCATGAACGGCTCGCCGCGCGCCTCGGCTCGACCCACGAGGCGCAGCACGCGATCATGGACTGCCTCGGCGAAACCATCTGGGAAGCGCAGCGCACGGGTACGCCGCCGGACACGGAGGCGTATCTGCAACGCATCGAGCGGCGCGCCACGCGCGACTGAGACCGGCGTCGCGCGCACACACGCGAGCCGGGCAAAGACCGCGCCTCCAAAAGCACAACACCCCGCCAAAGCGGGGTGTCGTTCAATCAGAAATCGGCGCGAAGGATGTGCGACGCGCTTACTTCTTCTGCACCAGATCGCCGTTCAGCGATTCGACATAAGCCGCGATGTCTTTCATATCGCTTTGCGACAGGCTTTGCACCTGCGCCTGCATGATCGCGTTATTGCGACCGAAATGCGGGTTGCCATTACCCATCTGATACTGACGCAGCGCGAAGTAGACGTAATCCGAATGCTGGCCCGCGAGCTTCGGATATTCCGGGCTCACCGGCTTGTTCAGGTTCACGCCGTGGCAGGCCGCGCAGTTGTGGCTTTCGGACAGCACCTTGCCGTTGCCGGCGTCGGCCGCGTGCGCGAGGTTCGCTGCAACCAGACCGATCACTGCCGCCGACGCGCATGCAGCCTTGAACACCGTGTGGAGTGCCTGTTGTGGCTTATTCATGAATTCTCCTATCCCGCGAATTTATTTGCCGAGTGACTGGATGGACGAGCCGCAGCCGGTCACTTGTCGGGATTGCTCTTCGAAGAGGAATTTTGCGCTGCGTAGTAGGCCGCGATGTCGGCGATATCCTGATCCGACAGCGACGCGGTGATGGCGCGCATGGTTTCGAAATGGCGGTCGCCCTTCTTGTAGCCATGCAGGGCGTTCTCGAGGTACGCCTGGTTCTGCCCGCCGAGCATCGGCACGCGGTAGACCTCAGGGTAAGCCGTGCGGTATTCAGGGATGCCGTGGCAGCCAATACACATCGCGACCTTGCCTTGGCCCGCCTTCGCGTTGCCGACGACATCCGCTGCCTGCGCACTGGCCGTATAGCCCGCGAGCACCGACAGCGCTGCGATCACGACGTTTTTGCCAACGAATTTATTCATAGCATGTAACCTGGCTTGAGGGGAAACGGGCGACCAAGAGGCAACGGCCCGCGCCGTTATTCTTATAGGGTAGCCACGCAGGCCAAAAAAATCGGGCTAATTGTACCGCGACGCCGCGCCGAACGTCCACCGCGCGGGGCCGCGGCGCTTCCGGCCGCCGCAAAGCCACGGCTAGCGCCGCTTTGCCCCGCCGCGCCCGGTCCGCAAGGCATGGCGGCCGCCGTCGCATCCGGGCCGCTCGCGCAGGTTGCACCGTTCGACTCCACGGCCGGCACGGCAACCGACGCCGCATTCACCCGCTCGCGCCCGGCGGGCCCGCCCACCGAGCCCGCCGGGCGAGCCTCCGGCCCGTTCGCCGATGCCGCATGCGCACTCGCTGCACGCCACGGCACCGCGGATGACACCTTACGCGAGGCGGTTTCAGGCCAACAGGTCTTCTGACTTATACTGGGTTTTTTCCCGAAAAAAGAGCATCTCGCCATGCGTTTCGAAGGCTCATCGCAGTACGTCGCCACCGACGACCTCAAGCTCGCGGTCAACGCCGCGATGACGCTCAAGCGCCCGCTGCTGATCAAGGGCGAACCCGGCACGGGCAAAACCATGCTTGCCGAAGAAGTCGCCGCCGCGCTCGGCATGCCGCTCCTGCAGTGGCACATCAAGTCCACCACCAAGGCGCAGCAGGGTCTGTACGAGTACGACGCGGTCTCGCGCCTGCGCGATTCGCAGCTCGGCGACGAGCGCGTCAAGGACATCCGCAATTACATCGTCAAGGGCGTGCTGTGGCAGGCGTTCGAGTCGGACCAGCAAACCGTGCTGCTGATCGACGAGATCGACAAGGCCGACATCGAATTTCCGAACGATTTGCTGCGTGAACTCGACCGCATGGAGTTCTACGTGTACGAGACGCACGAGCTGATCCGCGCGAAGCAGCGCCCGCTCGTGATCATCACGTCGAACAACGAGAAAGAGCTGCCGGACGCGTTCCTGCGCCGCTGCTTCTTTCACTACATCAAGTTCCCCGATCCGGTCACCATGCAGCAGATCGTCGAGGTGCACTATCCGGGCATCAAGAAGGAACTGCTCGCGGCTGCCATGCAAAGCTTTTTCGAACTGCGCAACGTCGCCGGATTGAAGAAGAAGCCGTCCACCTCGGAACTGCTCGACTGGCTCAAGCTGCTGCTCGCCGAAGACATTCCGCCCGAAGCGCTGCGCTCGTCCGACCAGAAGCAGATCATTCCGCCGCTGCATGGCGCGCTGCTGAAAAACGAGCAGGACGTGAGCCTGTTCGAGCGGCTGATCTTCATGAACCGCAATAACCGTTGATCGAGCGCTGATTGAGCGTTGATTGGGCGCTCAACAAACGTTCAATGAGCGCGTATTGATCGTGACCAGGAGCCGGAGGGTCGCGAAGCCACCGCAGAAACGCGCGCCGCCCCGACCAACCGCCGCCGCAGAGGACCCAGCATGCTGATCGACTTCTTCTACTCGCTGCGCGCCGCCAAACTGCCGGTGTCGGTGAAGGAATACCTGACGCTGCTCGAGGCGCTCAAGGCCAACGTGATCGCGCCGTCGCTCGACGAGTTCTACTATCTTGCGCGCATCACGCTGGTCAAGGACGAGCAGTATTTCGACAAGTTCGATCAGGCGTTCGGCGCGTATTTCAAAGGCGTCGCGCAAGCCTCCGAGCTCGCTTTCGACGTCCCCCTCGACTGGCTGAAGAAGAAGCTGCAGCGCGATCTGTCGCCCGAAGAAAAAGCGCAGATCGAAGCGATGGGCGGCCTCGACAAGCTCATGGAGCGCCTGAAGGAACTGTTCGACGAACAGAAGGAGCGCCACGAAGGCGGCAGCAAGTGGATCGGCACAGGCGGCACGTCGCCGTTTGGCAATGGCGGCTACAACCCGGAAGGCGTGCGCATCGGCGGCGATGCGTCAGGCAAGCGCACTGCCGTCAAGGTCTGGGAAGCGCGCGCCTATCGCGATTACGACGACCAGGTGGAAATCGGCACGCGCAACATCAAGATCGCGTTGCGGCGCTTGCGCCGGTTCGCCCGCGAAGGCGCCGCCGAAGAGCTCGATCTGCCCGACACGATCCGCAGCACCGCCGCGAACGCCGGCTGGCTCGATCTGAAGATGGTGCCCGAGCGGCACAACAAGGTGAAAGTGTTGATGCTGCTCGACGTGGGCGGCTCGATGGATGACCACATCAAGCGCACCGAAGAGCTGTTCTCCGCCGCCAAAGCCGAGTTCAAGCACCTGGAGTTCTACTACTTCCACAACTGCGTGTACGACTTCCTGTGGAAGAACAACCGCCGCCGTCACGCCGAGCGCATGCCGACGTGGGACGTGCTGCACAAATTCACGTCGGACTACAAGCTGATCTTCGTCGGCGACGCGACCATGAGCCCGTACGAAGTGCTGCAACCGGGCGGCTCGGTGGAGTACAACAACGCCGAAGCGGGCGCAGTATGGCTGCGCCGCCTCGCCGATCATTTCCCGCATCACGCGTGGCTCAATCCCGAACCGGAAGGCTTGTGGGCGTACCGGCAGTCGGTCAGCGCGATCCGCGAAGTGCTCGGCCATCGCATGTACCCGCTCACGCTTGCCGGCCTTGAGGCCGCCATGCGCGTGCTGAGCAAGTAGTCAGTCCGGGTTTGACCTTCGTTTTACCCTCGTTTTACCTTTAACGATAAGAAGCAACTGCATGAGCCCGTCTTCCACGCCCGATTTGTCCCCTGCCGTCACGCCGCCCGGGCGCCTCAATCCGTTTGCCGACACTTCGCTGTCCGCCATCGTCGCCGGTTTCGTCGCGATGATGACCGGCTACACCAGTTCGCTCGTGCTGATGTTCCAGGCGGGCCAGGCCGCGCATCTATCCGGCGCGCAGATTTCGTCGTGGATCTGGGCCTTGTCGATCGGCATGGCCGTCTGCACGATCGGCCTGTCGCTGCGCTTTCGCGCGCCGATCGTGATCGCCTGGTCGACGCCCGGCGCCGCGCTGCTGGTGTCCTCGTTGCCGCATGTGGCGTATGCGGAGGCGATCGGCGCGTTTATCGTCTGCGCGCTGCTGCTCACGCTGGTCGGCCTGACCGGCTGGTTCGACACGCTCATGAAGAAGATTCCCGCGGGCATCGCCTCGGCCTTGCTGGCGGGCATCCTGTTCGAGATCGGCATCGAGATATTCCGCGCCGCGCAATTCCAGACCGCGCTCGTGCTGACCATGTTCTTCACCTATCTGATCGTCAAACGGCTCGCGCCGCGCTACGCGATCGTCACGACGCTGATCGTCGGCTCGGCGGCTGCCGGCGGGCTCGGGCTGCTCGACTTCAGCCGCTTTCACGTCGCGCTGGCGCATCCGGTGTTCACGATGCCGGTGTTTTCGGTGGCGGCAAGCGTCAGCATCGGGATCCCGCTTTTTGTCGTGGCAATGGCCTCGCAGAACGTGCCAGGCATCGCTGTACTGCGCGCGGACGGTTACACCACGCCCTCGGCGCCGCTGATTTCGACCACCGGCATCGCCTCGCTGCTGCTCGCGCCGTTCGGCTCGCACGGCATCAATCTTGCGGCCATCACCGCGGCGATCTGTACCGGCCCCGAAGCGCACGAAAACCGCAACAAGCGCTATATGGCCGCGGTGTGGTGCGGCATCTTCTACCTGATCGCCGGGATTTTCGGCGCGACGATCGCCGCGCTGTTCGCGGCCTTGCCGAAGGCGCTGGTGGTGTCGGTCGCCGCGCTGGCGTTGTTCGGCTCGATCATGAGCGGGCTCGCCAATGCCATGCAGGACCTGAAGCAGCGCGAGGCGGCGCTGGTCACGTTCATGGTGACGGCTTCGGGGCTGACTTTGCTGTCGATCGGCTCAGCTTTCTGGGGGCTGGTGGCGGGTGTGCTGACGCAAGTGGTGTTGAATGCGCGGCGCGCTTGATGCGATTGCTGCGCGAGGCGGCGGCCCGGTGTTCTAGTGGCGGGTAACCGGCCGCGCTGACGCAAATGGTAAGAGCGCGCCCCATGCCTGACGGCCCTTCAACGCGAAGCAGCCACGCGCGGTCCCGCCGCCGATTGCCGTCAAAATCAATCGGCAAAAACCGCTCGGCAGAATCGATCGGCGCCGGATCAATCGATGGAAAATGCCGTCTGAAATTGGTGTGAACCGATCGACTTGGGCAAGTGTCAACACTGCATTAGCCGATCCGCCATAGAATAGAAGCATCCGGCAGCGCTTTCCGTCAAAATTCCCCAGCAGAATGACGGGCAGCGCTGCAGCGTGACCCGCGGCCGCCGGATCTGGTTTGCGTTTCAAGCCGGCGGCAACCTCATTTCTCCCGAACCACGGCGCGCACGCGCCCTGAAGGCCCGAACATGACAACCGCACTCGATCAACTCAAGCAATACACCACCGTCGTGGCCGATACCGGCGACTTCCAGCAGCTCGCCCAGTACAAGCCGCAGGACGCGACCACCAATCCGTCGCTGATTCTGAAAGCGGTGCAGAAAGACGATTACAAGCCGCTGCTCGAAAAGACCGTCAAGGCGCACGCGTCGAAGCCGGTCGGCGCGATTATCGACCAGTTGTTGATTGCCTTCGGCACCGAAATTCTCAAGATCATTCCGGGCCGCGTATCGACAGAAGTGGACGCGCGCCTCTCGTTCGACACCGAAGCGTCGATCGCCAAGGGCCGCGAACTGATCTCGCTGTATAAGGAGCACGGCATCGGCCGCGAACGCGTGCTGATCAAGCTGGCCTCCACGTGGGAAGGTGTCCGCGCGGCGGAAGTGCTGCAGAAGGAAGGGATTCACTGCAACATGACGCTGCTGTTCTCGCTCGCTCAGGCGGCGGCCTGCGCTGAAGCTGGCGCGCAGTTGATCTCGCCGTTCGTCGGGCGGATTTACGACTGGTACAAGAAGAATGCCGGCAGCGCGTGGGATGAAGCGAAAGATGGCGGCGCTAATGATCCGGGCGTTAAATCGGTGCGCCGCATTTACGCGTATTACAAGAAGTTCGGCTACAAGACCGAGGTGATGGGCGCGAGTTTTCGCACGCCGGGGCAGATTCTCGAACTGGCTGGGTGCGATCTGCTGACTATCAGTCCGGATTTGCTGCAGAAGCTGAGTGAGAGCACGGAGAAGGTGGAGCGCAAGCTGTCGCCGGATAGCTCCAAAGATGCGGATATTGAACGCGTGCCGGTTGATGAAGCGTCGTTCCGGTTTCTTGTTAATGATGAGGCTATGGCGACTGAGAAGCTCGCTGAAGGGATTCGTGCGTTTGCTGCTGATGCGGTTAAGTTGGAGAAGTTGATCGAGGCATTGCGGTAAGAGTCGCTTGCGCTGCTTCTAGCCGCTGCGCCACATACACGGCCCTGGACTCCACGGTTCAGGGCCGTGTGCCGTTTACTCACCTGCGGCACGTGTTTGCTGCTGCATTTGAACCGCGTCGCGCGCCGTCGCGTCTACGACATTTAGTCACAATTGCCGCCTGATCGACGACTAGAATCTTTTGCAAGGGCATTTCTCGGTGGTCTATTGGCGTCGCCCCTGTGCGGGGCGGCACCTACTTTCTTTGCCGCGGCAAAGAAAGTAGGCAAAGAAAGCCGCTTTGCACCGCCAGCTCTTAAGCGGGCACCTCGCGCAGTTGCGGTAGTGGTGTATCTGGAATCTGTGTTCTCGCACATTCCGCGTTCGTGACAAGGCACTCATTCTTCCGGCGGCGCTGCGCGCGCCGACGCGGTACTTCTTCAACCCGTGGGCTCTTGCGGGATGTCGCGCTGCTCACACCTTCCGGAGACGATCATGGTCGTTCAACCTTACGTATTTTTCAACGGACGTTGCGAGGAAGCGCTCGACTATTACTGCGCTAAGCTCGGCGCGCAAGTCACCTTCAAGATGCGCTATAAGGAGGCGCCGCCCGATCCGCAAAATCAGCCGCGACCCGGTCTCGAAGAAAAAATCATGCACGCCAATGTGCGCATGGGCTCGACCGACTGGATGGCCTCCGACGGTCATTGCGATCCCGCCGCCACCATGAACGGCTTCAGCCTCTCACTAACCGCCGACGACGACGCGTCCGCCAAACAGTTCTTCAATGCCCTTGCCGACGGCGGCCAGGTAACGCTCCCGTTTCAACCTACCTTCTGGAGCAAAGGCTTCGGCATGGTGGTCGACCGCTTCGGTCTCATGTGGATGGTCACAGTGCCCGACAGTTGAGCGCCACGGCACAGCGGACCACAATGAGCGTGCACACCAGCGGCGGTTGCTGCCATTGGGGCGCTCGCGGCAGCGCTGCGGTATTCGTGACGGTGGCGGCGATTGCGCTCGTCGCCACTCTCAATTCGGCCAGCCCGCCGCGCCGCCCAGGAGCGGGAGCCGACCCATCAAGCCTTCAACAAAGGCCACGCGCGCCGTTCGATGTTCCAGTTCGGCTCGGTTTCCAGTAACCGCTCGCGCAGTCGGTCCACCTGTTCGGCAAGCCGCTGCCCGAGCCAGTAAGGTCCCTGAAATTCGGGCGGCAGCTTCAGCGCCGCGTCGCCGTGCCTCTGCGCCAGCGCCGACGCGGACGGAATACCAAAGTGCGTCGCCCGGCCAAAGCGCAGCCCGCGCGCCATCGCCAGCAGAATCGCGCGCACGCTGCGCACCTCGGCGCCGCATTGCTCGGCGTACGCGGCGCGCGCCGCGGCGTCGGCGTGCATCAGCGGACCGGTGGCGAGCAACTCCAGCGAACTGAGCACCGAGCGGTGCAGCCGCTGAATCTCCTCGAGCTTCGATTGCGGCACCTCGATTTCCTTCGCCACCGAAGGCATCAGCGAGCGCAATTGCACAAGCCGCTTGTTGATCGCCAGAAAGCGCCTGACCTGCTCTTCCTCGCTGATCGTCTCTCCTTCCAGGAGCCGCGTGTAGATGCGCGCGCATTCGCGCAGATTGATTGCGAGCCCGTAGCGCCATGAATAGGTGGCATGCAGCGGCAACGCGAACGAAAACGCCAGCGCGATCACGATGCCGATCAGCACGTTCGCCGTGCGCCACAAGCCGACGTCGATCTGGTTATCGCCGTGGCCCGCGACGATGCACATGGTGATCGCCGTCAGGAGCCCGATATAGCCCGAGGAGCCGATCGCGAACCACGCGCAGATGCCCGCGACGATCGACATCAGCACATAAGTGAGCGGCGGCGAGTCGGTCAGGTTCTGCAGCACGATCAGCGCGAGTCCGATCGATGCCCCGAGCAGCGTGCCCGCCGCCCGCTCCGCCGCCTTCTTGCGGATATTGCCGTGATGCTGCAAGCCGCCGATCACCACCAGCAAAGTGACCGACGACCAGATGCCGTGCGGAATGTCGATGCCGGTGGTCGCCAGAATCGACACCAGCATGGCCAGCCCGACACGCAGACTGTGCAGCACCTTGGCGTGGCGATAGCGGTAGTAAGGCGACGTCACCGCGCGGATCATCCGGCTGAGCGCCGAGCGGCGTGGAATCACGGTGCGGGAATCGGCAGAAGCCATGGCGGCGCGCTCGATACGGTGAAGGACGGTTCCGCTATCCTGCCCTGGAGTGCCTCATCAAGACAAACGCCCGCACATTCTGGTGTGCGGGCGTCGCGGTTTTCAGGCTGTCGCACCACGTGGAGCGGCACGACATGAAGCAGCGATGATCAGCCTTCGACCACGTCCAGATAGTCTTCCGGACGGGTACGGTCTTCGGCGTGCTGCATGCCGAAGGCACGCACCAGAAGACTCACCACCACCGACACCACCAGGTTGACGATCAGCGACCACACTGCGGCGTAGCCCGGAATCGCCATGCCGAACAGATGGATCGTGAAGATCGAGCCGGCCAGCTTCAGCGAAATCGCCATCCACGTGCCAGTCGCAATGCCGACCGCCCAGCCGGCCAGCAGGCCGCGGTAGTCGAGCACACGCGTGTACAGGCCCAGCACGATCGCCGGCAGCGTCTGGATGATCCAGATCCCGCCGAGCAGCTGCAACTGGATCGCGTACGTGAGCGGCAGGCCGAGAATGAACGCCACCGCGCCGACCTTGACGATCAGCGAGACCAGCTTGGCGACATTGGTCTCTTGCTCATGCGTCATGCTGCGATTGACGAACTCCTTGTGGATGTTGCGCGTGTACAGGTTAGCGGCCGCGATCGACATGATCGCCGCCGGCACCAGCGCGCCGATGCCGATCGCCGCGAACGCCACGCCGACGAACCACGACGGGAAGTAATGCAGGAACAGCGCCGGCACCGCGAAGTTCGGGCCGAACGCCTTGAAGTACGGCGCGAATTCCGGCATGTCCTTCACGCCCGAAGCCAAGGCCATGAAGCCGAGCAGCGCGAGCAGGCCGAGCACCAGCGAGTAAGCCGGCAGCATCGCCATATTGCGGCGGATCGTGTTACCCGACTTCGACGACAGCACCGCTGTGATCGAGTGCGGATACAGGAACAGCGCGAGCGCCGAACCCACCGCGAGCGTCGCGTACGCGCTGTAGCCGTTCAGGCTCGAGACGTCCGGCGCCTTCAGCAGCAGCTTGGCGGGCGGCACCACGCTGAAGATATGACCGAAGCCGCCCAGTTGCGGCGGAATCACGATGACCGCGGCGAAGATCGTGATGTAGATCAGCACGTCCTTGACCACCGCGATCATGGCCGGCGCGCGCAAACCCGAGGTGTACGTGTAGGCCGCCAGGATCGCGAACGCGATGATCAGCGGCAGGTCGCCGACAAAGCCCTTGGTGTCGAAACCGAGCGCGCCGATCACCACTTCGATACCGACCAGTTGCAACGCGATGTACGGCATGGTCGCGACGATGCCGGTCACGGCGATCGCCAGAGCGAGCATCCGGCTGCCATAGCGCGCCGACACGAAGTCCGCCGACGTCACATAGCCCTGACGTTTGGCGATGCTCCACAGTTTCGGGAACACCACGAACGCGAACGGATAGATCAGGATCGTGTACGGCAGCGCGAAGAAACCCGTTGCGCCCGCACCGAACACCAGCGCCGGCACGGCGATGAAGGTGTACGCGGTGTACAGGTCGCCGCCCAGCAGGAACCACGTGACGATGGTGCCGAAGCGCCGGCCGCCGAGGCCCCACTCTTCCAGATGCGCGAGATCGCCGCGCCGCCAGTGGGCCGCGATAAAGCCGAGAATCGTGACGCCGATGAAAAACAGAACGAAGACGAAAGTTGCTATGGCGTTCATTATCGTGCGCCCCCCTGCGGACGGCCATTGGAACGCGAGCGCGTCTTGGTCTTGAAGTACACGAGCGCTGTGATGACTGCGCTGATCAGCACCCACAGGAGCTGATACCAGTAGAAGAACGGAAAGTCGAACAGCACCGGTTCGACCTTGTTATATGACGGCACCCAGATCATCGCGATCCAGGGCAACAGCAGCAACCAGAGCCAGTGCTTGCTGGCCTTGTTCGCGTCGGCGTCGTGAGCCATGACGTCTCCTCTTCCCTATTATTGAAATGTTGGCCCGTGTTTGACGGGTGGTGGATCCCACAGCGGATGGCCACGGGCGCCCCGAAAGCTTCGAAAGAGTATAGGAGCGGCGAGATCGCGGTCAAGCAGGGACGACCCCAGCACGAACGTGCTTTCAGCGTCGGCGCGAAGGTGTTTCAGCAGGAGGCGTTCAAGCGCTGTGGCGAGGCGCATCGGGGCGTACCGCTTGGGTCTGACAGACTGGCCCGCTTCGCGAGGAAGAGGACCGGCTGTTCAATGCGCGATGGATAAAGGCGGCGAACGTCGCGTGGGCGCAACGGCGCGTGGCGCGTCGGCGACGACATTCAGTCCATGAACTGCTTTGGATCGGGCCGGCTTGCGCGGCCCGATCGCATGAGTCGTTGCAATCAGATCGAGAACGAGTCGCCGTTCTGCCCGGTCGATTCCTGCAGACCCTTGATCCACTTACGCGCGGGCAGACCGAGTTCGGCTTCGATCAGTTTGGCGCGTGCTTGCAGCGCCGTGAACGGCACCTCGAGCGCCGGACCCGAGAACGCGATCGCGATGCGGTTGCCGTCGTGCACTTCCGGCAGCGCGACCACGCGGCCGTCGAAGGCTTCGTTCAGACGCTTCATGTTGCGCACGAAGCTCGGGTGATCGCCGAACAGATTCACCGTCGCCACGCCCGCGTCGGTCAGGCACGCGCGCACCGCGCGATAGAAGCCGACGCTGTCGAGCACCGGACCGCGCGCGGTTGCGTCATAGACGTCGATTTGCAACGCGCCGATCGTGCCGTGGTTGGCGCGATCATTGACGAAGTCCCACGCATCCATTTCGTGCACCGTGAGACGGGCATCGTCGTGCGGCAGCTCGAACATCGTGCGCGCGGCCACCACGACCGCCGGGTTCACTTCCACCGCCTCGACCTTCGCGCGCTTCAGGAAGCGGTGCGCGAACTTGGTCAGCGCCGCGGCGCCCAGACCGAGTTGGACGATGCGCCTGGGCGTTTCGATAAACAGCAGCCAGGCCATCATCTGTTGCGCGTATTCGAGTTCGATGTGATCCGGCTTGCGCAGACGCATCGCGCCTTGCACCCACTCCGTGCCGAAATGCAGGAAGCGCACGCCGCCCTCTTCCGAGAAAGTGACCGGCGCAAAACGCGGCTTGCGCGGCGCTTCGATTTGCGGCGCGTCGTGCAGATCGTCGTCGTGCGAAACGCGCGTTTTGTTGCGCGTGGCGTTCTGCGATTTGTGCGGTTTTTGTTTCCCACCGGCGGCGTCAGCGTCGCGGTTGCGGAAGGCACGCGCTTCAGCGGAAGCGCGCTTGATCAAGTTCGTCATGTAAGGATGTCGCGCCAAAGACGCAATTTTTGGTCGAACGAGAGCATAGCATTCGCCGGACTGGACGAAGGCAATACGAGGGTGGCGTAGCCTGCCGCGCCGATCACCGGCGCAAAGCGGCCCGCCGTCTTGCCGTTGAAGCAGACTTTCGCGAGCTTCGGCGCGTGCGCGCGCAACGAAGCGAAATCGTTCGGGCTGGCATTGCGGATCGCGGCGTCGAGACTGCCTTCGCGCGTGCAGGCGGCGAGCACGTCCCATACGCCGATGCCATGCGCGAGCACGCGGCGCAAGCGCTCCTCGTACGTGAGTTCGGCGAGCGGTTCGTCGAGCACGGCGCCGAGCAGGCGCCAGAACTGGTTGCGCGGATGCGCGTAGTACTGCGTCGCGGCAAGCGATGCCTCGCCGGGAAAACTGCCGAGAATCAGCGTATGCGTATCCGCGGCGGCGACCGGTGGAAAACCGCGCAGCATCAGCGGCTCCGTTCGTCGGGCGCGCGCGCGGCGGGATGCGCGCGCGATGCGGTGTGTTCGAGCGCACGGCCGTGTTCGCGCACCCGCGGATGCGCGAGCCACTCGTCCGATCGGCTCGCGCCTGACAAGCTCGCCAGATGTATCCATAACGCCGGCAACATGCATTCAGTGACCATCAGCGGCGCGCCGTGGCGCTCGAACACCGAGCGGCGCGCGACCAGCGCGTGCGGCGGCAACCCTTCGATTTCACGCGCGGCCAGACGATAGAGCGCATGCCGCGCGCTCAACCTGCGGCTCACCAGCGACGACCGCGCCACACTGCTATCGCTATACAGCAACTCCGCCAGTGGCCGCGTGCGCAGTCGCCGTATGGCCTGCCACACCCCGGCGCTCGCCGCGAGCGGCGCGACACTATGCGCCGCCACGAACGGCACGCCGTCGACCGATAGCGAGACTTCCCGAACCCAGACCGGCGCACGCGGCACAAGGCCGAGCGCGGCGCTCTCGTCGGCCCACGGCAGCGCGACGCCTTCGTGCGTGACGCGTACCGCGACGGCGCCGAGCGCACGCAGATGCGCGGTCAGTGAACCGCCGCGGGTCAGCCAGTCTTTCTGGGCGGCGGTGAAGCCGGGTAAGGGCGCGACGCGCCAGTGGGCGTCGGCGGCATCGAAACGGATGGACATGGTGTCGGATTATAACGGCGCGGCTGTCGGACCATTCGCCAACGCGCAGGTCTCGCCCTTCAGCGGATTTCATCGACTACGACAGCGGTGGTGAAGCACTTCCACTGGCGCGTCGATTTCAGATAGTTCCGATTCTCCGCGGCTCGCGTCGCGCGATAAAAACTCCGTGCTTTGCAAAGCCGGCCGCTGCGATCAACGGCGCGCCACATGAACGAACAGTCAAGGAAAAGACATGAAGATGAGGAACATTCTGAGCACAACCGCATGCGCGATCTCGGTCCTGCTGGTGACAGGTTGCGCGGCGCAACTGAACCGCGATACGGAGACATCGCTGAACAAGGCTGTCGGTATCGAGGTGGCGCCGGTCGCCGGCGGTGTCGCGGTCAAGCTGCCCGAAACCGCCCTGTTCGATTTCAACAAATCCGACGTGCGCAGCGACGCGGCCGCGGTCATCGATCGTTCGGCCGTGCTGCTCAAGCGCAGCAAGAAACCGATTGTCGTCGAAGGCTACACCGACAATGTCGGCACGCTCGACTACAACCAGCAGTTGTCCGAAGCGCGCGCGAGCGCGGCGGGTTACGCACTCGTGGCGCGCGGCATCGCCATGGACCGCATTCGCACCAAGGGCAACGCGTACAACAATCCGGTGGCGAGCAACGATACGCCCGAAGGCCGCGCGCTGAACCGTCGCACCGAGATCGTCGTGCGCGGCGAGACGATGGATACGTTGATGGGCAAGAAGTAATCGACCGCCATTTCGCGACCGCCTTCAACCGAAAAACTGGGCGCGTGTGAGGCGCCCGGTTTTCATCCAGCGACAAAATCGCGCAATGCTCTTGCGACCTCGTCGAGCACCGTATCCCAACGCCCCAACTCGTGCTGTCTGAACAGTCGCGCGGACGGATACCACGGACTATCGTCGCGCGCCGTCAGCCAGCGCCAGTCGGTGAACGTCGGCACCAGCACCCAGACCGGCGTGCCGCATGCGCCGGCCAGATGGGCGACCGCCGTGTCCACCGTAATCACCAGATCGAGCGACTGCACGATCGCCAGCGTGTCGGCAAACGTGTCGATCTCCGGCCCGAGGCTGTGCATTCCGGTATCCGCATACGACGCCACTGCTTCGTTCTGTGTCTCACCCTTTTGCAGCGCGAACCAGTGCACGCCGGTCTGTTGCAAAACCGGCAGCCATTGGCGCAATGGAATCGACCGATACCGATCGAGCTCGTACGCCGGATTACCGGCCCAGACAATGCCGACGCGTTTTCCGGGCGCTTCGCGTGCATCGGCTGCACAGATTGTGTCGAGCCGGCTCCGCCAGCTTTGTACCTGCGCGGGTTCCGCTCGCAGATACGACGTCGCGAGCGGCAACATCGGCAGGTCCAGCTTCATCGGCTCCGGCATGCTCAGCATGCGGCACCAGTAGTCGTACGGTCCGGGCGGCGCGGTCGTCCACGCGGCACGCACGCCGGCCGCGCTTCGCGCCACTTCGCCAAGCGGAGCTTCGACCCAGACGTCGACCTGTGCGCCGCGCTTATTCAACCAGTCGGCCATACACAAGAACTGCAGTTGATCGCCCAGCCCCTGCTCGCCGACGAGCAGAAAGCGGCGGCCCGTCACCCGTTCGCCTTGCCATTCCGGATAAGCCGGGCGAACCAGGTCGTGATTTTCCGGCAGGGCTTCATGCCACCGATATTGCTTCCAGCCGTTTTCGTAGTCGCCGGCGCGCAGTTGTGCGGCTGCGAGGTTGAATTGCATCAGCGGATGATCGGGCATCAGCCGCGCGGCTTCGACGGCATGCGCATGCATGGCCGGGAAGTCGCCCAGCATGTTGAACGCAAACGACGCGTTGTGATGTAGCCAGCCGTTGCGCGGATCGACGCCGAGCGCTTCGATGGCGACGCTGATCGCATCGCTGAAACGCTCCGCGTTGTTCAATGCGAAGGTCACCTGTTGCAACGCGGATGCGTCCGAGGCGAAACGAACGCGCAGTTCGGCGAGCACGCTGTCGATCCCCTCGCCGCGCTGTGCTCTCGACATCGCGGTAATCAGGTCGAGCGCGTCCGGCAGATGCGCCGGGTCGAGCGCCCATGCACGCAGCCAGTAGTCAGCTGCGTCCTGATAGCGTTCGAGCTCGGTACTGATTCGTGCGAGCGAGCGAACGGCGTGATGCAACGTCGGTTCGAGCTGAAGCGCTTTGAGGTAGTGGCCGCGCGCTTCGACGAGACGCTTCGACAGCGTCAGGCAATCGCCCAGATTCCGATGCAGGCTCACGGTGCCGCCACCGAGGCCCACCGCGCGATGATAGAACGCTTCGGCGGCGATCAGCTCGCCGTCCAGCGCGGCGATCAAACCGCGATGCTCCCAGATGTCCGCGCGCTCGGGCGCGACGTGCAACGCCTGATCGAAGTGCTCGCGCGAACGGTCGGGCCGATCGACGCAAAACATGGCGAGGCCGAGCCGATGCAGCGCGTGTACGTTGTGCGGCTGTTCGGCGAGAACGCGCTGGTAGTCGGCAATTGCTTCGTGATGACGCCCCGCGGCGAAGCAGGTGTCGGCATGTGCGGCAATGGCGCCGAGATCGTTGGAAACGCTGGTGGGGAATGGGAATTCGTGTTCGTGCATCAAAGTCGATCAGTTGCGTGAGTTGCTCTGAACCTTGCGTGGTGTGGTGTGCGCCGCTCAGGCCGTCTGGTGCGGCACGAGCATCGTCTTCAGACGCGCGGCCACCCGCTCGACCACCGGCGCCCATTGCGCAGGCTGCGGCTGCCGGAACAGTTCGACCGAGTCGTACCAGGGCTGCGCCTCTTCGTTGCCCCACGACCAGTGGGAGACGTGATCGAGCATGGCCAGCACGCGATGCCCTAACGCGCCGCCAAGATGCAACGGCGCGCTGTCGATCGTCACCAGCGCGTTCAGCGCGGTGAGATGCGCCGCTACGTCGTCGAAGCCGTCTTTGTAATCGCCGGTCAGATCGCACAGGCGATATCCTTGCGCGGCGAGCACGGTCACATCGGCATGGCGTCCGGGCGTAAGCGGATGGAAGACGACATCTTGAAGCGCCAGCAGCGGCGCCAGCGCGGCAAGCGGAATCGACCGCTTGGCGTCGCGCCGATGCGTCGGGCTGCCCGACCAGACGAGACCGACGTGCCACCTCGCAGCCGGTGCGTGCGCGCTGATCCGTTCGCGCCAGGCCGCAGCCTTCGTTGTATCGGCCTGCAGGTAGGGCGAGCCGCGCACCTGCTCCGGCTCGAGACCGAGCACGAGCGGCAGGCTCATGAGCGGCAACGCGTAATCCGGCGAGCCGAGCGGGCCTTCTTCGATCGACACGCAATTCGCATAGAAACGCGCAAACAGCGGTTGCAGCGCCCGACGCACGGCAAGCACCAGCCGTCCGCCTTCGTCATGCACACGCGCCGCCAGCTGAGGGACGAAGCGCACCATCTGGATGTCGTCGCCGCTGCCCTGTTCGCTGTGCACGACCAGGGTCTTGCCGGCGAGCGCTTCGCCACACCAGCGCGGGCACAAACGTGTCATTACGCTGACGACGTTGTTCTGCTCGCGGTCTTCGCGCGCGAGGCGCGCCTCGAAACGCGGCCACGCGCTCGACCAATCGCCGCGCCGCAGTTCCAGGTCCGCCAGATCGACCGCTGCCTGCACCGCTGACGGATCGATCGCGAGCGCCGCTTGCAGCGCGGCTTCGCTGTCCGCATAGCGCGCCTGCTCGTTCAGATACATGCCGACAGCCGCCAGCGCGTCTGCATTGCCGGGCGCGACGGCGTCCACGGCGCGCATGGTGACCTCCGCCGCGGCTGCGTCGTTGCACTGCCATTGCGCGTGACTGAGTTGCCACGCCATCTCCGCATCGGCGGAATTGCGCGCAAGACTTTCGCGGCAGATACGCTCGACCATCGGCCAATCGCGCATCTCCCGCAACGCCAGCACGAGTTGCAACGGCAACGCCGGATCGATCGCGGGATCGAGCGCATACGCCCGCGACAGCGCCGCGCGCCGCTCGTCCCGCGCACTCGCCTCCGGCAGCGCCGCCAACGCGATCGACAACCACCACGGCGCGCGCGCGTCCTGCGGCGCTCGACGCTCGTAAGCTCGCAAGATTCGCGCGGCTGCCGAGTGGGCGCCACACGTGCCGATCAGCCACGCGACCCAGTCGATCGTCGTCTCGACCGGCTGCGCGGCCACCGCCCGCTCGCTGTTGCGCTGCGCAGCGCCGGCGTAGCCGAGGGCATCGGCGAACAGCGCGACCCGCGCATGGCGCGCTCCGTTCGCGCACGCTTGCGCCTGCGACGCGCTGTGATACGCCTCTTCGAAACGCCCTGCGCTCGCGCACAGGTCGGCGTGCAACTGCGGCGTCCCGCCTGCCACGGCGAATTCGACCGCGCGACGCGCGGCGGCATCGAAACCTTGCTCACGCAAGATGGACCACAGGAGATGAACGGAATCGAGAGGTACTGCCAGAGCGGAATCGGACATGGGAATTCAGAGCGTTGTTGTTGTCATGCGCGAAGGCGTAATTACAAAAATCGGACCCGGTGCTTTCAATGCTTAGAGCATTGGAAATAATGCTTCAGGCCTCCGAATAAAATTCGCGCGAGCATAAGACAAAACCGCGCTTTTACATCTCATAAATTAATCTCAATTTAATATCATTGATTCTATTTATTTAGTTAACCATAATTAATTTTAATCGACTACGAGCAACGCCCATTAGTCGACCAGATCGATCAACTACAACATGGAGCAAGCTTTGAACACTGGAAAATCGAAGAAAACATCCGACAGCATCGCTCATCTGGCTGCGGTCGTTTTACGGCGCGCGGGCGTCGCGCAACTGGAGAAAGAACTGGCGGGCTCGGCGCTGGCGCAACACCACACGTCGAAACAGACCAGCAAGGCGATCGGCAGTCTCGCCGCCAAAGTGCTAGCCGATCACACTTCATGTCACGAGGCGAAGGAATTGGCCGGTAGCGTGCTCTCGCAAGTGCGTCATCTGGAGGGGCCGGCGCCGGCGCGTTAAGCGCTCGGCCGGAAGCGGCGAAGCGGAGCGGCCGCGCTTCGCTGAGTCATGCCGCCGCGCGCTAAAAGGCAAAAAAAATGCGCTGCCGAAGCAGCGCATTTTCAACCTCGAGCGTCAGAACGACGCCGTGGCATCAAGCTCGACCCGCGCTCAGTTCGCGCGCGCAAGCAGCAGCGCATTGGTGCGCTTCACGAAGCTCGCCGGATCGTCCAGCGCGCCACCTTCGGCGAGCAATGCCTGATCGAACAGCAGATGGCACCAGTCGTCGAAGTTCGCGCTGTCCGCGTGCAGGCCCTTCACCAGTGCGTGCTCCGGATTCACTTCGAGAATCGGATGGAACGCCGGCGCCGTCTGGCCGGCGGCCTTGAGCATGCGCTGCAGATAGCCGCTCATTTCGCCGTCGTCGGCAACGAGGCAGGACGGCGAATCGGTCAGGCGGAACGTGAGACGCACGTCCTTGGCCTTGTCCTTCAGCGCTTCCTTCATCTTCTCGACAAGCGGCTTGAACTCTTCGCCGACCTTCTCTTGCGCCTGTTTTTCTTCGTCGTTCAACGCGCCCAGATCGAGATCGCCGCGCGCCACGCTTTGCAGCGGCTTGCCTTCGAATTCGTTCAGGAACGACAGGATCCACTCGTCCACGCGATCGGTCAGCAGCAGCACTTCCACGCCCTTCTTGCGGAACACTTCGAGGTGCGGGCTGTGGGTCGCCGCCTGCCAGGTGTCGGCGGTCACGTAGTAGATCTTGGTCTGCTCGGGCTTCATGCGCGCGACGTAGTCGGCCAGCGACACGGTTTGCTCGGCCGTCTCCGTATGCGTCGACGCAAAACGCACGAGCTTCGCGATCCGCTCGCGGTTGGCAAAGTCTTCGCCGATGCCTTCCTTCAGCACCTGGCCGAATTCCTTCCAGAAACCGGCGTACTTTTCCTTGTCGGCCTCGTTATCCGAGTTGGCCAGCTCTTCGAGCATGGACAGCGAACGCTTGGTCACGCCTTCGCGGATCGCCTTCACGTCGCGGCTTTCCTGCAGAATTTCGCGCGACACGTTCAGCGGCAAATCCGCCGAATCGACCACGCCCTTCACGAAGCGCAGATACGCAGGCAGCAGTTGCTCGGCGTCGTCCATGATGAACACGCGCTTCACGTACAGCTTCAGGCCGCCGCGATAATCGCGATTGAACATGTCGAACGGCGCGTGGGTCGGCACGTACAGCAACTGCGTGTACTCGCTGCGGCCTTCCACACGGTTATGCGTCCACGTGAGCGGATCCTGATGGTCGTGCGAGAGGTGCTGATAGAACTGCTTGTACTGCTCGTCGGTAATCTCGTTCTTCGAGCGCGTCCACAGCGCGCTGGCCTGATTGACGGTCTCGTCCTCGTCCTTCGTGACCATCTCGCTCTTTTCCGCGTCCCACTCTTCTTTCTGCATCAGGATCGGCAGCGCGACGTGGTCGGAGTACTTCTGGATGATCGACTTCAGACGGTGCGACGACAGCAGCTCATCTTCATCCGCACGCAGATGCAGCGTGATGGTCGTGCCGCGCGCGGCGCGCTCGATCTGCTCGACGGCGAAATCGCCTTCGCCCGCGCTTTCCCAGCGCACGCCTTCAGAGGCCGGCAGGCCGGCGCGGCGCGTCTCGACCGTGATCTTGTCCGCGACGATGAAGCCCGAATAAAAGCCCACGCCGAACTGGCCGATCAGCGCCGCATCTTTCTGCTGGTCGCCGGAGAGCTTGCCGAAGAATTCCTTGGTGCCCGAGCGGGCGATCGTGCCGAGGTTCGCGATCGCTTCGTCGCGGCTCATGCCGATGCCGTTGTCGTCGAGTGTGATGGTGCGCGCGGCCTTGTCGTACGACACGCGAATCCGCAAGTTCGGATCGTTTTCGTACAGCGCATTGTTTTCGATCGCTTCGAAGCGCAGCTTGTCGGCCGCGTCGGAGGCGTTCGAAATCAGCTCGCGCAGGAAAATTTCCTTGTTGCTGTACAGCGAATGAATCATCAGGTGCAGAAGCTGTTTCACTTCTGCCTGAAAGCTCATGGTTTCTTGTGCCATGGTCGGACTTCCTCTCTGTTGCGAATGGGGGTTCAAGGCGGGCGCGGCGTCGTGCGTTGCGGTTCGCCGGCGACGTCGGCTTGCCGTCGGCGTGCCGCTGGGCCGAAGCGTCTGACGCCGGATGCGTAGCCCGCCGGATTGTCCGCCTAATTGGGGGCAAGCCGGCGCGGTTTCAAGAGGCGCGGCGCGCCACGCTGTCGAGATAACGGCACAAAAAGGTGGCCAGTTCCGGATCGCCGCAATTGGAAATATTGAAGCGCATCCAGGTGGTCGACGATTGCTGCGGAGAAAACAGGCTGCCGGGCGTCAGCAGAAAGCCGGCTTCGTGGCCGGCGGCCGCGAGCGCGTCGGCGTCGACGCCCGTGTCGGCCCACAAAAACATGCCGGCCATGGGTGTCAGGAACAGCTTCAGGCCGGTCTTCTCCAGCATCCGCGCGGACTTCTCGCGCACGCCGTCGAGCCGCACGCGCAGCCGTTCGACATGCCGCCGGTAGTGGCCTTCGGTCAGAATCTTGTACAGCACACGCTCGTTCAGTTCCGGACTTGTCATGCCAACCAGCATTTTCTGGTCGCTGACCGCCCTCGCCACTTCGGGCGCGCAGGCAATGAAACCCACGCGCAGATTCGGCGCGAGCGTCTTCGAAAAACTGCCGAGATAGATCACGCGTTTCAACTGGTCGAGACTCGCGAGGCGCGTGCCCGGATAGCTCGGCGGACACAGATCGCCGTAAATATCATCCTCGACGACGATGAAATCGTACGCTTCGGCCAGGCGCAGAATACGGAACGCCTGGGCCGCCGTGAGCGACGTGCCGGTGGGGTTCTGCAGCACCGAATTGATCACCAGCATTTTCGGCCGCCACGTCTGCACGAGCGACTCGAGCGCGTCGAGATCCGGGCCGTCCGGCGTGTACGGCATGCCGACGAGCCGCGCGCCCTGCGACGCGAAACGCCCGAACATCTGAAACCACGCCGGATCGCCGACGATCACCGCATCGCCCGGCTTGACATAGATGCGCGAGATCAGGTCGATGGCCTGCGTGATGCCGGACACCATCACGATCTGATCCGGCGACGCACCGATCTCCAGTTCTTCGAGCCGCGTCTGCAATTGCTGACGCAGCGGCAGAAAACCCTGCGGCGTGCCGATGCCGAGCATCTGCGCGCCGCTTTGCCGGCCGAGCGTGCGCAGCGCATTGGTGATCAGGTCGCCGTCGAGCCAGCGCGCCGGCAGATAACCGAGCCCAGGACTGCGCTCGGGACGCGCGCCGGTGTGCAGCATATTGCGCAGCAGCCAGACCACATCGATCGTGGCAGGCGCCGGCGCCGCCGCGGTGAGCGGATGAATCTCGGCGCTAGCACTGGCCGCGCCGCCCAGCCGTTCGCGCACATAGAACCCGGAGCCGCGCCGCGACTCCAGAAAACCCTGCGCCACCAGCCGTTCGTACGCCTCGACCACCGTGAAGCGCGACACGCCCTTGTCGAGCGCCAGCTTGCGGATCGACGGCATGCGCATGCCGGGGCGGAACACACGCTCCTCGATACGGCGGCGCGCCCACTGGACGAGCTGCTCGACCAGCGTTAGCGAAGCGGTGTCATGCGGGGTGGGAATCTGGGCAAGCGGGACGGACATGGCGGGCTCCAACTGTACCGAACAGTATCGAATTGATTGTACCGTTACTGTGCCGGTCGGCGTCGCTACATTCGAGAGAAGTAACGGATGGGATGGCGGCACGGCGACTCTCAGCACGCCCCACGCGCTCTCCGGCAAAACCCTGCCGAACACCATCCGGATGGCCCGCCGATCCGGCAAACGGTTATGCTTACGGCCCCGGCAGCGTTCCCGCGACACCCGGCCCGTCCCCGGTTCACCGCAGAAAACCCGCAGAAAACCGTTCATCGCTCCGTCATGACTGCTCATCCGCTCCGCCTCGATCACCTCGTGATTTCCGCCCGCACCCTCGACGAGGGCACGCAGTACGTCGCCGATACGCTCGGCGTCGCACCGGCCGGCGGCGGCGCGCATGCGCTGATGCGCACGCATAACCGCCTGCTGAACCTGTGGGGCGGCGTGTATCTGGAAGTGATTGCGGTCGATCCGCAAGCCGCAGCCGTTGACAACGCGCCGGCCGACGGCAGCGCGCCGCGCCCCCGCCTGTTCGCGCTCGACGACCCGGCAACACACGCGCGGCTCGAAAACGGGCCGTATCTGTCGCACTGGGTCGCCCGGGTCGAGCGGCCGAAACACCTGCCGACATGGCAGGCGCAATATCCGCAGCGCATTCCCCCAGTCGTGCCGATGACGCGCGGCGATTTCACGTGGGGCCTGACCGTGCCGGACGACGGCGCGTTCCCCGCCTGGCAAGGCATCGGCGACGGCGTGCTGCCCTCGCTGATTCAGTGGGACACGACGAAGCATCCGTCCACATCCTTGCCGGAAACGGAGGTTTCGCTGAAAGCCTTGAAAGGCGCGCACCCGCAAGCCGACACGGTCGCGGCGCAACTGCGCTGGCTCGGCGCGGCGCATCTGATCGAGTTGCAGCCCACCGAAGGCGCGCCGGCGCTCGTCGCCGAGTTCGAAACACCCAACGGTCTACGGACCCTTAAATAAGCAGCGCGCGCGGGTCGCCGACTCGCGCGATAATCGAAGTTTTGACCGGTTCCAGTACTAGCAGAGGAGACCATGGACCAAAGCGACCTGAAAGCCCCCACGTGGCAATTGTCCGAACGCGCACGCAAGCTCACTAGCTCGGCGATTCGCGAGATTCTGAAGGTCACGGAGCGGCCCGAAGTCATTTCGTTCGCGGGTGGCTTGCCCTCGCCGGCTACGTTCCCGGCCGAACGCATGCGCGCCGCGTCGGACCGCATTCTGCGCGACGAGCCCGCTGCGGCGCTGCAATACAGCGCAACCGAAGGTTTCCTGCCGCTGCGTGAATGGGTCGCGAAGCGCTATTCGGTGAACGGCGCGCAGATCCGTCCGACTCAGGTGCTGATCACCACCGGCTCGCAACAGGCGCTCGACCTACTCGGCAAGGTGCTGGTGTGCCCGGACAGCCCGGTGCTGGTCGAAACGCCGACCTACCTCGGCGCGCTGCAATCGTTCTCGATGTACGAGCCGCGTTACGTGCAAGTGCCGACCGACGAACACGGCCTCGTCCCCGAAGGCCTCACGCCCGAGCTGACGGCCGGCGCCCGCCTCTTGTACGCGCAGCCGAATTTCCAGAATCCGACGGGCCGCCGCTTGCCGATCGAACGCCGCCGCGCGCTCGCCGCGTTCGCGAAGACCGCGCCGTTCCCGGTGATCGAAGACGACCCGTACGGCGCGCTCGACTACGCCGGCGAACCGTTGCCCACCATGCTGTCGATGGCGCCGGACCACATCGTCCATCTCGGTTCGTTCTCGAAGGTGCTGGCGCCGGGCCTGCGGGTCGGCTACATCATCGCGCCCGAAGAGTTGATTTTCAAACTCGTGCAGGCCAAGCAAGCGACCGATCTGCACACGCCGAGCTTCACGCAGCGCATCGTGTACGAAGTGATCAAGGACGGCTTCCTCGACACGCATGTGCCGACCATCCGCGAACTGTATCGCGATCAATGCGCGGCCATGCTGGCTTCGCTCGAACGTTACATGCCCGAAGGCGTAAGCTGGAATCGCCCGGAAGGCGGCATGTTCGTGTGGGTGAATCTGCCCGCGCAGATCGACACCATGAAGCTGCTGGAAGAAGCGGTTGCGCAGAACGTCGCGTTCGTGCCGGGCGGTCCGTTCTTCGCGAACGAAGCGCAACACAACACGCTGCGGCTGTCGTTCGTGACGGTGCCGCCGGCCAGGATCGACGAAGGCGTGTCGCGTCTCGGCGCTCTGATCCGCGCGAAGATCTGAAGTCTGCCGCGCGCTGATTGTGTGTTTCATGCGCGCGGTCTGCATGATTTCGCCCGACCGCATCCACCGAATTCCACTACTGATCAAGGACACACCATGGCTCAAACGAATGTCTACGACAAGCTCAAGGAAATGGGCATCGAACTGCCGACCGCCGGCGCGCCGGCTGCCGCGTATGTGATGAGCGCACAAAGCGGCAACACGGTGTATCTCTCCGGACACATCGCCAAGAAGGACGGCAAGGTGTGGAGCGGCAAGCTCGGCGCCACCCTCACCACCGAGGAAGGCAAAGCCGCCGCACGCTCGATCGCCATCGACCTGCTCGCCACGCTGCACGCGCATGTGGGCGATCTGAACCGCGTTACGCGCATCGTCAAGCTGATGAGTCTCGTCAATTCGACGCTCGAGTTCACCGAACAGCATCTGGTCACCAACGGCGCGTCCGAACTGGTCGCCGACGTGTTCGGCGAACGCGGCAAGCATGCGCGCTCGGCATTCGGCGTCGCGCAGATTCCGCTCGGCGCGTGCGTCGAGATCGAGATGATCGCCGAAGTCGAGTAACGCAATAGAGCAGTAACGCAGTCGAAGCCGCCGGTTCGTCCGGCGCAGCGAGACAGGAACGCGTCGCGAGGTGTCAGCCACCCGCGGCGCGTTTTGCATTTGTGCAAAGGTAGATCGTTACGTCGTCAACGGATAGAATCCGCCAACCCTATCCATTCGTTTGATTCGCTGGACCGCGCCCGATGCCCGCCCACACTGTCCGTTTCAAACAAGTCGACGTATTCACGGCGGTGCCGTTCAAAGGCAATCCGCTTGCCGTCGTGTTCGATGCCGACGCACTCGATGCGACACAGATGCAGGCCATCGCTCACTGGACCAACCTGTCCGAAACGACGTTCCTGTTGAAGCCGACCGACCCGGCCGCCGACTACCGCGTGCGCATCTTCAGCACGCATGGCGAAATGCCGTTCGCGGGTCATCCAACGCTCGGCACGGCACACGCGTTGCTCGAAAGCGGTTATCAGCCGAAGCAGGCCGGCAAGCTCGTGCAGCAATGCGGCGTCGGACTCGAGGCGCTGCCGGGAGCGGACGGCGCGTGGGCCTTCGCCGCGCCGCCCGCGCGCGTCACGCCGCTTGCCGAGGATCGCTACGCGGCACTCTCTTCGGCTTTGCGTAGCGACGCGATCGATTTCAGCACGACGCCCTGCGCGGTCGACAATGGTGCGCCGTGGCTCGTGGTGCGCGTCAACTCCGCGCGTGAATGCCTCGCGTTAGCACCCGACGACGCCGCGCTCGCCGACCTCGTGCATTCGGTGGGCACGCACGGCCTCGCTGTTTACGGTCCGCACGAGGCCGGTGGCCCGGCCACCTTCGAGGTGCGCTGCCTGATGGCCGGCGGCAATTTCGGCGTCGGTGAAGATCCGGTCACGGGCAGCGCCAATGCCGCGCTTGCAGGCCTTCTGAGCGCCCAGCAATTGCGCCCGGGCACGCACTATTCAGCCCGTCAAGGCACCGCGCTGGGCCGAGCCGGCCGCGTCTGCGTGCACTACGACGACGCACGCGGCAAGACATGGATTGGCGGTGCGTCGGTGACGATTGTCGACGGCACCTTCCGCTTGCCCTGACCGGCACGCCCCTTGCCTCGCTCATGCGTCGGGCTCGCAATCGGGAGTGGCATAGGGTTCGCCCTGTCTGGCCGCGCCTGACCACAAAACGCCGCATCGTTTGCACTATTAAATGCGCCTTGCATCGGAAGAGGCCTGCTAAAGGCCTGGCACACCTGAATGCTGGCGCGCCTCGCCGCCGATTCCCGATGAAATACCCGACTATGACCGCGATGCGGCGGCCTCAAGCGCGGCTGCACAGGATGCCAAATTCATCGCAACGGGCATCTTGCCGCGCCCTCGTATACCCGATGTCGGGCCTCTTCCTTAATCCAGTGGCATTAAGTAATATCAAGACGTACCCGATGACCTGCGGATGGTCAGGCACGGCGCCACGCTTATTTCTTCTGCGCAGCAGTTCCGGCACCTTGGTCACCATGCAGCCACTCATGAAATCAGCGCAGTCGACGCTCGCTCGTTTGCAACCGGCCGGCACACAGGCACGGGCCGCCCGATGAGTCAATCCCGCTTCTCCGATCAGCGCGATGCCAAACCCCGCCGCGACCCCGCAGTGTCGCGCCGGCGCGCGTTGCTCGCCATTCCCGCGCTAGGCGTATTGGTCCTGATCCTGCTTTGGACAGTGATCTTCGCGCGCCTGTCGGTCGAGAAAGAAGCGACCTACCGCGAGGCCATGGCCTCTGCTGCAATTCTTTCCGCGGCGCTGGAGCAGCACACCGTCAAGGCGATTCACCAGGTCGATCAGATCACCCGCTTCGTCAAATTCGAGTTCGAGAAAACGCCGAGTCATTTCGATCTTGCGAGCACGGTGGAAAAAGGCGTCGTGCAAAGCGAGACACTGGTGCAGGTGTCCTTGATCGACGAACACGGCACCTTGGTCGCCAACACGGCCGAACTCAACCCCAAGCGTATCGATCTGTCCGACCGCGAACACTTCAAGGTCCACGAACACGAGAACGACGATCAGTTGTATATCAGCAAGCCCGTGCTCGGCCGCGTGTCCGGCCACTGGACCTTGCAGATGACGCGGCGTCTGAATCATCCGGACGGCTCGTTCGCGGGCGTCGTGGTGGTCTCCGAAGATCCCAGCTACTTCACTACCGACTTCTACAACAACGCGGCGATCGGCCGCGAAGGCGTGATCGCGGTGATCTCGGACAACGGCACCGTGCTCGCGCGGCGCACCGGCAGCACCGAGACCGCCAACGGCGTGTTCTCGGCAAGCGGTTCGTATCCGACCTCGGAGCACGTGTCGGGCACCTATGTCGATTCGATCGACAACGTCACGCGCATCGTGTCGTACCGGCATATCGACGGTTATCCGCTCGGCGTGCTGGTGGGTCTCTCGCAAGCCGAAGAATTCGCCGACTACAACCACACGCGCAACGTCTATCTGATGATGGCGGGTTTCATCTCGCTCGCCATGCTGAGTTTCTTCGCCGTGGCCACCGGCCTGATCGGCAAGCTGCTCGGCCGCGAGCGCGAGATGACGCACCTGGTCGAATACGATCTGCTCACCGGTTTGCGTAATCGCTACGCGACGCTGCAGACCCTGCGGCACGATGTGGCGCAGCAGACCAACCTCGGCCGCCTCGCGATTCTCTTTATCGACCTCGACAACTTCAAGACCGTCAACGACACGCTCGGCCACAACGCCGGCGACATCGTGCTGCAAATGACGGCCTCGCGGCTCGCCACCGCGGTCGGCGAAGGCGGCGCCCTGAGCCGCATCGGCGGCGACGAGTTCGTCGTCGTGATCAAGGGCGACGACGTCGAGAAGCGCGCCGTCGCGCTCGCCGAAGCCGCGGCCGAAGCGTTCGCCAAGCCGTTCGAAGTGCGCGGCAGTTCGTTCGTGCTGCATGCGAGCATCGGCATCGCGCTCTACTCGGTCGCCAACGAAAGCGAGATCGACCTGCTGAAAAAAGCCGACCTCGCCATGTACAGCGCGAAAGACGCAGGCAAGAACTGCTATCAGTTCTATTCGCCGCAGTTGTCGCATCGCGCGGATCATTTGATGAAGTGGGAACAGCAGTTGCGCGTGGCGCTCGCCGAAGGCCAACTGTTCCTCACCTATCAGCCGAAGATCGATCTGACGCGCCGCTGCATTACCGGCTTCGAGGCATTGGTGCGCTGGAATCATCCGCAGCACGGTTTGATTCCGGCCAACGAGTTCATTCCGGTTGCGGAATCGACCGGGTTGATCGTGCCGATCGGCGACTTCGTGATCGAGACCGCCTGCCGTCAACTCGCGCTGTGGCAGCAACAGGGCTACGACACGCTGTCGCTCGCGGTGAACATCTCGGCGGTGCAATTCTGGCGTGGCGACCTGTACGAAACGATCTCGCACGCCATCGAGGAAAGCGGCATCTCCGCGCGCCGCCTCGAACTCGAAATCACCGAAACGGCGATGATGGAGTACCCCGAACTGGTCTCCGAGAAGATCTTCGCGTTGAAGCGCCTCGGCGTGCGCATCGCGCTCGACGATTTCGGCACCGGCTATTCGTCGCTGTCCTATCTGAACCGCTTCTCGGTGGACACGTTGAAGGTGGACCGTTCGTTCATCCAGGCAATTCCGGGCGACCGCAGCGTCTGCGTGATGGTCACCGCGATCGTCAATCTGGCGCGTTCGCTCGGGCTCACGGTGGTGGTCGAAGGCACGGAGACCGAAGAGCAGATTGCATGGCTCGCCGCGCTCGGCCATATCGAGGCGCAGGGCTTTCTATTCTCGCGTCCCGTGCCGGTGGATGCGATTCCGGCGCTGCTGGAACGCTTCGGCGTGTGCGGTATGACGGGCCGCCGCATCGCTCACGAAGCCGACAGCACCAGCAGCGTATCCAGCACCAACACCTGAGCGCGGCGCCCGTTGCGGGTCGTTACCGGTCATCCCCCGCAGCGCCGCAAAACCGGCTACATTCTCGCTGTACCGCATCACAGCGCGACGCCGCCGGCCGGCCGCGCAGACCACTAAACGATGATCTCAAAGGACTAGCGCCCGCGTACCGGGCGCGTTTGGCGCCATGCAGACGATCACGAGCCAGGATGCTGCCAGACGAGGCGAACGGGAACCGCTATGGACGCTGTTCCGGGTCGTATTCGGCCTGTCTGCATTGTCATGGGGCGGCCTCGCGCTCATGGCGCAACTTGAGAACCATTATGTCGAGCGTGAAGGACGTCTCTCGCGCGTCGCTTTCTCCGATCTGATCGCGCTCGCCTGGATGGTGCCCGGCCCGGTAGGCTGCAACGTCGCCGTGCAACTCGGGCATGCGCTGCGCGGACGCGCCGGCGCCTGGGTCGCGGGCATTGCCAGCGTCTTGCCCTTCTTCATGCTGATGACGCTGTTCGCGATCTTCTACCGCACGCCGTTCGTTCGTGCCGCCGCCTCGCAAACCTTGCTCAATCACTTCAGCGTCGTGCTGGCCACGCTGATCGCGATCACCTGGTATAAACAGACGCGTGCGCTGGTGCGCGGCAAACTCGAATGGGTCGCGGCGGTGCTGGGTTGCATCGCGCTCTTCTATGCGCGCAGTCCGGCCGCTTATGTCGTCATGCTCGGGGCGGCCTTCGGCACCGGCTGGTTCGTGAGCCCGGTGCGCAATTCGCGCGTCATCGTTTCGTTCGCGCGCGGCGACTGGCAGATGCTGAGCGCTCTGTCCATCTTTCTCGCGTTGTTCGCGATGCCGTTGCCGCATCGCTATGAACTGGCGCTATTGTGGCCGCGGCTTGCGGGTGCCGGCATGACGTTGTTCGGCGGCGGCTTCTCGGCGCTGCCGGTGCTCAAGACGCTATTCGTTACGCCGGCGATCGGCGTCTCCGATAACGACTTCACGCTGGCGTTTTCGCTGTCGCCGCTGTCGCCCGGACCGCTGTTGAACGTGGTGCCGTTCTTCGGCTATCTGGTGGATGGCTGGGTGGGCGCGCTGATTGCCACGCTCGCGCTGTTCGTGCCGTCCGGATGCCTCGTCGTGCTGGCGCAGCGGCACCTGCATCAATTGAAGGCCAATCCGCGCTTCGAGCACGGCATGCGGATCCTGCGCGCCGTCACCACCGCGTTTCTCGCGGTGGCCGTGCTGCGCATTGCCGCGCATGTGCCGTTCAAACCGATTTATCTGTTGACCGCACTGTTCTCCGCCATGTGCTTCGCCAAGCTGAAGGTGCCGGTGTACGTGGTGTACGGGACGGTAGCCGTGGTGTGCGGGCTATGGCTCGCTTATGGCGCGCTGATCTAGACGAAGGCGAGGCTTCGCTCAATGATGACGAGCCTTCGAGAGTGCGCCGCGCGGCGCCATCACCACGCGGCTATCGGCTTTCAAACGGGCAATTGCAAAATTTCAGAAACCGCGCGAGAGCACCGCGACGCCAATCGTCACCACGCCGAGCACGATATTGATCAGCACCAGACGGCGGATCGTGCCGACGGCGCGCGCGCCGTCCGGCCATTTTTGGGCCTGCACCGCGCGTCGGATGCGCGGAAATACGGCAAAACGGATATGCCCGAAGATCAGCATCATCACGATGCCGAGGCCGGCCATGGCATGCAGCGGCCAGGTGGCATGGCCGCCGCCGAATTGCATCAGCAGGAAGCCGCCGGTGAGGAGAATCACCAGCACCGAGGCCGCGACCCAATTGAAGAAGCGGCCGAACACCGATTCCCACAACGGCAAGCGTAATTGCGGCGAGAGATCGGCAATGGCCGGGCGCAGACAGAAATGCGCGAACACCATCCCACCTACCCACACGGCAACGGCGAGCAAATGAAGAAAGAGCGCGAGTTCGATAGCCTTGTTCATGTTGTTTTCCTCTCCCGACGACACCACGCCGCTTATAACGAGTGCTATGAGCAAGCGGCTATTGAGCGCATTCGACCACGCGCTATGCGCGCAGTTCCATGACACCCGTGGCTTTCGCGCCGTTTTTGTAGTTGTTATCGCAGCATGTCCATCGTATTGGCCATGCTGCCCCCCGGTTTTGTACTCTCACTACGCACGGACCACGCACGGCAAGCGTCCCACATGCTAGCAGACGCTTGCCGCGTTCCAACGTCAAGCTTCGTTAAGTGGCCAGCACCGGACGCATGCCTTCGAGCTTCATCTTGCTCTCAGGCGCGCGGCCTTTGCGCGCCCGCTTGCCGATATGCGGCGCGAGCGCCGCGCCACTCACCTTCTCTTCATCGACACGGCCACCACGGCGCGTGCCGATCAACATGACACCCGCGTTGTTGATGGCGAGCGCCTGTACGAGAGTTTCCTTGTCGTCGAGACCCATCAGCGTGACGCCGCGACCGCCGCCCGAGAGTGTCTTCATCTCGTCGAGGCCGAACACCAGCAAACGTCCGCCCGAGGAAAGACACGCAATGTGCGTCGCGTCCGGCAGCATCGGCATTGGCGCGAGCGGCGCGGCGCCGGCATCGATCGTCATGAACGACTTGCCGGCCTTCACGCGGCTCACCATGTCGCCGACCTTCGCGACAAAGCCGAAGCCGTTGCTCGAAGCAAGCAGCAACGCCTGCTCCGCGGACGCCGCGTAGTAATGCATCAAATGGCTGCCCGACTCCAGTTCGATCAGCGACGTGACCGGCACGCCGTCACCGCGGCCGCCCGGCAGCATCGCCACCGCGACCGAATAGACACGTCCGTTGCTGCCCCACGCGACCAGCGTGTCCGGCGTGCGGCACTGGAACGCCGCATAGAGCCCATCGCCGGCCTTGAACGTGAAGCCCGCGACGTCGAGCCCGTGGCCCTTCAGCGCGCGCACCCAACCCTTTTGCGACACCACGACCGTGACCGGTTCGTCGACCACACGCGCTTCGAATGTCGCGCGCTTTTCCTGCTGGATCAGCGTGCGGCGTTCGTCGCCGTACTGCTTGGCGTCGCCTTCGATTTCCTTGATGAGCAGACGCTTCATCGCCGATTCGCTGCCGAGCAGTTCTTCCAGCTTGGCCTTCTCGTCTTTGAGTTCGGCCAGTTCCTTCTCGATCTTGATCTTCTCGAGCCGCGCCAACTGACGCAGCCGGATTTCAAGAATGTCTTCGGCCTGACGGTCGGACAAGCCGAACGCGGCCATCAACGCGACCTTCGGTTCGTCCGATTCGCGAATGATGCGGATGACTTCGTCGATATTCAAAAAGACGATCATCCGGCCTTCGAGAATATGAATCCGGTCGTCGACCTTGCTCAGACGATGGCGCGTGCGGCGCGTCACCGTGGCGAAGCGGAACGCGATCCACTCGTGCAGGATTTCGCTCAAGCCCTTCTGACGCGGCCGGCCGTCGCCGCCGACCATAACCATATTGAGCGACGCATTCGATTCGAGGCTCGTATGCGCGAGCAGTGTGTTGACGAAATCGGTTTGATCGATGCGGCTGGACTTCGGCTCGAACACGAGACGCACGGGCGCGTCGCGGCCCGATTCGTCGCGCACGGCATCGAGCAGCGCCAGCATGGTCTGCTTGGTTTGCAGTTGTTCGGGGGTGAGCGCTTTCTTGCCGAGCTTGATCTTCGGGTTGGTCTGTTCCTCGATTTCTTCCAACACCTTCTGCGCGGCCGTGTTCGGCGGCAATTCGGTGATCACCAGTTGCCACTGACCACGCGCGAGTTCCTCGATCTTCCAGCGCGCCCGCACCTTCAGGCTGCCTCGGCCGCTTTCGTATGCGGCGGAAATCTCGGCGTCGCTCGAAATGATCTGCGCGCCGCCCGGAAAATCCGGCCCGGCGATGTGCTGCATCAACTCCGCGTGTTCGATCTTCGGATTGCGGATCATCGCGACCGTCGCCGCCGCGACTTCGCGCAGATTGTGCGAGGGAATTTCCGTGGCCAAGCCGACCGCAATGCCCGATGCGCCGTTCAGCAACACGAACGGCAAGCGCGCGGGCAACAGTCTCGGCTCCTCGGAAGAGCCGTCGTAGTTCGGCATGAAATCGACCGTGCCCTGGTTGATTTCATCGAGCAGCAGTTTCGCGATCGGCGTGAGGCGCGCTTCCGTGTAGCGCATGGCCGCCGCGCCGTCGCCGTCGCGGGAACCGAAGTTGCCCTGGCCGTCGATCAGCGGATAGCGCATCGAGAAGTCTTGCGCGAGACGCACCAACGCGTCGTACGCGGACTGGTCGCCGTGCGGGTGATACTTACCGAGCACGTCGCCGACCACGCGCGCCGACTTGACCGGCTTCGCGTTGTCCGACAGACCCATGTCGTTCATCGCGAACAGGATGCGGCGCTGCACCGGCTTCTGGCCGTCGCACACATCCGGCAGCGCGCGGCCCTTGACCACGCTCACTGCATAGTCGAGGTACGCGCGTTCCGCGTAATTGCCGAGCGTAAGAAAGTCGCCTTCGGGGGGCGGCGGCTCGGTGAAAAGATCGAGAGTGTTATCGTCGTCCATCTAGATTCCGTATCCGTGTTTGGCGTGAAGTTTTCGTGCGAAGTCAGAGCGCGGGCAACAGTGCCCCAAAAAAAGCGCTCGCTTAGATATCCGCTTCCACTTCGTTGCCCTTTTCTTCCAGCCAGCTGCGGCGCGACGCCGCTTCGCCCTTGCCCATGAGCATCGTCATGCGCGCGACCGTGGCGTCGTAGTCGAGTGCACCGAGCGCCACCGGACTCAAGCGCCGCGTGTCGGGGTTCATGGTGGTGTCCCACAACTGTTCCGCGCTCATTTCGCCAAGGCCCTTGAAGCGGCTGATCGACCACTGCGTGTCGCGCACGCCGTCCTTGCGCAGCTTGTCGAGAATCGCTTCGAGTTCGCCTTCGTCGAGTGCATAAAGTTTTTGCGCCGGCTTCTTGCCACGCGCGGGCGCGTCGACCCGGAACAGCGGCGGACGCGCCACGCACACGTGTCCACGTTCGATCAATTGCGGGAAATGCTTGAAGAACAGCGTGAGCAGCAAAACCTGAATGTGCGAGCCGTCGACGTCCGCGTCCGACAGAATGCAGATCTTGCCGTAGCGCAGGTTCGACAGATCGACCTTGTCGTCCGGGCTATGCGGATCGACGCCGATCGCCACCGAGATGTCGTGCACCTCGTTGTTGGCGAACAGGCGGTCACGCTCGGTTTCCCACGTGTTCAGCACCTTGCCGCGCAGCGGCAGGATGGCCTGATATTCCTTGTCGCGGCCCATCTTCGCGGAGCCGCCCGCCGAGTCGCCCTCGACGAGAAACAGTTCGTTGCGGCCGATTTCCGTCGATTCGCAATCGGTCAGCTTGCCCGGCAACACCGCGACGCCCGAGCTCTTGCGCTTCTCGACCTTTTGCCCGGCGCGCGTGCGCGCCTGCGCCTGCTTGATGACGAGGTCGGCGAGTTTCTTGCCGAGCTCGACGTGCTGATTCAGCCACAATTCCAGCGCCGGCCGCGCGAACGACGACACCAGCTTGACCGCGTCGCGGCTATTCAGCCGTTCCTTGATCTGCCCTTGGAATTGCGGATCGAGCACCTTCGCCGACAGCACGAACGACACGCGCGCGAACACGTCTTCCGCGAGCAGCTTGACGCCCTTCGGCTGCAGATTGTGCAACTCGACGAAGCTCTTCACCGCTTGATACAGACCGTCGCGCAAGCCGGACTCATGCGTGCCGCCCGCGGGCGTCGGAATCAGGTTCACATACGACTCGCGCATGAGCGTGCCTTCCTCGCTCCACGCGACGACCCACGCGGCGCCCTCGCCTTCGGCGAAGGTCTCTTCGCTCGCGCGCGAGTTTTCGACGTAGCGCTCGCCCTCGAACAGCGGAATCAGCAGATCGCTGCCGTTCATGCCTTCGAGCAGATAACCGCGCAGACCGTCTTCGTATTTCCAGGTTTGCTGTTCGCCGGTTTTCTCATTGACCAGCGTGACTTCGACGCCCGGCAGCAAGACAGCTTTCGAGCGCAGCAGGCGTTGCAGTTCGCCGAGCGGCAGGTTCGGCGAATCGAAGTATTTCGGATTGGCCCACGCGGTGACGCGCGTGCCGGATTTCTTGTCGCCCTTCGCGGCGGGCCGCACTTCGAGTTCCTTGGCGACGTCGCCATTGGCGAAACTCAGTTCGGCGATCTTGCCGTCGCGCCACACGGTGACGTCGAGGCGCGTGGACAGCGCGTTGGTGACAGACACACCGACGCCGTGCAAGCCGCCCGAGAACGTGTACGCGCCGCCTGCGGCTTTATCGAACTTGCCGCCCGCGTGCAGGCGCGTGAATACGATTTCCACGACCGGCACGCCTTCTTCCGGATGCAGACCGAAGGGAATGCCGCGGCCGTCGTCTTCGACGGAAACCGAATGGTCCGCATGCAGCGTCACGGTGATTTGCCGGCCGTAGCCGCCGAGGGCTTCGTCCGACGCGTTGTCGATGACTTCCTGAATGATGTGCAGCGGATTCTCGGTGCGGGTGTACATCCCGGGCCGTTGCTTGACCGGCTCCAGGCCCTTCAACACCTTGATCGACGCTTCGCTATACGCGGCGTTTGGCTTTTTCGTAGACATGGTTGACTCGGATGCGTCGGTTCATCGTTGTCCACAGGTCCTGTTCAAAGGTCTGTGGACAATGCGTTGAGTTTTCAAAAAAAGCGAAACGAAACAACGGGGTTAGGTGGGGTGCCCGCAGTGCGGGCAAGCTGTTTTGTCGCATGGCCTCCCGTTGGCGCGCTCGACGGCGGCTCGAAGCCTGCCCGCCAACCGGGCGAGGCGACGTCGACGCTGGTGCGAACGCCGGGGAAGCCTGTTCGCGGGGTATTTTACTGATTTCGACCCGGGCGGCAATTCACGACGCGCAGGATTGGCCGTCCGGATAAGGGACGGCGGTGGCGCAGCCGGTTCCGGCGCCACGCGCACGCCTCATTTGCGCCGGTTTTCCAGTTCGTCCCAGCGTTCCAGCGCGAGCAGCAGTTCTTCGTCGATCGCGGCATAGCGCTCTGTCAAACGCGTGCCTTCCTGCGCGTCTTTGGCAAACACCGAGCCGTCTTCGAGTTGCGCGCCGATCGTTTTCTGCTCGGCTTCGAGCGCGGCGATCTTTTCCGGCAGCGCCTCCAGTTCACGCTGCTCCTTGAACGACAGCTTCGCGGCGCGTTGCGTATTGCGACCCGCCGCGCTGTCTTTGGCCGCTGCGGTCTCTTTGCCCGCGTCCTTGCCGGCTTCTTTCTGCGCGTCCGCCGCCATTTGCTGCGAACGGTCGCGCTGGATCTGCCAATCGGTAAAGCCGCCGACATACTCGCGCCACTTGCCGCCGCCTTCGGACGCGATCACCGAGGTCGCGACGTTGTCGAGGAACGCGCGATCGTGGCTGACCAGCAGCACCGTACCGTCGTATTCCGTGAGCAGTTCTTCGAGCAGTTCGAGCGTGGGGATGTCGAGGTCGTTGGTCGGCTCGTCGAGCACCAGTACATTGGCCGGACGCGCGAACAGACGCGCCAGCAGCAGGCGGTTACGCTCGCCGCCCGAGAGCGACTTGACCGGCGAACGCGCGCGTTCCGGCGCGAACAGGAAGTCGCCAAGGTAGCTCATGACGTGCTTCTTCTGGCCGTTGACTTCGACCCATTCGCTGCCGGGGCTGATGGTGTCGGCGAGACTCTTTTCCAGATCGAGCTGCGCGCGCATCTGGTCGAAATACGCGACCTGCAGATTCGTGCCGATGCGCACCGTGCCTTCGTCCGGCGCCAATTCGCCAAGGATCATCTTGAGCAGCGTGGTCTTGCCCGCGCCGTTCGGACCGACAAAGCCGATCTTGTCGCCGCGCATGACCGTGGCCGTGAAACTGTCGACCACCGTGCGGGCACCGTAACGCTTGGTCACGTCGGTCAGTTCGGCGACGATCTTGCCGGACTTTTCGCCCTGCCCGACGTCGAGCTTGACGTTGCCCAGCACGTTGCGGCGTTCCGCGCGCTCGTTGCGCATCTCCACGAGCCGCGCGATCCGGCCGACGCTGCGTGTGCGGCGCGCCTCGACGCCCTTGCGGATCCACACTTCTTCCTGCGCGAGCAGCTTGTCGAACTTGGCGGCTTCCACTTGCTCGATTTCGAGCTGCTGCGCCTTGCGCGTCTGATAAGCGCTGAAATTGCCCGGATACGAAAGCAAACGCCCGCGATCCAGTTCGACGATGCGCGTGGCGACGCGATCGAGAAACGCGCGATCGTGGGTAATGAAGAGCAGGCCCGCGCGCAGCGAGACCAGCAGGTCTTCGAGCCAGCGGATGCCGTCGAAATCGAGGTGATTGGTCGGCTCGTCGAGCAGCAGGACGTCGGGCTGCACGACCAGCGCGCGCGCCAGCGCGACGCGCTTTTGCATGCCGCCCGACAGCGAGCCCACGCGCGCCTCGCCGTTCAGGCCGATCTGTTGCAGCGTGGTAGCCACGCGCGTGCTCCAGTTCCAGGCGTCCGAATGGTCGAGCGACGATTGCAGCGTGTTCATGCGCGACATCAGCGCGTCGTGCTCCGCGCCTTCCGGCTCGTCGGCGAGCTGGTTGGCGACCGCGTCGTATTCGTCCAGCAGCGCGCGGGCGTGCGTGAGGCCGGCGGCGACCGCTTCGAACACCGTGTCGTCCGTGTCGAACTCCGGCTCCTGCGGCACGTAGACCGAAGTCAGGCCCTGCTGACGCGTGACGAGGCCGTCGTCAGGTTTGCTCAGATCGGCAACGATCTTCAGCAGCGACGACTTGCCCGCGCCGTTGCGGCCGATCAGGCCGACGCGTTCGCCCGCTTCGAGAGAGAAATCCGCGTGATCGAGCAACGCGACGTGACCGAACGCCAGTTGGGCCCCGGTAATGGTGTAAAGCGACATGGAGATTTGGAGAAGACAGCGATGAGTCGGAACTGCCCATTGTACCGGGCGCACGGGCGGGTGCCCGTATGCCGGAAGAGATAGATCGAATGGCCGGCTTGCGGGCCGCGAACAGGCCCGCTGCGCATGGTGAGGAAGCCAGAGCGCGTTGGCACGCGCCCGGCTGTCTCGTGCGGCGGATTATTTCACGTGCACCGTGATTGTCTTGCTCATTTCCGGACCGTACGAACGATGCGCGCCGTCGCCGAATTGCAGCGTCAGCGTGTGGTCGCCGGGCGGCAGCGTCAGATCGGTTTCGGTCTGTCCCTTGCCGAAGTGCAGCGACTTGTCGTTCGCGGGAATGACCTCGCCCTTGGGCAGCGGCTTGCCGTCCACCAGCAGATGATGATGGCCCGTGCCTTCGGTCATCGTGCCGGCCGGCGCGATCTTCATGCCGTCGACGCCGAACACCACGTGGACTGGATTGCTGACGGTGGCGCCGTCCGCCGGCTGCACGAACGACACGCTTGCGGCCTGCGCCGCGCCGGATACTGCGAGCAATCCGGCCAATGCCGCTCCGACCAACCATTTGTTTTTGAACATCGTTTTTCTCCTTTTTGGGAAACGAGAGTCTGCGCGGGCCACGGCGACGACGACGGCGCCTCATTGCGCCTGAGGCCGATCGTCGCAGTTCATGCCCGGCGCCCCGGCGCACCGGTCCAAAAGATCAGCTGCGGATCAAAGCATACACGCTGTGTGTGACGGGGTCCGGCAAGTGGGTACGGAGTTTGTCACGGGCGCTTTGCGCGCGTCGCCGCGTCGGCCGTTTTCTGTGGGATTGACAAATTCCGGTAATATTGCGGGTCGCCGCCGTGCCCAAAAAAGGGGCAGACTGAGCGGATTTTGCATCGAACTAGAGAAGAGTGCGTCGTGAGCGAAGTAATTGAAGTGACTGAATATAAGAGCTGGGTCTGCCTGATTTGCGGCTGGATCTACAACGAGGAAGAAGGCCTGCCCGAGGAAGGCATCGCACCGGGCACGCGCTTCGCCGCGATTCCCGAAGACTGGCGCTGCCCGCTGTGCGACGTGGGCAAGGCCGAGTTCGCGGTGGTGGAGTTCTGAGGCGAATTCGGCGGATTGCCGGCGTGCTGCGCTAGTTCGTTGCACGTATCGACAGTTTCATGCGGCCCAGCAGGCGTTGACTGCTGGGCCGTTTGCTTTTTGGGGCGGTTTGTCGGGGCTATCCGCTATCTGCTCGATCGACCTCCCCCCAACGCGCCATGACTGTTCTGCCAGTCGAGGATGCCGGATCGACAAGCCGCCTAGCGGCCAACATTTGTCCGGCCGCGCCAGGCATCATCCCGAAGCCTGTGCCTATTCCGCCATCGCCCCGCTCTGCGCGGCGCAGCGCACATTGCGCGGCGCATCGCCCCCGTAAAACACTCGACTAGGTGACGACGCAGTACGGGTTTCGGCCCGGTGCGCGTCCCCATAAAAAATCAAGTCGAAAAACAAACGGGGAGTAACACATGACAACGACATGGAGACACGGCATCGCGCTCGCGATGCTTCTTGCGGCAAGTACCGCGGCGCACGCCGGGGTGGACTGCGATGGCGGACGCGGCGGATACCGTTTCCAAACATCGGATGGCTGGTTTCAAAGCGACAAGCTGGAACATTTCGCGGTCTCCGCACCTTTCGGCGCGCTCGGTGCTTACCTGACGCGCGACACCGAGCATCCGGTCATTTACGGCACACTCATCGGCACGATACCTGGCTTGATCAAGGAAGGCATCGACGGCACCTGCCGTAGCAGCGGCTTTTCTTACAAGGATCTGGCCGCGGATATAGCGGGCGCGTTGTCGGGGGCATTGCTGACTCACTGGGTTATCAGCCTGAGTCGTGATGCGCGCGGACACACTGTCGCGATCTCGTATCGGAGTCGCTTTTGAGGGGGATGGGTTCGTGCTCGCGTTGCGTCGTCGGGATCTGGAAATGTCTTGAGAGCGCGGATAAGCGATCCGTGACGTGTTGCTGGCTTTCTTCTGTCTTGCCCAAATCTGACGACGCGCTGCGTCGTCAGATTTGCTGGTGCGTTAGTTTCGGACACATCGTGCGGGCGCTGCGGGATGTCGTCTGCATCGACTGGCTGGCGACGCGCAGAACGGACTCGGCAGGGCCTCGTGGTACTTTTATGGTAAGTGGGCCGACGTCGATACGGTGCCGTCAACGGCCGCTTGGCCGCTGTCGATTTCGACCTGTCTCATCGGCTTCCGGGCCTTTGCGGCATCTCTGGTTTTAATCGCTTTTTGTTATACTCTGCGCTCGCTCGCATACCGGGCACGGCAGAGACTGCTGTAAACTCGGTTCATGGGCTCGCGGCGCTTCATTTAGGAAGAAGCAGAAAGGCCGGAAACGCCCACGGGTCAGACTGAAGTTGATAGTAGCGAATGCTCAGTCGTCCCATCGCAGATATCCATCTCCCTGTAGTTCAATGGATAGAACAAGTGCCTCCTAAGCGCTAGATACAGGTTCGATTCCTGTCAGGGGGACCAGGAACTCGGCGGCAGCTCGGCCGAAATCCTTTCCCAGCAAGGCCTTCAAGGTCCAATTGGTGCCCGTGGTGTACCCAAAACTGTACCAACGGGTGTACCGGCGATGCTCACCGGCGAAGAGCAGCCACTTGCAGCATCGCCGGCGCAGAGCCGCGTCGAACCCGTGAATTGCCTGCCATGCAGAACGCAGTTTCATATCCCAATCGACGAAAGTGCGCACTAGCAGCGCGCACCACGCACATCATCGACCAAAGGCACAGCAGCTAGCGTCAGCAGAACAATAGCGAGCGGCACGCTCGCTATAAATCCGAGATATTTGAACCCGATGGCCCCCGCCAGACCGCCGGCAATAAACGAAAGAAGCAGCGAACCGAGCAGCGCGAGCTTCTGCTTATCCGCCCTGACGGCCCCTTCCCCCGTAATCGACGGTGAATTCCAATAGAGCATCTTGCCCAGTTCGATACCGACATCCGTCACCAGGCCGGTGACGTGGGTCGTACGAATCTCCGATCGCGAAATCTTCGTGATCATCGCATTCTGCAGACCCATGACAAAGCACAGGACGCAAACGGTGGCAGGCACGAAAAGAACCCGATGGTGTTCAAGGTTCGAGCCGAGCAACCCGAAGCACAGCAGCAGAATGGCTTCAATCGCGAGCGGTGTCGCGTAGATGCTGTGCAGATTTCGCCGACGCCCCCAATTGATCAGGATTGCAGACGCAGCCGCGCCGACAAGGAACGAAAAAAGCGAACTGAGCCCCGAAACGAAGAGGCCTGCCTCGCCAAGCACGGCATTATCAGCCAGCGACGAGACGATCCCGGACATGTGCGAAGTGTACTGACCAACGGCCAGAAACCCGCCCGCATTAGCCGCCCCGGCGACAAACGCCAGTGAACGCCCCAAACGACGGTTCGTCACATCGGTACGTTCCGGTGCCGTAAAGCCACGAAGATAATTGATGGGCATTCTGAGCGCTCAATTGTGCCGCTTGTGCGTACCGTCCGTCGGACGGCCTGGCGCTGAAGATCGTAGCATGCGCGAGAATGACATCCGGCATGGCGCTCTGCTGCCGGCCCGGCCCCCGCCTCTACAAAGAAGCAATGGCTCGTGAAATGTCCGTACGCACGACGCGCCGCGCCATCCCCTTCAAACGCGCGGCGCTTCCTCGCGAACGGCCCCAACTCCCACGTCACGACCAGCTGAAATAGCCGAATTCCCCGACAGCATGCAGTCGATGAACGTCTGCGCCCGCTTCTCGGCGTACCTGAAAGCATCTTGCTCAGACATAAATTCCAGTTGCTCTGGAAAACTTGCAACCTTCTGTGCGGGCTGACTGGACGAACTGATAGTCCAGGACACCCTGTACCGGCGTCCGACATTGTGCAAACACAAAGTCTTCCCGGTGGTGACCTGAACATCGATCCCGAACCCGCGATACGGTGCATAGGATTGGGAAGCCATCATCACTCTCCTGACGCGACGGTCCGCGTATGCAGTGAACATCGCGCAACCACCATGCCCCAAGACGAAACGCCAGGGAAAACACCATTCCCGCTCAGAGACGTCCCGCGAAAAAACTGAGCAAAAAAAAGCCGCAGCAATGCTGCGGCTCAAAACACACACACCGCGCTCGGGGCGCTGATGCGAATCGTTATCTTACAGACACCTGTCGTCAAATATAACCAGGGATTTCGTATGATGGTTGCGGTCGGCCGGCCATACGGTCGCATCATTTCGTTGCGCGCGGCGCGGGCACATCGGTGATAGAGGCAATGATCCGCTACTGCTCGATATACATGCGCCATTCCGGAAACTGCTCGAAAAAGCTTTGGCTCACGTAGATCTGATACAAGACCGGCAAGCTACTGTCGGTCGCGGACCCAGGCTCGCTCAGTACAGTCAGTCCGGGATCGACCCCGGAGACGCTGGCCCACGCAGTGAGATCGTCCGGCAGGTCGGCGGCTTCCTCGCGCGGCACACGCAATTTGATCGGTTTCATTGCAACTCCGACAAATGGTGAAGGGTGTCTAAGGAAATATCATACAAAAAAGCGGTGTACTGGTGCCAGCAATCTCACGCGAGGACACTGTGCGTCGATCGCGGGACGGCAATGAGCCACAGAAAATCGACAACCTGGCCCGCGCCACCCGCACATTCAATACGATATGTCGCGCCCTTTCGAGCCGAGCCCTCGAAGCCTGGTCACCGCGGCGCGCAACGGCGCCGTGATTCGCCAGGATGTCGACGACTCGAGCGCCCTGATCGTCGAAGTCCTCGATGCAATCTCCTCCTGCATCGCGACAAGCTTTTCCTGCATGGCTGCAACCGTCTCCTGCATTGTCACAACCTGCTCCTGGGTCGCCACAACCTTCTGCCGCGCTTCCTCAAGGGCTGCCTCGGCCTCAGCGAGACGCGCCGCTGTCTCGACCGCGCGTGCCGCCATCTCGGCATCCACCGGGGCGCGGTAGAACTCCTCGGTCGTGAGTTCCACGCGAGGCGTTTCCTTGCGAAGCACTATGATCATCTCTCCGCCGGTTTCGCCGAGTGCCGGCACAAAATCGACGAGATTGAATTCGAGGAAACCCATCGTCAGGATCGGCTTCAGGACTTTGGACACGATCGTGCCGCTCTCGAAAACGTGGCTATGAATACCGACATGCGGCGGCGCCTGCAGCTTGTGCCGGATACGATTCATATCGAGCTTATCGGCCACATCCATTGGTTTGTTGACGAATGCTTCGTCGTAATAGATCTCGCATTCGATTTGATGTTCGCGCGGAATGTCCTCGACACCGGCGACATACTCGGCCACGAAATGACTTAGCGCCGTGTCCGGTCTGTATTTGTCGAAACTGAACTTCTTGTCGGGCAGTGCTAAAAACAGCACTCCGCCGGGCCGCATCATGTCACATAGATCGGCTAGCCATTGAATCATGTTGGGCGCGTGCTCCATCACGTGATTCGCGATAACGTAGTCAAACTTATCGCTGATGTACTCGCCGTACCGATTCGAATGAACCACGTAGTCGATTTCGGGTATGTCGACGATCATGTCCGGGTGCGTGCACTCCCGGACCAGTTGCTCCCTGTCTTTCCAGTCCAGATATCGCACGTCCGCTTCCGACTTGAAGACGGTCGGCTGATCATACGGTCCTATCTCGAGACCGATTCCCGATAGATCGATATGTTTCAGGAGATGCCCGCGGCGCAGCGTCGTAACCAGATTCATGAACTACCTCTCGGCGTTAGAACAGGCAACAGTGCAACTTAGCACGTCTTACACGGCCGCCGATGCAATCAACTCGCTGCTGACTTTATTTTCGCCACGGCGGCAACCCACGCCATCGTGATGTTCGTCGCCACGCAAACCGCAATCGCATCGCCCATTTTTCGACCTCAAATAGGGGCCAATGCAAGCGCCATTGATATGACAAATGTAGTGATCGCTATGGCGGAATTCGGGTGAGTGAAGCGACCGAAAAATGCGCTCGTCGGCTCATGCTCACCGTAAAGCATCGACTAAAGGACAACGCAGTGCCGCATCGAGCGCCCGCACAACATAGACTGCTGAGCCTTGAAAACCTTCGCAATAGTGAGCGCTGCGGCTAACGGCGTAAGTGGGTAACCCAACGTCTGCAATGAAAAGTCGAGCCGGTCTCGCTACCGCGCGCAAATCTTTGCTACCTCGCTGAGGGATGGGCGAAAAGCTGCGTGCCCCAAGTAGAGTCACCCATAGTTGCCATCAGCGTCTCGCGATCAGTGCAAATCACGCACAGACTTTGTCTCGCCCGTAGCGTTGTTGCGATGCCGCTCCCACCCTAGACTCGGTTCCTTTCCAACCACGACCAAAAAGAACCGTTATGTCCAGCCGCACACTTCGAAGCATTCTCGGTGCCTGCCCGCCCGCTTCGCTGCCTGCTCGTACCACCGCATTGCTTTTGATCGACTTTCAGAACGAATACTTCACGGGCTCGCTACCCATTCAGGATGGCCCGGCAGCATTGCGAAACGCGCAATACCTCGTCGAATGCGCTGAGCGCTATGGCTGGCACGTGGTCCACGTACAGCACGTTGCACCGGCCGACTCCCCACTATTTGCCGCCGGCAGCCGGCAGGTCGAATTTCACGCCGAGATGCAACCGAAGCCCGCTCATCGCGTGGTCGAGAAAAGCTCGGTGAGCGTGTTTGCCGCCACCGACCTCGCGCAATCGCTGAAAGACGATGGCATCGCGCATCTCGTCATTTGTGGACTCATGACGCACGCCTGCGTCGCGGGCGCTGCACGAGACGCGGCGCCGGCGGGCTTTGAAGTTGTGGTCGCCGCCGACGCATGCGCGACCCGCGACATCGTCGTCGACAGCGAGCGGCGCGTCGGGCACGACACGTTGCATCTGTCGGCTCTGGCTGAAATCGCGGATACCTTCGGCTCGGTGATGAACACGAGCGAAGTATTATCACTGGCTGCTCGATAGCCGCCAGAGCGCCCATCAAGTTTTTGCGCTTATCAGGCTTCCTAATGAAGATACACGCTGATAATCCGCGCCTGCGCAGCAACGCGCGGCGCGGTACGAAGCGGCGATCGCGTCGTGGTAGCATCGGGCGCCTTGGCAACGCGTCGAAGCGGACACGCGGACACGATCGAAAAGAATGCGTCTCGTCGCGCGTCGCCAGCCGAAATCGAAGCTCCGTTTGTCGACGTGGTAAGCACGTCGAAAATCATTCACTTACCGTCGCGCTAAGCATTGGCCCGATTCATCTGCGTGGTGATGCGGCATAGCGCCAATCTCGCCCATGGACCAGTTGCTTGCAATGCGCGCCTTCCGCTTCATCGTCGAAGCGCAAGGTTTTTCGGCTGCGGCCGAGCGGCTCGACACCACGCATTCGAGCGTGTCGCGTCAGTTGAAACAGCTCGAGGTTTCGCTCGGCGTTCAGTTGCTCAACCGCAATACGCGGCGCTTTACGCTGACCGCCGCGGGCGAGCGCTACTACAAGGCCAGCGTCGATATTCTCGATCGCGTGGCAGCAGCGGCACAGGCCATGGCGAACGAACATCAACAGGCCGCCGGCTTGCTGCGCGTCACCGCGCCGCTTGCCATCGGCACGCTGGAACTGGCCGACTGGCTTCCGGCGTTCCAGAAGCGTTACCCCGACATCCAACTGGAGTTGTCGTGCAGCGATCAGTTCGTCGACCTCGTTGCTCAGGGCTTCGACGTAGCGCTACGCATCAGCGGCCCTCTGGCTGACACGACGCTGGTCGCGAAAACCCTGACTGTCGCCGACGTCGTGCTGGTCGCAGCGCCAGCCTATCTGGCGCGACATGGGCTTCCGCAGACGGCCGGGCAACTGGCCGGGCATGAGTTACTGTCTTTTACCGGCGCGCTCGAAGCGGCCGAATGGGTGCTGACGTCCGAGCAAGCTTCGCCGATCCACGTCGTGCCGCGCAGCCGGCTGAGAACGGACGCTATCACCGCGCTTTACTCCGCGGCGCTGGCGGGCGCGGGGATTGCCGCTTTCACGGTGCAGACAGTTCAGACAGACTTCAGAAGCGGCCGTCTGGTTCAGGTCTTGCCGGGCTGCACGCTCGGCAGCCGCCACTACTACGCGCTGTACCCGCAAACGCGGTATGTGGCGCCGAAGGTGCGGGCGTTTGTCGATCACATGGCCGAGCACTATCGCGGCCGATGATGACACCATCGACGCGCCACCAGGCGAACGCCAACAGAAGACAGAAAGGCAAAGACATCCACGCAGAAGAACGCGCGGCGAGTCCAGGCTAAACGACGGCCGGCCGACAAAACTCGCCGCCCGGCCGCATGAATCGATTACGACGGACGCTTAGGAATATCCAGTCCCTTCGCCACGGCCGGACGCGCGACGAACGCGGCCAATACGCGCGTCACGTTCGGGAAGTCCTGAATGCCGACGAGATCGCCTGCCTCATAGAAGCCGATCAGATTGCGCACCCAGGGAAACGTGGCGATATCGGCGATCGAGTAAGCGTCGCCCAGAATCCAGTCACGTCCTTCGAGTTGCCGATCCAACACGCCGAGCAAGCGCTTCGCTTCGCCGATATAGCGATCGCGCGGACGCTTGTCTTCGTACTCCTTGCCGGCGAACTTGTGGAAGAAGCCGACCTGGCCGAACATCGGTCCGATGCCGCCCATCTGGAACATGACCCATTGGATCGCTTCATAGCGGCCGGCGGCATCCTGCGGAATCAACTGGCCGCTCTTGTCCGCGAGATAAAGCAGGATCGCGCCGGATTCGAACAGCGGCAACGGCTTGCCGTCGGGCCCGTTCGGATCGATGATCGCCGGAATCTTGTTGTTCGGATTGAGCGACATGAACTCCGGCGACATCTGATCGTTGGTATCGAAGCGCACGAGATGCGGCTCGTACGGCAGGCCCGTTTCTTCGAGCATGATCGACACCTTCACGCCGTTGGGCGTGGGCAGCGAGTAGAGCTGAATCCGGTCCGGATGCTCGGCAGGCCATTTCTTCGTGATCGGAAAAGCGGATAGTTCGGTCATGTGGCGGTGTAACCCTTGTGCGAATGTGTCGGCTTGAAAAGGGAATCGGGCCTCGGCAGCCGGCCGGACGACCGGCGGCAAAGCTCCAACGCAAGATCGCCAAATATAAACCGACTCGGCGCAACGCGTGCGGGCGTGGCCCAACGCTCATATCGACACGCAGGGTTTTACAGCTGACCTGTACTCGGCGGCTCGCGAACGCCAAACGCGCACGCTAACGGCACTCACCACAAATCTTTGGTCGCCGTACCGGCGCGCAAGTTATAACCTTCGCGCCACAAGGAGGCGCCGACGCTCAGCAACAGCGTCTTCTGCTCGCCGTCTAGCAGGTCCCAAGCCGCCGCCAGCCAACTGGCGAAGCTCGCGCAGGTCTGCTCCAGGTCGACGGGCGTTTTGCCCTCGAGGTATTGCCGTTCGAACATCGAAAGAATCTTTTCGGGTGTCATGGGCGCGTCTCCGTATTGGATGCGCCAAGTCTAAAGGCGGCGCACCGCATGCGGAATGCTCCCGACGCCGACCCCGGGTTACTCCCAGGCAAAATCCGCCATCGGTCGAAAAAATGCGCTATACGACGCAAAAGCGTCGGCAAAAAGAAAAGGCGCCGTAGCGCCTTTTCCGCCCCCCGTCGCAAGCCTGATTACGGCGCGTTGCGCTTGGCGTTGTCCTTGGCGTCTTCCTTAGCGTCGCCATAGGCCTTCTGCGCCTTGCCCGCGCCTTGTTGCAGGTCGCCCTTGATTTCCTTGCCCGGGTTGTCCGTGGCCTTGCCGACCGCTTCGTTGACCTTGCCCTTGACTTGCTCGGCCACGCCCTTCACCTGGTCCTTATTCATTTTCGGCTCCACTATTTGGAATGCCGGCGCGACATTACGCCAGTACCCATACCCAGCAACGGGTGTGCCCGTGCCTGCGCATGGCCTGGTTTTCGCCAGCGCGCGCCGCGAAAAAATATTTTCAACGAGGCCTAAAGTCCCGCCGCAGCCTGCCGTAATGGTGCCAAGGAGAAGCCATGGACCGCACACCCATCACGCTTTCGGGATCATCCCAAGCCGCACTGATCGATCGCGACATTGCGCACATTGCGCGTGTGATGCGGCCGTCTTTACACGGCGATCTGGGCGGCCCGATCCTGCCGGCCGGATATTGGCGCAAGCGTCTCTATCAGTTGCTCGACGCCGGCAGCTTGTCCCACGCGCAACTGTGCACGGTCGACAGCCTCCTGCTTCAGCTCGATCAATACGAAGCCGAACCTCAACTGGCGTGGGACGCATTGGCGCCAGCCACTGCCGCATTGTTCGCGCCGCCCTACCCGGCTAGCGCCAGCCACCCGGCCTGACACGCCGGGAGCCTGAACCCCGGCTCTTTCCGGGCCGGCGGCATTCCATACACGCGAGTTAAAAAAAGGCCGCGAACCAGGTCGCGGCCTCAACACGTCGCAACGCGGGGATTCGCGTCACGCTGCAAGCGTACACGCGCAACTGTGACAGCCACGTTTAGCCGTGGACCTGTTCTGTGCGGGCGTTTCAGACCCGGAAATTTTCTGCCCAAGCGACGCAAAAAATAGGGAAATGGGACGACCTTAGGTCATAATGTCCGCAAAAATTCCCAGCAAGGACACCCGTGACCCTCGCCGCACCGCTCGCACTGCTCAAGCAAGCGCGCGCCCGCTTCACTCAACGCGAAATCGCCGCGCATGTCGGCAAGGACATCAAGACGGTACGTCGCTGGGAAAAAGGCGAAACGCAGTGCCCGGCGATGCTGGAACCGGCCTTGCGCGATCTGCTGCAAAACCGCGCGCGGACCCGCGGCAGCGTGGGCGGCGACGCCCAGTTCCGCTTCATCGATCTGTTCGCGGGAATCGGCGGGATTCGCATGGGCTTCGAGGCGCACGGCGGCGACTGCGTCTTTACGAGCGAGTGGAACGACTTTTCGACCAAGACCTATCGCGAGAATTACCCCGCCGGCGGTGAGCATGCGCTGATTGGCGACATCGTCTCGTTTCCGGCTGAAGAGGTGCCGAGCCACGATGTTCTGCTGGGCGGTTTCCCGTGCCAGCCGTTTTCGATCGCCGGGGTGAGCAAGAAGAATGCGCTGGGCAGGCCACACGGTTTCGAATGCACGACCCAAGGCACACTCTTTTTCGACGTCGCGCGGATCATTGCCGCTAAACGCCCCGCCGCGTTCCTGTTGGAGAACGTGAAGAACCTGCTCTCGCACGACAAGGGCCGCACCTTCGACGTGATCCTGCAAACCTTGCGCGACGAACTCGGTTACGAAGTGCACTATCGCGTGGTCGACGGCCAGCATTTCACGCCGCAGCATCGGGAGCGGATCATCATCGTCGGCTTTCGCGGCAAGACTGCGTTCTCGTGGGACGACCTGCGCCTGCCGCAAGACGGCCCGCGTCTCGGCTCGATCCTGCATCGCACTGATGGCAGCGAGCCGGTGCTGCCGTGGGACCACGACCGTTTCTTCGATCACACGAGCCGGCGCGTGCAACCCAAGTACACGCTCACGCCGAATCTCTGGACTTACCTGCAGAACTACGCGGAGAAGCATCGCGCGGCGGGCAACGGCTTCGGCTTCGGCATGGCTTATCCGACTAGCGTGACGCGCACGCTGTCGGCGCGTTATCACAAGGACGGCTCCGAGATTCTCGTCTATCAAGGCGAGTCACTGCGCCCACGCCGCCTCACGCCGCGTGAATGCGCGCGGCTGATGGGCTTTCCCGATACCTTCCGGATTCCGGTGAGCGACACGCAGGCCTACCGGCAGTTCGGCAACAGCGTCGTGATGCCGGTGATGCGCGAAGTGGCGCGCATCATGCTGCCGCATGTGCAAGCCCTGCTCGCCGAGGAGACTCGCCATGGTTCGAAGCAAACGCTCTCGCTCTACGCGTAAGCGGTCGGCCGGCATGAATAGCCGGCGCATCGACCCGTTCTGCAAGCGCTAGAAGAGATGGTCGATATTGTCGATAGCGCAACCCGCAGCCGGATGATGTCCGGCATTCGCGGCCGCAACACCAAACCGGAAATTCTGATCCGCAGCCTGCTGCACCGGCAGGGCTTTCGCTTCCGGCTGGATGCGCGCGATCTGCCGGGACGCCCGGACATCGTCTTGCCGCGCTATCGCGCCGTGGTGCTGGTGCACGGCTGCTTCTGGCACGGCCACGACTGTCATCTCTTCAAATGGCCGCAAACGCGGCCGGAGTTCTGGCGCGACAAGATCGGCCGCAATCGCAGCAACGACGACAAGGTTTGCGCGGCGCTGCTCGCCGGCGGCTGGCGCGTCGCGGTGGTATGGGAATGCGCGTTGCGTGGCGCCAATCGCGATATCGAAGGTGTCTTGCAGCGGCTCGTCGAGTGGTTGAAGAGCGACGCGCCGAGCTTCGAGGAACGCGGCTGAAAGCCGCCTGTAGTCCGCCCGGCTCTCACGAATTCGAAGGCCGCTGGTGATACACTCGATTGGCTAACTCGGGGTACTTCCGCACGGCGCCCTGCCCTGCAAACCGGTTGCAAAACCGCACGCCCCGACCATCCCAGAACCACTCAAGAAGGGAGGCACATCATGGCAGATTTCCGTCTCTGGTCCGACGAATTTCCCACCAACGGCTTTATGCCGAAAGCCCACGAATATCACGACAAGGCCTTCGGCGTAGACGGCGAGAACATCTCTCCAGCGTTGCAGTGGGAGGCGCCGCCACCCGACACGCAAAGCTTCGCGCTCACCGTTCATGATCCCGACGCGCCCACCGGCAGCGGCTTCTGGCACTGGATCGTGGTGAATATTCCGGGTGACGCCCGCTCGCTGCCGCGCAACGCCGGCAAGGCGGACGGCTCGCTGCTGCCGCAAGGCGCGCTGCAGGTGCGCAACGACTACGGCACGGTCGGCTTCGGCGGCGCCGCGCCGCCGCGCGGCGACAAGGCGCATCGCTACATCTTCCGTCTGCATGCGCTGCGGGTGCCGAATCTGCCGATCAACGCGGACACCACCAACGCGGTGGCGCGCTTCATGACGCATCTGAACGAACTCGACTCGACCACTCACACCGGCCTGTACGAACTCAAATAACGCGGAAGATGCGCCGGCCGGCGCGCTCAGGCGGCACCGGCCGGCTCCTCGACGACGGCACGCGGCGCGCGCGAGCGGCGAACCGCTCCACTACAACTCGAACAATCGATGCACGCACAACCACCGCGCAAGGACAGCGCCGACGGCACCATCGCCGCCGAAGCGGCCGACACACTCGCCCCCGACGCATCGCTGCGCGACGACACCGAACAAGGCTTGCCGATTCCGCAGCGCTACTGGGCGATGCTGGTTATCGCGCTCTCCCTCACGCTCGCGGTACTCGACAGCGCGATTGCCAACGTGGCGCTGCCCACTATCGCGCGCAACCTGCACGCGAGCGCGGCCGGTTCGATCTGGGTCGTCAACGCCTATCAGCTGGCGATCACCATCTCGCTGTTGCCGCTCGCCTCGCTCGGCGACCGCATCGGCTACCGGCGCATTTATCTGGCCGGGCTGATTCTGTTCACGGTGGCGTCGTTTGGTTGCGCGTTGTCGACTTCGCTGCCGACCCTCGCGCTCGCTCGCGTGATTCAGGGCTTCGGGGCGGCAGGCATCATGAGCGTGAATACGGCGCTGGTGCGTATGATCTATCCGCCCGCGCAGCTCGGGCGCGGCGTCTCGATCAACGCGATGGTGGTCGCGGTGTCGTCGGCGGTGGGGCCGACTGTCGCGTCCGGCGTGCTCGCTGTCGCCTCGTGGCCGTGGCTGTTCGCCATCAACGTGCCGATCGGCATCGCGGCTATCGTCGGCGGCTTCAAGGCGCTGCCGATGAACCCCGGCCACGAATCGCCCTACGACTATCCGAGCGCGGTGATGAACGCGTTTGTGTTCGGCCTGCTGATCTTTGCCGTCGACGGCCTCGGCCACGGCGAGGGATTCGGCTACGTCGCGCTGGAAGCGCTCGGCGCGGTCGTGATCGGCTATTTTTTCGTGCGCCGCCAGTTGACTCAGCCCGCTCCGTTGCTGCCGATCGATTTGCTCAGGATTCCCATCTTCGCGCTCTCGATCGGCACCTCGGTGTGTTCGTTCTGTGCGCAGATGCTTGCCTTCGTGTCGCTGCCCTTTCTGTTGCAGGACACACTGGGCTTATCGCAGGTAGAGACCGGGCTGCTCATGACACCCTGGCCTGCCGTCATCATCATCGCGGCGCCGATTGCCGGCGTGCTGTCGGACAAAGTGTCGTCGGGATGGCTGGGCGGCGTCGGCCTTGCCGCGATGACGGCCGGGTTGTTGCTGCTCGCCACGCTCGGCGCGCATCCGGACGCCATGCAGATCGCGTGGCGCATGGCCCTGTGCGGCGCGGGCTTTGGTATTTTCCAGTCGCCGAACAATCGCACCATGCTGTCCGCGGCGCCGCGCGAGCGCAGCGGCGGCGCGAGCGGCATGCTGGGCACCGCGCGCCTGACCGGCCAGACGCTCGGCGCGGCGCTGGTCGCGCTGATCTTCGGCATCGCGCCACAACATGGACCGACCGTCGCGCTCTACGTGGCCGCGTGCTTTTCGGCGCTCGCCGCGGTGATCAGCACGATGCGCGTCATGCAACGGGCCAACGTGCAACCGGCGTGAGTCCGCACTAGAGACTTTTCCCGTTACACCGATACACCAATACAAAGAGGGCGTGGCTCGCGTCGTGCGGGCCACGCCCTTCTCCACTAATTTTCACATCCGCCAATCAAACGACGTGACCAGCACGCGCGGCTGCGAAGCCAGCCGCCCGACCGTTAATCCCGCAACGACGACGCGGTCACGTCAGCGAGCTTTACCGCTTTGGCCGTCACCGAAGATGCCGTCGCGACATTGCGCAGATCCGCAAGGAAGGTATCGCGCCAGACGGACAGATTGTTCTCGCGCATCGGTGCCATCATGTCGGCATGGCGCGCCTGACGCTCGGCGAGCGGCATCGACAGGGCGCGTTCCAGCGCCTCGGCCATCTGCGACAGATCGAACGGATTGACGACCAGCGCGCCCGGCAGTTGCTCGGCGGCGCCGGCGAATTGCGAGAGCACCAGCACGCCGGGATCGGCCGGATCCTGCGAGGCAACATACTCCTTCGCGACGAGATTCATGCCGTCGCGCAGCGGCGTCACATAGCCGACCTGCGATTGACGGAATAGCGCCATCAGCAGATTGCGCTCGTATTTGCGGTTCAGGTACTGGATCGGCGTCCAGTCGAGTTGCGCGAACCGGCCGTTGATGCGGCCCGCTTCGCCCTCGAGCGTCTGACGAATCCGCTGGTAGGTCGACACGTCCGCGCGCGTCGGCGGCGCGATCTGCACCAGCGACACGCGCCCGTGCCAACCCGGCGCGTTCAGCAGCAGCCGCTCGAACGCCTGGAAACGCTCCACAAGACCCTTCGAATAATCGAGCCGGTCCACGCTCATGATCAGCTTGCGTCCGCGCATGCCGTCGCGCAGGCTGCGCACCGGCTTGCGGTCGGTGAACTGCTCGGCGGCTTTGGCGATCGCATCCGGATAGATCCCGATCGGATACGCGCCCACTTTCAGGAAGCGGTTATACGCGTGCACCATGCCGTCCTCGCTCGAGGTGCCGTGCTGGCCGCGCTCGATAAAGTCGACGAACGACTGGCGATCCGCATCGGTCTGGAAACCGATCACGTCATAGCTGCACATGGCCTTGACCAGTTCTTCGTGCGGCGGAATCGTGCGCAGCACTTCCGGCACCGGAAACGGAATATGCAGGAAGAAGCCGATCGGATTCTTCACGCCGAGTTCGCGCAGGCAGCGCGCGAACGGCAGCAGGTGGTAATCGTGAACCCAGATGATGTCGTCGGGCTTGAGCAGCGCCTTAAGCTGCTTCGCCAGCGTTGCGTTGACACGCTGATAGCCGGCGTATTCCTGACGGTCGTAGCGCGACAGGTCATTGCGATAGTGGAACGTCGGCCACAGCGTCGCATTGGAAAATCCGCGGTAATACTGGTCGTAGTCGCGCTTGGTAAGGCCCACCGTCGCGTACGTCACGTTGCCTTGTTTTTCTATCACCGGAGCGCTCGGCTCGCTCACCGTCTCGCCGCTCCAGCCGAACCAGACGCCGCCGCTTTCTTTCAGCGCGTCCAGCACGCCGATAGCGAGGCCACCCGCTGCGGGACGGCCTTCCTGGGTCGGCGCGACACGATTCGATACCACGATCAGTCTGCTCATTGGTGCTCCACCTAGTTCAGTTGTTTCGTTGCATACGGATATGTGCCGAAAAGGTGCATGCAAGTCGCGTGCCGTTTTTAGAGACGCTGAAAATAAAAATGTATGTAAATGTGACGAACGAGCACAAACGCGCGGCGCTATCTCACCGCGAAGAAATTTTTTCTGCTTTGCATGACAAAACCGGATGGCCTCTTACCGGTCGTTACCTCGGCTCAGGCATCCTGTTCCGAGCCGAGGTCGCGCTGGTATTCCAGGCCTTCCTGGCGCACGCCGCCCTGGTTGTGCTCGCCGTCTGGTGGGGCATCGGGCGCAATCCGGTTCTGCCCTGCCGGATCGTGCTGCTCCGGCGGGCTGTCTTTGCTGCCGCTCGGCCGGGAATCGCGCTTCGAATGGCGCGCTGAACGTCGCAGTGCTGGATGTCTCATGATCCACGCCTCCAGGGGAAGCCCGCCGCTGGTTCGCGGCACTAATACAGTCTAGGGGTCGCCACGGTAAATTGCCGGTAAAAGATGCGCCGGCTTTGTAACAAGTACATAAATTCACTGCGCCGCACTGTGGCGCGATGCCTAGCAAGCGTCAGAATTGGATTCGTAGCGTTTGGGACGGCTGGCGCTGACCGGCTTGTGGCGTTTGCGTGGGCTGCGGCGGCGGATCGCCAATCGGCGGAGCGACCGGCTCGATGGGTTCGATCGGCTGCGGACTCGGATCGGGACTGGGACCTGGAACCGGAATGGTGTCGGGCTCACCGGGACTCGGCGGCGCAATCGGAGGCGGAGACGGCGGCTCGATCGGCTCGGGACGGTGAGCGTGGATCGGCAGAGAAAGCGCGGGAGCGGCAGCGTAGTCCGGCATGTTTTTATCCTCGTTTGCGTTTCACTGAATCGCAGCAAGGCCTGTGCCGTTACGGATGCGCCCCCGGCTGGATGGCGTCTATCTTGTGAGCGGTGTGGGCGGCGTCAAGCGTCCGCGCCGCCCAATGCGCGCGATTCGTCGGCAGCGTCGCCGTCGTCACGCGCGTCGTTGCCGTACTCGACGAGGCGGTTATACAGCGTCTTCAGGCTGATGCCGAGAATCTCGGCGGCCCGCGTCTTCACGCCGCCGCACTGCTCGAGCGTGGCCAGGATCAGCTGACGGTCCGCTTCGGCGAGCGACGTGCCGAATGGAATCGTGATCGCCGTGCCGGCCGCGGGCTTCGACAGCGTGATCTGCAACGGCACCGTTGCCGTGCTGTCCGAATCCGCACCCGACATGATGTGCGCGCGCTGCACGTAGTTCTTCAATTCGCGCACATTGCCCGGCCACGGATAGGACATCAGCATGTCCTTCACTGCCGCGGGGAAATGCTTCTTCGTGCTGTGGCGTTCATTGAGTTCGTCGAGGAACGCCTGGGCCAGCAGCTCCACGTCCTTGCCCCGCTCGCGCAACGGCGGCAGGCTGATCGGGAACACGTTCAAGCGGTGGTACAAGTCGAGCCGCAGCTTGCCTTCGAGCACGGCCTGCTCGGGATCGCGGTTGGTCGCCGCGATCAGACGCACGTCCGTTTCGATTTCCTTGGTCGTGCCGACCCGCATGAACATGCCGGTTTCCAGCACGCGCAGCAGCTTCACCTGCAACTCGATCGGCATCTCGGTGATTTCGTCGAGGAACAGCGTGCCGCCGTTCGCGCGCTCGAAATAGCCCTTGTGCTGACGATCCGCGCCGGTAAACGAGCCGCGCTCGTGGCCGAACATTTCGGATTCGATGAGGTTTGGCGAGATCGCGCCGCAGTTCACCGCGAGAAACGCGTGCTTGCGACGCAAGCTGAGCTGGTGCAGCGTCTGCGCGGCGACTTCCTTGCCGGTGCCCGACTCGCCCACCAGCATGACCGAGGCCGCCGTCGGCGCGACGCGCCCGATCTGGTCGTAGACCTCCTGCATGGCCGGCGAATTGCCGAGCATCAGGCCGAAGCGGCCCATGCGGCGCAACTCGCCGCGCAACGTCCCGATTTCCGCCTTCAGGTCGCCGGCGCGCGGCAGGCGCGAGAGAATCGCCTTGACGCGCTGCATGTTGATCGGCTTCACCAGATAGTCGGTGGCGCCCATCTTCAGCGCATTGACGGCCGACTCCACCGTGGCATGGCCGGTAATCACGATCACTTCCACGCCGGAGCGCGGATCGAGATCTTCGAATAGGTCGACCCCGCTGCCGTCCGGCAGTTTCAGGTCCGTAAAAACGACGTCCGGCATCTGCCGGACCAGTTGAATGCGCGCTTCGCGCAAATCGCCCGCGGTGGCGGTGGTCAGGCCGTCTTCCCCGATGATGGCGGAAAGTGCCTCGCGGGTACCGGCATCGTCATCGACAATCAGTACATGTGGCATCGCGTCTCGAAAGCCTGCAAGCGTAGGTATGGGAAAACATGCAAACGCGCATGTTGAAATGCGTGCCGTCGACCTGCGCTTCGCCGTTGCCGCGGGCTCTAATGTGAGCACCCACCAACTCTAACCCAACGCGCCAAGCCAACGACTTGATTCAATCTTGCAACAATATGAGGGCAAACCCACCCGCCCCCACCGCTATTGTTGTTTATTTACCTATTATAAGGCTTTATTGAGACAAATTAGCAAGGCATGCCGGGCGCCGCCCGTCACTGCGGCGAGCCGGCGATGCAGTGCAGACAAACTGCTCAACTACGCGGGAAGGGCCATGCGCCGCCGTTGTCATTCGGGTAAGCGGAGCCGTTGGCGCCATGCGCGCTTGGGCCCGTCTCACCCCCCGTGCTCGCCTGATTGGCCGTCGGCGCCGCGACCGCGCCGCCCTCGTTTTCCCAACGGCCCAACTCGCGCGCCACGGGAATTTGCGCGGCGCGGTTGCGCTGCTGCACGTAGCGCACTGCCAGAAAGCCGCCGAGCGCCATCAGCGCGCCGAAGATGCCGATTTTGGGTCGTGCCATCGTGAACTCCTTGTCGTCATGAAGCGGATTAAGTCCGGGACGCGCCTCAACGCGCGGTCAGCACGCCGAGTACAAAGCCGACACCCGCGGCGATGCCGATCGAACGCCACGGGTTCTGCCGCACGTAGCGTTCGGTATTGACGGTGGCGGCCCGATAACGCCGCTGCGCGTTTTCCTGCGCATCGCCAAGCGCCGATTGCAGGGTTTCGACATGCGTGCCGAGTTTGTCGCGCAGCACGCCGACGCCCTCGCCCGGCACATTGGCAGCAAGGCGCAGCATTTCTTCCGAGTCCTTCAGCAGCACCCGCAGATCCTCGACAATCTTCTGGCCGCCGAGTGCAAGCTGTTGCGTGGTGTCAGTCATCATTCACTCCTGGTCTGAGTTCGGCGTTGCGTGTGCGTTCCGGCGAGTGCGCATAACGCTGCAAATTGGCGAACGGCGATCGCCGCCCGAGCGCAACATACGCTATGCAATCGCGAGAAAAAGTACACGCGTGTCGGATGGATTTTGCAAACGCCGTGCCCGGTAAATTTGCCTTCCCCGCCGCAAGCAAACACCAAGCCAGGCACTTTCGACCGAACGTGCGCTAACGTGTTTTTTCAACCCTCAGATCGTTTGCCGAAAACGGTGCCAAAGTGGTTAAATCATTGTTTGAGAGATAGCGAGCTCGCTGGTTAATCTCGTTCCAGGCCTGCGCGCCGTAACAACAAACTCATTTGCACAGGACCCCCGTTTATGGCGTCAATCGACCTCGCCTCGCCCACCGTGTCCGGCGGAGGTAATGCTTCGGCAATGGCGAAGCAGCGCGTCGCGGACGGCATCGTGGGACTCAAATCGTACGGCTTGCTGTATGGCTCGTCGCCGGTGATGCTGGATTTGTATCAGCAGATCGAACGCGTCGCGGGTACTGACGCGACCGCGCTGATCATCGGCGAATCCGGCACGGGCAAAGAGCTGATTGCCCGCACGATTCACGATCAAAGCAACCGCAAGGAAGCGCCATTCGTCGCCGTGAATTGCGGCGCGATTCCCGACGAGCTCATCGAAGCCGAACTGTTCGGCCACGAGAAAGGCAGCTTCACGGGCGCGGTCCAAGGCCGCGTCGGCTACTTCGAACACGCGAACGGCGGCACGCTGTTCCTCGACGAAATTACCGAGATGGCGCCGGTGCGCCAGGTCAAACTGCTGCGTGCGCTGGAAACCGGCACGTTCTACCGGGTCGGCGGCAATGACCTGATCAGCGGCAACGTGCGCGTGATCGCCGCCACCAATCGTGACCCCGCAATCGCAGTGAAGGAAAACGGCCTGCGTGAGGACCTCATGTACCGGCTCGCGGTTTTTCCGCTGCGCGCGCCGCCGCTGCGCGAGCGCGAGAACGACCGCGAACTGCTCGCGCAACACTTCCTTGCGCTGCTGAATCAGCAGGAAGGCACGAGCAAAAGCTTCAGCAAGCGTTCGATCGAAACGCTGCGCACCTGGTCATGGCCGGGCAACGTGCGCGAGTTGAAGAACGCGGTCTATCGCGCGTTCATTCTCGCGGAGAAGATCGTGGAGCTGCCGCATCCGCATCTCGCGTCGCGCGTGAAAAAACCGATGACACAGGGCGACGCGATGAGCGTATGGATCGGCACGCCGCTCGCCGACGCGCAAAAGCAGATCATTCTCGGCACGCTCAAATATTGCGGCGGCGACAAACGGCGCGCGGCCAAAGCGCTCGGCGTGAGTCTCAAGACCTTGTACAACCGCTTGAGCGCTTACGGCGACGAAAGCGCCGAAGACGAACCCGAGCAATAAACTCATGCCGTGGCGCTTGTGGAGTGGCACGGCGTGCGTGCTTGCCTCGCGTGCCTGAATGATCGGGCGCATGCGGGCTTCAGCGGCTAACCGGCCGCTGCTGCAAAAAGCCGTCTTCCAGCGCCTTCAAACGCAGACCGAATCCGTTCGCACCGCCAATCAAATAGGCTCTGCTCAAACAGAAACCCCTTTGTCTCGCACCATCTTTTGCAATTGCTTGCATTTTCCCTCTGCCAATTACAAATAGCATCCTGCAAAATGCGGCACACGCATTGCTAGGTGGGGAACGCGTGTTACTCGTTCGCGCAGCGATTATTCGAGCGTGAACGAAAGGCACTTGCAGGAGCAGAGACAGGGAAATGCAAAAAAGTATGGTGTGGGCCGAATGGGCAAAACGAACAGCCAGGCGTGGACGTCCCAATGCAACGGCGCTCGTTGCTCTTGCTGTGGCGATCTCGTCGGCGCTGAGCGGCTGTAGCTCGCTCTATTCAGAAGGCGCCACCGCCGGCGCCGGTATCGCAGGCGCCGCACTCGCGGCGAAAGTCACCAGCAACGCGGCCGTCGCGACCGGCATCGGTCTCGGCGCAGTCGCCGCGGCACGTGCCGGCGTGCAGTATTCGGAGCGCGTGGTTCACACGAATACGCAGGACGGCATCGCCAAAATCGCCGGGCCGCTCGATGTCGGCGCAATCGCGCCATGGAGCGTGACCCATTCGATGCCGATCGAAGACGACGAGCATGGCCGCGTCACCGTCAGCCGCACGATCAGCGCGGGCGCGCTCGACTGCAAGGAAATCGTCTTCTCCGTCGATCAGGCGGCCACCAAGAACGTGCCGGCAAGCAGCGCGTTTTACGTGGCATCGATTTGCCGCGACGGCGACAACTGGAAGTGGGCGTCGGCCGAACCCGCCACGGAACGCTGGGGCGCGCTGCAATGACGGCGCGTTCGCATACGGCTGCCCTCACGGCGCGCCGCCCTCGCCTCGCTGCCTGGTCCGGCAACCGGCTGCGGCTCGTGCTGGCCGGCGCGCTCTGCGTCGGCGCGAGCGTGCTGACGAGCGGCTGCTCGTCGGTCGGCGCGGCGAGCGGCGCGGCAGCGGGCGTCGCGTCGGGGCTGGTGACATCCAATCCGGCCATCGGCATCGGCGTCGGCATTGCCGTGCAGGCCGCGACCGACGAGGCCGTTGGCCGCTACATGCGCACCATGCACACCGATCAGCAGAACATGATCGCCGCGTTGGCGGGCGCCATGCCGGTCGGCGAGACGCGTCCGTGGGCGGTCAAGCATACGTTACCGATCGAGAACGGCCACGGCCAGGTGCGCGTGACGCGCGCCTTCGGTTCGGCCCTCGCGCTTTGCAAGGAATTCGTCTTCTCGGTGCAGGACGGCGACGGCCCGAACGCGCATGAGGACTGGTACACGGCGAGCGCGTGTCAGCAGGACAAGGGCTGGAAGTGGGCGTCGGCGGAACCGGCCGTCACGCGTTGGGGCAGTCTGCAATAACTGCACGGCAATGAAAAAACGGCAGGGTCGCCCCTGCCGTTTTTGCTTTGAGCCGGCTTTGCGCGTCTTGATCGATACAAACGCGCAGCGTCCCCTCGCTTAAGACTCCACGTCTTCCAGACTGAAGATTTCGGTCTGGTCGTTGTACGAGAAGATCTCGCCATAACGGCCCCAGTTGATGACCGCGTCGAGCGTCTCTTCCGCGGCGCTGTCCGACAGAAAATCCTCCAGCTCCTGCTCGAAGCGCACGCGCGGCGCGCGATGCCCCGGCCGTTCGTTGAGCACCTTCTTGATTCGCGCGGCGAGCGGCACGTGACGCAGCAGATGTTCAGCGAACATCATCTTGCGTTCCTGAGTGCCGAACTCGGAGAACACACGCGCCGGCGGCGTCAGGAAAATGTCGCCCTCGCGGATATCCGCGAAACCGAGATGTTGCAGCACTTCGGCGACCGGGAACAGATCGTCGACCTCCAGATGCAGCGAGCGGGCGATTTCCGGCATGTCCGCGCGACCATGGTACGGCGCGGCGGCCAGCGTTTCGATCAGACCGGCCATCAGGTTGGTCGACACATGCGGCAGCCAGCTGTGCAGCTCGAGGCCCTTCTTGGTCTTTTCGTCGGTCTGACGCGCGGTCATCTTCGCGTAGATGTCGTCCACCAGCTTGCGGAACGCCGGATCGAGGCGATTACGCGGATGCTTGAACGGCACCTTGATCTCGGCGATCACGCGCCCCGGGTTCGACGACAACACCAGAATGCGGTCGCACATGAAGACCGCTTCCTCGATATTGTGCGTGACGATCAGCACGGCCTTGATCGGCATGCGGCCTTGCGTCCACAGATCGAGCAGGTCGGTACGCAGCGTTTCGGCGGTCAGCACGTCGAGCGCGGAAAACGGCTCGTCCATCAGCAGCAGCGTGGGGTCCACCACCAGCGCGCGTGCAAAGCCGACGCGCTGGCGCATGCCGCCCGACAGTTCGCGCGGGTAAGCGTTTTCGAAGCCGTCCAGACCGATCAGGTCGATCGCCGCCAGCGCGCGCGTGCGCCGTTCGCTGGCGCCGACGCCTTGCGCCTCGAGACCCGCTTCCACGTTTTGCAGCACGGTCAGCCACGGGAACAGCGCGAAAGTCTGGAACACCATCGCGACACCCTTGGCGGGGCCGTCGAGCGGCTTGCCCATATAGGTGACTTCGCCGTCGGTCGGCTCGATCAGACCGGCGATGATGCGCAACAGCGTCGACTTGCCCGAGCCCGACCGGCCCAGCAATCCGACAATCTCGCCTTCGCGCAGCGACAGGTTGGCGTCGTCGAGGACGAGCAGTTCGCCCTGCGACTTGTTGAACCCGCGGCACACGTCCTTGACGCGCAGGATCTCTTCGCCGAGGCGCGGCGGCTTCGGCGGGGTCTGGATCGGCGCGGCGGTCATAGCAGCTTTAGGATTTTGCATCGCGTTTGGCCTTCGTTTCTTCAATCAAGCCGGAGCTTGGCTTCGGCATAGGCGTACATCGGACGCCACAGCAGGCGGTTGAACAGGGTCACGAACAGGGACATCACGGCGATGCCCACGATGATCTTCGGATAGTCGCCCGCGGCGGTGGATTGCGCGATATAGGCGCCCAATCCGTGCGCGGCCACCTTGGTGTCGCCCCACTGCACGAATTCCGCGACGATGCTCGCGTTCCACGCGCCGCCCGACGCAGTGATCGCGCCCGTGACGTAGTACGGGAAAATGCCCGGCAGAATCGCCTGGCGCCACCATTGCCAGCCGCGGATGTGGAAGTTCTTGGCCGCCTCGCGATAGTCGTTCGGATACGACGTCGCGCCGGCGATCACGTTGAACAGGATATACCACTGGGTACCGAGCACGATCAGCGGCGACAGCCAGATGTCCGGGTTCAGATGGAAGCGCACGATCGCGATCACGAACACCGGGAACAGCAGGTTGGCCGGGAACGCGGCGAGAAACTGCGCGAGCGGCTGAATCTTCTCGGCAAGCGCCGGGCGCAAGCCGATCAGTACGCCGACCGGCACCCAGATCACGGAGGCGATCGCGATCAGCACAACCACGCGCAGCAGCGTGATCAGCCCGAGCACGAACACGTGCCAGACTTCATCCAGCGACACGCCGGTGCGCACATAGATCACGACGCGATACACCACGTAGACGGTCGCGAGCAGCACCAGTGTCGCCCACACCATATCGCCGACGCGCGAACTCTTCTGCATCTGCGGGATCTGGAAGCGCGGTCCCTGGAACGCCGGCAGACGGAACGGCACGCGCGCGGCCTTGGCGAACATCCAGCCGAGCGGCACCAGCAAGCGGTGGATCAGGCGGGTGCGGCGAATCAGATCGAGCAGCCATGATTCCGGCGCGTCGCCCGAACTGGTGTTTTCCATGCGGAACTTGTCGGCCCACGCGACAAGCGGGCGGAACAGGAACTGGTCGTAGGCAAGAATCACGACCGTCATGGCGAGGATCACCCAGCCGATCGCGTGCAGGTTCTTATCCGAGATTGCCTGCGCGAGATAGGCGCCGATGCCTGGCAGGATGATCGTTCTGTTGCCGACCGTGATCGCCTCGGAGGCGACCACGAAGAACCAGCCGCCCGACATCGACATCATCATGTTCCAGATGAGGCCCGGCATCGAGAACGGGACTTCCAGCTTCCAGAAGCGCTGCCATGAAGTCAGGTGAAAGCCGCGCGAGACCTCGTCCAGATCGCGCGGCACCGTGCGCAGCGACTGATAGAAGCTGAACGTCATGTTCCAAGCCTGGCTCGTGAAGATCGCGAAGATCGCCGCGAGTTCGGCGCCGAGCACGCGGCCCGGGAACAGCGCCAAAAAGAACGTGACCGTAAACGAAATGTAGCCCAGCACCGGCACCGACTGCAGGATGTCGAGAATCGGCACCAGCACCAGACCCGCGCGGCGGCTCTTGGCGGCGAGCGTGCCGTACACCAGCGTGAAGATCAGCGAGGCCACCATCGCCGCGAGCATGCGGAGCGTAGTGCGCATCGCATATTCAGGCAGGTTCGCCGGATCGAGCGAGATGGCTTGAGTCTTGAGCGTCGACATGGGCGCCAAGGTCTCGTGAAAGCCGATCGCCGCCATGGCGATCACACAGATGATCAGCGGGAAGGCGACGAAGTCCCAACGATTGGGCAGCACCCGCCATGCCGATGCATTGGCGGTGCGCTTCAGGTTGAAGCTGAAGTCCATCAGATACCCTCCCCGTCGAACCAGGCGTTCAAGAACAGCAAGGAGGCCGCGGCTTCGGCGCGGCGGTCTGAAGATCGGTCCGGAAAGCGGAAATCAGGCATGGCAAAACGCGTGGGCGCGGTAAATCGTTAGCGTTGGAGACACGTGAACCGGTGACGGATGTGTCATGGACGAAGCGCCCAGGACCGCAACCGTCAAGCCAGACTCCTGTCGCCGCAGGCGCCGCCCGTAAGGGCTGGCGAGCTTTCCTTGTTTTGGACGGCACGACACTACACCATCCTATGTTTCAGGCACAACCTTTCGCGGCAAATAGCGGTAAATAGCGGAGAACCCCCTTTCAACGCCCTTGGGTCTGCATGCGCCGAGCTTGCGCCGATCTTTTATCGTGGCGCGCCGGCCGCATCTTCGACCCTCGCGGCGGCTGCCGCGATGGCCAGGAACTGACCGGACAAACCCGAACCACCGTCAAGAATCCGGCCGGGCTGCCGTTAAGAACCTGATGGGCGCGGTGGACGCAGTTCGCATTCCCGCAATAAGGGTGGCGTCTGGCCCCATGACGGTTAAAATCAGGAGACGACGCCTGTTATCGGATTATCCCGGGCCACAGCGACGGCGTATTGCCGACCGCTTCCACAGCGGTGAAACTGCGCGAGCGCGCTGCCACGATTGAGCTAGTTGCATGTCACAGCCAGACGGATCAGAGGGTCGATGAACAGGACAACCTTGCGCCAGGCAACCGGGCCGGTCAGCTTCATGCTGATCGTCCTGGTTTGCTGGTTCGTGGCCGGCATGGTTGCGGACCGGATGGTACAGCAAGAGCTGGACGCAGCCCTGCGTGCGCAGCGGCAAATGTCCACCTCGATCGTGGACAACATGGCGGAGGTGATCGCCAGCGACCTTGCGATGTCTCGCGCCATCCCCGCCACCATGGCCGAAATGGACGTGGTCCAGCGCGCTCTGGTGCAATCCCAGAATTATGCCGTGAAGAGTGAAGTGACGGAACCCGTCCTGCGCGCCGCCTTGCTGAAAGACGCGCAGATGACCGCCGTGAGCAATTTCCTGCACGACGCGCAAGGCTTCTCCGGGCTCGACCAGATCTGGCTCGTCAACGCCAACGGTGTGTGCGTCGCCTCGAGCAATTCCATCAACAATCCGCTCGCGGCGGAGCGCTCTTTCGTCGGCACCGACATGCGCGTGCGCGGCTATCTGACGAACGCGCTGCTCGGTGCGTTCTCCGAAGCCTATGGGGTCGGCCGCTCGAGCGGCGAGCCCGGCATCTTCATCGCCGCGCCGGCTTACGCGGACGGCCTGCTGGTCGGCGTGGTCGTCGCCAAGGTCGGCATCGCGCGGCTGCGCCACTGGGTCGCGCACGCCGGCACCTTCGTCGCCGACGACAACGGCGTCATCATCATGGCGCACAACAGCGAGCTCGAAGGCCGCGCGCTGCCGAACTCGCGCGTCACGCACATGACGGCGGCCGAACGCAAGACCATCTATCTGCGCGACCAGATTCCCGACATCCAGATCAGCGTGGACTCGCAAGTACGCGAACAGGCGCCGTGGGTGCCGTCCGCCGTGGCCGGGCAACTGTTCGGCATGTCCGAGCGGCTCGTGCCGTCGCTCTATCAGACGCGCGGCGGCCTGAACTCGGGACTGTCGGCACATCTGGTCGATCCGCTCGTGGCCTGGCCGGAACTGCTGCGCAATCACAAGCGCGATCATTTGCTGGTGTTTCTGACGCTGGCCGGCACGGTCGCGCTGGCGTGGGTGATCACGGTGTCTTATGTGCGCGAGCGGCGCCACCATCGCGCCACGCGCGATCTCGCTGAACAACTGCAATCCGCCAACACGCTGCTGTCGGCCGAAGCGCGCCACGACGCGCTGACCGGCGCGCTGTCGCGGCGCTACTTCCTCGACCTGCTGCGCCATGAGATCGAACGCGCGCATGCGGGCAACGAACCGTTGTGCATGGCGATCGCCGACCTCGACCACTTCAAGCAGATCAACGACCGCTTTGGCCACGCCGCCGGCGACCGCGCGCTCGAACATTTCGTCGATACCTGCCGCGCCGAACTGCGCGGCGCCGACGCGATCGGCCGCTTGGGCGGCGAAGAGTTCGGTCTGCTGCTGCCGGCCACGGATCTCGCCGGCGGCCACGAAGTCGTCGAACGCTTGCGGCTGCGCCTGAAGGCCATGCCTTCGCCGAAGTTGCCGGCATCGGTGGGCTTGAGCGTGAGCATCGGCATTACCGAACTCTCGCCCGACGATCTGCCCGAGCGGATCATGAGCCGCGCCGACATGGCGCTGTACGCGGCGAAATCGGGCGGCCGCGATCGCACCGAGGCCTTGCCGCCCGACGACACCGCCCCGCCGGCCCGCACGGTGGCCAACGTCTGGTAATGCGTCCGGCAGACGCCGGACTCCGGCGTTTCAAGTGAAGCGCATACGGTGCGCAAACAGCGCGCAATCACGCCGCAAGCTGACGCAAGGCAAGAGCCGCCCTCGGGCATTCCTGACGAAGCAGGTATCATCGACCCTGATATCGAGGTTGCCGCTACCGCTTTAACGGGAGATTCGCATGAAGGGAAATTTGGTCATCGTCTGCCGCGATCAGGATGCTGACGCGTTCGACCATCTGCTGGCTGAATACGGCGCGTTTCAGACGCGTTTGTCGTCTACCACGTGGTATCTGAAACTGGACGTCGCGCCGGAACTCATTCAGGAAGAGATCCTGGCGCGTCTCGGCAAATACACCACGCACTATATTTTCGAAGCCGAAACGGTGACGTGGAATACGGTGGATAGCGAAGCGGCGAACGCGCTGAATACGTTGTTCTCGGACTAGCGCGCCGGCTGCCGGCCGCGTCTTGCGAATCTTGCGTTCGGATCTCAAGACGCGGCACGGACTGCCAAAGCCCGCGCCGCGCATCCACCTATCAACCCCAAGCGTTCTCCGAGGCCGCCGCGACCCGCGGCAACACTTCGAGCGGAAAGCTCATCAAGACTCGCAACCCACGGCCGCCGTGGTTGCCGATCTCCCACTCTCCTCCCGCACGCCGCACCAGCCGCTCGACAATGGCGAGCCCGAGGCCGCTATGGCCGTTGCCGCCGCGCGCGGGATCGAGCCGCACGAACGGCCGGCTGGCGTTGATCAGATCCTGGGCCGCGATGCCGCTGCCGCTGTCGCTCACCGACAAAGTGAAGCCTTGCGCGGTACGCTCCGTGGCCACGACGACCGGCGGCGCGCCATAGGCATGCGCGTTGTCGAGCAGATTCGACAGAATCCGGTCGAGCGTGGCGGCGGGCAACAGGAACGCCGGCCCCGCGTTGAGTTCGGTCTGCACGGTGGGGGTACCGGAGGCCACCGCGCGATAGCTGCGTACGATCCGCTCGCACTGCGCGTCCACCTCGACCGCCTCGCTGCGATCGGCGCCGTCATGCGCGAACACCAGAAACTGTTCGACGATATGCGTCATGGAATCGACGTCGCGCACCACGCCATCGCGCATCTTCACTTCGTCCATCATTTCGGCGCGCAGCCGCAAACGCGCGAGCGGCGTTTTCAGATCGTGCGCCACACCCGCCAGCATCACGGCGCGGTCGTTCTCCGTGCGCGCCACTTCCTGGACCATCTGATTGAAGCCGTGCGTGAGTTGACGCAACTCGCGCGGCCCGCGCTCCGGCACCGGCGGCACCGGCTGACCGCGGCCGAAACGCGCCACCGCCTGGGCGAGCGAGCGCAATGGTTGCTGTAGGGCCCACGCGGCGAACAGCGCCGCCATTACCGCGAACGAGAAGATGATGGCAAGCCACAGCACCGTGCGATCGAGCGAGCGCGGCGTGCGCAACGGCTGCACCGGCACGACGATCCAGCTTTTGTCGGAGGGCGCGCGCACCCATAGCGTGGGCGGGCGGCCCGGCTGGCCGACGCGCACTTGAGTGCCGGACGGCATGCGGTCGCGCGCGTCTTCGACGAAACGTTCGAGCGGCGGCGGCAAGTCCGCGACCTCCGGCGGCACTTCCGGGCTCGCCGGATCGACCAGTTTGACGCGCGACGGCAAGGGCTGGTCCGGCGACCGGGCGACGTGCTGACGCACCGCGTCGACGAGGAAAGTGGCTTCTTCGACCGCGTAGCGCGTTTGCAGTTGACTGCGCTCGAGGCGCATGAGCGCGTACCACGCGAAATGCGACAGCAGCAGCACCGCGACGACTAGCAGCGCCAGCCGTCCGAACAGCGAATCAATGGGCCGGCGCATGCTGTTCGCCGTCGGGCACGAACACGTAGCCGCGGCCGCGCACTGTTTGAATGAAGCGCGGCGTGGACGGGTCGGTTTCGAGAATGCGGCGCAGGCGCCAGACCTGCACGTCGATGCCGCGGTCGGTGCCGTCGTATTCCGGGCCGTGCAGCAGTTCGAGCAGGCGCTCGCGCGTGAGCGTGCGCATGGGGTGATTGACGAAAATCTTCAGCAGCGCGAATTCGCTGCCCGACAACGTGAGCGGCTTGTCTTCCAGATGCAGCGTGCGCGACTGGAAGTCCAGCGTGAAGCGGCCGAAGTTGAACGGCTCGCGCTGTTCCGGCGCCGCCGCCGAGGGCAGCGTGCGACGGCGGCGCAGCACGGCCTGCACGCGCGCCAGCAATTCGCGCGGATTGAACGGCTTGCCGAGGTAGTCGTCCGCGCCGAGTTCCAGCCCGACGATACGGTCGACGTCGTCCGCCCGCGCCGTGAGCATGATCACCGGGATGTCGTCGCCCGACGCGCGCAGCTTGCGCAGCGCGGTGAGCCCGTCAACGCCCGGCATCATCAGGTCGAGCACGATCAGGTCCGGGCGCTCGCGTTCGAGCCTGCGCTCGAGCGAGCCCGCGTCGTGCAGCACCGAAACCTCGATGCCCTGGCGGGCCAGATAGTCGCGGAGCAGATCGCGCAATTCGACGTCGTCGTCGACAACAAGTATTTGAGTAGCCATGGGATGAAGTTTAACGCGCAGCAGGAAGGGTTTTCGATTTCAAACCGGCCCCAAGGGTTACCGGGTGTTACGGTGAAAGGTGTGCGTAATCCCCCGTAATAGCCGCATCCTGCCACGTAACACAGCGATCTGCGCACTTCTCTACGCTGTGTCTTACCGAATGCAGGCCGTTCACTTTAACCGGTTGCATCGTCGGCTATTCCATTACAGGGAGTCTCACATGTCTACCAAAAAGATCTCGCGCGTTCTCGCCGTTGCCGCCACTGCTCTCGCCATCGGGGCGGGCGCTGCCTATGCCGCACAACCCAATGCCGACCACGGCGGCCCTGGCGGCTGGCACGGCCACTTCATGAAGGAACTGACGCAACTGCACGATCAACTGAAGCTGAACGCGGATCAGGAAAAGCAGTGGCAAGCCGCGCTCGACACCATGAAGCAGAACCACGAAGCCATGCGCGCCAATCATGAGCAGATCAAGAACCAGTTCAAGGCCGCGCAGCAGCAGCCGATCCTGGACCTGAACGCCATGGCCGCCGCGCACCAGCAGGTCGAACAGAAAGACGCACAACTGCGTCAACAAACCTCGGATGCGTGGCTCAAGTTCTATAACGGCCTGAACGACCAGCAGAAGACCACCGTCAGCACCGCCCTCAAGCAGCGCTTTGCGAAGATGGAGTCGCGTCATGAAAAGATGCGCGAGCACTGGGAGCATCGCAAGGGCGCGGCATCGGCACCGGCGGCCAATCAGTAAGCGGCTCGGTGTAGATGCACAGACGGCTCGCGCGACCGTCTGTGCTGCTGAATGCGAAAACGCCACGGAGGCTTGCCCTCCGTGGCGTTTTTTCTACCGCGCGACACGCTGCGCGCGGACTGCCGTGATGCATGCGTGAAGCGTGCTCGTTGCGGCTTCAACTATTCATTCAGTGAAAGCGCGACCGAGCGACGACGGCTCAACCGTTGAGCTGCCCCAGATCGAACAGCAGCACTTCGGCATTCTCGCCCCTCTCAAGCGTGACGGTATCCGTGTCGCTGAGCTTGGCGGCGTCGCCTGCACGGAGCGCTTTGCCGTTCACCGTCAGCGCGCCGCGCGCCACATGCACATACGTCAGACGTCCTTTGGGCTGCGCGAACGTCGCCGTTTCTTCGCCGTCGATCAGCGCCGCGTAGATCGACGCGTCCGCATGGATCGTCACCGAACCGTCGCGGCCGTCGGGCGAAGCGACCACGCGCAGGCGGCCGCGCTTGTCGGCGGCGTCAAAACGTTTTTCCTCGTAGCTCGGCTGGTCGCCTGCGCGCTGCGGAATCACCCAGATCTGCAACAGGTGCGCGGACTCGTCCTGCGACGCGTTGAACTCGCTGTGCTGCACACCCGTGCCGGCGCTCATGCGCTGCACGTCGCCGGGACGGATCGTCGAGCCGTTGCCCATGCTGTCGCGGTGGGCCAGCGCGCCTTCGAGCACATAAGTGACGATTTCCATGTCGCGATGGCCGTGCGTGCCGAAGCCCTCGCCGCCGGCGATACGGTCTTCGTTGATGACCCGCAGCGGGCCGAAATGCACATGCTGGGGATCGCGATAGTCGGCAAACGAGAAGCTGTGATACGAGTCGAGCCAGCCGTGGTTGGCGTGACCGCGTTCTTCGGAGCGGCGAATCTCGAACATGGAAGGACTCCTGGTGAGTAAATAGCGATGCCGAGAATGTATGGGCATGGCCCGCACTAAACAATCCGCGCGGGTGCACCGGATCGTTTCATAAATCCGCGCAATCTGGCGTGGTGAAAAAACGCGGCAACGTCGCGCTCGCACAACGCCCGCGCATGCGAGTTTGCCGCCGCCGGCGTCCCGGACTGGCGCCTCGTCCCTGTTCGGGTAAAATACCGCCCTTTTCGAGATTGCGTGGGCGCCGAAGGCGCGCCGGCGGGTCCGGCATGACGGGCTGCCATGGGTTGGCCGCCGGTTTCAGACCCGCGCCAGACTGCTTCAAGACAGCGAATGGACGTGTCCCGCTTCGAAGCCGAAACCCTGAGCGGCGCGACAATTTTGACCGCCTAGAATAGCGACGGCCAATCGAGTCCAGGCCCTGAATCGAGGAAACACAGGCAGCACCCACGAAACTCGGGGCTCGCCCGCATGGGCTTTCGCGAGGCTTCGTAATACAGTCGGCAGTAGATTCACCCGCAGTTTCACAACAAGAGTCGAAAAGCGCGCTGCAAGACCGGTAACGGCCATGCAGTCATGATTTGCACAGCGGTGCGCTGTGCGCCGCAGGTCACTGCGAGCCTAGGCTCGCGGCAAACGCGGCGCAGAGTTGGCCGCGTCTTTCGCGGTGTGTCGCAAACACATCGTCAAGGACCCCCCATGTTCCTTCAAGGCTACGGCCCGCTGCTCCTCAACGGCACCTGGCAAACCGTCAAACTGGCGGTGTTGTCGCTGGCGTTCGCTTTCGTGCTGGGCCTGCTCGGCGCGGCGGCGAAACTGTCGAAAAACCGTTTCTCCTACGGCGTCGGCACCGTCTACACCACGCTTGTGCGCGGCGTGCCCGACCTGGTGCTGATGCTGCTGCTGTTCTATAGCATCCAGATCTGGCTGAACAACCTGACCGACTTGCTCGGCTGGGAGCAGATCGACATCGATCCTTTCGTGGCCGGCGTCGCGGTGCTCGGCTTCATTTATGGCGCGTACTTCACCGAGACCTTCCGCGGCGCGTTTCTCGCGGTGCCGCGCGGCCAGCTCGAAGCCGGCGCCGCCTACGGCATGACCGGCTGGCAGGTGTTCTCGCGCGTGATGTTCCCGCAAATGATGCGCTTCGCGCTGCCTGGCATCGGCAACAACTGGCAGGTGATGGTGAAGGCCACCGCGCTGGTGTCGATCATCGGTCTCGCGGACGTGGTCAAAGCTTCGCAGGACGCGGGCAAGGGCACCTTGCGGTTCTTCTTCTTCACCCTGTTCGCGGGGGCGATCTATCTCGTCATCACCACAGTGTCCAACTTCGTGCTGATGTACCTCGAAAAGCGTTACTCGACCGGCGTACGAAAGGCGGATCTATGATCGAGATCATTCAGGAATACTGGCGCAATTATCTCTACACCGACGGCTACCGCCTCACCGGTGTGGTGATCACGCTGTGGCTGCTGGTGGTGTCGATCGGGCTCGGCTTCTGCCTGTCGATTCCGCTCGCGGTGGCGCGCGTGTCGAAGAAAAAGTGGCTCTCCACGCTGGTGTGGCTCTATACGTATGTGTTCCGCGGCACGCCGTTGTATGTGCAACTACTGCTTTGCTACACCGGCTTGTACAGCCTCGAGATCATCCGCAATCACGAACTCACCAATGCGTTCTTCCGCGACGGCATGCATTGCACGCTGCTCGCCTTCACGCTGAACACCTGCGCGTACACCACCGAGATTTTCGCCGGCGCGATCAAGGCGACGCCGTACGGCGAGATCGAAGCGGCGCGTGCGTACGGCATGTCGTCGTTCACGCTGTACCGGCGCGTGATTCTGCCGTCGGCCCTGCGCCGCGCATTGCCCTACTACAGCAATGAAGTGATCCTGATGCTGCACGCCACCACCGTCGCGTTCACCGCGACCGTGCCGGACATCCTCAAGATCGCGCGCGATGTGAACTCCGCGACATATCAGTCGTTCAACGCGTTCGGCATCGCCGCCCTGCTCTATCTGTGCATTTCTTTCGCGCTCGTGTGGCTGTTCCGCCGCGCCGAGCGCCGCTGGCTCGCTTACCTGCGGCCGCAAGGCAAGTAACCCAAGGCACCGCGCCCTCAGCAAGTAAGCACGCCCAAGGATCCTGATGAACAACAAGAAGCAGAAGCTCTTCGTCGACGAGCTTCACAAACAGTATGGCGACAACGAAGTGCTCAAGGGCGTGTCGCTCAAGGCGAACGCCGGCGACGTGATCAGCGTGATCGGCTCGTCCGGTTCGGGCAAGAGCACGATGCTTCGCTGCATCAACTTTCTCGAGCAGCCGAACTCGGGACGCATCTTCGTCGACGGTGAAGAAGTGCGCACGCAGATCGGCAAGAACGGCGCGCTGCGCGTGTCGGACCCGAAGCAGTTGCAGCGCGTGCGCACCAGGCTGTCGATGGTGTTTCAGCACTTCAACCTGTGGTCGCACATGAACGTGCTCGAGAACATCATCGAGGCGCCGGTCAACGTGCTGGGTCTGAAGCGCAAGGAAGCCGAAGACCGCGCGCGTGAATATCTGGAAAAGGTCGGGCTCGCGCCGCGCCTGGAGAAACAGTATCCGTCGCATCTGTCGGGCGGCCAGCAGCAGCGGGTGGCGATCGCACGCGCGCTGGCCATGCATCCGGATGTGATGCTGTTCGACGAACCGACTTCCGCGCTCGACCCCGAGCTGGTCGGCGAAGTGCTCAAGGTCATGCAGACGCTCGCCGAAGAAGGCCGCACAATGATCGTCGTCACGCATGAAATGGCTTTCGCGCGCAACGTGTCGAATCACGTGATGTTTCTGCATCAAGGCCGCGTGGAAGAAGAAGGCCACCCCGACGAAGTCTTCAGGAACACGAAGAGCGACCGGCTCAAGCAGTTCCTCTCCGGCAGCCTCAAATAACAACTGAGGCACAGCCCGCTATTTGGGTTGTAGTGAAAGTAGTATTACAAGGCGCTTACCAGCGCCTTTTTTTGTTTCGCTCACCTGCGCATTCCGTCGATTTCGGCCGCGAAAACCGCGCCCCGCAAGCCTCCCACCCCCGCTTATCCGCCCTACTCTGCCGCATTTGAAGCGTCAATAGTGGCAATCCTTAACGTTACCCGCGCCGATCCGTGATTCCCTTGTCGCATAAGGGTTTCCGCGTTTTTCGAAGCGGTTGCAACAGGTCGTCGCGCACATTGTTATTGCAATTTGGAGACATCGATCAAGGCAGGTACTAATTTCTTCTCCCAGTTCAGGGTATTTTTGATAAATTAGTAACCAAAGTAGCAAAACAAAGTTCATTAAAAGTAGTTTCACTTCAAAGCACAGAGGAGAACCGGTCGGCGAGGGATCGGCATGACGACCAGATAGCCCCAAGGCTACACGTCACGGCAGGAAACCCAATCCACCCGCTAATCTCCCTGGTACCGATTTCTGTTCGGCGCAAATCGCGGCCGAGCACCATTCGCAGTACTGGGTTTCACTTTTTGACAGGGTATGGAGGAGAAGATGAAGAAAGCTTTGCTCGCCGCTGCGCTGATGACAGCCGGTGTTGTTGCGCACGCCCAAAGCAGCGTGACGCTGTACGGCCGCCTTGACGCCGGTATCGAATACATGTCGGGCGTTCCGCAAGGCTCGAACCTGGCTGGCTCGGCAACGGGCAGCACGAGCCGCTGGCGCGCGGAAAGCGGCGACTGGGGTACCAGCCTGTGGGGCTTGAAGGGCGTTGAGGACATCGGTGGCGGCAACAAGGTCCTGTTCCAGTTGGAAGGCTCCTTCAACACCATGACGGGTGCAGGCCCTGGCGGCGGCGGTCTCTTCAATCGTTGGGCAACGGTCGGCCTGTCGAACGACGCATACGGTACGTTCACGATGGGCCGCATGCTGTACATCTCGAACGGCGTGTGGGACTTCGACCCGTTCGGTCAATCGAACTGGTCGTCGGCGTCGCTGGTGCGTGGCCGCAACTGGCCGCAATCGAGCAACAACTTCGCGTACCAGTCGCCGAAGATCGCAGGCTTTGACTTCTACGGTCAATACGCGCTGTCGAATGCAACGAGCTGGAACGGCAACGGCACGACCGCTCAAGGTCGCGAAGCTGGCGCACAGATCACGTACACGAACTCGCTGTTCCAGATCCGCGGTCTGTACGACGAAATCCGCAACCCGGCTAACGGCGTGCTGTACGGCCCGAACGCAAGCACGGTCAACCCGGGCAACATCGGCAACGGCGTATTCGCGGCATCGCGTGAATACTCGGCTCTCGTGAACGTGTTCCTGGGCCAGTTCAAGATTCAGGCTGCTTACCAGGCAGTCCGTTCGGCAGGTGCTCAAGGCGTTCTGCCGGGCCAGCCGACGACTCTGGATCACGAATGGGGCGGTGTGACGTGGCAAGCAACGCCGGCAGCGGCGCTGATTGCAGCGGTCTACCACGTGAACGGCAACAATGGTTCAGGCAACGCGACGATCTACACGGTCGGCGGTTCGTACAACCTGTCCAAGCGCACGTTGCTGGACCTCCAGGTCGCTCAGACGCGTAACAGCAAGACGGCTAACTACGGCCTGAATGCCAACAACGCTGGCACGTCCACGGCGACGGACAACCCGCTGCCGGGTCACAACCAGACTGGCGTGTACGCAGGTATTCAACACTCGTTCTAATCGAACGGTGTTCCCCAAAGGAATTTCCTTCGGGGTGTAATCAAGAGTTCTTCAAGAGAATCTTTTTCACGCTGCTGCGAGAGGCGCGTATCGGTGCGATGTCCGAAAGGGTATCGCACCGTTTTTTATTTGAGCGCACGGTTTTGCCGCTGCCTGAGCGCACCGGCGCGGTGCATTCATGGCTGATGTCGTGCAGTTGACTACGTTGGCAAATTCCGCCGCTCGATTTCTGCTTAAGACAACGAACTCAGCAGCGTCAAACCGCTGCTTCGTTTTCTTCACCGGTACGAATGCGGATCACGCGCTCGACTTCCGCGACGAAAATCTTGCCGTCGCCGATCTTGCCCGTGCGCGCCGCGCCGATGATCGCATCGATCACCTGGTCGCACTGATTGTCCGCCACCACGACTTCGATCTTCACTTTCGGCAGAAAGTCGACCACATACTCTGCACCACGATAGAGCTCGGTATGGCCTTTTTGCCGGCCAAAGCCTTTGACCTCGGTCACGGTCAGCCCGGTGAGGCCGACTTCAGCGAGCGCCTCGCGCACTTCGTCGAGTTTGAACGGTTTGATGACTGCAGTGATGCGCTTCATGGCGAACCTCGTCTCGTGTCTGGAAGAGTGAAAGGGAAATGGATGATTTTTATTCTACGCCGCGCCGGATGCGTTGCGGCAATCCGGCGCGCGCTTCGGGTAAGTCCGCAGCGGTTCGCTTAAAGCTCACTCCACCAGTTCGGTGTAGCGCGACGTGATCGGATAACGCCAGTCGCGCCCGAACGCGCGATGCGTCACGCGAATGCCGATCGGCGCCTGACGCCGCTTGTATTCGTTGATCTTGATGAGGCGCGTGACGCGTTTGACGTCGTCGACCGCATAGCCTGCCGCGATGATTTCGGCGAGCGAGCGGTCCTCTTCCATGTACATGCGCATGATCGCGTCGAGCACGTCGTATTCCGGCAAGCTGTCCTGATCGGTCTGGTTCTCGCGCAGTTCCGCCGACGGCGCGCGCGTCAGAATGCGCTCGGGAATGACGTCCTGTTTGTCGAAGGTAGTTGCCTGGTTGCGGTAGTGGCACAAGCGGTAGACGAGCGTTTTTGCAATGTCCTTGATGACCGCGAAGCCGCCGGCCATGTCGCCGTACAACGTGCAGTAGCCCACGGCCATTTCGCTCTTGTTGCCGGTGGTCAGCACGATCGAGCCGAACTTGTTCGACAGCGCCATCAGCAAGGTGCCGCGAATGCGCGCCTGAATGTTTTCTTCGGTGGCGTCTTCGGCGCGGCCGGCGAATTCTTCCGCGAGCGAGCTGCGGAACGCGTCGAACATCGGCGCGATCGCGATTTCGTCGTAGCGCACGCCGACGCGGCGCGCCATGTCGGCGGCATCCGTGGTGGAAATATCCGCTGTGTAGCGCGACGGCATCATCACCGCGCGCACGCGGTCCGCGCCGAGCGCGTCGCACGCGACGGCCAGCACCAGCGCCGAATCCACGCCGCCCGACAGGCCGATCAAAGCGCCCGGGAAACCGTTCTTGTTGATGTAGTCGCGCACGCCCATCACGAGCGCGGCGTAAACCTGCGCCTCGATCGACTGCTCCTGCGCGATTGGCGCGGGCAACGGCTTGCCGTCTTCGAATTCGACGACCGCGGTCGCTTCCTCGAACTGCGCCATCTTGGCGACCAGTTCGCCCTCTGCGTCGAGCACGAACGAGCCGCCGTCGAACACCAGTTCGTCCTGCGCGCCGACCATGTTCACGTAGACCATCGGCAATCCGGTCTCGCGAATCCGCGCGCGCAGAATGTCGAAGCGCACCGCTTCCTTGTTCAGGTGATACGGCGAGCCGTTCGGAATGAGCACCACTTGCGCGCCCGCCGCCTTCGCCATTTGCGCTGCCGACGCATGCCATGCGTCCTCGCAAATCACCACGCCGTACTTCACGCCATCGAGTTCGAACACGAACGGCTGCGGGTCCGACGCGAAATAGCGCTTCTCGTCGAACACCTCGGTGTTGGGCAAATCCTGCTTGCGATACGTGCCGCGCACTTCTCCGTCGACGATCAGCGAGGCCGCGTTGAAAGTATCGACCGGCGGCACGCCGCGCTCGATCGGCGCGTTTGCATTACCATGGCCGTGCGCCGCATTGTGCGTGATGTCGCGCAGCGGATGGCCGACGATCACATGCAGGCCGGCGAACGGCTTGAGTTGCGTGGCGAGGTCGGCCAGCGCCGCCGCGCTCGCGGCATAGAACGCGGGACGCAGCAGCAGATCTTCGGGCGGATAACCGGACAGCGCGAGTTCAGGCGCGATCAGCAGCTTCGCACCATCGTTGTGCGCGGCGCGCGCGGCAGCGACGATCTTCGCGACGTTGCCGGCGAAGTCGCCGACGGTGACATTGATTTGAGCAAGAGCGATTCGGGTCTTCATGGCAGGATCGACAGGCAAGCCGGCGTGGCTTGCGAGTACCGCGGCTGGTTAGCTCGACGGAATGGACAAATCGGATAAACGAACGGCGTGGCGCCTGATTACCACTAGCGCGCCGCGCCGCTCATTGGGAACAGTCACACAGATTGAACCAGGAACGCTTTGATTATCGCACGGGCATTCTGGCGTCGCCCTCCGAGGTAGACGCCGCCGAATGGAATGCCCTGCTCGCGCAGCAGTCGCAGCCCACGCCGTTTCTGCGGCATGAGTTTTTGAGCGCCTTGCATGCGACCCGCTGTGCGGTCGCGGATACCGGCTGGGCGCCGCAATTCGTCACGTTGAGCGACCCGCGCACGGACAAGCTCGTGGCCGCCGCGCCCGTGTATCTGAAAGGGCACTCATACGGCGAGTACGTGTTCGACTGGGCATGGGCCGACGCCTACAAGCGCAACGGCTTGCCGTATTACCCGAAGCTGTTGTGCGCGGTGCCGTTCACGCCGGTGCAAGGCAACCGGTTGCTGTCAGCGGATACGCATGCGCTCAGGCACCTGGCCGCGACGCTGATGGCGTTCGCCGAACAGGCCGACGTGTCGTCGCTGCACGTGCTGTTCCCCACCGAAACGGAAGCCGCAGCGCTCACCGACATGGGCATGATGCAACGCGAAGGCGTGCAGTTTCATTGGCTCAACGACGGCTATCGCGACTTCGACGATTTCCTCTCCACGCTCGAACAGAAGAAGCGCAAGAACATTCGCGCCGAGCGTCGTAAAGTGCAGGAGGCCGGCGTGACGATGCGCCGGATCCGCGGCGAAGACATTCAGGACGCGGACTGGCGTTTCTTCAGCAAGTGCTATCGGCAGACGTACCGCGAGCACTTTTCGAGTCCGTATCTGAACCTGGATTTCTTCCGCATGATCGGCGCGTCGATGCCCGAGAACCTGCTGCTCGTCATCGCCGAATACGAAGGCAAGCCGATCGCAAGTTCGCTGGTGGTGTATCAGCGCGACGCGAAAACCGGCGGCACGCTGTATGGCCGCTATTGGGGCGCGCTGGAACACGTGCCGTGTTTGCATTTCGAAACGGCGTACTATCAGCCGCTCGAATTCTGCATCGAGGAAAAGCTCGGCGCGTTCGAAGGCGGTGCCCAGGGCGAGCACAAGATGGCGCGCGGCTTTCTGCCCACGGTCACGCGCTCGGCGCACTGGCTCGCGCATCCCGCGTTCGCCGATGCGGTCGGCCACTTTCTCGACAACGAAAAGAACAGCATCCACGCGTATGTGGATGAGCTGCGCGAACACAATCCGTTCAAAGACTGAGCGCATTCATGGCCTGGTTTCTTTATCTGCTCGAATGCTCGGACGGCAGCGTTTATACCGGCATCGCCGTCGATGTGCAGGCGCGCTTCGACAAACACGTCAGCGGCGAAGGCGCGCGTTATACGCGTTCGCGCAAGCCGGTGCAGGTTCTGGCGTCGTTCGAATTGACGGACCGGTCTACTGCTTCGCGCGCGGAATATTGGGTCAAGCGGTTGTCGGCTTCCGAGAAGCGGGCGCTCGCCGCGGGACTGCGCACGCTCGAATCGGTGATGCCTTTGCCTGAACCCGAACCGGCTGTCGACGAAGAACAAGCTGAAGAACAAACCGGCGAGTCCTGACAACGCTTCAGCTTCGCCCTTCTTCCTGGCACCGCCGCGTAACTATCCCCTCGCCTCACGCATCCGCTCGTTGAGCAGCCGATGCATCAGCGCAAGCTCGCCCACCGCATCGGCTTCCAATGAAGTCAGCCGCTCTCGCGCGGGGAGCCCAAGGCGCACCGGCCGCAAGGTGCGGCTCAACGCGGCGTCGATGTCCGCGCTCACGGTCGTGATCCACGCGCCGAGTTCATCGTGCATGTCGCGCCGGTTCGTACTCAGACGCAGTTGCGTCGCGGTGCCGGCCATTCTTCGCAACAGGCTCAGCACGGTGAGCGTGACGGTGTCGACCATCGAGTCTTCAAGTTTTTCGAGGCGCATCCGGCCGATGGCTTCCTCCGCGTTATTGCTGCCCAGACCCGCGGCGCGGCGCAAGCGCTCCATCTCTTTCTCGCTGCGGCGAGGCGATGCCAGCGCGGCTCTCAGATAAGCGAGATTGGCGCGGACCGCCTCGCTCAAATACGCGCGATAGTCGATCTTTTCGCGCGTCGGCCAGAGATAGAACGTGGCCAGCAGCGCCAACACGCAACCGAGCACGTTGTTGCCGAGCCGCGTGAGCGCATAGGCGAATTCGCTGGCGCCCGGCGTCGCGAAGTCGGCGACCAGCACGAAGGTCGGCGTGAGAAACAGCACGAAGAGGCTGTAGCTCACGGGACGCAGCGCCATGGTCGCCATCACCAGCGGAAACACCGCGAGCGAAATGCCGAGCGGCGAATGGATCGCATAACCGATCGCCGCCGCCAGCACGCCGCCCACGATGCTGCCCGCCGCGCGCTCGATACTGCGCGGCCAGGTCGCGGCGATCGACGGTTGCAGGATCAGCAGCGTCGCCATGGTGGCCCAGTAGCCGAACGGCAGACCGAGTGCGCGGATCACGAGAAAGCCCGTGGTGGTCGTCACGCCGACGCGGGCCGCATGCCGCAAGCCGACAGACTCGATCGACAGGTTGGCCTTGAAGGTGGACCAGACGCGTGTGAAAAGCCGCGCGGCGCTGTCGCGCCAGCCTTCGGGCTCTGCATGCACCGGCGTGAAGTCGACGAGTTCGAAATCGGACTTCAGCGTCACCGGTTCCATCAAGGCGGTTTCGAGGCGCCGCGCAAAACGCCGCAAACGCAGTTGCAAATCGGCGAGACGGGCCCACTGTGCGTCGTTGGCGGCCGCGCCGATGCCGCGCAGCACGTCGCCCATGACCGTCAGCAGCCGGGCCGCGCGCTTCGCGCGCCATGCGTCGTCGGGCACTCGTTCACATGCGCCCGAGACGGCGATCAGATACGCGAACAACGCTTCGCTGTCGGTCAGCAAGCCGAGCAGCGTGTCGTAGGTTTCGCGGCCGCCCGTTCTCGACGCCGGCACACGCGCCAGCACTTTGCGCGAGCGCTCCAGCGCGGCGCGGGCATCGGCGCGAAATTTTGCGGCATGCGTGGCCCATTCGCCGCGTGCCGCGCGTCGTTCGAGCAGCCGCGCGCTGTCCACGGCGATATCAGCGAGACGCAGATACACGGCGCGCAACGACGAGCGACTCGTGCCGAATGGATGAATGCGCCAGACCGTCAGACTCAGCGCCACGGCAAACAGACATCCGATCAGGTAGATGCCGAGAAACGCCATGCCTTGCCGAACGCTGTGCATCGGCCGGTCGACCATCACGACGCATGCGGTGGCCGCGAGAATCGTCACCTGCGAAGTGGCCGCGCCCCAGATCCTGCCGAATGCGCCGAGTGTCGTGAACACTAGCACCGCAAGCGCGGCGAACACGGCGCCTGCTCCGGAAGCGTAAGCCGTCAGGCCGCCGCACAGCGTGGACAGCACCGCGAAGCCCATCATCGACGCAAAGCGGGCGCGGTTGGAGCCGCCCGCATCGGCGAGGCAGGTCCAGAACGCGCCGATCGCCGCCCACGCGAAGGCCGGTTCGTGCAGCACATTGCCGAGCGCGAGCATGGCCGTCGACGCACAAGCCGCTCGCAAGCCTTCGGAGAGACTCGCTTCGCTGGTCGAAAACGACACCATCCATACCGGCCGCTTGCGGTAAATCGCGCTGACGACGGCATACAGCCAGTTCGACCAGCGTTGCGATGAAGACGACGGGTTGGACTTGCGATTCAGCATCCGAAAGATGGGCTCCAGGGAACGCGGATTGGCGCTGCGTCGGCGCAGCGCGCCGGCCGGCGGCAGGCACGCGTATGCAGGCGGCCAATAATACGGGTTTACGCGTAGATATAAAAATGGCTTCGGTTCATCCTGTCGATGCACTGCGTCTATGCGTCCACGCTCCCGGACTAGGCGGCGCGCACCGGCCTCATGTTTCGACTAGCCATGAAAAAACCGCGCGGCCTTTGCAGGCTCGCGCGGTTTTCTATTCACCAGGTGTGACGCAGCTTACTTCTTGTAGTTCGCCGCGCCTTCGGTGATTTCCTTGTGCGCGGCTTCGATGTCCGCCCAGCCCTCGACCTTCACCCACTTACCCTTCTCGAGCGCCTTGTATTGCTCGAAGAAGTGCTTGATCTGGTCTTTCAGATGCGCCGGGACGTCGTCGATCGACTTCAGGTTGGCGGTCATCGGGCAGACCTTGTCGTGCGGTACTGCGACCAGTTTCGCGTCCACGCCGGATTCGTCGGTCATTTGCAGCATGCCGAGTGCGCGGGCACGCACCACGGAGCCGGCCAGCAGCGGGAACGGCGTGATCACCAGCACGTCGACCGGGTCGCCGTCGCCCGACAGCGTTTGCGGAATGTAGCCGTAGTTCGCCGGATAGCGCATGCCCGTGCTGATGAAACGATCGACGTGGAGCAGGCCCGTTTCCTTGTCGGCTTCGTACTTCACCGGATCGCTTTGCGCCGGGATTTCGATGATGACGTTGAAATCTTGCGGAAGGTCTTTGCCTGCGGGGACGTTATTGAAGCTCATGAGCGCTCTCTGGTCGGGATGGAATTCGGAACACGGCGCGCGGCGCGCTCGCTCGAACGGGATGCAACGTGAAACTCGCCTCGAGCAGCGGCGCTGCGGCCGGACAGTGCTGAATGCGCCATTATAGCCAATCGGCCAATGGCATCCGTCGTTGGATCGGGGCGATAATCGTCTGGCGTCTCTCGATTGTGCCTCTCGTTTGTGAACACCACGTCACCGCAGCGCGGTGCTCGTGACACCTCAAGGAGCATGCATGGAAGAAGCCCGGCATTTCATCGGCGGCGAATGGTCCGCTGCATCAGGCGGCGAGACGATCGCCGTACTCGATCCCTCGGACGGCCAGCCCTTCACCCAACTCGCGCGCGGCACCGCGGCGGATATCGACGCCGCCGTGCACGCCGCGCGCCGCGCGTTCGAAGGCCCCTGGGGTCAAGCCAGCGCCGCCGAACGCGGCCGCATCCTGTACCGGCTGTCCATGCTGGTTGCCGCGCGGCAGGAAGAACTCGCCCAACTCGAAGCGCGCGACACCGGCAAGCCGCTCAAGCAGGCGCGCGCCGATTCGGCCGCCCTCGCCCGCTATTTCGAGTTTTACGCCGGCGCGGCGGATAAGTTGCACGGCGAAACGCTGCCTTACCAGACCGGCTATACGGTGCTGACGATTCGCGAGCCGCACGGCGTAACCGGCCATATCGTGCCGTGGAATTACCCCATGCAGATTTTCGGGCGCAGCGTGGGTGCGGCGCTCGCCACCGGCAATGCCTGCGTCGTCAAACCGGCAGAGGATGCGTGTCTCTCCGTGTTGCGCGTCGCCGAACTTGCTGCCGAGGCGGGTTTGCCGGCCGGCGCGCTGAATATCGTCACGGGCTTCGGCCACGAAGCGGGCGCGGCGCTTGCGCGTCATCCGGGCATCGATCACATCTCGTTCACCGGCTCGCCGGATACCGGCAAGCTCGTCACGCAAATGGCCGCCGAGAATCACGTGCCGGTCACGCTGGAACTCGGCGGCAAGTCGCCGCAAATCGTTTTCGCCGATGCGGACCTCGACGCGGCGCTGCCCGTGCTGGTGTCGGCGATCGTGCAGAACGCCGGACAGACCTGCTCGGCGGGTAGCCGCGTGTTGATCGACCGGGCCATTTACGAGCCCTTGCTCGACCGGCTGAGCAGCGCGTTTCATGCGTTGCGCGTCGGCCCTTCGCAGGCCGACCTCGACTGCGGGCCGCTGATCAGCGCGAAACAGCAGCGGCGCGTGTGGGATTTCCTCTCGGATGCGCAGCACGACGGCATCGCCATGGCGGCGCACGGCGAGGTGATTCCCGAAGCGCCGGAAAGCGGCTTCTATCAGGCGCCGACGCTGCTGCGCGACGTGCCCGCGAGCCACCGCCTCGCGCGCGACGAAGTATTCGGCCCCGTGCTCGCCGCCATGTCGTTCAGCGACGAAGACGAAGCTTTGAAGCTTGCCAACGGCACGTCGTTCGGTCTCGTCGCCGGCATCTGGACACGCGACGGCGCACGGCAGATGCGGCTCGCGCGCCGCCTGCGCTCCGGCCAGGTGTTCATCAACAACTATGGCGCGGGCGGCGGCGTCGAATTGCCGTTCGGCGGCGTCAAGCATTCGGGCCATGGGCGTGAGAAGGGCTTTGAAGCGCTGTATGGCTTCACGGTGCTCAAGACCATTGCAATCAAGCACGGTTAGTCAGGTACGCGCATCACCATCCACAACACACAGCGGAGACATCATGCGGTTGACAGGTAAAACAGCCATCGTCACAGGTGGCGGCTCGGGTTTCGGTGAAGGCATTGCGAAGACCTACGCGCGCGAAGGCGCGAACGTGGTGGTCAACGATCTGAACGGTCCGGCCGCCGAGCGCGTAGCGAGCGAAATCGCGTTGGCCGGCGGCAAGGCGATCGCGGTGGCGGGCAACGTCGCTCATCGTGAAGACTGGCAGACGCTGCGCGAGGCCGCGCTCGAAGACTTCGGCAGCGTGCAGATCGTCGTCAACAACGCGGGCACCACGCATCGCAACAAGCCGGTGATGGATGTGACGGAAGCCGAATTCGACCGCGTCTATGCGGTGAACGTGAAAAGCATCTACTGGAGCGTGCAGGAATTCGTGCCGTATTTCCGCGAGCAAGGCGGCGGCTGCTTCATCAATATTGCGTCCACGGCGGGTGTGCGGCCGCGCCCCGGGCTCGTTTGGTACAACGGCAGCAAAGGCGCGGTGATTATCGCGAGCAAGTCGCTGGCGGTCGAGCTGGGTCCGGACCGCATACGCGTGAACTGCGTGAATCCGGTGATCGGCGAGACGGCGCTGCTGTCCGAATTCATGGGCGTGGAAGATACGCCGGAAAATCGCCAGCGCTTTCTTGCCGGCATTCCGCTTGGGCGTTTCTCGACGCCGCAGGACATCGCCAACGCCGCGCTTTATCTGGCTTCGGACGAGGCGGAGTTCATCACCGGCGTGTGTCTGGAAGTGGACGGCGGGCGCTGCGTGTAGCGCCGCGCCGTATCTGGTGCGCGAGGGTTTCGTGCGCAGCGGCCCTCGCCGCAGTCAGTGTTTTCCCCGGGTATCGATTCGTCATGCAGACGACGCAGCGCGGATAGAATCGATCGACGGCGGTACTTCAATTCCACAAGAAAAGAGGAGACACCATGGCTAGTCCCGCAAATCCGCTCCACCATCCCGGCGCGGGTGCGCCGCCTTCCACTTTCGAAGAGGCCACCTACCGCAAAGTCAGTTGGCGGCTCGCGCCGCTTCTCATGCTTTGTTACGTGGTCGCGTATCTTGATCGCGTCAACGTCGGTTTCGCCAAGCTGCAAATGACCAGCGATCTTGGGCTGAGCGATGCGGTGTACGGTTTCGGCGCCGGAATTTTCTTTGTCGGCTATTTCATCTTCGAGATTCCGAGCAATGTGATTCTGCATAAGGTCGGCGCGCGGGTGTGGATCGCGCGGATCATGGTGTCGTGGGGCGTGATCTCCATGCTGACCATGTTCGTCACTACGCCGACGATGTTTTATGTGATGCGCTTTCTGCTTGGTCTGGCTGAGGCGGGGTTCTTTCCTGGGATCATTCTTTATCTCACGTACTGGTATCCGGCGCATCGGCGCGGGCGTATGACTACGTGGTTTATGACGGCGATTGCGTTGTCGGGTGTGATCGGCGGGCCGGTGTCGGGTTATATCCTGAAGACCTTTAACGGCTTGAACGGATGGCATGGCTGGCAGTGGCTGTTTCTGCTCGAAGGGATTCCTTCGGTGATCGTGGGGATCATGGTTTTTGCCATGCTGGACGATAGGATTTCGAAGGCGAAGTGGCTGACTAAGGAAGAGCAACAGTTGCTTGAGCGGCATGTTTCCGCGGAAGAGGCGACCAAGCATGACATGCCGATTCGGCAGGTGCTGACGAGTGGGCGTGTGTTGATGCTTAGTCTTACGTACTTCTCGTTTGTGATGGGGTTGTATGGGGTGAGCTTCTGGTTGCCGACGATTATTAAGGCTACTGGGGTGACGGATGCTTTCATGATCGGGTTGCTTTCGGCGATTCCGTTCGCGGGGGCTGTGCTGGCGATGGTGTTTGTGTCGCGGAGCGCGGACCGGAAGCGGGAGCGGCGCTGGCATATTGCGCTGCCGGCGTTTGCGGGGGCGGTTGGGTTGGTGCTTTCTGTGGTTTGGGCGCATAACACTGTGTTGGCGATGGCTTCGCTTACGCTCGCGACTATGGGCATTCTCACTACCCTGCCGTTGTTTTGGAGTTTGCCTACGGCGATTCTGGCGGGGACCGGTGCGGCGGCCGGGATTGCGATGATTAATTCGATTGGGAATTTGGCGGGGTTTTTGAGTCCGTATGCGGTGGGGTGGCTCAAGCAGGCGACGGCTGCGAATGATTCGGGGATGTATATGCTGGCGGCGTTTATGGTGCTTGGGGGTTTGCTGGCGATTAGTGCGCCGGCGAAGATGGTTAATAAGTGACGAGCGACGCGCGAGCCTCGGCAATCATGCAGTGCTGAGGCTTTTCGGAGGTTGCCAAGAAGCGACCTCTTGGCCGCCGAGCATGTTGATTTCGAGGGATGCTGGCTGACTACTGCCGGGGGCGAGCGGCTGTAGTCGGCCAGTTTCTGCCGTTCGGCATTGCTGGCCGGATCGTCGTCAATTACCATCGAATTCTTTCAATCTGCCTGCTCCTGGCGGGATAGTTGCGAGCAAAGGTAGAGGACGAATGCCGACGAACGACACGGTCGCACTTATCGTAGATCCTGATTTCAGCGCTCGTATTCAAGAGGTGGCCGCCAGAGTGCGACATACATGGGTCGTTGCTACTCCTGCGAATGTTGCCGTTGCCGAGCAAATCTGGAGAGCGTCGCCAAACCCGCCCGGGCTCAACATGGAAGGCGGCGTTACCACGTTCATTCAATATGGGGTGGATCGAGAAAGCTGGTGCGACACAATCTTGGATTCTGTCGACGATCACCACAATTGTCACTCGAACAATCCGGGTTATTTGATCCTAGAGGTCTATGGCGTATCGCTTACTGAGCGACTGCGGTCTGCGCTCGTCGAGTTCGGGTTCTCGGTTTTTACGCCAAAGGATTGTGGTTTTTGCGCGCGCAAGCTCCAACCTGCTTGAGAGAGAGGGAGACCCGTGAACGGCCGCTTTGGGAAGCTGCGGCTGACCGCTGTGGGTCGATTTCGGTCCCCGCCCTTCCCACTCCCGGATACTCGCAAGACCACTATCGGAGGGAGCACTAGAAGTCACAAAGGTCCGTCAGATTACCTTGCGAAGTCCCCCGCCGAAGCGGGGAACACTCCCGACACCGTTGCACGTCGTCAGTCTTTCACGCTGTCCAGATCATCTAACCTTCCTTTCGTGATACGCGCCATGCAATCCCAGAACGACATATAACGCATTGACGCCTCTCCTAATGAGTACGTTTCGGCGTAGCACTGGTTGTCACGAAACTCGATCCATGCGTTTTGGCCTTTCTCGAAATACGGCGATGCTATAGGGTCGTCCTCGGCTTTCAGTTCGGCATCACCCTTTTTAAAACCATCTTCCAATGATTTAATTTTCGACCTTAGTTTCGCAAAAATTATTTCATAGTCCCTTTGACTGCACGCAGCAATGTCAGCGGTTGATGCGTGTTCACCCGTCTGGCAAAGATGATCAACCTCTTTGTGCGATTTTCCAGAAAAATACACCGATGATGGCGTAGCCTTTCTATAATCAAACTCAACGGAGTAGATCGTTTTTCCAGGTGCAGTGGAATGAAAAAACAAAGGGACCAGAACCATCAAAACTGACGCAGCAGATTTTCTAATGTGTCGCATCGTATACACCCTCAGCAAATATTCTGGCCTCCGACCTACGGCGCGGACGCAGCCTCGTACCACAACGGAAGTCCTTTATGGAATCAGGTACATTTTCATAGTCGCCTTGGTTCACTATCCTCGCCAGTTCGTCAGCGGCTTGACCCGGCCCGGAATTAAAGATAACGCTCACTAGCGCATCGTATTCACGTTGATACAATGGTACGTGTATCTTTGCATTCAACGCGCCGTCCATTCTCCGCAAATCTTTCTTCAGAAATTCCCGTGCGCGCTCAACGGTTATTGTCTGGCCGACCTGCAGGTTGCCCCCCGGCAGAACAAGGTGGCCGCATCCCACCGTGGGATTGCCAGCACTATCGGCGTACACCAACACAATAAAACCTTCGGATACCGGCACGTCTATATGCGAATGATCTTGAAAAAAATCCGCGTCATACCGTTCATTCTGCCACTTTCCCACTCGGCAATGAAACTTAATATTTGAATTGACGCTGCCCAAGGCTTGCAGAGTCTATCCGTTTGTACCTGTACGCAGGAATTCGGATTCGTGTTTGTTGTTGCAGTTGCAAGTGGTTGCGCCATTAAGCCTCCTGCATATGTCCAAGATAAATATGGATCGAGCGCGCATTATTAGTCGGATGGCTCTCAATTGTTGTATCGCCGTCTCTGAGAGCAAGTCTCTTAGACATGCTCAACCCTTGTGTCCGAGATAGAGCAAGATGTTTTGTGCCCCGTCTGTTTTGTATCGCATCGTGCGTCCCGCGCTGTCCGTTATACCGTGCGCTACCGAGCCGGACGGAAAGCGAACGGTGTAATAGCTGTTTGCAAGCGCACGCCCGCGCGCGTCGCGCAGCGTGAACTGTTCATCATGCCGTGAAGCGTGGTTCGACCCTGCGGCGAGTAACGCGGCGGCGGTTGCATTAGCGGCGTGATGTTCGGCTTCGTCATCGCACCATGATTCGCCCGCGAGTCTCGCGACGATCCGAGGTGGCGTTGCGCAGTTGCACAGAACGATGTCGCTGTCGGCGGCCGTCTCGCCCATGAAGTTGATGCGGCGTGGCCCTCCGGCCTTAGCAATAATGCCGATGCTTTTACACTGCTCGCAGTACGCGGCACCTCCTATAAGTGCGACTTGATGGCCTCCGTCGCCCCATGTACACATCGAGCCTGCGTAATGCAGGATTTGCCCGCCCGTACTGAGTTGATCGCCAACCACCGCGATTCGGCGCATGATGTCGTGCTCTCCTCGTGGCCGAGATAGATTGCGAATGGGTACAACCTGCCATTACATTCCTGCTGATCCGACATTTGAAAGTCCTTACTTTTATACGAACGCAACCGGCCGCGACGCAACCGGCACCCGGCGACAATTACGGCTTTAACTCGTCAACCATCTTTAGTCGACACCCGAAGAAGCCAGTATCGGATTGCTCCGAAAAATGAATGGCCTATGCGATGCGCATAAACTCACTACTTCAAGTTAATTCCGGGCGTTACATACCTGTCGCTGGATGATTAATCCGCGAGACTTTCATCTTCTTCATTGCTAAGTTCTCGCAGCTCGGCTACTTCTTCGTACCGCGATTCGTAGTCGTCAGTGCTCGCCTTGAGCGTGACGTCGTGTACGTTTGTCGCGCGAATTCCCGGATGGAGATGCCGTCGGCCACGATGCAAAGAGTTTTCAAAATCTGTAGCTACGGGAAAGACGCGGTGCCCAATTCCCCGCGGCTTTGACGGGCCGGCAAAGTATCTTAGGAGCGCGACCGGCAAGCCAAAGAGTTGCATGGCCGGCGTTCGCGCGTGCCTATTGAATTCCCAGATGCCATGGGGAGCCTGGGCGTGGTGCCCAGCGCGACGGCACAATCGCGCCGACATCAGGGATGTCTACCAAGATCATGGAGAAGCATCGCCGAACGGGTGAACAAACGCGAAGTTGATTGCCACCGTGCGGCCCGAGAATTCGCACAACTATGTGCAAATTTTTGTCGGGTGCTTCCGCTCTCGTGCGAACCCGGCTGACATCTGAAAAAAAAACGTCTTGCCTGTAAGAACGGCCACCTTCGAACGACTAATCCCAATTGATTGTGCTTGCCGGTAGCCACGCTTCGAGGGCGGACGCCCTCGTGCGTGCCTACCGGTCGTCAAGCTGGACAACCGGAACGCGTCGCGTGACGCAAGGGCTATTGGGCATGGATATCGATTTTGAGTGCACGATGTGTGGCAAGTGTTGTCACGATCTGCGTCTGCCGTTGACCGTGACGGAGGCGGTTGCATGGCTGCAGCGTGGCAACGATGTGCAGATTCTCTGCGAGGCGCTGCCGTGGCCCACAGAGCCGCCTGCAGAAAATCTCGTGGCAGCGCATAAACGTCGTCGTTCGTTTGCCGCGATGAGCGGGTCGTTGTCGACGAGGGTCCTGGTAACTCTGGCGGCCGGGTATGCGGGCCCTTGCCCGAATCTCCAACCAGACATGCGCTGCGGTATCTATGAACAGAGGCCGTTGGTGTGTCGCATCTATCCGGCGGAAATCAATCCATTCATCGAACTGGAACCAGCGCACAAGGCCTGTCCGCCCGACGCGTGGACACCCGGGTTGCCGTCGCTGCTGCGCGCAGGCAAGCTGGTGGATGAGGGCATGCTGGCGCTGATCCAGCAGTCACGTGATGCCGACGTGAACGATCTCCCAATCAAGCAGCAAGTGTGCGCGTTGTTGGGCATCGATCAGGCTGCGGTATCGAATGAAGGCTTTGTCGCGCATTCGCCTGATCGCTTCGACTTGCTCGCAGCGCTGCATCGGGCCAGCGACGAACGCGGCATGCCGGAGCTGCCGCAGACGTGGCGTTTCATATCCAACCGCAGACCCACTGTTGACGCGCTTGTTTCGGTCGGAGCGGTCGCTTCTCTCGTCAATGCAGACAGTAGTGTGGGCTTCGCATACTTGGGGTATTTCGCAGCATCCGAGTAAAGGCCGCTTCCGGCAATTTATACGCGTTGAGCGATTGGGCCCGCGATTCGACATCGCCCGAGTCGGCGGGCGCGGTTTTGGGAGGACGGGTTGAAGCCGACGTCATACCATCGCGTAACCGAGCCGCCCACGTATCCTCCGTGGGCGTTCCCAACCGCCGACGACCTTACTTCCAACTTCACGATGTGAATGGCCGTTGCGCACGCGAAGCTGCTGTCGGCGTGGTACCCGGTTCATCGTCCGCCGTGGGTCGGCTGCTGTCCTCTGCTTGACGCGCGGCTTTGGAGTCCTGCGTGCAGCGGCGTCGGGCAGAGTTCGGCCATGAGCGGCCGATCGAGGTGGTTGTCCAGTTTGAGTAGTCCAGTTCTCGTCCGCCCTTGCTGAATGGCCGGTCTCGGGCGAGCGAATTCCGGGTGGCACTGCTTCAACCCGGCCATGAAAAGACACCCGTCGAGGGCGTTCCCCGGACGCTCAGATGGCGGCTCACCGTCAGCAAGCAGTCGCACAAGGGTCGGCAGCTCGGAATGTGCTGACATTCAAGTGCTCTCGCGGTTACTTAAACGGATCATCGGTTGAACTCACCGATACATCGATGTACGTTGTTTCGCCACGCGTCGTACATGTTATCGTCCGCGTGGATTTTGAAGATCCAAGCGTGTAGGCCCCCAAATCGCTTTTGACCGGTGTAAGACCATCTACTGTACATCTGGCGTCGAGGTAAAACCGATCCAACGACTGTGCTGCGAGCGAGGCGTGATGATCACTGTTAACTTCTAGTAGGCCTCCATTCGCAAAAAATTTGGGCTTGTCCTCATCTTCGATATTCAACACGACACCATGACCGTCGTCTGGAGCGATCATGTTCCAGTCCAATTGCCGAGTCTGGTAGCTTCTGGACAGCGGACTAAATTTTATTTCGAAGTAACCATCAGGAACATGAACCCGCGCACCATCAGGTGCGGGTGAATATTGAAAGAACGGTGTTTCTTCTTCCTCGCCAGAGGCGTTTCCTAAAACATGGTGGAATATTCCAATTTGTTCTATTCGATTATTTTGAAACCCGTACATCTGTGTTTCCGGGAAAGAAGCGCCGCTGATAATTTCTTGAAATATTAGCGGACCTACTGCATACGTGGAGAACAGCGCCGTTCCTCCTGCGATTCCGTTGAAGGATCGTATTGGCTGAAGATTAAAGCCTTGCCCTCTTAACAAGAGGGCATGAGTAACCGGGTTGTCATTTTTATTGCATCCATTGATTTCATTTTTTTGCGAATACAATACTAGTATATCTGTGGAGACGTGATCTCGATCCAAATCCATTAGACTCGTTCCCCTAAGACAAACTGACGTTTGATGGTAATCTTCGACGGCCCTGAGGCCAAGCCAATCACGAATTACTGGCACTCTATATATCGTCTCTATCGCTGCCTTGTCAAATCCATGGTCTTGAACTCTCTTAGAAACGTCGTTGATTTGGTCTTCAAATTTAAGCAGAAAGCCTAGCAATGCAGAAACGGAAATCGCAAGTGCAATTATTTTTCCTTTGAAAGTATTCAAGAACGACTGCATCATGGCCTCGATCGAGAATCGAACTACTAGGGTTGTTAAGCGAAATGTAGACGATCAATGGCAAAAGGATGGGAAGAGGAACTACCTATAAGAGAATTGATTCTTAATGTGGGCAAAGCAACAGACAAGTTTGTTCAAATCGACCTTTCACGCGGCTTTCCACCAACCAGACCTGGTCGGTATAGCCCTTCTTATCGCTTCTTAGTGACGCTTAAATGCGCCATCGTGATACTCCCCAACAATATTGACAGGGCGAATCCACCCGTTGGATCATGCGTGGCACAGAACAAACAGGCCCGGCAATGGAAGAGACGCAATCCAAGATGTGGTTCAGTGGTGTCGCGGTGCTCCCATATCTCGTTTTGGCGGGGCTGTACACGTGGCTAATCCACGGCCACCGCAAAGATTTCATGGCTGCTGCCGTCGTGCTCATCGGTGGGCGCATACTTTATGCCGTGCTGGACAGCATTACGTCGTCGATTGCATGGCGCGTCTACGCCCGCAAGCGGACGACTGCCAAGATGCGCAAGCTGTTCGAGGACGAGGGCTTACCCATGCGCAGATATCCGGCCGAAACGTTGTCCCTTTATCTCCTTCGGATCGAGAACGATCAAGACGAACATCCCTATCCCGTGACGGTGAAATGCGCAGCGCGCGAGCTATCCACCCTGATCGAGCAAGCCAAGCACGACGGACTGGTGAAAGGCGCCCGCATGGAACGAGCGATTACTGACGCCTACGACCGGCACACAATCAGTAGCACCGTCCAGAACCCGTTGGGTGTCAATTAACAGATTGTGTATGCATGGCGACTACAATCCATTACCTCATCTCGACTATCCGACTTGCGGCGCTCTTGCAGATATTTGCCACGGTGATTTGCCGGGACGTTGAGGGGCAAATGCAGTCCTCCGAAATCTGTCCGCGTTTTACCAATCCGGGAAACTCACAGGGCCGGTATCGAATGAAGCGCCACAGGTCACAAGCGCCAGTCAGTCGCCTGCAAAATCGAGGTGGAAATGGGCCAGGTACGCACGATCACCCTGTCGCCCTACTAGCCCTTATCCCTTCAGCCAATCCCAACATTTACCCCCAAGACCAAATCCGAGATAGACCCACTCCCGTATAATTATCAAGTCTTCGGGAGACACCCGTTGACCAGGTTTAGCAGCCTGACCGTTACGTCCGCATTCCCACCCAGGTGGGGATGCGTCTACCTCTGCACGTCTATATTTCTATGGGCGGGCTGTGGTGGGGGAGCCGCGAGGCTCGCCGGTTTGACGTAACGCCGGTCTGCTAACCCTGCCACGTGCCCGCTCACCCCTTCCCCAAAAGATGCGTGTCCGGGCGACCCAAAGAAGCAACAGGGAGATCGCACCATGACCAGGTCCGTCAAAAATCAACCAGCTTCGCGTCCGCCAGTCGACGCACTCCAGTACGAAAAGCTAGCCCTCTCCGCGTTCGATTTATGCGACCGACAAGTAAGTCACCTGGAAACTCTGATCACACTCGCATCCTCAATAGTTAGAAATCCTGCAATTACCCACGAAGAAAGAAAGCGTCACCGGACGCTGCTCGAATTGCTGGTAGACACGGCCGAGCAGTACCAGCAGGAACTCGAATCCGACCGCGAGTTGTTCCAGGTGATTGCACTCGACGCGAAGGGCATCCCGCGCAGCCGCATCACAGCGCAGCACGCGACGAACCTGCTGGCTGAAGCATCGCAAAGAGCAAAAGCGCTCAACGAAGAATCAAACGCTTCGCGCCGCAAAAAACCGTCCACGAAAAGCGCGATGATCAAGTTGTCCTCCACCACCGCGCAACAACCATCCCCTGCACCGCACTAAGCGATCAAATCAAGCACCAACAAAACAGGCCCAGCGTGAAGCATGAATAAAAAAATGGCCGCAGCATCCGCTGCGGCCATCGCCTCATCAACCAGCAATCTCAAGCTCTCAAAACAGCACGCCAACAACAAACGCGCCGCTCAAAAAACTCAAACAATATTCATCGCCAACGCACTTTCCCGATAATGCTGGCTAGCCTTATCCGCATCGCCAAGCTGTTCATGCAACCGCGCCAACGCACGATGCGAACGAATCTTCAGCGTCTCGTTATCCGCGAGTTTCAGCGCGCGCTCAAGGAACGACTGCGCCTTACCCCACAACTGCTGATGCAGACACAAACGCCCCAACGCGAACATCAAGTCCGCATCTTCCGGCCGATCCTTCTGCCACCCTTCAGCCTTCTGAATCAGCGGCAACGCGTCGCCGCCAGCCGTATCCGGATATCGACGCAGCAAGCGCGCATCCCAGTTCTGCGCGAGCGCTTCCTCGACGATCTTGCGCGCTTCCTGCGGACGATTCAGCGCGACCAGCAACTCCGCGGCAAGATCCGCGAGACGCGGCGAATGACGCTCAGTAGCCGACAACGAATTCCACAACTCCAGCAGCGCATCGGCATTGTGACGCCGGTCACGCAGCAGGTTTTCCGCCGCGAGCTGGCGCAAACGCACCGCCACCGCCGGATGAATCGCCTCACGCTTTTCCAGCGTCTTGACGAGCTTGAGCACTTCGCCCCAGTTCTTCAACTGCTGCTGCGCGCGTAACATGATCTGCTGCGCGTGAATCCGCCGCCCACCCTGTGATTGCATTTGCGTCAGCGCGGTCAATGCGCCGTCCGCGTCACGGCCGTCAGCGCGCATATCGGCGGTGGCCATCAGGCGTGCATCCTGCCAGTCGGCCTCATTGATCTGCGAAAGCCACTCGTCACGCCGCGCATATTCATGCATACGATGCGCCGCCGTAGCCGCGATCAAACCCGCCGCGCCCTTGTTGTCGCCATTCGCGAGCGCATCCTTGGCGGCTTTCTCAGCGCGCGAAAAACGCCCGGCGTACAGATTGCCGATCGCATCACGCAGCGCCGCATGCGCTTTCGCAACGCGCGAGCGAGCGCGATAAGCAGCCACACGCTGCGGCATGCGCCAGATATTGCGGAAGATGCGCAGCAGCGCATACATCAGGATGAACAGCACCACCAACCCAACCACGAACAGATTCAGCGATATATCAACGCGATACGGCGGATAGATCAACAGCACCTGTCCCATGTCGAAGCGCCCGACCACCGCCAGCACCACCGCGATGACGAACAGCAACGCAAGCCATAGAAGTCCCCGGATCGCCATGATTAACCTCGGCTCCGGTATTGATTGACGGCCTGCAGGCTCGTGTTCAGATTCGGCAATTCAACCGCGGCCGAGCCCGCCTCCACCTGCTTGACGAGATCGGTCACGGTCTGCGTTTTCTTCGACGAGTTGTCGAAGTAACGCGTGAGCGCATTCTGCGCCGCCTGAAGGTCGGACTTCAGCGTGGTCTCGTTGCGCGAGAGCAAGGCGAGACGCGCCGACAGCAAACGCAGCTTGAGATTCTCGCGCACGAAGTAGCCCTGATCGGGCGTGACCAGCATCGCGTCGGCGTTGTCGATGCGGCGCACCTGCACGAGGCTCGTCAACTGCTGGCCGATACCGGTGCTCACTTCACGCCACCACACTTTCCACCGCGGCTCGCCGGTGGCCGCGGCCACCTTGGCCGTGTCGGCCCAGGTCGCGGCTTGCGGCGTGGCGTGGGCGATCGGTGCTTCGCCCGAAAGCGGCAGCTTGTCGACCTGGTCGATCGCGTTGTCGAGCTTGATGGCCATGCCCGTGAGATCGGTGGAAGGCGCGGCCTTCAGCTTGTCGATGTCCTGCGCGATGGCCTTGCGCACGGCGACCGCTTGCGGGCTATCTGATGCAGCGAGACGCGTGTCGGCGCTTTGCAGCGCGAACAGCGCGAGCTGCGTGTTGCCGGTGAGCTGCAACTGCTGGCTGGCGGCGGAGAGCATCTGGCCGACTTCGGCGAGCGTCCAGTCGTCGCGATTGCGCGCGAGATCCGCGTATTGCTGTTGCAGCGCCTGCTGCGAGGTTTGCGCATCGGCAAGCTTGCCTTCGAGTTGCGCAACCTGCGAATCCGACTGATGCACCGTGGCGAGCGCCTGCTCCGTCTTGATGCGCAGTTCGTTGGTCTGCGTGTCGTTGGCTTGCTGGCGCTGCACGAGCTGCTGCTCCGTGCGCTCCACCTTGCGATTGAGCGCATAGCCGCCCACGCCCGCGGCACAAGCAATGATCACGACGACAAACCACAGCAGCGGTCCGCTCGCGCTATGGCGCTTTTGCGCTTCGTAGGGCGTGAAGGGTTGATTCGGCGGCAACGCAGTGGTCGCGGCCGGCTGGGGTGAAGCGTTCGTGGATGCGTTCGTTTCAGTCATGCGTGATTTAGCCGGTGAATGAGCCGGGTTGGACGATACCGGTTGGACGACGGCCGGGACGGCGGCAATCAAGGCACGGGCAATGCGCTCATCGCCCGCGCCGGACACCGTCATGCTATCAAAACCCAATGCCCGCGCGGTCTGCGCGATACGGGGATGCGGCGTGACGAGCGCGGCGCGTTTGAGCTGCGCGATCTCGTCGGCGGTGAGGTGGTCGTGCGCCAGTTCGTTCAGATTGCGCACGCCTTCGGAACTGGTGAGCAGCCACGCGTGCGGCACGCCCGCGAGCAACTCGTGCACGCGCGCCCAGGCGCCGATCGACGGCTCCGGCACGAGGCGCCGGTATGCCGCGACCGTGTCGACTTCAGCGCCGGCTTCGCGCAGACGCTCGGCGAGCCATTCGCGTCCGCCGTCGCCGCGCACGATCAGCACGCGCTTGCCTTCGAGACTGGTCGCTCCGAGCGCTGTATCGATCGCGGCGAACAGACCTTCGGAATCAAAGCGCGCGGTGTCTTCATCCGAACCGGACGGCGGGCTGATCACGTTGTACGCCGGTGCGGCGACGCCATGGCGCGCGAGCGCCTGCACGCTGCCCGGCCCGACCACGCCGATCGGCAACGCATGCGGCCAGATCGAGTCGCTCTGAGCGAAGGCATGATCGACGGCATTCGGCGATACGAACACAACGAGCGCATAGCGTTCGAGCGAGGCCAACGCGGCGCGCAACGGCGCGTCGTCGGTGACGGGCGCGATGTCGATCAGCGGAAAGTCGAGCGTGGCGATGCCCGCGGCGGCGAGCCGCGCGATCAGTTCGTTCGACTGACCGGCCGGTCGCGTAATCACGACCGTGAACGCCGCCTTGTCGACGGGTGAAGGAGTGTTGCCTGGGATATCGGCCGCCATCACTCGCCGGTCGCCGCGCTGTCGGCCGCGCCGTCTTCCGCTGCGCCCTGCTTCGCCGCGGCGGGACCGCTGGCGCTGCTGAGCGCACGCACGATGTCCATCGCGCCCTGCTGTTCGAGCGCGCTTGCCACTTCCTTACCGAGCGCGACCGCGCGTTCGACGCTAGGCGCCGGCGCCGAGGCCTGCGCGCTCAGCACGCGCTGCCCGTCAGGCGTGGCGACGATGCCACGCAGATGCAGCGCGCCGTCGCGCCATGTGGCATAGGCGGCGAGCGGCACTTCGCAACTGCCGCCGAGCGCACGCGACACCATGCGCTCCGCTTCGACGGCGGCTGCGGTGTGGTCATGATGCAACGGTGCGAGCCATGCCGCGAGGTCCGCGCGGTCGGCGCGAATCTCGATGCCGAGCGCACCCTGACCTGCTGCGGGCAAGCTGTCTTCGGGATCGAGCAGCGCGCGGATGCGCTCGCCCAGACCCAGACGCTTCAGGCCGGCCGCGGCCAGAATGATCGCCGCGTAATCGCCGCGATCGAGTTTCGACAGACGCGTGTCCAGATTGCCGCGCAACGGCCGCACTTCGAGATGCGGATAACGCATGCGCAGCATGGCCTCGCGGCGCAGGCTGGAAGTGCCGACCACGGCGCCTGCGGGCAACGCGGCGAGCGAATCGTAATCATTGGAGACCAGCGCGTCGCGCGGATCTTCGCGCTCCATGATGGTGGACAGCGCAAAGCCTGCGGGCAACTCCATCGGCACGTCTTTGAGCGAGTGCACGGCGAGGTCGGCGCGGCCGTCGGCGAGAGCGGCTTCGAGTTCCTTCACGAAGAGGCCCTTACCACCAACCTTCGACAAAGTGCGATCGAGAATTTGATCGCCACGTGTTGTCATTCCGAGGATTTTTACGTCACAAGATGGATATAATTTGTGCAGCGCACATCGCACATGCTCCGCTTGCCACATGGCTAGGCGGCTTTCTCGCGACGCAATCACAAGCGTGTGGGGTGGCGTGGAAAACGTCTCGGTGTTCATTAGCTTGCTGATCGAATGACGGGATGTAATAACGAACAATGTTAGCACGCGCCCTTGCGTCTCAAGACGCGGCCAGGCGCCGTGCTGAAGCGGTATCGATGGAGGAGACGGGCTTCGCGCGGCGCGCGCCTGCCCTATCCCGGCATGTTCACGCACGGTCGTTCGCGCACCGCGCCGCCGCATGCGGGATGATGCGGTGCGGCTTGACCTGGCTCAGGTGCCGCACGCGCCTCGAACGAGTGTCGTGCAAAACGCGCGGCACCGGTCAGGCGCGCAGTCTTCTCTCAGGCGTATCGCCATCGGCGCATACCGTTTCGCGCAGTTCCCTTGCAGTTCACGTTGCAGTTCATAGTGCAGTTCCGCAGTAGCAGTTCATCACTCAACAGACCCTGGCTTCCCTGAGGAAACCCATCGTGACGTCTTCCGGATCGGCGCGCCCTGCCCGCCGCAACACTGCATTGCCCAACGCTCGCGCGGCCGACGCCGCCCAGCCCGCCGCTTCTGCCGCCTCGGCTACAACCGCCGCCAAGTCCACATCGGCCAAACGCGCCGGCAAACCCGCTCAGGCCGCTCACGCCGCCAAAGCCGGCAAGGCCGCCAAAACCTCCACGCCTGTCAAGACGGACAAGGCCGTGAAAGCAGTCAAGACGGGTAAGACGACGCAAGCCGCAGCCACCGTCAAGGCGCAGAAAACGGCCAAGGCCGGTTCCGCGAAGATCAAGGTCGTCGCCGAAGCGCCGCAAGCGCCCGCACTGCAGGCCGTGGCGGACGAATCGCCCGCGTCCGCAACCGCAGCCGCGCCGAGGGGCAATGGCCGCACGCGCGAGGACAAGGACCATCCGCTGTTTCAAGACATTCGCTATCTCGGGCGCCTGCTCGGCGACGTGCTGCGCGAACAGGAAGGCGACGCGGTGTTCGACGTCGTCGAAACGATCCGCCAGAACGCCGTGCGCTTTCGCCGCGAAGACGACAGCGCCGCCGCGCAAACGCTCGACAAGAAACTGCGCTCGCTGAGCCCTGAACAAACGGTCAGCGTGGTGCGCGCGTTCAGCTACTTCTCGCATCTCGCGAACATTGCCGAAGACCGCCACCGCAACCGCCGTCACCGGATTCACGCACTGGCCGGTTCGACCTCGCAGCCGGGCACGATTGCCCATGCGCTCGAACGGCTGGTCGAAGCCAACGCGGCCGCTACGCCGGTCCTGCAGCAGTTCTTCAACGACGCGCTGATCGTGCCGGTGCTCACCGCGCACCCGACCGAAGTGCAACGCAAGAGCATTCTCGACGCGCAGCACGACGTCGCGCGTCTACTCGCCGAACGCGATCAGCAGTTGACCGAGCGCGAACGCGCGCACAACGAGGCAATGCTGCGCGCCCGCGTCACGTCGCTGTGGCAAACGCGCATGTTGCGCGATTCGCGCCTCTCCGTGGCCGACGAAATCGAGAACGCGCTGTCGTACTACCGCGCCACTTTCCTCACTGAAATTCCGGCGCTCTACGCCGATATCGAAGAAGCGCTCACCGAGCACGGCATCGACGCGCGCCTGCCGCCGTTCTTCCAGATGGGCAGCTGGATCGGCGGCGACCGCGACGGCAATCCGAACGTCACGGCCGAGACGCTCGAAAACGCGATCACCCGCCAGGCCGCGGTGATCTTCGAGCACTACATGGAGCAGGTGCATAAGCTCGGCGCGGAGTTGTCGGTGTCGAACCTGCTGGCCGGCGCCAGCGAAGCCCTGAAGGAACTCGCCGCCGCCTCGCCCGACCAGTCGCCGCACCGCACCGACGAGCCGTATCGCCGCGCGTTGATCGGCATGTACACGCGGCTCGCCGCGAGCGCGCGCGTGCGCCTCGGCGAAGGCAGCGTGCCGGTGCGCAGCGCGGGCCGCGGCGCGGCGCCGATCCGTGCCAAGCCGTACGGCGACTCGTCCGAATTCGTGCGCGACCTGCACGTGCTGATCGATTCGCTCGCCGAGCATCATGGCGCGCCGCTCGCCGCACCGCGTCTGTCGCCGCTCGCGCGCGCCGCCGAAGTGTTCGGCTTCCATCTGGCGAGCATCGACTTGCGCCAGAGCTCCGACATTCACGAAGCGGTGATCGCCGAACTGCTCAAGCGCGCCGGCGTCGAGGACGACTACGCGGCGCTCACGGAAGAAGACAAGCTCAAGGTCCTGCTGGCCGAACTGGCGCAGCCGCGTTCGTTGCGCCTGCCGTACGCGGACTACTCCGACCTCGTGAAGAGCGAGCTCGGCGTGCTGGAGGAAGCGCGCATCACGCGTGAGAAATTCGGCGCGCGCGCGGTGCGCAACTACATCATCTCGCACACGGAGACCGTGAGCGATCTGGTCGAAGTGATGTTGCTGCAAAAGGAAACCGGCCTGCTGCGCGGACGTCTGGGCGATGCGAACGATCCGGCGCAAGCGGGCCTGATGGTGATCCCGCTGTTCGAGACGATCCCCGACTTGCGCAACGCGCCGCACATCATGCGCGACCTGATCGCGCTGCCGGGCGTCGACGCGCTGATAGAACATCAGGGCAACGAGCAGGAAGTCATGCTCGGCTATTCGGACAGCAACAAGGACGGCGGGTTCCTCACGTCGAACTGGGAGTTGTACCGCGCCGAACTCGCGCTGGTGTCGCTTTTCAACGAACGCGGCGTGACGCTACGTCTGTTCCATGGACGCGGAGGCACCGTGGGCCGTGGCGGCGGTCCGACTTATCAGGCGATTCTGTCGCAGCCGCCGGGCACCGTCGACGGCCAGATCCGTTTGACCGAGCAAGGCGAAGTGATCGCGAGCAAGTTCGGCAATCCGGAGATCGGCCGACGCAATCTGGAAACGGTGGTCGCCGCCACGCTCGAAGCATCCTTGCTGCCGCACGGCATTGCCCCGGCGCAACTGCCCGCCTTCGAAGAAACCATGCAGCAGTTGTCGGACGCGGCGATGGCGTCCTACCGTGCGCTGGTCTACGAAACGCCGGGCTTCAAGGAGTATTTCTTCGAGTCGACGCCGATCGCGGAGATCGCCGAGTTGAATATCGGCAGCCGTCCGGCCTCGCGCAAACTGCAGGACCCGAAGCAACGCAAGATCGAAGATCTGCGCGCGATTCCGTGGGGCTTCTCGTGGGGTCAATGCCGTTTGCTGCTGACAGGCTGGTACGGTTTCGGCAGCGCGGTGGCCGCGCATCTGGACAGCGCGCCGACCGACGCCGAACGCAAGAACCGTCTCGCGCTGCTGAAAAAAATGCACAAGACGTGGCCGTTCTTCGCCAACCTGCTGTCGAACATGGACATGGTTCTGGCAAAGACCGACCTCGCGGTCGCTTCGCGCTACGCCGCGCTCGTGTCCGACAAGAAGCTGCGCAAGCACGTGTTCGAGCGGATCGTCGCGGAATGGGAGCGCACGTCGAAGGTGTTGTCGGAGATTACGGGCAAGAACGAACGGCTCGCGGAGAACCCGCTGCTCGCGCGTTCGATCAAGAACCGCTTCCCGTATCTCGATCCGCTGAATCACTTGCAGGTGGAGTTGCTCAAGCGTCACCGCGCGGGCGACACCAACGCGCGCGTGCGGCGCGGGATTCATTTGAGCATCAACGGGATTGCGGCGGGGCTGCGCAATACGGGTTAAACACGCAAGCGGTTCACGGCGGCCAACTGAGCGCGCACATTGCGGCGCGCCTGGTCGGCTGCGGTATTTTGGCTAACCGCACAATCAGCCGGGCGCGACGCTGTTCGTCGCGCCCGGTTTTTTTCATTGCGCTTCGATCATCAACGCGTCGAGCTTGAATGAGCCGTCTTCCTGCACGTCGAAATATTGACGGACTTCGTCCGGCGAATTCGCCCACATCGAGCGGATCGCCACCACGCGCGGCTCCGGCGTGCGCATGCGTGCCACCCACGAGCTGAACTCGATATCGATGCGCCAACGCTCGCGAATCGACGCCTTGAACCCCGCCGCGGCAAATAACGCGAGCCACTCGTCGGCGCGGTAATCGCGGATATGCGAGCCGTCGCGCAGCAACTCGATGGCCTGAATATGCGTGTCGAGCAGCGGATGATCGATGCCGGCGATATCGATGAACAACACCTTGCCACCCGGCTTGAGCACACGCCGCACTTCGGCGAGCGCGGGCGGCACGTCGTGCCAGTGATGCGCGCTCATCCGGCTGATCACCCAGTCGAACGAATGATCGGCGAACGGCAGCACTTCGGCCGCGCCTTGCTGCGTGCGGATATTGGCAAGACCGCGCTCCTTCGCGGCGCCGTCCACCGTCGCCAGCATTTGCGGCGCGATGTCATAGGCGACCACTTCTCGCGCGTGCGGCGCGACCGCGAAGCTCGCATGGCCCGCGCCGCAACCCATGTCGAGCACCGTCGCATCCGGCGTCGCCGCGATCGATTCGGCCAGCGCGCGCAGATCGGCGCCGGTGGCATGGGTCGGGCTCGTCAAATAGGCGGCGGCGGTCGAGCCGAATGCGTCGGCGACCTGATCGTGATGCTTCATGGGAGGCTCCGGTTATGTATTTGGGGCACGCTGGAAGCGCGTGGCGCAGTTCCAGCCGCTACAATAGAGCCGGCCGTGTACCAGTACAAGTTAAGCAATTATTCTGGTATCGCCATTACCTCCCTCCCTTCGTCGACCTACCGCCCGCTCAGCATGACCACGCCGTCTTCCGCCGACAACCCGCCGCCGCTCGACGCCACCCCGGCCCGCGCGCTCGGCGACTTCATCCGCGCTCACCGTGAGCGGCTCTCGCCGCAAGCGGTCGGCTTGCCGCCGGGTCCGCGCCGCCGTACGCCAGGCTTACGGCGCGAGGAAGTCGCGCAACTGTGCGGCGTGAGTCCGACCTGGTACACGTGGATCGAACAGGGGCGCCCGGTCTCCGCTTCCGCCGACGCGCTCGCGCGCATCGCGGTCGCGTTGCAACTGTCGCGCGCCGAGCGGGCGTATCTGTTTGAACTGGCCGCCCAGCGCGACCCGGCGGAGCCCGATCCGGCCGCCGCCGACGCGCCCGCCACCCTGCTGGAAACCGTGCAGCTCGTGAGCGCGCCGGCCTATGTGCTCGACCGCCAATGGAATGCGCTCGCGTGGAACGAGCGTGCCACGGACCTGTTCGTCGGCTGGCTGGACGGCGCGCACGACCGCAATCTGCTGCGCTACACCTTCACGGAAGCGGCCGCGCGCGAGCTGATCGTCGATTGGGAAACACGCGCGCGGCGGCTTGCCGCCGAATTCCGCGCCGACTCGATCCGCCATCTGAACGACGCGCCCACCCGCGCGCTGATCGACTCGCTCACCGCCGCGAGCGACGCGTTCGCGCGCTTCTGGGCCTCGCAGGACGTGGGCGGCCGCGAAGGCGGACGGCGCGAGTTCAACCATCCGCGCGACGGCCGCATCGTGTATGACCAGATCACGTTCAAACCCGCGCATCGCGAAGATCTGAAGCTGGTGGTGCTGGTGCGCGAGTAGGCGACGGGAGACAGCCGCGGCGCACGGCGTCTTTAAGCCTCCCGGCCAGTGTTAAAATCCCTGTCTTTCCTCGCTTCGGCGTCACCTTTGCACGGCATGTGCATTCGCGTCGTCAGCCTCTTCACCGCTCGCTCAACTGCCGCTTAACTGCCCAACACCATGACGTCCCAACTGCACAAAAAAGGCGAAGCCTGGTCGGCTCGCTTCTCGGAGCCGATGTCGGAGCTCGTCAAACGCTACACGTCGTCGGTTTTCTTCGACAAGCGTCTGGCGCTCGTCGACATCGAAGGGTCGCTCGCGCACGCCTCGATGCTGGCCGCGCAAAAGATCATCGCCGCCGACGACCTCGCCGCGATCCAACGCGGCATGGCGCAGATCAAGGGCGAAATCGAGCGAGGCGAGTTCGAGTGGCAACTCGATCTGGAAGACGTCCACCTGAACATCGAAGCGCGCCTGACCGCGCTGATCGGCGACGCCGGCAAGCGCCTTCACACCGGCCGCTCGCGTAACGACCAGGTCGCGACGGATATCCGTTTGTGGCTGCGCGGCGAGATCGACCGGATCGGCGGCTTGCTGACCGAATTGCGCACCGCGCTGCTCGACATGGCGGAGAAGAACGCCTCGACCATCATGCCGGGCTTCACGCATTTGCAAGTGGCGCAGCCGGTCACGTTCGGGCATCACCTGCTCGCCTACGTCGAAATGTTCTCGCGCGACGCCGAGCGCATGATCGACTGCCGCAAACGTGTGAACCGTCTGCCGCTCGGCGCGGCCGCGCTCGCCGGCACCAGCTATCCGATCGACCGCCACGCGGTGGCGAAGACGCTGGGCTTCGACGGCATCTGCGCGAACTCGCTCGACGCCGTGTCCGACCGCGACTTCGCGATCGAATTCACGGCGGCCTCGGCGCTCGTCATGACGCACGTCTCGCGCTTCTCCGAAGAACTCGTGCTGTGGATGAGCCCGCGCGTCGGCTTTATCGATCTGGCGGACCGCTTCTGCACCGGCTCGTCGATCATGCCGCAGAAGAAGAACCCGGACGTGCCCGAACTCGCGCGCGGCAAGACCGGCCGCGTGAACGGCCATCTGATCGCCCTGCTCACGCTCATGAAAGGCCAGCCGCTCGCGTACAACAAGGACAATCAGGAAGACAAGGAGCCGCTGTTCGACACCGTCGATACGGTTGCGGATACGCTGCGCATCTTCGCTGAAATGGTCGCCGGTATTTCGGTGAAGCCGCAAGCGATGCGCGACGCCGCGCTGCAAGGCTTCTCCACGGCAACCGATCTGGCCGACTACCTGGTCAAGCGCGGCCTGCCGTTCCGCGACGCGCACGAAGCGGTGGCGTTGGCGGTGCGCGTCTGCGCGGATCGCGGCTGCGATCTGGCGGATCTGACGCTCGAGGAAATGCGCAAGGAGCTGCCGAATGTCGCGCATCTGATCGGCGAGGACGTGTTCTCGTATCTGACGCTGGAAGGTTCGGTGGCGAGCCGCAATCATCCGGGCGGCACGGCGCCGGAACAGGTGCTCGCGGCGGTGAAGGCGGCACGTGCGGCGCTGAAGTAAGCGGACGCACGGCGTGCGGTGAGCGCGCATTACGCGCTCATCTCATACTTGGCGCCTGCACGCAGCTTGCGGATAGAAAGGCGAACTCGTTGTCGGGTTCGCCTTTTGTTTTCGCGTCGCACGTACTTGCGCGAACCGCGCCGCACAAAGAAAAAGCCCGCGCGAAGCGGGCTAAATGAAAGACTTCCACCGATGCCTCTCGAAAGAGACCATCGAAGTGTAGGCGTGTTTTTCACCGTCAACCAATTCGCTCATATTTCAGCCTATTACAGACGGTTGGACCACATACAGCGGGCGAACGCTAATTGCTTCCTGGCGGATTTTGACTACCATCAAATCACGCCCTGTCCTTGCTGTTTCCCCGACCATGTTCACTCGCACGCGTCACCTTCGCCATTGCAACGAACGCGGCGTTTGCAGCGTCGGCGTAGGGCCCGCGCACGTGCGCGGCATGCTCCTCGTCGTCGGCCTGGTTATCGGCATGGGCATGGCGGGCTGCACCATCACACCGCCGCCGCGCGCGAGCGTACCGACGCCCGCTGCCGCCATCAGCAGCGCGACGCTCGATCAGTACCGCGATGCCGTGGCCAAACGCATCCTCGAACGCAATCCGTCTTATGTGCTGCGCGGCACGCCGCAAGCGATGCTGCGCTCGCTGGTTGTGGTCTCGTTCACGGTGGATAGCAATGGCCGTGTGCTGGAGTCGTCGGTGTATCGCACCAACGGCGACGACGAAGCCGAAAGCACCGCGCTCGCCAGCTTGCGGCGCGCCGCGCCGCTGCCGCAGCCGCCCGGCAAATTGCTGAACGGCCGTGGCCAGCTCGAGCTATTCGAAGACTGGCTGTTCAACGACAACGGCAAGTTCCAGCTTCGCGAGTTCGCCTCGCCGCAAGCGCAGACCATCGATTGAGCGCGCTTCGTTTCGCGCAAAGCGCGAGGCAAACCTGGCGCCGCCTTGCTGCGTCGCGGCCGCGCTCGCTATAATTTTTCGATTCCCTGCGCCGGAGCCTTCCGGCATGGCTCACGCCACCTGCTCACCCGCGGGCGCGGCATGAGCCCGATTGCAGCGCCGCCGCGCCATCCGCGAGCGCCGCCTGCTTGATGCATGAAGCGGCCCGCCGTTGCCCTGATCCCAAAACATCACGGCTTCGCGCCGCGCCGGCCGCTGCGCCTTACCTCGCACGCCGCAAGCGTAAGCCTCCCGCCTGGTTATTGCCCTGGTATGGCCGCTTTCGCGGGCGAACTTCGCCGGCTGCCGTTGTAAGCTGTTGCTTCGTTGTTTGCGTCGCCGGCGTCCCACGAGCCGCCACCGGCCCGCCGACAAAGCGAAACGCACGAATTTGAACAAAGATGCCGTCTCCACACGCACCACCGGCTCACGAACCGGGCGCCCGGCGGCATCACGACATTTGGAGACCCTGCATGTCCACTTCGCCGATTTCCGCGGCCCAGCCCAATGCGGCCGGGCAGAACAAGAGTTCGCGGATCATCTTCGCGAGCTTTATCGGCACCGCGATCGAGTTCTACGATTTCTATGTCTATGCGACCGCCGCGGCGCTCGTCATCGGACCGGTGTTTTTCCCGCATGGCTCGGCGACGGCGCAGGCCTTGTCGGCCTTCGTCACGTTCGGCATCGCCTTCGTGGCGCGGCCGATCGGCTCATTCCTGTTCGGCCACTTCGGCGACCGGATCGGCCGTAAATCGACGCTGGTGGCGTCGCTGCTGGTGATGGGCGTGTCCACCACGCTGATCGGTTTCGTGCCGGGCTACGACTCGATCGGCAGCCTCGCGCCGGTCCTGTTGTGCATCTTGCGCTTCGGCCAGGGCATCGGCCTCGGCGGCGAATGGGGCGGCGCCGCGCTGCTCGCCACCGAGAACGCGCCGGCCGGCAAACGCGGCTGGTTCGGCATGTTCCCGCAACTCGGGCCGTCGATCGGCTTTCTGGCGTCCAACGGCCTGTTCTTCGCGCTGGCGCTTTCGTTGAGCGACGAGCAATTTCGTAGCTGGGGCTGGCGGGTGCCGTTCCTCGTGAGCGCGGTGCTGGTCGCGCTCGGTTTGTACGTGCGCCTGAAAATCGCCGAGACGCCGGCGTTCCAGGCGGCGATCGAACGTCAGGAACGCGTGAAGGTGCCGATCGCCACGCTGCTGTCGCAGCACTGGGTGCCGACCCTGCTCGGCGCGCTCGCGATGGTGGTCTGCTACACGCTGTTCTACAACGCCACCACGTTTTCGCTGTCGTACGGCGTCTCCGTGTTGCATATTCCGCGGCCGACTTTCCTCGGACTGCTGTGCATCGCCGTCGTGTTCATGGCGCTCGCCACGCCGCTGTCGGCGTGGGCCGCCGACCGCTATGGGCGCAAGCCGGTGCTGATGGTCGGCATCATCGCGGCGATCCTGTCGGGCTTCACGATGGCGCCGCTGCTCGGCAGCGGACAGACGTCGCTGGTGCTGCTGTTCCTCGTCATCGAACTGTTCCTGATGGGCGTGACCTTCGCGCCGATGGGCGCGCTGCTGCCGGAATTGTTCCCCACCAACGTGCGCTATACCGGTGCCGGTGTGTCGTACAACCTCGGTGGGATTCTCGGCGCCTCCGTTGCGCCGTATATCGCGCAGATGCTCGCCGCGCGCGGCGGGCTGCCGTGGGTGGGCGCGTATGTATCGATCGCCGCGGCCGTCAGCATGATCGGCGTGCTGTGCATGCGTGAAACGCGCGATACGCAGTTGATGTAACGAAAGGCGCCGACCCCGGCGCCTTTTCTCTTCGCTCTTCGCTCGATGCCTATGCCGCCCGGCGCGATTCTCACGTCGCGGCGGCAGAGGTCACCTCCCCGCCGCTTCACGCCCTGCGCTTGCCGAGCATTCCTGAGTAAATCCCCTGCCTTGCACGTCTTTTTGACATGCCTATACTCGATTTAAATAACCCTTCAAATAGCGGGGAGGCAGGGATGAACATTCATCTTCACAACGCGGACATTGTGATGATCATTGCGCTGGCGCTGCTCTGTTCGCTATTGCTTGCATTGCGCTTTCGTCCGGCGACATGGAAAGGCATCGTGGTGGAAGCGCTGGCGGCGAATGCCGCTGCCATCGCAGCGGTCATCGCGTTCGAAATGCTGGTGGCCTGACGCGGACGGGTGTCGCAGCGCCATTGCAGACGCCGCGGCCTCAGTCGGTTGGATTACCGGTAGTAGTAGCCGCCGTGGTGGTAATAGCCACCGCCGCCGTAGTAGCCCGGCGCGGGCGCGACGATACAACCACCAAGTGCCGTTGCGAGCAGCGTGCCTGCGATCAGGCTGAGGATCAAGCGTTTCATCGTTATTCTCCATCGAGTCAGATTCATTCGAGCCGAAACCCCGAATGACTCGATTGAACACGACGGCGCCTTGCGCGAGCGTTGCGATTTGTAAGGGAAGATCACCAAGGTGTTACATGATCGACGCGCGCAACACACTGCGCTTCAGGCGCGATCATGCCGAATTCACATCCGAGGAAGACACCGCCTATACTGGTTTGAACGTGCCGGTCCGGCGCGTGCCTTACTGGCGGCGCATACGCGGTGCAAGGTGAATCCGCCGGACAACCTGCCTACGAATGCATGCTGCGCGCAGTCGCCTTATGACGGCGCGAAAAAATGCGTGGATAGCCAACCAGGCACTCAACGAAAAGCGACAGATTTAACAGGCGTGTAATGCGCGGCGCCTGTTTGAATCGGCGGCTATGGGGAAGCCGATGTGCTGCACGAAACCGTGCGGACATTCGCACCCTATCCCGCAGATGATCAGAAGTGAAACCCGGCCGGTCGCCAAGGCGGCGGTCGTCGCTTCGACACCGGGCGTGTCCGAGATGCCACCGCTCGGTGCGTGGTCCAGTATGTTGATTGCAACGATTCCTCTCCGCCCGCTGTTCCCCGACACGGGCGTTTTCGGAGGCGTTACGAGGCAGCGCTCAGTGGTTTGAGCGGACTGCGCGTCGCGCCTCTTTTCTTTTCAAGCAAACGATTGCGCAAGACTTCGGGACGCCGCGTTCAGACGGCAGTGGAGCCGTGCTGCACCGTGACGTCGTGCGCCTCGGTGTGAACGTAGTCGATCGCCTCGAGCGCGGCGCTGATGGGCGGCACCGACTGGCCGTCGCCGATGGAAATGGAGCGGTATGGCGATTCAATGCCGTAATGCGACGGCGGGGTCGCCACGAAGATCATGACGGTGCGCTTCTGCAGCGCGTGCGCAAGATGGACGAAGCCCGTGTCGGTGCCGACCACGAGCGAGCACGCGTCGATCATCTGCGCGATTTCGGTCACGCTCATTTTCGGCAGGACGGTTGCGCCCGGCAATTGCGATGCGATCTGCTCCGCTTCGAGCCGCTCGCCTTCCGAGCCCCACGGCAGCACCAGTTGAAAACCGCGCTGCGCGAGTTCGCGGCCGATCGCCACCCAATGGCCCACCGGCCACTTCTTGTCGTCTTTCGAGGTGGCGTGAAAGAACGCCGCGACCGGTGCGCCGTTCGACTCGAACGGGAGACTGGCGGGCTCCGGCAAGCGCAGATTGAACACCGCCGGGCCTTCTATCTCGTAGCCCAGTGCCTCGCCCGCGCTGATACGCATGCCATGCCACGCATTGCATTTCGGACGCGGGCCGAATCGCCCGGTATAAGCGAAGGCCGCGCCCCGCTCGCCGAGATCCGGAGCCAGGTAGCCGATACGCCGCGACGAGCGCGCCAGAAACGCAATGATCGCGCTCTTGTACACGCCTTGAATGTCGAGGATGAAATCGTAGCGATAGGCACGCAATTCAGCGATCGACGCCCAGATCGATTTGAAATCGGCCCAGCGGCGCGCTTTCTTGAAGCGGCGCAGCGGCGCGCACAGCACGCGGTCCACGTTCTCGCTCCAGTGCACGACTTCGGCGAATGCTTCGTCGGCGGCCCAATCCACCTGAACGCCGGGAAACGCGCGCTTGATATCGGCGACCACTGGCAGGGCCTGCACGATATCACCAAGCGAAGTGACCTTGACGATAAGGACTCGCTTCATTGAGGACCTATGAGTTGTTCGAACATCAAAGCATTTTAGCCGACCAAACCGATAATCTTTGCCGAATCGCGCAGCGCGCCGTTCGGTCATTAATACAGGGGTTGTTCCAACGGCTTACACGCCGCCCTTTTACATCATTTCAAAATACTTTCATACGGATTTACGGGGCCGGCGCGCCTTATACTTCTGCCTTTGCGCCCCCCGTACACTCATGTCCCGGTCCATTCCGATCCGATCTTCCGCCGTCGTTCGACGCGCGCGGCGACTGTGGCGCCAATACGGCGTCTTCTGGCTTGGCGCGATCGCAGTCGGGCTAACCGCGGTGCTGTACGCGAGACTGATCGACTGGGGTTACAACGAATTTCGCACCGTGCAGCAACAGCATGTGTGGGCGCCGCTGATCATCACCCCCGCGGTCACGGCACTCGCCGTCTGGCTCACCCGCAAGTTCTTCCGCGGCGCCGAAGGCAGCGGCATTCCGCAGGTCATCGCCACGCTTCATTCCCGGACGAGCGCATACGGTTCGCGGCTGCTGACCTTCCGGATTCTGTTCGGCAAGATCGCCGTGTCGTTTCTGGCGATTCTCGGCGGTCTCACCATCGGCCGCGAGGGGCCGACCGTGCAGGTCGGCGCCGCCTTGATGTTCAATCTGCGGCGGCTGTATCCCCGCTCGAACGCGCTGATCGAACGGCAACTCGTGCTGGCCGGCGCGGCAGCGGGCTTGTCCGCGGCGTTCAATACGCCGCTTGCCGGCATCGTGTTCGCGATCGAGGAATTGACGCGCAGCTTCGAAGCGCGCGCAAGCGGCGTGCTGATTACCGCGATCATCATCGCCGGCGTGATCGCGCTCGGCCTGAATGGCAACTACACGTATTTCGGGACGATCCAGATCGGTGCGCACTTTCCCAACGTGCTGGCGCTGGCGGTGCTGCTCACGGCGGTCGTCACCGGCCTCGCTGGCGGTCTGTTCGGCTGGCTGCTGCTGAATACCGCGCGCTGGATTCCGGCGCCGCTGCGTCAATTGCATAGCGAGCGGCCGGTCGCGTTCGCCGCGCTGTGCGGTTTCGTGATCGCGGGGGTCGGCCTGATTTCGGGCGGCACGACCTTCGGCAGCGGCTACGCCGAAGCGCGCGGCTTGCTCGACGGCCACGCGCAGTTGTCGGTGTTTTATCCGTTCCTGAAGATGATTTCGATGGTCGGTTCTTATTTGCCGGGCATCCCGGGCGGCATCTTCGCGCCGTCGCTATCGATCGGCGCGGGCTTCGGCGATCTGCTGCACCGGGTGTTCCAATCGATGGATCTGCCGATGCTGATCGCCCTCGGCATGGTCGGCTATCTGGCCGCCGTCACGCAGTCGCCGATTACATCGTTCGTGATCGTGATGGAGATGATCAACGGCCACGCATTGGTGATCTCGCTGATGGCCACCGCATTGATTTCGAGCCGCGTATCGCGCCTCCTTACGCCGCCGCTGTATGAGTCGCTGGCCGCGCGCTATACGACCCCGTTGCCGCAACCCGCGCCCGCACCGACGCCGGAAGTGCCCGAGGTCGAGGCGCCCGTCCCGGCCTCGGAGAACGTCGACGGTGAGCCGCTCGCCGACGCCCCCAACGGCAACGCACCACGTCAGTAGACGACGACGGCCGGCGCTCGCAGATACACCGGCCGCGCCGGCACGACGACGCAGCCGGCCAGCATGACCGCCAGCACGGCGATCAGAAGCAGATTCTTTTTCATCACATGGTTTCCTGAAGCACGCGCAGACGAGCGCCACGCAGAATGCGTGCGCGGCGTATGCATGTGTCTGTGCCTGTCGAAATGGAAGCAGCGGCACGCACAGCATTCACCGTGTCGTGCCGCGCATTGCCAACGCTCGTGGCGTTACGCCCAGTGGCCTTCAACCCAGTGATAATTCGGGCCGTGCGCGACCCAGTGTCCCGGCACCCAGTGATAGCCGACACGCTCGGCTTGCCAGTGACCGCCGATCCACACATAGCGGCCATGATCCCAGCGCCAGTGACCGCGATCCCACACGTAGCCGACGCGCGACGCGGGCACCGCTTCGTAGCGCACCGGCGGCGGCGCGGACGGCGCGATCACGACGACTTCCGCGGCCGAAGCCGATGCCACGGCAGCTGCGCCGGCGGCGAGCAATACGGTGTTGGCAAGCAGCAAACGCAAGGTCTTGTTCATGTTATCCCTCTGTAGATGGACACCGAAGGCGGCGTTATCCGTTTAATGCGCGAGGGGACGCAGCGGCTGACCGTGGACGTGTAACGCCACACGCTGAAGTGCAACGGATTATTTCGACGTGCAGCCGACGCGCGCGAGAAAGCCCATTCAACCAGACACGAGCACGCACACAGAGGAAGGTGGGAACAACGAAAAACGAAGCGGCACAACAGTGCGGCGCACTCGCGCGCCGCCCCGCATCACGTCATCTCGACGCAACGCGGCGAAGCGCGCAGCACGTCATATGAAACCGGCCGCGAGAGGACGCAGACCCTGGACGATCAGGCCTGCGGTATTTCGATCTTGACCTCGAGCACTTCGAGATCGTCCTGACGTTCGAGGCTCACGCGAATATCGTCATGGGAAATCTTCACGTACTTCGAGATCACGGCCACCAGTTCGCGTTGCAACGCAGGCAGATAATCGGCAGGCGCATGGCCGCCGGCGCGCTCATGCGCGATGATCAACTGCAGGCGCTCCTTCGCTACCGATGCGGACTTCTTCTTCTCGCCCAGCAAAAACGAAAGAATCGACATTACGTGCGCTCCCCTTACTTGGTGCCGAAGAGGCGCTGCAGCAGCCCGGGCTTCTGGTAGTCGGTAAAGCGAAGCGACTTCTGCTCGCCGAGGAAACGCGACACGACGTCTTTGTAGGCTTCGGCCACATCGGTGCCGTCCAGATGCACCGCCGGCAAGCCCTGATTCGACGCATGCAGCACCGCTTCCGATTCCGGAATCACGCCGATCAGGTCGATGCGCAGAATTTCCTGGATATCGGTCAGCGACAGCATTTCGCCTTCGCTGACGCGCTTCGGGTTGTAGCGGGTGATGAGCAGATGTTCCTTGATCGGCTCCTTGCCTTCGATCGCGCGCTTGGTCTTCGACGACAGAATGCCGAGGATGCGGTCCGAGTCGCGCACCGACGAGACTTCCGGATTCGTCACGATCAGCGCTTCGTCGGCGAAATGCATGGCGAGCAGCGCGCCCGATTCGATACCGGCCGGCGAATCGCACACGATGTATTCGAAGTCCATCGCGATCAGATCGTTGATGACCTTCTCGACGCCTTCCATGGTCAGCGCGTCTTTATCGCGGGTTTGCGAGGCCGGCAGGATGAACAGGTTCTCGCACTTCTTGTCCTTGATGAGCGCCTGGTTCAGATTGGCTTCGCCCTGGATCACGTTGATCAGGTCGTACACCACGCGGCGTTCACAACCCATGATGAGGTCGAGGTTACGCAGGCCGACGTCGAAGTCGATCACGGCGGTTTTGCTGCCACGCAGAGCGAGGGCCGATGCAAAACTCGCGCTCGTGGTCGTCTTGCCCACGCCACCCTTGCCCGAAGTCACCACAATGATTTTTGCCATTACCCTTACCTTGTGTTCGTCAAATGCGTCAATTATGTGCGGCCATATTTGCCGTGAAACGCCGCGTGCATCGGGTTGATCGACGCAGCGCGCTTCGCGTCGCTTAGGTAAGCCGCAGCGGTTCGATCATCAACTTTTCTTCTTCGAGCCAGATCTGCACGGGCTTGCCGAGCACGTCGGCCGGCAGCGGGTTCTCAGTCGTTCGATAGATGCCCGCGATCGAGATGAGTTCCGGCTCGAGACACGTGCAGAAAATGCGCGCGTCGTGATTGCCCTGCACGCCGGCCAATGCCCGGCCGCGCAGCGGCGCGTAAATATGGATGTTGCCTTCCGCGATCACTTCCGCGCCGTAGCTCACGAGGCCGAGCACGACCAGGTCGCCCTTGGCGTAAATGCGCTGACCGGAGCGCAACGGCTTGTCGACCACCATGGTTTGCGACGAGGTGGCCAGACGCACAGGCTCCGCGGCGGGAGCCGGCTCGACGGCTGCGGCCGTGGCCGGCGTGCCGTTTTCCGGTGTGCCGGCGGCGAGCTCGAACAGATCGGAAGGCGGCGTGGCCGTCGCGGCGGTGACTGCCGGCGCTGTAGCGGCGGCATTGGCGCTGTCTTCGTCCGCGGATTTGGCGGCGTTCGTGGCGCCACGGCGGTCGCGGGCTTCGAGCAGCGGCAACTGCGACTCGGCCGCCCACGTCTGCTGCGGGTTGGCGACCACGCCAACGGGGCGCATGCGCACGCTGTCGAGCAATTGCGCGATGTCGGCGAGCGGCACGCGTTCGTTCTCGGCGAGACGGCGCACGTCGATGGCGACGACGTCGTTAGCGAAAAACTCCGGGGTCGCCTCGAAGCGCCGGGTCAGTTCGGCACGCATGGCGTCGAGGTCGGTTGTCTTGACCACGAACAGGAGCGTGTCGACAGAGCCGCTGCGAAGTTCGAAAAAGGGCGATTTCTTGGGCGACATAGCGTTCGGCAAAAAATTTTGCGTATTTTACAGGCGTCGACGCGCGCGGCCAGCTTTTTTGCCGGGAGAACGGGCCGCCGCGATCACGACGCGGCCCAACGCAGGCAACGCGACGGCCTCGCCGTGGCCATTCGGGCCGCGCGTCGCGCCGATGATCCGGCGACAGACGCTGAAGAGACGCGGAAGGGAATCGAGCGGCAGACTGTTGCGCCGCTCGCGAGATCACTGCTGAAACACCTGAGACGTGCTCGGCACGTGGCGCACCAGCAGGCTTTCGGCCTGGTCCGGCGCGCGCGTGACGCGACGGTGCTCGCCGGTCGGACCGAAGCCGAGCGCCTCGTAAAAGCGCATGGCATTGCGATTGGCGTCGGCGACCCACGCGTAGATTTCCGTGGCGCCTTCGTTCGCGAGCCAGGCGGCCGCCGAATCGACCAGCAACTCGCCGCCCCGCAGATGACGCACGGCCGGCGCCACCCACAGTTCGCAAACGAATGCGCGGCGCGCCGCGCTGTCGTCGAAGTACGCTTCGATCAGTCCCGCCGGATGGCCCTCGGTGTAGAGGATGAACGTGGTGAAGGTGAAGGAAACCGCATGATCCGCGGCGGTGGCGTCGAAACTGGCGGCGTCAGCCGACAACGCGTCCTCGAGCGTGGCGCCGAAGGCATACGGTGCCTCCCGCAGCGACGCAGTACGGAGTTCGCGGAAAACAGCGCCCTGATCAGCGGCGATACGGCGAACGGTCAATGACGGACTCATGCAGACGAAAACCCCTTGAAACCCTAAGGCGTAGCTTTAACCGAACCGGCGCGAGAGTCAAATCATTCTTTACCGGAATGTGGCATGCGCCGCAGGAAGTCTCCTCGGGAGACGACATGCGAAGCGTATCCAGACTCAGCAGCATGTTGCGCGCCCACCGCCAGCGCAAGCGGCCGGACGCGGTACGCGCCACGCAGGATCACGGCGCTTCGTAGCTGCCGGTGCCGTCCGGCCACGGTGTCAGGAGTTCATAGCCGTCGTCGGTCACGGCGATCATGTGTTCCCATTGCGCCGACAGCGAACGGTCTTTGGTGACCACCGTCCAGCCGTCGCGCTGCACCGCCGTGCCGGCGCGGCCCGCGTTGATCATCGGCTCGATCGTGAAGACCATGCCCGGCTTCAGACGCACGCCCTGCCCCGGCTGGCCGTAGTGCAGCACTTGCGGATCTTCGTGATAGACCTTGCCGATGCCGTGCCCGCAATAGTCGCGCACGATCGAGAAGCCGTCGCGCTGCGCGACCTTTTGAATCGCATGGCCCACGTCGCCGAGCGTCGCGCCCGGCTTCACTTCGCGGATGCCGGCAAGCATCGCTTCATAGGTCGTGTCGATCAGCTGGCGCGCCACCGTGCTCGGCTGGCCGACGCAATACATGCGGCTCGTATCGCCGAAGTAGCCATCCTTGATAATCGCGACGTCGATATTGACGATGTCGCCATCTTTCAGGACCTCCGCGCGATTCGGGATGCCGTGGCACACCACCGAGTTGACCGAGGTGCAAACCGTCTTCGGAAAACCCAGATAGCCGACATTTGCCGGAATCGACTTTTGCGTATTGACAATGTAGTCGTTGCACAGTGCGTCCAGCTCGTCGGTGGAGACGCCGGCCTTGACGTGCTCGCCGATCATTGCCAGCACATCGGCCGCGAGGCGGCCGGAAATGCGCAGCTTGGCGATGTCGTCGGGAGTCTTGTAGGTAATAGCCATGAATTCGGTCGATATGGGTCGAATGGGAGGTCGATGTTCAATCGATCGGCCAATTGTACAGAGGATCGCAGCCGAGCCTGTGCGAGCCGCGCCAAACTTGCCGGACTGAACGGTCTGCGGCAGCCTCGGTCGGCATGCTCGACCGACTCCTCGCATGCAGCGCAATCGATGCTGCGCACGCCGACGGAAATCTTTTGCGAGGGCTGCATCTAGCAGAGTTCTCGCCCCGTAAAGGCGAATGAGGACTCGCTCTTCTCCCTTGATCATCTGGTTCTTTTCAGAAGAACGGAGGCCTCTTTGCGTCCGCGATTTTGCGTTTTTACAGCGCGAGAGAAACAGATGTACGCGCGAATACGCCGCGAATCCGCGGCATCGGCAGCGAACCATTTGAGGAGCATCGCCATGTCGGAGTCCAGCACTAAATCAGCATCCCTTATTGATGCATTCGATCGGCGCGCCACGCGCCGCCTGCAACGCAGACAGTTTTTTCGCAACGCCGGCGGCCTGGGTCTGGGACTCGTCGGCGGCACGCTGATCAGCGCGTGCGGCGGCGGTTCGGTTTCGAACGTATCGGCCCAGAGCGCGCCGACCGACGCGGAGATTTTGAATTTCGCGCTGAATCTGGAGTACCTCGAATCGCAGTTCTATACGTACGCGACGACCGGCGCCGGGCTCGCAGCGAGCATGACCGCCGGCGCCGGCACGATGGGCGCGGTGATTCCCGGGCAGCAGGTGCCCTTCCAGGATCCGGTGGTGAAGGCCTATGCCAACGAGATCGCCAATGACGAGCGCGAGCACGTCACCTTCCTGCGCAGCGCGCTGGGTTCGGCCGCGGTGGCCATGCCCGCGATCGATATCGGCGGCACGGATCCGAACGGCGCGTTTTCGAACGCGGCGCGCGCCGCGGGTCTCGTGCCTGCCGGCACCGCGTTCAATCCGTATGCGAACGACAACAACTTCCTGCTCGGCGCATACATCTTCGAAGACGTCGGCGTGACGGCTTATAAAGGCGCCTCGCCGCTCATCACCAACAAGACGTTCCTCGAAGCGGCGGCCGGCATTCTTGCGGCCGAGGCGTATCACGCCGGTCTGGTGCGCACGGTGCTGTACTCGAAAGGCATCGACATGACGAGTCTCGTCGCCGCAGCCAACGCGATTTCGGCTGCACGCAACAGCCTCGATCACAACGGCCACGACGATCAGGGCATCACCGGCGCGGCCGCCGGCACGTCCAACATCGTGCCGCTCGACAACAATGGGCTCGCATTCAGCCGCAACTACAGCAACGTCCTCAACATCGTCTATCTGACGAGTTCAGCGGCGGTCAAAGGCGGCTTCTTCCCGAACGGTGTGAACGGTTCGCTGAACATGAGTGCGTGAGCTGAGTTATCGGTGGCGTCAGTTGCACCGGCAACGGGACGCCGCGATGACGCTCGCGCTGAACCCGTTGACCGGCCGTCATGCGCATATTGCGTTGAGCGCTTGACGACGTACAGGAGCCGCCATGAGCGAAGCGATAAGCCAGAGCGCCGTGCGAGCAGACTCTATCCGAGGAGACCTGTTTCGTTCACCTCGCGCGGCGATTCTCGGCACGGTCGCAGTGCTGGCGCTCAATCTCATTCTGCTGCAGACGGTGGCGCGCAAGGCAACGTCTATCAGATGCGCAGGCAGCGGGCGAAAGCAGCGGTTGTGTCGTGCGATGGCTCGGTATCCGCATCAGCGCCCATTGCTGATACCGATTGCCAGAAGCAACAAGGCAATCTGGGCCACAGCGAATAAGCGTCGCAAAGCGCGTCGCGGGTCAGCGGCGACGCTGCCAGCGCTTTGTACGCACCTGATTCACGTGCTCGACTCGGTGCCCAACGGCAGACCTTCGCAACGCGTCGCGAACGAACTACCGCACCATGCCAAGCAATTGCTTGCGCAAAGTAGGCGCGCGTGTCGAGGGATCGAGCCAGATGCCGAAGAATGCGCGCGCGAAGGCAGGATCGTCGAACTCGCCAGTCATATGCTCGCCGGCGTAAAAACGCACGCCCTTGTCCGGCAGATACACCGCGCTCAACTGGTCGCCAGGGCTGACATCCACGAAGGCCTGCAGCATATCCGCGCGCCAGCGCGCCAGCGTGTCGTCCGGAATCGGCGCGCCCGCCAGACGCTTGATCTCGCTGATACCCGTGTCCGCAAGGCGCTCGCGTTTGATGCCGCGCGCGTACACGATGTGCAGCGCGAAGCGGGCGTCGTAATCGACCGGCACGCGTTCGCTCCACATCTGCGCGCGATAGAGCCGGAAGCCGAGCACGCTGAAATCACCTTCGCCGACGAGTTGCGCGGACTGGACGTCGTCGCGCCAGTCCGCGCAAGCGGTGCTCACCCACAACACCAGGACGAGAGCGACGAACGCCCGCACGTCAGTCCGCCTGCGAAAGCACGAACTGCATGACGTCCGTGCGCCCTTCGTCGAAGCCGGCTTCGCAATACGCCAGATACAGCCGCCACGTGCGCACGAAAATCTCGTCGAAACCCTGCGCGCAGATCGTATCCAGTTGCGCTTCGAATGCGCCGCGCCAGCGACGCAAGGTCTCCGCGTAATCGCGGCCGAACGCCAGCGACCTGCGCGCCGTGAGCTTGCCGCGCCGCGCGGCCTCCGCAAAACGCTGCGGGCTCGGCAACATGCCGCCCGGAAAAATGAACTCGCGAATGAAGTCGCTCGTCGCTCGATAAGCGGCAAAGTGCGAGTCGTCGATCGTGATGGTTTGCACTAGCGCGCGAGCGCCCGGTCGCAGACGTTCGCGCAGAATCCGAAAGTACGTCGGCCAGAATTTTTCGCCGACGGCCTCGAACATTTCAATCGATACGACGGCGTCGTACTGGCCGGTCAGGCTGCGATAGTCGCGCAGTTCGAGTTGCACGCGCTCGCTCAGGCCCGCTTCGTTCACACGCTGCCGGGCGAATTCGAGTTGTGCCGGCGAGATCGTCACGCCATGCACGTGAATGCCCAGACGCGCCGCATGCAGCGCAAACGCGCCCCACCCGCAGCCAATTTCCAGAATGTGCATGCCTCCGCGCAAACCGAGCGTATCGATGATGCGCTGATACTTCGCGTGCTGCGCGTCTTCGAGCGATCGATGGAAATTGCCGTCGAACACCGCGCTCGAATAGGTGAACGTCGCGTCGAGCCACTGCGCGTAAAACAGGTTGCCGATGTCGTAGTGCGCATGAATGTTGCGCCGGCTGCCCGAGCGCGTGTTCGGCCTCAGCTTGTGACGCAGTCCGTACCAGAGTTGCGCGAGCCAGCCGCCATACACCGTGCGTTGCAGAGCGCGCTCGTTGCGGATCGCGACGCGCAGCAGCGCGGCCAGATCCGGTGTATCGACCCAGAAAGAGCGCCATGCGTCAGCGAAACCAATATCGCCTTTGCGCAGAATCGCGCCGCACGCGCGCCAGTCACGCATTTCCAGACGCGCGCCGGGCGCCGCGTGCGGATCGCCGAACACGCGCTGCTGGCCGTCGGGCGTGATGAGGACCAGATGCCCTACCTGGATCCGCTCGAGCAAGGACAGAAACAGACGGCCTGACGCGGGGGCGGTTTGGTGCCCGCTCAGGGTTCTTGAAAGCGCCATGGCTGGATCTCCTCAATCGGACGAAATGGGGCGCGCGGCGGCGGATGGTTTGGCGGCTGCGGCGTGGTGGGTGGACGCGTCGCCGGTGCGGGCCGGCGCGGGGTTTTTGCCGTGGAACGGCGCTTTCTTGAGGGCGAGGCGCAAGGCCTGCCAGTGAATTCTCGCGACGACGCCCACGGTCAGGAGCGGCTGACGCAGCAGCGCGGCGAACGCGGCCGCACGCGTGAGCGGCGTGAGGCGGCCACCGAGCGCGGTGCGAATCAGCAGACCGTCGGCGTCGTGATAGTCGATGGAGACCGACGCGCTACCGGGCGCTTCAGTGACGCGAAAGGTGTAGCCGCCTTCCACACGGCAAAACGGCGACACGTGCAGCACTTTGCGGCACATGAGCCGCGTACTTGCCGTGATCGGCGCGTTGCCGTTTGCGCTGAGCAGATAGCTGTGGCGCTCGCCGAACGTGTTGCGCACTTCGGCCAGCAGCGCGCGCAATTGGCCATCGCGGTCGTGACAGAACCAGAAACTAATCGGATTGAACGCGTAGCCGAACACGCGCGGGAAAGCTTGCAGCCAGATCCGGCCGTTCGCTTCTTCAATGCCCGCGGCATGTAGTTGCTCGCGCATCCATGTGGCGAGGTCGCTGCCGTCGCGCGGGCCGTGGTCGCGTCGATACAGACAGAGCGGTCGCCAGCGGTCGATGCCGAACCAGCCGTTATCGAGCAAGGCCAGCCGATCAAGGTCGCATCGCACGTAAAACACGGGGTACGTGAAGCGATGATGCTTCGGCCGCAGACGTTCGTGCATCACCTTGCCGGTCAGAAGCCAGGCGGCTGGCTCTGCGCCGGCTTTGTCGCTCGACAGATTCATAGCCTGGCCCATGCCGGCGATGCGTCGAAATCGGCGGCGACGCGCAGCGCCGATTTCAGACCATCCTCGTGAAAACCGTAGCCTGTCCATGCGCCCGCGAACCACGTGCGGCGCTTGCCTTGCAGCGATGGCAGACGATGCTGCGCGTCGATGGCGGCCAGATCGAACAGCGGATGATCGTAGACGAAGCGGCGCAGTTCGGTGCCCGGCGCCGGCTGGGTCACCGGGTTGAGCGTGACGACGAGCGGCGTCCTGAACGGCAGCGGCTGCAACTGATTGACCAGATAACTGACGCACACCGGATGCGTGCCGTCGACACTGCGGCTGCCCAGATAATTCCACGCCGACCACACGCGCTGACGGCGCGGCAGCAGATTCGTATCCGTATGCAGCACCGCGACGTTCGGTTGATAGCGCACGGCGGCGAGCACGCCGCGCTCGTCCTGATCGGCGTCTTGCAGCAGCCGCAGCGTGGTCGGTGCGTGAGTGGCGAGCACCAGCGCGTCGAAGCGCTCGGTGCCGTGGTCAGTGAACACGTCGACGCCATCGGCGTCACGCCGCACGCCGCGCACTGCCGTGCCGATGCGAACGTCGTCGAGCGTGCTGGTTAGACGCTTCACATACTCGCGGCCGCCGCCGACCACGGTCCGCCACTGCGGCCGGCGATTCACTTGCAGCAGTGCGTGGTTCAGGCAGAAGCGCAGGAAAGTCGTGGCCGGGAACGCGAGGATATCGGCGGTAGCGCTCGACCAGATCGCGGCGGCCATCGGCAGCAGATATTGACGCTGGAACGCGCCGCCGTAGCCGCCTTCCGTCAGCAGTTCGCCCATCGACGCGCGCGTTTCAATTGCCAGTTCGAGGTTGCGTTGCGCGCTGCCGTTAAACCGCACGATGTCGCGCAGCATGCCGATGAAAGTCGGCGAAAACAGGTTGCGGCGCTGCGCAAACACGGTGTTCAGACTGGTGCCGGCCCATTCGAGACGGCCTTCGTCGAGCGAGACGGAGAAGGTCATGTCGCTCGGATGCGATTGCACGCCCAGTTCGGCGAATAGCGCAACCAGGTTTGGATACGTGCGTTCGTTGAACACCAGAAAACCGGTGTCGACGGGATGCGTGTGGCCGTCGAGCGTGACGTCCACGGTATTGGTGTGGCCGCCCAGGTACGCAGCCGATTCGAACAGTGTGACCCGATGGTGGCGCGCCAGCAGATACGCGCTGGCCAAACCCGAGATGCCGGCGCCGATGACCGCGACCCGCGAGCCGCGCGGTAGTGGTGAGGTCGGTGCGGAATGGGGCATGGGCGCGTCTCCTTGAGCTGGGGACACGCGTTGAATTCAAGAGGTGTGACGAGGGTTGCGGTCCTTGAGGGGATTTACGCAGCGCGGATCTGTTTGGATGCAGCAAGCCGGCATTGTGCTGACTCTGACGCTGACAGGTGACTGCACTGTTCGACGAACAGTCCGAAGTCGCATCGCGTCAGATAAGGGTTTGCGGGCTTCGAATCCCTCCGCTCCGCCCATTTCTCCGCCATACGCCATTACGTACCAAGGCTTTCCGGTCGGCTCGGGCAGCAAAAAGTACCCGACTTTTTGCCGCCCTGCAGCGCCTCTGAATCCATCGCCCGGTACCCATTCAGCCGGCTATCGGGAAGCCGCCGAAGACAAAAATGCCTGGAGACATGGAGAAAGATGGAACTATCAGGCTGAAAGCCTTGCTGCATAAGGGTTTTGCTATCCCCACGAGCGTCTCCAAAACACATATTTTCCTGGAGTCAGTTTGGAGACACTTGGGCCGGTTGTCAGCATGCATCGTTGGCGCCGTGTTCGCCCGGCATCGGGTCGCCGATGTTGCCGATCGTTCATGTACGCCGCACTGGGACATTACGGCGCACGAGAATCGCCGCGCTGCCGCAGATTGATAGCTTTCTCTATCAGCGGACTCACACTCTCGACCCATTGCGCTCGTTTAGAAACTCTGGACGACAGCGGTCGCTCTCCAACCAAAGCAGCCGTACAGCCGGTTTCTTCGGCGGCAGCCTCAACATACGAGTCAGACAGGCAATTACCTGGGGCAATGCTTGTTCGTCGATGGTGAATTGTTTGCCGATAGTCGCGCGCACCGCGTCGATCACGGCATCCAGGATGAACCAGACGCCGTCGTGTTCGCCGAGACATACCTCGATGAAGTGATTGCCGCTGCCGAGCGTTCCCACATGCACACGGTTGCTCGGGCGCACGTGGGAAGGATACTTGTCGATGAGGCGCTGAAAACTGGGCGTCAGCAGCTTCCAGGCATCTTCGACGAGCGGCCCCCACCGGGCGGGCAGTCGGCAGCCAGAGCAACCGCGGGGTGCAGTTCATGCTGCTGACACTGCCGCCGTGCGGGCATTGAGAGGCTATGTGCGATAGCGCACCAAAGCGCGCCGACGTTAGAGGAGAGCACGGCCCGGTATCCATCTTGATCCCGATGGCCGATCGGCGCTGCACGTTCTGCTCAGATTTATTTCGGTTCCCGCACTTCTTCACCTAACCTTATGAAGGTCGTTAGGGAATCGAACCATGTTAAGCGTCACTCTCAGATCACAGCTGCAGACATATCTGCGAAATATCCGCAGACCTGTCGAATTGATCGTTTCGCAGGGCGGTAGTCAAGAATCGTCCGAGATGCTGACGATGTTGAACGAAATCGCGTCCTTGACAGATCTGGTGACGGTAATCGAGGAGCAGCAAGGCGACGAACGCAAGCCATCATTTTCAATCAGGCAGACGGGAGCAAAACCCGGGATTCAGTTTGCTGCCACTCCGACAGGGCCTGAATTTTCGTCCCTTGTCCTTGCAATACTGCAGGTTGGAGGGCATCCCGTGATAGCGGACCGTAAGACTATGGAACAGATTCGAACGCTAGAAAGTAACTACTATTTCGAAACCTATATTTCGCTGTCTTGCGCAAGCTGTGTTGACGTTGTGCAAGCGCTTAACATGATGACGGTGACCAATCCGAAGATTCACAACATTACGATCGACGGGAGGCTTTTTCAGAATGAGGTGTCAGCGCGCGATATTAGCGTTGTGCCGACGATCTACCTGAATGGCGAGTTATTTGGCGAGGGGCGCAGCAACTTTGAGGAGCTCGGCGCGCGACTTTACGACATCGAAATGAGCATGAGAGCGGCACTTCACGCGGCGGGCAAGCCGTAGCACTGCCCTGCAGGATATCTCGGTGGCGAGCAGCCGCGGCAAATCCGCCAGCGGGGGTGCCGTTCTCCGAAACGCTGACAGTCCGCAACGCGTCGACGTCAGTCGACCGCGTTGCGCTGTTGTCGGTCAACAGGCGCTCGTCACATCAATCTCATTCCAAATAGCGACTACTTGATCATCGACGAAACATTGCCCCTTAAACCTTGGGGTGCTGCCGCCAGTCGCCGGGCGTCACGCCCATCCGCTGAGTAAATACGCGCCGAAATGCAGACACCGATTGATATCCGACCAGTTCGGCCACTGCCTCGGTTGACGAAGTGGATTTTCGCAGAGCATTTGCCGCTGCGCTCATTCGAATATCGGTCAGCAGATCCATCGCGGAGCGGCCAAGAGTGGCCTGGAAATGACGCCTGAAGGTGGCGCGCGACATGCTGCAAAGGCTGGCCAGTTCAGGAAGGGTCCATGCTCGTGCTGGATCGCTGAACATGGCAGCGGCCGCAGGCGCGAGCCGTGGGTGGGCGGCCAGAGCGAGTACCCCCGTGCGTGCCTGACCGGCCTCACCGGCCGCTCGCAGCGTCAACGCAAACAGCGCGGACGACAGCGCGTTCAGCACGGCGCCGCTGCCTACCTCGTTGTCCATCGCTTCAGCCCGCATGAGCGCGACCAGCCGGCTCAACCGTTCAGCTTGCGGCAAGGCTTGTGTGGCCGTGTCGATAGCTTCGGTGCGAACCACGAGTTCCAGCGGGAGGTAGCTTCGAATCAACCGGTCATGAGGCGGCGCGACGATAAATCGTCCGCACAACATATCGAATGCCTCGCCATCTCCGCTACTTTCGTTGACAAGGAGACTGCCTGAGGTGCGAACCCTGGTCGGCGCTGCTGTGACGCCACTGCCGTCGCGCAGCGCGTGCGCCGACCCTTGGGGCAGTAAAGCGATGTCGCCTGGCCGCACCAGGTAGGTTGCGCCGTTATCCGAGTTCTCGAATACGGCCCTGCCGGCCAGTACGACGTGGTACGGCATTTCCTGCGCCCCGGCCTGGGCATATTCGAGCGCCCACGGCACTCGCATTGCACAGCGAACGTCCACTGTCCCTGCGATGGTCACGAGTTCCATGAAACGGGTTAGCCAGTCGGTCTGATCTTGCATATCGGACCTCCTTTCTGATGCTACACCAGCCATCTCGGAGAGCTTCGTCTTCAGGGCTTTTCGCACAAGTATTCGCCGCCTTTTTGTCGGGAGGATTTTCATCCTGACGCTCGTCTTTGGCATCGATCTGCCTTTCCACATACCCCCTCACGTCGAGCTTCTTTGGCATCGGCGTGAGCGTATTCGATTCGAGAAAAAAGCTTTTCGCCCAGTCCGCCGATACTCTGATTGTCTGCCTCTCACAGCGCAACGATCGTGATGTACTGCGTGTAAGTTATTCCAAGTGCGTCCGGTATCGGCTTGTATGCCTGACCGAACGCAAGATTCGCCGAGTAGATCACAAGGCACGGGTATTCGGAGAGCTTGAGATTTGCGCGTGCCCGTGGATCGAGGACTTCATTTCAGTCAGGCGTGCGATACAGAGCGCCAAGCTTGTTGCCGTCCGGATCGCGCAGATAGGCGAGATAGAGCGTGCCATACGCCGTCTCACGAACCCCGGGCGGCGCTTCAGCCGAAGCTCCGCCATTGGCGACCCCGGCGGCATGCCACCGGTCGACCTGTTCGGTTGACCGGCAGGTAAAGCCGATTGTTCCACCGTTGGCGGAAGTAGCCGGCTGACCATTGAGCGGTTGGGTGATGATGAAAAGCACCGTGTCGGCGCGATAGACGTAGCGCCGGCGCTGATCGTTGTCATCGGCGAGGCCTTCGCCATAACCGAGCGGGCCTAGCACCGCATCGTAAAAGCGTTTCGCTGTCTTCAGGTCGTTGGTGCCGACCACTACATGGCTAAACATTGTGCCCATCCTGCTGATTAAATAAACGACGACCCGTCCGATCGTGCGCCCGCCGCGCACCAGGAGCGACAATGCGCGGCGGCTCCGCTGGAGGAAGTCACGGTCAAGCGGTGTATGAAGAGGGTATAGCGCGCCTCAACCAATCACGCGGTAACGATATTCGTGACGACGCCAATATTGCCGCGCACCGACTTTGAGTACGGGCAAATCTGGTGAGCCAGGTGAGCGATCGACTCGACAACTTCCGGTTCGACGCCTGGCACACGTACAGTGAACTCGGCACCGAGGATCCAGGCGGCACCGGTCTGCCCGATGTTAACCTTCAGGTCGATGGAATAATCGGACGGCAGCGTTACCTTTTTTAGTTGGGCCGCCATTCCGAATACGGTGGTGTAACAGGCCGACCAGGCGCCGGCAAACAATTGCTCCGCTCGCGGGTGCGGCTCGGTGGCGACGAATTCGAGGCTTTCAACACCGGGCGCCGTAAGTTTGAGGTCATAGACACCAAAGTCTCCGCGCTTCGCATCTGGATTGCGATTGACCGTGGCGCGTGTGTTGCCTGAGGCGAGGACTTTTTCGATCTTTTCCATGATGAATTCCTTTATAACGATGAATAGCAATTTTTTTAATCGTATACGATTACATCGTACGCGACTAATATGAGGGCAAAGAGGCCTCTCGTTGAACCAATGCTTCACAAGGCAGTGATTGGGGTCCGCACGTGTCGTCCGATCAGACCGTAACCACGTTCAGACCGACATCGATGTTGCCATTTACAGCCTTCGAATAAGGGCAGATCTGATGAGCGAGATGTGCGATCGCCCCGACGGTTTCCAATGCCAGGCCCGGTGCGCGGACGGTGAATTGCGCGCCGAGGCAAAAGCCTTTACCCACTGAACCAATGCTGACCTGGATGTCGATGGAATAGTCCGACGGAAGCGTGACCTTCTTCATTGAGGCGGCAATCTCGAACGCGCTGATGTAACAGGCCGACCAGGCGCCCGAAAACAGCTGTTCAGCCCTCGGGTGCAACTCCGTGCCGATGAACTCGTGGCTTTCACCGCCGAAAGCGGACAGTTCGAGGTTGAGGACGCCGTGCTCACCGCGTTGGATATCGGGGTCGTGATTGAACGTAGCATGGCTATTGCCTGAAAAAAGCACTTTTTCGATCGTGGTCATGTGGAACTCCTTCGATGCGTGGATAGGAGTCGCCACTTTAATTTCAGGCGCGACGCTCGCCGAGTCGCGAACGGTTCAAAGGCGTGCTCGAAAGGATCAATCCGTGAGCGGTCGTGCCTGTTCCACGCTTTGCCGACGACACCTCGGCCCTCGTCGACGGCGAAGACATATTGGGACTACCTCGAAATACAGTTCTTGTGGGTGCACGAAGACCACCGTGAAGCAGGTCTAGGATCAGGTTTGATGTCAGAGGCATTGGCGCGGCCGTCTTGCGAGACGTCTTTAAGAGCGCAGACACGCAGCGTATGCCAATTCGCCCAAGTGCCTTGCGCGGCAGTGATTTGAACCGCTGCTGCCAGCGGCATGGCTTCATACAGACTGACGAAGCGAGATGGAACATCTACTACGTGCGCCATCCGAACCGGAGCGATGCACGAAACGGCTAACGCGCAGTAGACGACCCAAAATGCGCGAAACTGTTTTGATAGTCGATTCATGAACCGAAAAACAAAAAACCCCGCAAGCCATTAACTTTACGGGGTTCTTTGAACAAATTTGGCGGAAAGGGTGGGATTCGAACCCACGGTACGGGAAAACCGTACGCCTGATTTCGAGTCAGGTACATTCGACCACTCTGCCACCTTTCCGGGTCTACTGAATCGCCGTGACTGCCGCCTCATCAGTACCAAGCGGGTCGATTGCTTGGGAGAAAAAGATTATAAAACAGCCTATTTCGGTTTGCCAAGCCCCTCGACCCAAAAAACTTCGGAAACGCCTGGCGCGCCGCACGTGTCTTGACGCGACATCAGCAGAGGATCGACGCAATTACGATCCCGTCGCTCATGGAGCCGCTCATCCAGCCGCCACTGCCAGCCGTTCAATGCCGCCCAGATACGGACGCAACGCCGCCGGCACGGTGACCGAACCATCGGCGTTCTGGAAGTTCTCGAGCACCGCCACGAGCGTACGCCCCACGGCCAGACCCGAGCCGTTCAGCGTGTGCACCAGTTCCGGCTTGCCCTGCGCATTGCGATAACGTGCCTGCATGCGGCGAGCCTGGAACGACTCCGTGTTCGAGCAGCTCGAGATTTCGCGATACGTATTCTGCGCCGGCACCCACACTTCCAGGTCGTACGTCTTGGCCGCGGAGAAGCCCATGTCGCCCGTGCACAGCGTGATCACGCGGTACGGCAACTCCAGCTTCTGCAGGATCGTCTCCGCGTGGCCGACCATCTCTTCCAGCGCGGCGTACGACGTTTCCGGCGCGACAATCTGCACCATCTCGACCTTGTCGAATTGATGCTGGCGGATCAGGCCGCGCGTGTCGCGGCCATACGAGCCCGCTTCCGAGCGGAAGCACGGCGAATGCGCGGTCAGCTTGATCGGCAACGCGTCCGCTTCGAGGATGCTGTCGCGCACCGTGTTCGTCAGCGAAATCTCCGATGTGGAGATCAGATACTGCGTGACCGTGTTCTCATCGCCGCCCTTCTCGACGCGGAACATGTCGTCGGCGAACTTGGGCAGCTGGCCGGTACCGTACAGAATTTCCGGATTGACGATGTACGGCGTGTAGACCTCCGTATAGCCGTGCTGCTGCGTGTGCGTGTCGATCATGAACTGCGCGAGGGCGCGATGCAGCCGCGCAATCTGGCCGCGCAACATGGTGAAACGCGCGCCCGAGAGCTTCGCGCCGGTCTCGAAGTCGAGGCCGAGCGGCGTGCCGACATCGACGTGATCCTTCACCTCGAAATCGAACTGGCGCGGCGTGCCCCAGCGCCGCACTTCGACGTTGCCGGTTTCATCCTCGCCCATCGGCACGCTGTCATGCGGCAGATTCGGCACGCCTTGCAGCAGTTCCGACAAACGCTTCTGGATGTCGTCAAGCCTGGCCGCCGACGCCTTCATCTCGTCGCCGATACCGCCCACTTCGGCCATCACCGCCGAGGTGTCCTCGCCCTTGCCCTTCATCGCGCCGATCTGCTTGGACAGGCTGTTGCGGCGCGCCTGCATTTCTTCGGTACGGGTCTGGGTCTCGCGGCGTTCCGCTTCGAGCGCGGCGAAGGCCGCCACGTCGAGGGTATAGCCGCGGTCGGCGAGGCGTTTGGCGACGCCGTCGAGGTCTTTGCGCAGCAGCTGAATGTCGAGCATGGGATGGGGCGGGTGTTCGTTGTATGAAGGTGGGATTTTAGCGCACCGGCGTAGGCGGCCGGTGCGTTAGATAGCCGGCGTGTGCGGAATGCCGACATGGCGCGCGCTAAGGCTCGCAGCGAGGCGCACGGCGACACGTGAAACAAGGCGTGCATCGAAGCACAAAGCGAAGCGCAAAACGAGGCGTACAGCCGGGCGCAAAACAAGGCCCGCAACGAGGCGCGAAACCAAGCGCGAAGCAAGCCGCAGCCCAAGAACCACCGCCAAACCTAACCCTTCTTCGCCTTGTTCTCGCTGCGCCACTGCGCATCGAGCTCCGCCAGACGCGCCATCTTGTCGCCGATCTTGCCTTCGAGACCACGCGGCGTCGGCTCGTACCAGCGCGGATCGCGCATGTTGTCCGGCAGATACGTTTCGCCGGCCGCGTAGGCATCTGGCTCGTCATGTGCGTAGCGATACTCGTGACCGTAGCCGAGTTCCTTCATCAGCTTGGTCGGCGCGTTGCGCAGATGCACCGGCACGCCGCGCGACTGGTCCTTGCTCACGAAGCGCCGCGCCTCGTTATACGCGTTGTACCCCGCGTTCGACTTCGGCGCGACCGCCAGATAGATGGTCGCCTGCGCCAGCGCCAGTTCGCCCTCGGGCGTGCCCAGGCGCTCATAAGTTTCGGCGGCATCGAGCGCGATGCGCGCGGCGCGCGGATCGGCGAGACCGATGTCTTCCCACGCCATGCGCACGATCCGGCGCGCCAGATAACGCGGGTCCGCGCCGCCGTCGAGCATGCGGCAAAACCAGTACAGCGCCCCGTCCGGGCTGCTGCCGCGCACGGATTTATGCAGCGCGCTGATCTGGTCGTAAAATGCGTCGCCGCCTTTGTCGAAGCGGCGCAGATTTTCGGCCAGCGCGCTGCCGAGCAAGGCGCCGTCGATCTCGGTGGTCTTTTGCTGCGAAGCCGCCCGTGCGACGATTTCGAGATTGTTCAACAGCTTGCGGCCGTCGCCGTCGGCGGAACCGATTAGCGCGTCGCGGGCTTCGTCGGTGAACGTGAGGCCGCCGAGTTCCTGCTGCGCGCGCTCGAGCAACTCGCGCTGCTCTTCGTCGGTGAGGCTTTTCAGCACGTAGACGGCGGCACGCGAGAGCAATGCGCTGTTCACCTCGAACGACGGATTCTCGGTCGTCGCGCCGACGAACACGAACAGCCCTGATTCGACATGCGGCAAGAACGCGTCTTGCTGGCTCTTGTTGAAGCGATGCACTTCGTCGACGAACACGAGCGTCTGATGCCCGTTCGCGCGATGAATCTGCGCGGTCTCGACCGCCTCGCGGATATCCTTCACGCCCGAGAGCACCGCGGAGAGCGCGATAAACTCCGCGTGAAACGCGTCGGCCATAAGCCGGGCGAGCGTGGTTTTACCGACGCCGGGCGGGCCCCAGAGGATCATCGAGTGGGCTTCGCCGGATTCGAACGCGACCCGCAACGGCTTGTTCGGGCCAAGCAGGTGCTTCTGGCCGATCACTTCGTCGATATTGCGGGGCCGCAGGCGTTCGGCGAGCGGAACATTGGCACGGGTTTCTTCAAACATGACGTTTTGGGGATAATCTCGGCTTTTCCGGACGCGGTCCGTGTGAAAGCGGCGTACTGCCGGTGAGCCACGCCAGCACGTGAAGGTGCGGGCAACGTCCTGCATTATGACAGTGACGGCGCCCGGGCAAGAATCGCCCGGCGTCTGGACGAGGGACGCGCGGCGTGCCGGGAACGATACAGGCGGGCCGAATCCGGTAATCGGTGAAGCAATCGGACGAGGCAGGCAACCCATGACCTAACCGCGGACATAACGGCAGACACAATCGTCGGCGCAGCTTCGCAGCCGGATTGGCAACCGCGTCGGCAACTGAGTCGCCAAACGAGTTTGTAAATAAGTCGGCAAGCACTATCAACAGGGACAAGACCAGATGGCACAAGATCCACTCGCCGGCGACGCCGGTTCCACCTACGCACCGCTCACGCCGGTGCCCGACGCGCGTCGCGCGTTCCGCACCGGCGACGCGTTCGCGCTCTGGTTCTCGCTCGGCATCGGCCTGCTGGTCGCGCAAGCGGGCGCCCTGCTGGTGCCGGGATTGTCGCTGCCGCATGCGCTGCTGGCCATCGTGATCGGCAGCGTGATCGGCGTAGTGCTGCTGGCGCTGGCCGGCGTGATCGGCACGGATACGGGGCTCGCGGCCATGTCGTCGCTGCGGCCGACGCTCGGCGTGCGCGGCGCATCGGTGCCCGCCGTGCTGAACGCGGTGCAACTGGTCGGCTGGGGCTCGTTCGAGGTGATCGTGATGCGCGATTCCGCCGACGCCCTCGCCAGGCAGGCCTTCGGCCTCTCCATGCCGCTCATCTGGACGGTGATCTTCGGCTTGCTCGCGACGCTTCTGGCGATCAGCGGCCCGCTCTCGTTCGTGCGGCGCTTTCTGCGTACGTGGGGCATCTGGCTGCTGCTCGCGGGCGCGGCGTGGCTCACGTGGAATCTGCTCGCCAAGCACGATCTGAACGCGTTGATGCAGCGTCCGGGCACGGGCGAGATGTCGTTCGGCGGCGCGATCGATCTGGTGGTGGCCATGCCGCTGTCGTGGCTGCCGCTGATCGCCGACTACACGCGCTTCGGCCGCAAGCCCGGCGAAACCTTCCGCGGCACGCTGCTCGGCTACGGCATCGCGAACATCTGGTTTTACGCGCTCGGCGCGGTCTACGGACTCGCGGCGGGCGGCGGCGACGCGCTGTTGACCGGCGCACTGGCGCAAGCCGGCGGCGGCCTCGCGCTGCTGCTGATCCTGATCGATGAAGTCGACAACGCGTTCGCGGACATCCACTCGGCCGCGGTGTCGACCGGCACGTTCTGGACGCGCGGCAGCGTGCCCATTTTGTCGGCGGCGTTCGGCGCGCTGTGCACGCTGATCGCCCTTGCCGTGCCGATGGCGAAGTATCAGAACTTCCTGCTGCTGATCGGCTCGGTGTTCGCGCCGCTGTTCGGCGTGGTGCTGGTGGATCACTTCATCGTGCGCAAGCGCCGTATCGAAGCCGCCGCGCTCGCCGACGTGCGCGGCCGTTATGGCTTCTCAGGCGGCTGGCATCTGAGCGCGTTCCTTGCGTGGGCGATCGGTATCGTCGCATACCAGGTGATCAATCAATGGCTGCCGAATCTCGGCGCGACCTTGCCCGCGCTGGTGATCGGCGCGGTGTGTTATCTGGTGTTCGTGTCGGCGCGCAAGACGGCGTATGCGTGAGGCTCAATTGAGTTGAGCATCAGCGTCACGTAAACGCAGAAAGGCCTGCAAATGCAGGCCTTTTCTCATCGCTCGAATCGTTTTAGCGCGTGGACGCCCGATACTCGACTCCCGGCAGAACGCACAGCAATTCGAACGCGAGATTCGCGCCGAGCAGCGCGGTCGTGCCGAACGGATCGTAAGGCGGCGCGACCTCGACCAGATCGCAGCCGACGATATTCAGCCCACGCGAGCCGCGAATGATTTCCAACGCCTGCGGCACCGTCAAACCGGCGATCTCCGGCGTGCCTGTACCCGGCGCAAAAGCCGGATCGATCCCGTCGATGTCGAACGTGATGTACACCGGGCCGTCGCCCATGCGCTCGCGGATGCGCGCCATCAACGGCACGAGCGACTGGTTCCAGCACGCTTCGGCCTGCACGACTTCGAAGCCCTGATCGCGGCACCAGTCGAAGTCTTCCGCCGCGTAACCCGTGCCGCGCAAACCGATCTGCACGACCCGATCGCAATCGAGCAAGCCCTCTTCCACCGCGCGGCGGAACGGCGTGCCGTGCGCGATCTTCTCGCCCATCATGGTGTCGTTGACGTCGGCGTGGGCGTCGACGTGAATCAGGCCGACCTTGCCGTGCTTGCGATGAATCGCGCGCAGGATCGGCAGCGCGATGGTGTGATCGCCGCCCAGCGTGATCGGTTTGCAATCGTGCTGAAGAATTTCATCGTACGCGCTTTCGATGCGCTTGATCGAATCGTGCAGGTTATACGGATTGATCGCGACGTCGCCGAGATCGGCCACGCGCAGCGAATCGAACGGCGCGGCGCGCGTCGCCATGTTGTACGGGCGCAGCAGTACCGATTCGCTGCGGATCTGGCGCGGCCCGAAGCGCGCGCCAGTGCGGTTCGAGGTGCCGAGGTCGAACGGTACGCCGACGAAGCAGGCGTCGAAGCCTTCGGCCGAGCCGACGTTCGGCAGCCGCATCATCGTCGCGATGCCGCCGCAGCGGGGCATGGCGTTGCCGGACAGCGGTTGCGGCCGTTCGCCGGCTTCTGGGGAAATGAAGGAGGAGGTATTCATCGTGTCTCGGCAATGAAAAGAGGGGCAGCAAGCAAAAACGTGCACACCGGCCGAGGAGAAGCATCAGAAGCGCACCTTGCCGGGCGAATCTCGATTCTTGAGCAGTTTCCCAGAAGTTAAAATACCGACGGAATAAACTTCACATTGATCTTCAACGATGTATCCTGACGTATGTTCTCCCAACTCACCGATCTCGACCTGCGGCTGATCCGCGTATTTCTCGCCATTGTCGATGCGGGTGGCGTCTCGCCGGCCCAGGCGACGCTCAACGTCGGCCAGTCGACCATCAGCACGCAACTCGCCACGCTGGAAACCCGCCTCGGCTACCGGCTGTGCGAACGCGGCCGCGGCGGCTTCAGCCTGACCGCGCGCGGCGAACAGTTCATCGACGCGGCGCGCGCCCTGCTGTCCGCCGTCGATACCTTCGGCATGCAGGCGCGCAACGTCGGCCGCAAGCTGGTCGGCACGCTCGATATAGGCATGATAGGCCACACGCCGGTGTCGGCGAGCGCGCGCATCAGCGACGCGATCGGCCGGTTCCGGGCGCGCGATCAGTCGGTGCGGTTTTCGATTCTGGTGCGCTCGCCGGGCGAACTGGAGGAGTTGCTGCTGAACGGGCGGATTCAGATCGGTATTGGCTATTTCTGGCATCGCGTGCCGTCGCTCGAATACACCGAGGTGTTCGCGGAAGACCAGTTCGCGTATTGCGCGAAAGGTCATCCGCTGTTCGAACAGGCGGGCGATGTGCCGCCCGTCGAAGCCGCGCAACACGAATGGGCGTGGCGCAGTTATCCGCTACCCGAAGCCGAAAGTTCGACCACGCCGCAGAACGTCACCGCCGTCGCGGACAACATGGAAGCGGTCGCAATGCTGGTGCTTTCCGGGCATCACCTCGGTTATCTGCCGGGGCATTTCGCGGCGCCGTTCGTCAAGCAAGGGCTGCTCGCCGCGCTGAATCCCGCGCAGATGCGTTACCGCGTCGCGTTTCATATGGTCACGCGGGCGCGGCAGCATCGAACGGATATCGTCGAAGCGTTTATCGACGATATGAAGGCCGCGCATCCGGTGCAGGTGCTGGAAGTGGACGAATAGTGGACAACTCACGCGCGCAATGAAAAAGCCGCGCTCACGGCGCGGCTTCTGTGCGAATAGCACACCAACTACGTAACGGCTTATCCGTTGATCACGTCCGCGCCCTTCGGCACCGTGAACTTGAACGCATCGGCCGGCAGCGGCGGATTCTTCTGAATGTTCGAGAAGGTCAGCAGCGTCACGTTGCCGAACACGTCGTGCAATTCCATTGCTTCGAGATTGCCGTCCTTGAAGCCGATTCCCACGCGTTGGAACTGCGTGTCTTTCGCCTTCGGCGTGAGTTCAAGCCAGTCGATGCCGGCCTTCACACCCGCATCGCGCAGCGTGAAGTTCTTGTCGAGATCGTTGCTGCCGAACAGGATCGCGGCCGGGCTCGCACCGAGTGCGCCGCCGAGGCTGCGCACCGTCACCTGATTCAGATCCTTGTCGTAGACGTAGAGCTTGTCGCCGTCTGCTTGCAGCAACTGGGCATACGGTTTCTCGTATTGCCAGATGAATTTGCCGGGACGCGCGAACGTGAAGGTGCCGCTCGACGTGCCGGTTTTGCCCGCCCCCTGGGTCGACAACGTGCCGCTCGCGCCTTGCGCCTTGCTCGGCGCCCGCACTTCCTGCTGGACGAAGGTGCCGCGCGCCGAATGCACTTGCGCGACGAACGCCTTCAGTTGCTCGGTGCCGCTAGCGAACGCCTGCGACGCGAACAGCACCGACGCGCCGATTGCCACGCTGCCTACCCCGCGCACCAAGGTGCGGGCGAACTGGCCGATTCGGCCGGATTGAGCATTCTCTCGAGCGTACTGCTGCGCGAATAGCTGCATGTAGTTTTCTCCCTTGATTGAATTCGTTGAGCGGTCGTGACCGCTTGCTCGTGCATTGGCAGTGTCTGCGTGCCCATATTGGCGGGGGCCTCACGCGATCTCAGCGAGCCCGCTACCCATTGGCGCTGTACTCAGGCCTGCCATGAGCAGCTTAGCCACCCCGCCTTAAACGAGCCTTAGGGTAGCGACCGGCCCTTCGATGCCGCAAAGCATGGCTCGCCAAATGAGACTTTCGACGGCGGTAGCAACGCCTCGACGCCACAAAGCGCTGCGTGGCTTGCCTTCGGTTGCGGTAAAGAAGCGCCAACGTCTCGCAGCCGACGGCGCACTCGCCGCCGCGCTGCGAACTCGCTGCCCTTCGCTCTATTCCGCTTCCCGCGCAGGCGCCAGAATCTCGCGATTGCCGTTCGACGACATCGCCGACACCACGCCCGAGTTTTCCATCTGCTCGAGCAACCGGGCCGCGCGGTTATAGCCGATGCGTAAATGCCGCTGCACCAGCGAGATCGACGCACGGCGATTCTTCAGCACCACATCGACCGCCTGGTCGTATAGCGGGTCCGACTCGCCGTCACCCGATCCGGTTCCTCCGGCGCCCGCGGAGCCTTCGTCGCCCTCGCCCGTCACGCCGCCTTCGAGAATGCCCTCGATATAGTTCGGCTCGCCCTGTTCCTTGAGCTTGTCGACGACGCGATGCACTTCCTCGTCCGACACGAACGCGCCGTGCACGCGCACCGGCAAGCCGCTGCCCGGCGGCAGATACAGCATGTCACCCATGCCAAGCAGCGATTCCGCGCCCTGCTGGTCGAGAATCGTGCGCGAGTCGATCTTGGACGACACCTGGAAAGCCATCCGCGTCGGCACGTTGGCCTTGATGAGGCCGGTGATCACATCCACCGACGGACGCTGCGTCGCGAGAATCAGATGAATGCCGGCCGCACGCGCTTTCTGCGCGATCCGCGCGATCAATTCTTCGACCTTCTTGCCGACCACCATCATCAGGTCGGCCAGTTCGTCGATCACCACGACGATGTTCGGCAGGCGCGTGAGCGGCTCCGGATCGTCTGGCGTGAGGCTGAACGGATTCGGCAGTTTTTCTTCGCGCTTGGCAGCTTCGTCGATCTTGTTGTTATAGCCGGCGAGGTTACGGACGCCGAGCTTGCTCATGAGTTTGTAGCGGCGTTCCATCTCGGCCACCGCCCAGTTGAGCGCGTGACCGGCCTGGCGCATGTCCGTCACCACCGGACACAGCAGATGCGGAATGCCTTCGTAGACGCTCATTTCGAGCATCTTCGGATCGATCAGGATCATGCGGACCTGCTCGGCGCTCGCCTTGTAGAGCAGCGACAGGATCATCGCGTTGATACCGACCGACTTGCCCGAGCCCGTCGTACCGGCCACCAGCAAGTGCGGCATCTTCGCGAGGTCGGCGCACACCGGCTTGCCGCCGATGTCTTTACCAAGACCCATGGTGAGCGGCGACGCCGCATCCGCATAAACCGCCGAGCCGAGAATCTCGGAGAGACTCACCGTCTGACGACGCTGGTTCGGCAACTCCAACGCCATGAAATTCTTGCCCGGAATGGTTTCGACCACGCGAATCGACACAAGCGACAGCGAACGCGCGAGGTCCTTGGCAAGACCCACGATCTGGCTGCCTTTCACGCCGGTGGCCGGCTCGATCTCATAACGCGTGACCACTGGGCCGGGATACGCCGCGACCACGCTCACTTCGACGCCGAAGTCCTTGAGCTTTTTCTCGATCAGCCGCGAGGTGAATTCCAGCGTATCCGCCGAGATGGTTTCCTGCGCGACGGGCGCGGCATCGAGCAGCGAGATGGGCGGCAAGGTGGAATCGCCCGGCAGGTCCGTGAAGAGCGGCACTTGCCGCTCCTTCTCGACGCGCTCCGACTTGGCCGGCGTGACGACCGGCGGCACGATCATGACCGGCTCGTGCTCCTCGATCCGCACGCGGCCCTTCTCGACCTTGCCCTCGCGCTTGACCGCAGCCGCTTCGCCCAGCTTGCGGTCACGGCCGGCCTCACGGCGCAGCTTGGCAAACGTCACCGCGGAAATGATCGATTCGCCGACCTTTTCCGACACCGACAGCCACGAAAAACGGAAATACAGCGACAAGCCGATGCCGAGCACGATCAGGAGCGCCAGTGTGCCGCCCGTGAAACCCAGCGCATGCGACACGCCGCGCGCAACCGCCTCGCCGATCACACCGCCCGGCGCACGCGGCAACTGCACCTTCAGCGACCACATGCGCAGCGCCTCGATGCCGTCGCAGGCCAGCAGGACCAGCATGAACGCGAACGCGTCGGCGAGCCAGCTTTCGCGCGGCACGTCTTCCTGCTCTTCTTCGTGGCGGGTGATGCGTTTGTAGTTCGCGGAAATATGGCGGCCGAGCAGCACGATCCACCAGTAAGCGGACAGGCCGAACAGCAGCAGCAGAATGTCGGACGTCCACGCGCCGACGCGTCCCGCCCAGTTGGCGATATGGTCGACCTGCGCGGCGTGGGTCCAGCTCGGATCGCGGCGGCTGTAGCTGACGAGCGCCATGAGCAGGAAAACGCCAAGCGCCACCTGCAGGATCCAGCGGATTTCGGTGAAAAGGCGCGACATGCGGTGCGGCAATGCCTGCGCGCTCGCGGAATAGGGAGCTTTTGCCATTGATCCTGTTGCGTGTGTGCCCGGTGTGTGCCCGGCTCCCGGCCTGAGTCGTGGTTAAGCCTCGCCCAGCGCGGCTTCGGGCCCGATCCCGGCTTCCGGGAACTTCGATCCGGCCTATTGTAAACGCAGTGTCCCGCGCGAGGCTGTAAATGACGGTAACTTGGCCGTTTGGCCACAGAAAGCCGTTGCGCGGCCCGCCGCCGACGCTATCGGCGTGATCGGAAAGCTTCATGGAGCAGGCCGGCGCCCCGCCCTTTATAATGTCGCGCTGATACCCATCTACAGTTTCAGCTCAAGTCGCGCGGCCTCGCATGGGCGAGCCGGGCGCCGTAAAAGGATTCGATCATGCCTGCAACTTCCACGAAACACGCCAAGGTTCTGATTCTCGGTTCCGGTCCCGCCGGCTACACGGCCGCGGTGTACGCGGCGCGCGCCAACCTCGCGCCGGTGCTCGTCACGGGTCTGGCCCAAGGCGGTCAGCTCATGACCACGACCGACGTCGAAAACTGGCCGGCGGACCCCAACGGCGTGCAAGGCCCGGAACTGATGACGCGCTTCCTGGAGCACGCCGAGCGCTTCAATACCGAAATCATTTTCGACCATATCCATACGGCCAAGCTGGATGAGAAGCCGATTCGCCTGATCGGCGACTCGGGCGAATACACCTGCGATTCGCTGATCATCTCGACCGGCGCATCGGCGCAGTATCTCGGCTTGCCGTCGGAAGAGGCGTTCATGGGCAAGGGCGTGTCGGCTTGCGCCACCTGCGACGGGTTCTTCTACAAGCAACAACATGTGGCCGTGATCGGCGGCGGCAATACTGCGGTCGAGGAAGCGCTTTATCTTTCCGGCATTGCCAAGAAAGTGACCGTGATCCATCGCCGCGACAAGTTCCGCGCCGAGCCGATCCTGATCGACCGTTTGCTGGCGAAGGAAAAAGAAGGCCTGGTCGAAATCAAGTGGGACAGCACGCTCGACGAAGTCACCGGCGACCAGACCGGCGTGACCGGTCTGCGTATCAAGAACACGAAAACGGGTGCCACCGAAGACATCGCGCTGCAAGGCATTTTCGTCGCGATCGGCCATAAGCCGAACACGGACATTTTCGCGGGCCAGCTGGAGATGAAGAACGGCTACATCATCACCAAGGGCGGCCTGAACGGTTTTGCTACCGCGACCAGCGTAGCCGGCGTGTTCGCTGCGGGCGACGTGCAGGACCACGTGTACCGTCAGGCAATCACCAGCGCCGGCACGGGCTGTATGGCCGCGCTCGATGCGCAACGCTATCTGGAAACCATCGACGAGATGGCCGGCGAGCACGCAATGAGCCAGGAAGCCGAGCGCTAATCGCCCGCGCCAGCCTGCGATCCGAAGCGCGACGGTAAAATGGCGGCAGGGCATGGCCCGGCCGTCAGCTTGAAAGAAGGCCGCGGCTGCCAAGCCGGCGGCCTTTTTGCATTCCGGTCGCAAGAAACCGTCGCGCGACCGATCTACTTTTTCTGCGTGTCTTACCCCATATGCCGAAGAACCAGCCCCATCCGAGCGAACCGAAGCGCGCGCGTGCCGTCGCGCGGCCCGCGCCCGAACCGGCTGCTCCCGCCGCCAAGCCGAAGCTCGATCCGGCGGCCGGGCTCGCCGGCCTCGGTGCATTGCGCGACGCGCTCAAAGTCGACACGCAACGGCGTGAACGCGAACGGGTAGCCGCGGCGGCCGCGCAGCGCGAAGCCTCGGCGGACGCCGATCTGTTTCGCCGCGAGATCGGGGCGGTTGCACCGCTCGCCGTGCCGCCGCGCGCTACGCTGCCGCGCAATCCTCCGCCGCCGCTGCCGGTGCAAACCAAACTCGACGAAGAAGCCGTGCTGCACGAAGCGATCTCCGACGAGTTCGACCCGGAGATCCTCCTCGAAACCGACGAGACGCTGTCCTACTGCCGCCCCGGCGTGAGTCAGGAAGTCGTGCGCAAACTGCGGCGCGGCGACTGGATCGTGCAGGCGCAAATCGACCTGCACGGCATGCGGCGCGAGGAGGCGCGCGAGGCGCTGGCGGAGTTCATCCGCGAGTCGGTGAAGCGCGGCTTGCGGTGTTTGCGCGTGATTCACGGCAAGGGCCTGGGATCGATCGGCAAGGAACCGGTACTGAAGGGCAAAGTCCGCGCGTGGCTCGTGCAGAAGTCCGAGGTCATCGCGTTCTGCCAGGCGCGTCCGCACGACGGCGGCGCCGGCGCGGTGGTCGTGCTGTTGCAGCCGGGCGCATTGCCGGCTCACGCCAAAGCCTGACGGAGCCACGGTGATCCATCCGAGGCTGACGCTCGCACTGACCATCATGGAGGCGCTGGCGATTTTCGCGTACGCCATTTCCGGTTTTATCGAAGCCAGAACCCGCCGGCTCGACGCCGTGGGAACGTTTCTGGTGGCGATCGCCACGGCCTTCGGCGGCGGCACGTTGCGCGACGTGCTGCTGGAGCGGCGGCCCTTCTACTGGGTCGAGCATCAAGATTATCTGATCGCGATCTTCGTGATGTCGCTGTTCGCGCCGACGCTTCTGAAAATGACGTCGCGGCTCTTTTCCGAGCGCGTTCTGCTGGTGGCGGATGCGATCGGGCTGGGGCTGTTCAGCATAGGAGGCACGTCGATCGCGCACGACGCGCAGATGCCGTGGTTCACCTCGGTGATGATGGGCGTGCTGACAGGCGTTTTCGGCGGCGTGATCCGCGACGTGTTGTGCAACGAAGTGCCGCTGATCCTGCGCGACTCGCGGCCGTATGCCACGTGTGCGTTCGTTGGCTGCTGGCTGTATGTGCTGCTGGATTACGTCGATTTCGACACGGTTTATAGCGTGCTGATCGCCACCGCCTTCATCCTGCTCGCACGGCTCGCGACATTCCGGTTCAATGTGCGCTTGCCGCATTGACCACATGAAGCGCCAAACGGCGGCGCATTGCCCTCTGACAGGCAACGCGCCCGCCGGCTCATTCGAACTACTTGTTGGTCGCCAGCGCGCCCGCGCTCTTCGAGCCGCCGAATAGCGCCGTCAGATAGGCCGAGTTGTTGTTCATGGTCGCCATCAACGTGTTCAGCGCGGTGAATTGGCTCTGATACTGCTTCGTCAATTGCGTGGCGTAGTCGCTCAGCTTGGTCTGCTGTGCGGTGACGCTCTTCAGGTCGGCGTTGAGCGCGTTGTTGCGCGTGTCGATAATGCCGCCCGTCCGCGTGAACTCGTCGATGCTCTTGTTCAATTTCGCGCCGACGCCGTCGGTCGAGTTGAACAACGCGGCAACTTGCGCCGGGCTGGTGTTGAGCGCGGTCGTCAGTTTGGCGTTGTCGACGACCAGCGTACCGTCGGCGGGATCGCCCTTCAGCGTGATGCCGATGTGCCCGAGGCTCACTACGGAGGTGCCCTTACCCACGCCGCCGGCGACGATCGACGCCAGCGCGTTCTTGACCGTCACCAGCGTCGAATCGCCAAGCAATGCGCCGCCCGTCTTCGACGATTTGTCGTACGAGGACAACTTGCCGATCGTGGTGACCACCGTGTTGTAAAGGTTGGCGAAGTTCGTGATGGCCGTGTTCTGCGCGGTGGTGTCGGGCGCGATGGTCAGCGTTTGCGGATTGCCGACCGACGCGCTCGACAGATTCAGCGTGACGCCGGCAATCGCATCAGTGACGGCGTTGTTGGCACTGCGCGCCGCGATTCCGCCGATGGTCAGCAACGCGTCCTGCGCCACTTCGCTCTGACGCCACGCATTGCCGGCGTCCGACGACACGATCGTGGACGCTCCGCCGTTCGCGCCGGGTGTCGAGGTCACGCCGAGGCTCGACAGGCCCGCGTCGTTCTGCACGTTGCTGGTGGCCACGTTGATCGTGTTGGCCGAGCCGGTGGTGGCCGAGCGCAGCACGAGGTGAGCGCCGCCGGTGCCGGTCACGATCGTCGCAGTCACGCCCGGATTGTTGGACGCCTTGTTGATCGCGCTCGCGATGCCGCTCAACGTGTTGTTGGTGCTGTCGATGGAGACGTCCATCGACTTGCCGCCGACCGAGATCGTCAACGTGCCGGTGCCGAGTTGCGTCGTTGCGCCGAACGCCGCCGACGCAAGACTCTGCGACGAGGCGATCTGCGTCACGTCGATCGCATAGCTGCCGGCCACCGCGCCGGGGCCCGCTTTCGGGTCAAGGCCCTTGCCGCTCGCGGTGGCCGCGAAGGTGGACAAGGTGGTCCCGTCCGACAGATTCTTGATCGCCGCCTGCAAGGCGGACAGCGCCGAAGTGAGCGCGCCGTACGCGGACAATGTGGTGTTGTCGCTGGTCTGCCTGGCCTGCAGCGACGCCGCCTGACCTGCCGTTTTGGCGTTGACGAGCGCCGAGACCAGGGACGACACATCCATCGACGAATTGCCGGTCGAACCGCTGATAATGGATTGCGCTGCTTGCTGGACCTGGCTTTGCGCGTTGGCCGTCGCGCTATTCACCGAGGACGTGATGCCGGACATGTGAAGCTCCCCGTACGTCGAATTTTTCGTTATTCGTTAAGCGACGTCCCGGGCTGCTTCTGTTGCGCGATTTATCCGGCTACGTCGGCGTCTCTTACAAAGTTTTCAAATGTTACACCATCTTTCTTCATAGTTTTGTGACGTTTTAACGTAGCGAATATTGGTTAGAGCAAGTGTCGTGGTTGTCGATTTGCGCGGCTCCCGCTCGTCGTGGGATAAAACGGCTGCTCCGGCCGTTCTCGTGCCACAGCAATCACCAACCCCCAAGGTGAAGATGATGCCCCTGAAGCTCTACGCCCATCCCTTCTCGTCCTACTGCCAGAAGGCTTTGACCGCGCTCTACGAAAACGGCACGCCGTTCGAGCTGCGCCTCCTGGCGCACGACGACTCGCAAGTCATGGCCGAGTTCGCCGCGCTGTGGCCGATCAGGCGCTTCCCGGTGCTGGTCGACGGCAGCCGGACCGTGATGGAGGCGAGCATCATCATCGAATATCTGGGCCTGTATCACCCCGGCCCGGTGTCGCTGCTGCCGGCCGACGCCCGCGCCGCGCTGGAAGTGCGCAGCATGGACCGCTTCTTCGACAACTACATTTCGACGCCGCAGCAAAAGATCGTCTACGACAGCATGCGCCCCGAGGCGGAGCGCGACCCGCACGCCGTCGCCGACGCGCGCGCCATGCTCGACACCGCGTACGGCTGGCTGGACAAGGTGATGGCGAAACGCGAATGGGCCGCCGGCGACGCCTTCAGTCTCGCTGATTGCGGCGCCGCGCCGTTCCTGTTTTACGCCGACTGGACGCACGCCATCGGCCCGGCGTTCCCGCACGTGCTCGCCTACCGCAAGCGCCTGCTGGCGCGGCCGTCGTTTGCCCGCGCGGTGGACGAAGCGCGCCCGTATCGCGCGTACTTTCCACTCGGCGCGCCGGACCGCGATTGAGGGCTGCGGCGCGGCCGTTTCGCGCAAAAAACGGTCGACCGCGCCACGCCAGCCCTAACGGTTTGCGACAACAATTTTCCCAACCTATACACTTCACTTCGAAACCTACTTCCGCCAATCAACCTTAAGGCAAAACATGGACCGTTTCGAAGCCATGGAGATATTTACGCGTGTGGTCGAGGCGAACAGCTTCACCAAAGTATCCGAGTCGCTCGACCTGCCCCGCGCCAAAGTCAGCCGTACCATCCAGGCGCTGGAGGAACACGTCGGCGTGCGTCTGTTGAATCGTTCGACGCGCCAGGTCAGTGTCACCGAAGACGGCGCGCTGTTCTACGAACGCTGCGTGCGCATCCTCGCCGAAGTCACCGACGCCGAATCGTCGCTGTCGAACAAGCGTGAGAATCCGGCGGGCACGATCCGCGTGGACACGTCCGGCACGCTGGCGCGCGCGCTGCTGCTGCCCGCGCTCGACGATTTCTACCGGCAGTATCCCGAGATCGATGTGCGGCTCGGCCTCGCCGACCGTAACATCGATCTGATTCAGGACGGCGTGGATTGCGTGATCCGCATGGGCACGCCGGAAGAGTCGAGTCTCGTCGCGCGGCGGATCGGCCAGGCGCGGATTGTCACGTGCGCGTCGCCGGCGTATCTGGAGAAATACGGCGAGCCGACCACGCTCGAAGAATTGAGCGAGCACCGCGCGGTCAACTACGTGTCGGCGCGCACCGGCAGAACGTTCCCGTTCGAATATCAAGTGGACGGCGAGATCGCCAAAGTGTCGCTTAAAAGCGTGCTCGCGGTGAACGACGGCTCGGTCTATATCGGTGCGGCCGCGCTCGGGCACGGCATCATTCAGCCGTCGCGCTTCATGGTCGCCGACCTGATCGCGCAAGGCGCGCTGAAGGAAATCCTCACGGGCTACACGAGCCCCAGTACGCCACTTTCTGTGCTGTATGCGCATCGCCGCAATCTGAGTTCGCGGCTGCGTGCTTTCATTGAGTGGGTGACCGAACTGGCGCGCAACAATCCGGATCTGCGCATTACCGAGCAGTAAAACGAAGCGCGCAAAACCAAAAAACCCCATGCGTTGCGAAACGCATGGGGTTTTCTGTTCTATTGCGGCAAAACTTCGCGATCAGGCAATCCGCTCTTCGTTCGTCGGATCGAACAGCACCGCCTTCGACGTGTCGAACAACAGCGTCGTGTTTGCCAGCGGTTGCGGATTCGACGCCGGGTGCACGCGGCTCACGATGCGCTTGCCGTTGACCTGCGCGAACACCAGCGTGTCCGGCCCGGTCGGCTCGATCACGTCGACCTTCACTTCGATCGGCTGCAGCTTCGCGTTGTCGCCATGCGCGCCGCGCGCGTCGGTGATCCGCTCCGGGCGCAGGCCGAGAATCACCTCACGGCCGACGTGCGACTTCACCTTCGCCGAATCGAACGGCAGGTTCAGTGCCGTGCGCGCAACGCCCGTATCCAGTTCGAGCGCGACGCCCGCGCCCTGCTCGACCAGCTTGCCCTGGATGAAGTTCATCGGCGGCGCGCCGATGAAGCCGGCCACGAACAGGTTCGACGGCGAGTCGTAGATTTCCTGCGGCGCGCCGAACTGCTGCACGATGCCGTCTTTCATGACCGCGATACGGTCGCCGAGCGTCATCGCTTCGATCTGATCGTGCGTCACGTAGACGATCGTCGTGCCGAGGCGTTGGTGCAGCAGCTTGATTTCCGAACGCATCTCGATACGCAGCTTCGCGTCGAGGTTCGACAGCGGTTCGTCGAACAGGAACATGACCGGATCGCGCGCGAGTGCTCGGCCCATGGCCACGCGCTGACGCTGGCCGCCGGACAGTTGACCCGGCTTGCGGTCGAGCAGATGCGTGATCTGCAGCGTGTTCGACACGCGGTCGACGATCTGCGTCTGCTCGTTCTTCGGCACCTTGCGGATGTTCAGGCCGAACGAGATGTTCTCGCGCACCGTCATGGACGGATACAGCGCATACGACTGGAACACCATCGCGATATCGCGATCTTTCGGCGACAGGTTGTTCACCGTCTTGCCGTCGATCTGGATCTCGCCCTTGGTCACGGTTTCGAGGCCGGCAATCATATTGAGCAGCGTCGACTTGCCGCAGCCCGAACCGCCGACCAGAATCAGGAACTGGCCGTCTTCGATGTCGATGTTGACACCCTTCAGGACCGGCACCCCGTTCGGGTAAGTCTTGTACACGTCACGGATGGAAAGGCTTGCCATGCTGTGAATCCTCTTTGTCTCTGGTACTGCTTGAAAACGTCTTCGGGTGACGGCGGCGCATCATGATGCGCCGCCGCGCTCGGATGGTTTAGCCTGGCGTTTAGCCCTTCACTGCGCCCGCGGTCAGACCGCGCACGAAATAGCGTCCGGCGATGATGTACACCAGCAGCGTGGGCAACGCGGCGATGATCGCGCCGGCCATGTCCACGTTGTATTCCTTCACGCCGGTCGAGGTGTTCACGAGGTTGTTCAGCGCCACCGTGATCGGCATGGAATCGACGCCGGAGAACACGATACCGAACAGGAAGTCATTCCAGATCTGCGTGAATTGCCAGATCAGGCACACCATGAAAATCGGCAGCGAGACCGGCAGCAGAATCTTCGTGAAGATCGTGAAGAAACCCGCGCCGTCGATACGCGCCGCTTTCACGAGTTCAGCCGGAATGCTGACGTAGAAGTTGCGGAAGAACATCGTGGTGAAGGCGATACCGTAGATCACGTGCACGACCACCAGGCCGGTGGTCGTGTTCGACAGGCCGAGGAAGCCTTCGAAGCGCGCCATCGGCAGCAGGATCGCCTGGAACGGAATGAAGCAGCCGACCAGGATCATCGTGAAGATCGGATCCGCACCACGAAAGCGCCAGTGCGTGAGCACATAGCCGTTGAACGCGCCGATGATCGACGAGATCAGCACGGCGGGAATCACCATCCGCACCGAGTTCATGAAGAACGGCTGCATACCGTCGCAACGCACGCCCGTGCAGGCGCCGCTCCATGCCTTGATCCACGGGTCGACGGTCCAGTGGGTAGGCGGCGTGAGCAGGTTGCCCGTGCGCAGTTGATCGATGTCCTTGAACGACGTGGACAGCATCACGTACAGCGGGAACAGGAAATACAGGGCGAACAGAATCAAGGCCGCATAAATGACGGCACGGCTGATCGTCATCTTAGGCTGCATTGCGGGTGCTCCTCGATTCCAGATACATGAGCGGCACGAGCACGGCCACGACGGTGGCGAGCATCATCATCGACGATGCCGCGCCGACGCCCAGCTGCCCGCGATTGAACGAAAACGTGTACATGAAAATAGCCGGCAGCGACGACGACGTGCCCGGACCGCCCGCGGTCAACGCAACGACCAGGTCGAAGGTCTTGATCGTGATGTGGCAGAGAATCAGCAGCACGGAGAAGAACACCGGACGCATGCTCGGAATCACGATCTTGCGATAGATGGTGGGCAAGCCCGCGCCGTCCATCTGCGCGGCCTTGAAGATTTCACCGTCCACGCCGCGCAAGCCCGCGAGGAACAGCGCCATCACGAAGCCAGTGGATTGCCAGACGGCCGCGATCACCACGCAGAAAATCGCCTTGTCCGGGTCGCCCAGCCAGCTGAACGAGAAGCTCGTCCAGCCCCAGTCGTGGAACACCTTTTCGAGGCCGATGCTCGGCGTCATGATCCATTGCCACGCCGTACCCGTCACGATGAACGAGAGCGCCATCGGGTACAGGAACACGGCGCGCAGCGCGCCTTCGTTGCGGATCTGCTGATCGAGCAGGATCGCGAGGAACAAACCGAGACCGATACAGATACCGATGAACGGGATGCCGAACCAGCCGAGGTTGGCAGCCGACGTCCAGAACACGTCGTTATCGAACAGTTCGCGATAACGATCCAGACCGACAAATTCATAACGTGGCATCAGTCGCGAATTGGACAGCGACAGATAGCCGGTAATGGCGATAAAGCCATACACGAAGATCAGGCTGATCACGACGCTGGGTGCGAGCACCAGCTTCGGAATCCAGCGATCGGCAAGGGCCGCCATCGGCGACGCGCGGCGGGTCACGGTGGCCGTTTTCCCGTTTCCGCTGATAGAAGCAGTCACTACTCGACTCCTGCTGAAACTGTGCCGCCGGGACCTTCACGCTGAAAAACGCGAGGCCGTAACGACATAGGGGTGACTCTATGAACCAGGGTGAAGCCGCCTGCCATGCAACGAGTAAAACCCCGGCAATCAGCGACACGAAGCGCGCGCCCGACGCCCGTTGCTGAACCGCCGGGCGCGCCGCTTCGTTTGTCTCAACTTACTTGGTCTTCGCTGCCTTCGCGAGCGCGGCAACTGCGCTCTTCGAATCCTGCTGCGAGTTCATGAACTTCGTGACCACGTCCGAGATCGCGCCGGCTGCTGCATCCGGTTGCGCCATGCCGTGTGCCAGCGAAGGCACATAGCCGCCCGACTTGATCGCGACTTGTTCATCCGCGTACGACTTCTTCGCGCAGTCGTCGAACTTGGCCATCGACACGCCCAGACGAACCGGGATGGAACCCTTGTTCAGGCTGAACTGTTCCTGGAAGTCCGGCGACATGATCGTCTTCGCCAGCGCGAGTTGACCCGGCGTGGCCGCCTTCTGGCCTTTCTGCTGGAAGAACACGAACGAGTCGACGTTGAACGTGTAGGACTTTTCGGTGCCCGGCACAGCGGCGCAGATGTAGTCCGAGCCCGACTTCTTGCCGGCGTTGGCGAATTCGCCCTTTGCCCAGTCGCCCATGAACTGCATGCCGGCCTTGCCGTTGATGACCATGGCCGTTGCCAGGTTCCAGTCACGGCCCGTGCGGCCCGCGTCGAAGTAGCCCTGGATCTTGCGGACCGTGTCGAACACGCCGACCATCTTGTCCGAAGTCAGCGTCTTCTCGTCGAGGTCGACCAGCGCCTTCTTGTAGAAGTCCGAGCCTTGCGACAGCACGACGTCCTCCCACAGCGTCAGGTCTTGCCACGGCTGGCCACCCATCGCGATCGGCTGGATGCCGGCGGCTTTCATCTTGTCGGCCACGGCGAAGAACTCAGGCCACGTGGTCGGCGCCTTGCCGCCCGCCTTGTCCAGCGCTGCCTTGTTGATGTACAGCCAGTTCACGCGGTGCACCGAGAACGGCGCGGCAACATAGTGACCGTCGGCGTGCATGATCTTGTCGATTTCCGGCGGCAGGTTCTTCTTCCAGTCGCCAGCGGCCGCGTCGATCGGCACCAGCACGCCTTGCGACGCCCAGTCCTGGATCAGCGGACCCTTGATCTGCGCAGCGCTCGGTGCGTTGCCCGAGATCACCTGCGTCTTGAGTGCCGTCATGGCAGCCGCGCCCGCGCCACCCGCAACCGCGAAGTCCTTCCACGTGTAACCCTGCTTCGTCATGTCGTCCTTGAGGACGCCGACGGCTTTCGATTCGCCGCCCGAAGTCCACCAGTGCAACACTTCGATCGACTCGGCGGCTTGCACGGCCGAGACGCCACACATCAGACCTGCGGCGCACAAAGCGCCCATGATCGCGCGAAATTTCATTGCTTATCTCCTCCAGACACCTGAACAAAAAACAAATGGCCCCTGATGTCGCCAGGGTGCTGTGGTTGGTTCAAACAGGCAAAACACTGGGCGATCGAGCACGGTCGGGCGCATGCGCTAGGCATGTGCCGGCGGACCAATGTCCGGCCGCTGGAAGCTCAAGAGATGAGTGGTTCGGGATGCAACTGACTGTCTCCTCTTTTGATTTTTGCCTGCCCGCGTTTCGCGCGGCAGACTCGAGGTGCCTTGCACGTCAACCTGGTGCCGACCATTACGGAAAGCCGCTCAACTCCCCGGCTTTCCGTAAAGGCCGCCGGGGCATGCTGGCACGTGCCGACACGCAATGTCCGTTAACATGCAGGGGACGCCTGCCGATTCGGGAAAACGCGCATCTTGACGCTTAGCGCACGCTTTTTTCATCGAATTAGCGCTACCTCTTGATTTGGATTGTAGTTAAACTACAATTCAGTGTCAAAAAATATTTTATCGGACTACGGTCGCGCTTTTGCTCAACTTCCGCGGCCCCAGGACATCGACGGAGACTCATGCAAACCGATTCAAGCTTCACCTTCGTTCTCTTCGGCGGCACCGGCGATCTGTCGATGCGCAAGATCCTGCCCGCACTGTTTGAAGCGCACCGTGCAGGCGGCATGCTGGCCGACAGCGGCAAAATCGTCGCGGTGGCGCGGCATGCAACGAATCGCGGCGAGTACATCCAGTGGGTCAACGAGCACGTCAAACCGCATGTGTCGAAGAACGGTGTGGATGAAGCGGCATGGGCGAGCTTTCTGGAGCGCATCGAGTTCGTGAATATCGACCTCGGCAAAGCGGAAGACTTCGTGCATTTGCGCGACGCCATCCAGGACTTGCCCGGTATCCGCGTGTTCTATCTGGCAACGGGTCCGTCGCTGTTCGTGCCGATCTGCCATGCGCTGGCATCGGTCGGGCTGAACGTGAATTCGCGCATCGTGCTGGAAAAGCCGCTCGGCTACGACCTCAAGTCGTCGAATGCAATCAATGATGCGGTCGGCGAAATCTTCGCTGAAGAACAGATCTATCGGATCGACCACTACCTCGGTAAAGAACCGGTGCAGAACCTGCTGGCGCTGCGCTTCGGCAATGCGCTGTTCGAACCGTTGTGGCGCCGCGAGTGGGTCGAGAGCATTCAGATCACCATTGCCGAAGAACTCGGCGTGGAAGCGCGCGGCGACTTCTACGACAATACCGGCGCATTGCGCGACATGGTGCAGAACCATTTGCTGCAACTGCTTTCCATCGTGGCGATGGAACCGCCGCACTCCATGGATTCGGATTCGGTGCGCGACGAAAAGCTGCGCGTGCTGCGCGCCTTGAAGCCCATCGATCCGCGCGATATCGGCAAGGTTGCGGTGCGCGGGCAGTATCATTCGGGCGTGATCCGCGGCACTGCCGTGCCGGCGTATGCAACGGAGCCCGGCGTGAAGCCTGAAAGCGCGACCGAGACGTTTGTCGCGCTGAAGGTCGAGATCGAAAACTGGCGTTGGGCCGGCGTGCCGTTTTTCCTGCGCACCGGCAAGCGCCTCGCCGATCGCGTCGCCGAGATCGTGGTGAACTTTCGTGCGGTGCCGCATTCGGCGCTCGGCGCTTCCGCGTTGCGCGCCGGCGCGAATCGTCTGGTGATCCGCCTGCAGCCGAATGAAACCATTCGCCTCTACTGCCTCGCGAAGCAGCCCGGTGAAGGCATGAACCTCGCCAGCGTCCACCTCGACCTCGCGTTCGACCAGTTCTTCCGCGAAGGACAGATGGAGGCGTATCAGCGGTTGCTGCTCGACGTCATCAACGGCCGGCTCGCGCTGTTTGTGCGGCGCGACGAGCAGGAAGCCGCGTGGCGCTGGGTCGAACCGATCCTGAACGAATGGAAGGCGTCGAACAAGCCGCCCAAACCGTACGCATCGGGCACGTGGGGACCGGCTGCATCGAGCGCGATGCTCGCGCAGCACGGCACCTGCTGGCTTGAAGAAGAGAATTGAATCACGGCGGCACGTCGTATTGAATGGAATATGACGTGGCGCCCGTAAGACCCACCGACGAACTGAACGGAATGGCGCCGGTATGACGAGGGCGCCTGCAGGTCATCCATCTTGCAGGCATCGCGTAAGAGCAGTACGGCAGATTCCGCAGATCACACAAAAAAGCAGCACGGAGGAGAAGTGATCGAGCTTCACGCTTTCGACGATCAACGCGCCCAATCCGACGCGTTGGCGAAAGCGGTCGGCGACGCGTTGCATGCGTCGCTCGCCGCACAGGCCGCCGGTTCCGCCACCGCGCGCCCCGCAATGCTTGCAGTGTCCGGCGGCAGCAGTCCGCGCCCGTTCCTGCAGACCTTGTCCACGCAGACCTTCGATTGGGCGCGCATTGCCGTGACGCTGGTCGACGACCGCTGGGTGCCGGAGACGGATAGCGCGAGCAACTCGCAGCTGGTGCACGCCACGCTGTTGCAGAACGCCGCGAAGGATACGACCTTCTGGGCGCTCGTGGACACCACGCAAGATCTCAACGCGCATGTCGCCGCGCTGAACGCCGACGCGCGTTTTAGCAACGTGCCCGACGTCGCGATTCTCGGCATGGGGGAAGATGGCCACACCGCGTCGATCTTCGCCGACTCGCCCGAATGGGATCATGCGATCACCACCACCGAACGCTTCGTCGCCGTGCATCCCGGCAGCGCGCCGCATGCGCGCGTGAGCTGGTCGATGTCCGCGCTGAAGGAAGTCAAGCATCTGTTCTTGCTGATCGCAGGACCGCGCAAGATGGACGTGCTCAATGCCGCGTCCGCTTCGCTACAAAAAAATGCCATCTCGCAGTTGGCAAACGACAAGGGAGTGAGACTCGATGTCTACTGGTGTGCAAACTAAGGCTGTTCCGGGCGCGGGCCAGCACGCCGATGGACCGAGGCTGCTGGCCGACATCGGCGGCACCAATGCGCGCTTCGCGCTGGAGACGAGCCCGGGCGAAATCGGCTCGGTGAAGGTCTACCCGTGCGCGGACTATCCGGGCGTTGCCGAAGTCATCAAGAAGTATCTGAAGGACACGAAGATCGGCCGCGTGAATCATGCGGCGATTGCGATTGCGAACCCGGTCGACGGCGATCAGGTGAGCATGACGAATCACGACTGGAGCTTTTCGATCGAGGCCACGCGCCGCGCGCTGGGTTTCGACACGCTGCTGGTGGTAAATGACTTTACCGCGCTGGCGATGGCGTTGCCTGGCTTGACTGACGCGCAGCGCGTGCAGGTGGGTGCCGGCGCACGTCGGCCGAATAGTGTGATCGGTTTGCTCGGTCCGGGCACCGGCATGGGCGTGTCCGGTTTGATTCCCGCTGATGATCGTTGGATCGCGCTCGGTAGCGAAGGGGGGCATGCCACTTTTGCGCCGGCCGACGAACGCGAAGATATCGTGTTGCAGTACGCGCGCAAGAAGTGGTCGCACGTGTCGTTTGAGCGCGTCGCGGCGGGGCCGGGTATTGAAGTGATCTATCGCGCGCTTGCGGGTCGCGACAAGAAGCGCGTGGCGGCGAATGTCGACACGATCGAGATCGTCAAGCGTGCGCTGGAAGGCGAGCCGTTGGCGGCCGAATCCGTCGATGTGTTCTGCGGCATTCTCGGCACGTTCGCGGGCAATATTGCGGTGACGCTTGGGGCGTTGGGCGGGATCTATATCGGCGGTGGTGTCGTGCCGCGGCTTGGCGAGTTCTTCTCGCGCTCGTCGTTTCGCAAGCGCTTCGAGGCTAAAGGCCGGTTCGAGGCTTATCTGCAGAACGTACCGACGTATGTGATTACCGCTGAATATCCGGCGTTTCTCGGTGTGTCGGCGATTCTTGCCGAGCAGTTGTCGAATCGCGCGGGTGGCAGTTCATCGGCGGTGTTCGAGCGGATTCGGCAGATGCGCGATGCGTTGACGCCCGCCGAGCGACGTGTTGCCGATCTTGCGCTGAATCATCCGCGGTCGATTATTAATGATCCGATTGTGGATATCGCGCGTAAAGCGGATGTGAGTCAGCCGACGGTGATCCGGTTTTGTCGCTCGCTCGGTTGCCAGGGGTTGTCGGATTTCAAGCTGAAGCTGGCAACTGGTTTGACGGGCACTATTCCTGTTAGCCATAGCCAGGTGCATCTTGGCGATACGGCGACGGACTTCGGCGCGAAAGTGCTCGATAACACCGTGTCGGCGATTTTGCAGTTGCGCGAGCATCTGAATTTCGAACAGGTCGAGCGGGCTATCGATCTTTTGAACGGCGCGCGGCGGATCGAGTTTTATGGGCTCGGGAACTCGAATATCGTCGCGCAGGATGCGCATTACAAGTTCTTCCGGTTTGGTATTCCTACTATTGCCTACGGCGATTTGTATATGCAGGCGGCGTCTGCTGCTTTGCTTGGGAAGGGGGATGTGATCGTTGCTGTGTCGAAGTCAGGGCGTGCGCCTGAGTTGTTGCGGGTTCTTGATGTGGCTATGCAGGCTGGGGCTAAGGTGATTGCTATTACCTCTAGTAACACGCCGTTGGCTAAGCGGGCTACTGTGGCGCTTGAGACTGATCATATTGAAATTCGTGAGTCGCAGTTGTCTATGATTTCGCGGATCTTGCATCTGGTTATGATTGATATTCTTGCTGTGGGGGTCGCTATTCGGCGCGCTGTGCCTAGCGCTGATGTGGCGGAGACTGTTGCCAAGGCCAGGCAAGGGGCTGATGATGATGCCAGCGCTGTGCTCGATTGGTTGAGTCATGGGGCGGCTTCTTCGGCTCGGGATTGAGGTTTGAGGTTGTTGGCTGCGCCGCAGGTGTCGATGTTGTGGTGGTGTTGTGTTGGCCTTTCCTTTCTTAGTGGTCTATTAGCGTTGCCCCTATGCGGGGCGGCACCTACTTCTCTTTGCCGCCGCAAAGAGAAGTAGGCAAGAGAAAGCGGCTCACACCGCTAATTCTTAAGCGGGTCCCCCGCGCAGCCACGGTAGTGGTGCATCTGGAATCTGTGTTCTCGCACATTCCGCGTGAGTGACAAGGCAGTCATTCTTCCGGCGGCGCTGCGCGCGCCGTTACGGTCCTTCCTCCCGTTGTCATTGATTCGTGTGCGGCCTTCGTCGGTCGCCTCGGCGCGCCTTTTCCACGGGCGGCGTCGGATGAACCGGTGTTTCGGATTATGTCGTGCACTGCAACCGTTCGTTGCAGTCGACGCCGACCTCCCCGTTGCCGCTAATCGTCGACGTTATCGCTTATCGTGCCGGCACAACCGACGAACCATTATGCGAACAAAATTCGTTTTCATCTCGAGCCCTGGATGAGTTGCAAAGGCTGTTTTGAAAACGCAATAGCGTCGAAATAGACCACTCAAAGCTTAAGGAAACCTTAAGCACTCCCACGATCTTCAATGAATCTTTTGAGGCAGAAATAAGGCTCACCGTGCGTCAGTCAATCGAAGGAAATCATTCATCTGGACGACTTAATTTAACTTCACATTCACGGACTATTACTAAAAGTTTCCCCATCACTTTTAAAGGAGAAGGACGTGAAGACGATCAGGAGATGGCAGCGTGCGCAGAGCGTTATCGCAGGTGGTGTCGCAATGCTCGCCGCGCTACATGCAGCAACGGCGCTGGCGGGCGACGCCGACGACCACTCGCGCGAGCATGAAGGAGTCAAGCATGTGCTGTTGATCAGCTTCGACGGATTGCATGAGCAGGACGTCGCGCGCTGCATCGGTTCGAATTCATGTCCGAATCTGGCATTGCTCGCGAAGGCGGGTACGAACTACACGAATGCGCATACGCCAGGCCTGTCCGATTCATTTCCTGGTTTGGCTGCATTGGTGACGGGCGGCTCGCCGAAGTCGGCCGGTCTGTTCTACGACGTATCTTATGATCGAACGCTCTACGCCCCTTCCGATACGGGCTGCACGGGCAAACAAGGCTGGAATGTCGTATTCGACGAAACAACCGGCGTCGATGGGGAGAATGGCGGCGCGCTGACGCATCTCAACGGCGGTGGCGCTTTCAACCCGCAGGCTATTCCTCACGCACTGGTCAACGGCGTGTGCCAGCCGGTCTATCCGCATAACTACATCAAGACCAATACCGTCTTCGAAGTCATCAAGGAGAACAAACGGGACGCGCGCACCGCCTGGGCCGACAAACATGCGTGGGGCTACGATTGGCTGAACGGACCATCCGGTATTGGTGTAGACGATCTTTCACGCACGGAAATCAATTCGATCGATCCGGCGACTAACACCAATTACACCGACATCTACACGCACACGGAAAAATTCGACAACTTCCATGTTCAGTCGCTGATTGCCGAGATCAACGGCCGAGACTCCACCGGACAGTCGCGCGCCGATGTCCCCACGCTGTTCGGCACCAACTTCCAGACGCTGAGCGTTGCTCAGAAGGCCACGGTCGCGACGGGCGGCGGCTATCTGGACGCGAGTTTCACGCCGGGCCCGCAGGTCGCCGGCGCGATTGCCTATCTGGACGACGCGTTGGGTCGTATCCTCGCTGAACTCAAACAGCGCGGGCTTTATTCGTCCACCGCGATCATTGTCACGGCCAAGCATGGCCAGTCGCCGACCGACCACTCGAAGCTGGTGAAGAACGGCGACACGCTCACGAAACTGCTGGAAGCCAACAACTATCTGGACCCGAATGGCAACTTCGGACAGAACGCGACCAAGAGCGGCAATCTGAACGACGGCACTGGCCTCGTGGATACCGGCATGGTTCAAACGGACGACGTCGGGCTAATCTGGCTGCGTGATCAGAGTCAGTTGCCCGCAGTCGTCAAGACGCTGAAGAGCAACCTCGGTTGCAACGCTCCGGGCATCTGCGCCGACGGTCCGCAGGCGTACATTCTGTACGGACCGCAGCTTGCCGCGCGCTTCGGCAATCCGGCACGCGGCCGCACGCCCGATATCGTCGTGCAGCCGAATCCGGGTGTCATCTATACGTCGAGCACGTCGAAAGACGAAGAGCACGGCGGCAACGCGCCCGACGACAGCCATCTAGGTCTCGTGGTCTCCGTTCCGGGTGCTCGTCGAACGGGACAAACCATCGACGAACCGGTACTGACCACCCAGGTCGCGCCAACCATCCTGCGCCTGCTCGATCTCAGACCTGAATTGCTGCATTCGGTTGCGCTCGAAGGAACGCGTGCGCTGCCGGGCTTCGAGCGCGACCGCTTCTAGACTCGAGGGAACGTCCACAGCGGCGCCCCAAGCATGCTCAAGTGAGCGACGCAGTCGTTCGGAGATTGGTGAGCGGACGGTTGCGTCGCCGGCATAGTCCGGCGACAGCCGGCGGGCATATGAAAATACCGGAAGAGCTGACTGGCATGATTGATGTCTAGATCGTCGCCGGACTTTTTGCACTCGAACAGCATGATTGGTTTGCCGTCTTTCAGGATCGCATAGTCCACCTTCTCGCCTTTCTTCGTGCCGACGTCAGCGATCAGTTCGGGCGTTACCTCAAGAGGATCAAAGACGTTGTATCCCAGCAGATGGATGAAAGGCATCACCATAGCATTCTTGGTTGCCTCTTCGGTTTGCACCATATCCTTTGCTGTTGCGACGCGTGCTGCCAAGGCCCTCACTTCATCAATGAAATCCATATTGCTCATCTTCTCTATTTGAAGTAACAGTTACCCGTGAGTGGGCTGAAAACTTCCCTATAAGTTGATTCGGTAGACAGCCAGGACACGCACAACACCGGAGCGCGAACAATCGCACAGCCGGAGAGCGCTACGCGGCCATGTCGCTTGAAGCCCGGGCTTTCGCCTTCTGCCGCAACTGGCGCACGTAGTTCTCTGGCTCGAAGCGCATTCCGGTGATGGGCTTCCACTCGGGTGACCGGCCCAGCCAGCTCGACCAGCCGAGCTGCTGGGGGCCGCCCATGACCGATGGCGTCGCGCTTGCCAGCTTAAGCAACAGCTCAAGCTCCCAGGAATACTCGCGGCCGACAAAGGTCCAAACGAACTCGATGAGCTTCAGCAGGTCGGAGGCCCGCGGCGTAAAGCGCTGATACTGTTCCATATCGAGCGGCCCGAGCACAATACGGAAACGGTGCCTGCGGTCAGGCACGACCTGCCCGAGCGTTGCACCCATGGCAAGGCACGACGACATCTGCTCTCCACTGAACCGGCTCTCACGCCCCGGCTCAATGGCCATCCAGTGCAGCTCAAACTCCTTTATCTCCACCGGCACACCGAAGAAGTGCGCCAGCGTGGCACGCAGCCCATCAGGATTGCGCGACTGTCGCACCAGGTGTGGTGCGGCAGACAGACGCGCATGAGACGCAAGCGGAAAGGGCCGCTCGCGCCGCCGGCCATCTCCCAGCAGCGAGGCCACGTAAAAGGAAAAATGATCGTCGTCGGCCCGGTCGAGGCTCACCGCCGACTGCGACCACTTCCACGCCCGAAACATCAGCGAGAGAGAGCGGTGATGGAAGATGTCGAGGAAGTTGCAGAGTGTTGGATCGCGACGGCTCTCCTCGCGCTCGCGGGCAATCTCGGTGACATGGATTGGCAGCGGGCCGTTCGGGCCCAGCATGCCGAGGCTAAAGAGCCGGATGCGGAGCCTGCCGTCCTTAAGCGTGGCATCTGCAATCTCGCGTGGGGCAAAGATCAGGCTCGGTTTCTGGCCAAGCCGGAATGTCTCGGTGGTGGCCAGTGCAGCCGTGCCAACCGGATCAATGGCCGGGTTCGCGTTGATGCGGCGCATGAGGGCAATGAACCCGTAACGCCACGGCTCGGCCTCCAGGTGTGCAATCAGCGCCTGCGACAACGGCTGCACAGCCGAAACCGTATCAGGTGATTCAGACTTCATGAGGTCGTCTCGCGAGAGGGAAGCGCATGGCTAGTGCAGCACGCGGCGGGCAGGCGCCGGGCCGCCAGCCGGGCACCGCAGCCCGGACGTGCTGACGAACGGATTGACAAGGATATCCAGCCCGTCGCATAGCGGTGTCCCGTCCGCAGCGGCCTGACGCCAGAGATCTGCATCAAGCGGGCACATGACCAGTTCGGTGGGTGGTATGTCGAACTGCCTTTCGAATCCGACGATCGCCTTCTCGATCCACTGGCGGAATTCGCTGATTTCTTCGTTATTCATAAATCGCACGCCGTAATTTCTTGATGTTCAGATGCGCAATCAGCGCTTGCGACAGCAGCCGCTCAACCCGCCTTGCTGACGGGAGGGCACGCAGGCCGCAAGTTCCCCGGACTCCGCTTGATCTCATGCGTGCATTGCATCGAATACCCCGAGGACCGGCACAAAATGCCATTACTGGCACTCCGGATCAAACACGGCGAACTGGTCAAAATCAGGATCCACATGATCCACCTGCATAACCGGCACTTCGCGCCACGCGCGTCGCGCCATCGCCTGAAGCGCGTTCGCATCCGAGGTAAAGAACGCCTGCAAGGGCTCCCGCCATGCGAATAGCCCCGCCTGCTCGTGGACTGCATCCATCAGTCGCATGGTGGTTTCGAACGGTGCGGCCATCTCATCCCACGACTGCGGACGCGGTGTCCCGAAGGCCACCGTATCCGGCGTTCCGTCGGGGCGCAACAGGATTCGTCCGTCGCGTGCCCGCCATCCGGCATGCAGGAAAATGGATGCCCGCTCGCTTGCTCCGCCCGTCCATGAATCGGGGGTAAGGTCGGTGACCTGCAGCACCTGGATACGCTCTCGCTCACACCGCATGACATCGAGAAGGGCGTCAAACAGCGACAAATAACAACTCAGCCGCCTTTCCCCCGCTTACGTCCACGTTGCCATGTAACGTCACTGCCTTTTCATGTTCTTCCACTGCCACGACGTAGATCGCATTTATGTGGTCCCAGCCTGCCGCGCCCATTCAATTCCTCCCTGAAAGCAGCCGTATTTCCGGGCCACTCATGCATCCACACGTGGCGTGATGGCCCTGTTGTCCAAACGACAAAAGAAAACACAAACACACTAATCTCCAACGCTCGCCATCGAACTAGCGATCAATGTGCAGCCACATTCGGAATGGTGCCCATGCAGCGCAACCTGTTCGCCACCGATCGTGAACGCTGGGTGAGCCTCGATGATTTTATTCACCCCATGCGGGCGGCCGTCTGGATATTTTTCCGGGCAATCGACGAGATCATGCAGGCGAGCTATTTTTCTTCCGCCAATCGTATGAAGCTCTGATCCGGTAATGACCTTGCCGCCGTGTGAGGTTGAATCACCAACAACGATAATCTTTAGCGCCATGTCAACTCCTCGTCTAGATTCGCCTAACTGTGAATATCTACACCACGAATGCTAGGTATCGCATCACGCTGATCAATCGCCGTCCTGATCCGGTTCCTGCGCTGGATACGATGGATACGCGCTCGATATCCTGCTCTTGATAAAGCGAATGCGCGAACTGTATGCAGCGAATAGACATGCCGGATTCTCACACTTATTGCGCACGTTCCTCAGCCAGTCCAGTTGCCCATTTCTCACAGGGTCCTCGTAAGAAATCTCCTTAGAGTCGGTTAGCAGCATGCCAACATAGCCACGACTAACGGTCGCGTCCAGTTTCGCAAGTTCCGGGTTATTGCAAATCAGATGCTCAACGTTTGTGGCCGCCTTCTTGCAATCGAAACTCTCCTCGGCATTTACTGGCGCATGTGTCTGGCGTTCAAACAGGTACGCCCAGGAACCGTCGAGCAGCACAATTTCATCAGGCGATTTGTAGATTGTGGCGTAGCGTAGCCCCTCGCAGAGTGGCGCATCGGCGGCACTCAGAACAAAGGTGTCGGTGAATGTGCTAGCTTTCGCGTGAAACTTTCTGCTCAAGAATGAATTAAAGTTGTCGAAGGATCCGAACGAGCGCGAGATAATGGGGTCGACATAAAAGCTCACTCGCTTATCGACCTTAACACTACAACTGTTTCCGGTCTCGTGATACACGAATGTATTGCTGTCGAATGTGAGGGATCCTGCCATCACCGGATTAACCGGAAACGACAGGCGGTGAAAGTCACTTCCGCGCTCGAATTGCGCAGCACCAATCATCCGATAGGTGTCTTGAGCTACTGCATAAGTCGGAATCACGAGCGCCAACATCAGAATTGTCAACCATTTCTTGAGTGGTTTCATTGTTAAAATAGACATTGTTTTATTCAGTGATTCGAGTTGTAAACATTCAGGCAGAACACATCGTGCTCTCGTTCACGTCGTGTCCTGTTCTCAATATCCAGAAACTCGACAGGAGCCCCGGCGTAGTCGCCGCTGTTCAGTTTGCGACACAGGCTGGGCGCTTTGCTGAGGCTTCCCATGTTATAGGCGAGCGAGACAAGTGCATCGTATTCGTTCTGATAGAGAGGGACGTTGATCGCGTTTTTTACGCGGCCCTCGATTATCGTGACGTCGTTTTCGAACAGCGTCTGTGCTTCCGCAACGGTGATCTTGCTCGACATCGCGACGTATCCATTTGCCGTGCAACTGCTTTCCCCGATCAGATGGCCCCAGCCGACTGTGCAATAGCCCTTGCTGTCGTCGTAGTAGTAAGTGTGCGTCTTAGTTTCGTCGTAATAGACTCCCTCCCAGCCCTTGATAAACGCCTTGCCCTGTTCAGATATTTTCAATTGCCCGATAGGAATTCGCTGCCCAGCAGGCTGCAATGGCGGCGCGTCAAGAAAGATCGCTCTGTAACCTTCCTGCAGGATCGCTAGAGAATCGATTAAATCAGAGCGCCGGTGAAATGGCCCCGGCAGGTCGCCGCCATTGAGTTTGGAACTGGAATTAAAGCCATTTGCTCCCGAATATGCTTCGAAGTGAAGCATTGACACGTTTTCATTGCCTACTACGTGCAGCGGCGTGCCGTTCGGCTTTAGCAGTGTGCCGCTGACGGCAAGGATCTGCCCTTGGCTGACTGGGTCCCCGACTCTCACCGCGATTGATGATTGTTTAACCTCACCATACAGCGCAATGAACTCGCGACCGTCGGCGGTCTTGTGGTGAATGCTGATCTGCCACGTATGGCAGTAGAAAAATTCGCACTTTATGACGATGCCAGGTGCGATCGAGACGATCGGCGTATCGGCCTTCACATACAGATCTCGCGCAGCATGCTTGCGGCCTTCTGACCTGTTCGCACCGAATCTCGCCTGGTCGTGGCCTCCACCGTTCAGCTGCTTGGCCCAAGTGAAATCACGCGACCGCGTACCGTAGATGCCGTCTTCGTCATTGAGAGGTCGCGTCTGGATCGGGAAAATAATCGGGGGAACACCCCTGGGGGGCGTGGTTGTCGGCGCACCATGATCATTGGTGTCGTGATTGCTCGTCGGCGGCGTTCCCCTTGGCGCGGGCATTCTGGGCGCAGGTTGCTCGGACCTCCTGGACTGCACAGGTGGAACCTTGAGCACCTGACCAACCAGGATCACATCGGAGGTGAGGTGGTTGACATGCTTGAGCAGATCAACGCTCGTATGATATTTCCTGGCGATTGCTGTGAGGTTGTCATGTGCCTTGACCTTGTAGGTCCCACGCCAATAGTCACCGCCTGCCGAGTTATCCGTTTGGGTCGGCAAATCATGTTGCGTTTTCGGACTTGTCAGATGAAACTTGATTTGAGACAACGTCGCCTTGAGTCGCGCCACCTCCTTCATGGAATCACTGGTCCAACGCTTTACATGCACGGACAGATCATCCCCTTTCCGGGCAACAAACTGTACGGCACCGCGGGCATCCGTCGACGCCGCGTGATAGACGTGGCTAGCCTGGTCCCCGAGACCTCTAATCTCGAGCTTCAGATTTTTGATCGGCACGCCAAATTGATCTTTCAGGAAGATCGTTACTGCGGACCTGTGATCATTGGGATTATTCGAATTCTGCATTCTTTCCTCGAATCACACTCTGACTATTTATTCGCTCAAGTTGACGTAGTGATAGGGATCCTCAGGCAGTGGGTCGTCCGCTCGCGCTGCCGTCGTATCTCCTTCAACTTCAACCAGCCATGCTCCCCGCGTTCCAGCGAGCACCTGAACGGTTTCGGCCTGGTCAGTCAAAATACGCGATGTCCGGCCATCCTGATCAAGCACACCCTCTGCAATGAGATCACCATTGGCTCCGCGGGCCATATACTCAACGTCGTTAAAATCCCTGAGCCAGTAGATGTCGTAAGCGTCGAGCCGGTTACTGAATGCCTTGGGCATGTCCATACCTGGCAGCGAGGAAGACAAGGACTTTGGCCCCGGCAAGGCGTGACTGGCCGCGTGGGCGACCCAGTTTGCAGGCGTGCCGTGCTCGATACCCGCGCCATTGATCCGGATATAACTGCCCCGAGCCTGCAACAGGATTTCTTCCGCCGCCGTAATTTCGATACGCTTCTTTGCGCTGATCAGCTTCAGCACCTGATCGGCGATGATCTCGATGTCGTTGCTCTGCGATTGCAGAACCACCGGTCCTTTCGCGGCGAAGAATTTCACCGCCTCCTGGTACGCGAATATCGACACCGCGCCACGTGCCGCGACGTGGTATGAACGCCCGGCCGAGAGGCTGTAGTCGCGACCGGCTGTCACCACATAGTCGTTCATGCTCGCCACGTGCGTGCTGTCCGTCGCGGTCATCGCAATGCCAGCGGCGCTCGCGACCACCACATCGGGTCGCGTCATTTCGGGCGAAGGGTTTTCATAACTCTTCGGCCCCCCCCGGATCGCGTCGTTCTGCAGCTTGATCGTGCGGTGGGCATCGGTCTGGCCAGCGTCCAAGGTCTGTGCCTTGTGCTTTACAGCAAGCGCCGACAGGTCCTCATGCTGCTGGCGGGCCTGTGTGAGGCGCTGGACCGTCTCACCCATGTCCTTCACCGGAGCCGTCGCGCCTGTGCGCGTCTCCGATGTGACCAGCACTCCACGGTTCGCCCGCATCACCGCGTGCGCATCGGTGGCCACCTCGATGCCTTCCCCACGCGCCTCCGTGCGCCCCTTGTTGCCGTCAATGCGGGTGTTGAAGCCCGCCACGAAGCGCGAGTTCGCGTGGTCGCTCGTCACCTGCACCTGGAGCCTGCCGGGCGTATCATCCGTCACGACACTGTTCGAGGCAGACGCACTTTTCCTGCCAATGTCCTGGCTGCGCCAGCCCGACAGCGCCTCGTTGGCGGGCAGGTCCCATGGCACCGTGTTGTCGTTCGTCGTATGGCTTGCGAGGATGAACGGGCGGTCCGGGTCCGAGTTGTAATAGCCTACGTGGACGTGGTCATCCACGCGCGGAATCCAGATCGCACCACGGCGTGTGCCCTGCCACGGCTGCGCGAGTGGCACCCAGCACGTGGCCTGCCCGTCGCGCTGGCCCTTGCGGTCCCAGGTGAACCACAGGCGCAGCCGCGCGAGCGGGTCGGTGGTCACAACCGAATTGTCGTAGCCCGTCACGATGGCGGTCTCGGCAAACGCGCGTGGCTTCTTCGCCTTCAGCGGCGTGCGGTACACCTCGTTGGCGTCCTGCGCCGTAAACTTCGTCCTGCAGGTGTACGCACGCTTGAGCCCGCCGCTCTGGGTGATGGTGTCGTTGTTCACGATCTCGATTGTCGTGCCCGTTACCACGTACTCGGCGTTCGCTGGCTGGTACGGATAGCCTTCGAGGAAGAACGAGTAACCCGTCATCAGGCCGCGCAGGTTGCCTTCCCCCTTGATGCGCATCGACCTGCAGCGGTGCGCATCGACGCGCACCCGCGCCAGGAAACTGGCCTCATACTGTTCGTCGTTGCGCCGTCCGTTCACGCCCATCGCCCCCTGCAGCGGCTGCGCGTAGTCGGCCTGGATGTACTCCTCGGCGTTGTCGTGCGCGGCGTCGCGATGCATCTTGACCGTGTACGTGCGATGCGACTCGCCCAGCATGTAGTCGTAGTCGGTTACGGTCGTCTGGCCGGTGGTCAGCGCACGTGAGAGCTTCACACTGTGAACATGTTCTTCATCAATGCGCTGGCCGCCCCGGTCGAGGTACTGGATGGTCCGGTACGCGGGACCGTGCTTCTTCCAGCTCGCGTTGTCGAACAGCACCAGGGTGTCGCCATCTTGAAAAAATGTCACCCCGAACTCCTGCCACAGCCTGTCGAGCAGGGCCCAGTCACTTTCGTACCACTGGCGTGTGAAGTCCCTTTTCGGGTAGTAGCTCTTCTGTCCGCCGGGGCCACTGAGGCGGTAGCGCACTTCAATCGGGTATTTCTTCAGGACCTCGCGCGTGATCTCGATGACATCCTTGTCCATGAACGCCCGGTTTTCTCGGTTCAGGCTGGTGAGCCAGAGCGCGGGCCGCAGGCGGAAGCGGTAGAACATGCGGCGCGGCTGCTGCGCTCCGAGGCACGTCGCCTCGGTGATCACGCCCGTGATCTCACGGATGTCGGCCCCGACGTTCACACCGCCACTGTCCGGTGTCTGGCCATTCTGCCAGGTGCCGTTGCCTTCGATGGCAATGCGCACCGTCATACGCCTGCCCACCAGCTTGTTGACATCGACCAGCTTGTGCATCTCGCTGATGTACAGGCCATCGGCCTCGATGGTCGAGACATCGACCTTGTAGTCGTAGAGACGGCCGAGCTTTTCCGTGCCTGTGAGGCGCGTGGCCACGAACACCGGCTCGCCCCGGTAAGTCGGAAACGCCTCGCAGCTCACCTCCAGCGTGCGGGCTTGGGTATTCCATGACATCAATGCACCTCCCTACAAGACCTCGCGCGTGCCGTCGCGCGCGGGCCAGGTGAAAACCGCGCCACGCTGCTTCGTGCTAAACGTGGTGCGCGTAAAGGAATGCCGCGAGACGTGGCGGGCCACGTAGCGCTCCAGCACGAGGGCAAACGTGAAGGGCGACCAGCCGTCGAACGCCGCCTCATCAAACTCCAGCGTGATACCGATGCCACGCATGAACTGCATGTCACCCGCGATCCGGTGCCAGTCGTTCACCGGCACAGCCTGCGCAGCGATGAGCCCGTCGAGCTGGTGGCGCATCTGCGGTGCGCCTGCAGTGAGGTACGGCTCCAGCATCATGCGCAGCCCCTCGCCGGGCCACGGCTCGTCGTGTTCGTCGTCAAACACCCCGTATTCGAGGTTAAGTTGCCGCAGAAGCTTCCAGGCTGCCTCGCCACGCGCGAGCGGTGGCCCGGGCATGGTGGGCCCCCGCACGAAACCCACACTGGCGACTGACTTCGCGCCGTGCACGATCAGGTCATCGCGGCCATTGCGCGGCAGGGTGCAGGGCAGATCGCCGTTGGTCAGCCACGCATCGAGCGACAGGTAACGCACCCCGGAGTCGTCCGGCTGCTGGTCGTGTCGCAGGAGCGTCAGCCACGTATGGGTGCGCACAAACGGCTGGTGGGTGGCGTAGCGGCGCACGTTGTCCGCTGGCAGTTCCAGCTCACGCCGCACGGTAAAGCGGCGCACATCGCGACGCTCGTCGTTCGGCAGTGCCACGTCCTGCGGCACAAAGGGAATCGCCTCCGATGTCGCGTCATCGTCCACCTGGCCGATAATGTGATTGACCGAATGAACCAGATGATCGTCGGGCGCGGTCACCTCGGGCACGAGCCGGTGCTCCCTGTCCTGCGGGTCCACCTTCAGCCGCTCGGACGTGCCCGGATACAGGTTGATCGCGGGAACACAGTGCAGCGCAAACTGCGAGGCATCGACATGCTGGGCCAGCGCCCCCGCCTCACGCGAGAGCAGCAGCACGATCTCGGCTTCCGGTCCGTCGATGCGCGACAGCCCACCGGCCAGGCCCGCGAGGGTAAGGAACCAGAACCGTTGCGGGAAAACCATGTACTCGTGCAGCAGGTTATGGCCGTGCATGCCCTCATGGACGGGCGGCAGAAGACTGCGCTGCGCCTCCAGCCCCTCATACTCGACGGCGTGCTCGATACGGCCATGGCGCATGCCGTCCTGGAACACGCCGTGCAGTTCGCCCGTCGCAAACTCGCCCGGCACGCCGGTGACGCTAGCCACGGTCGCGGTGTGGATCAGCTCAAAGAGCTGCGAGGCAATCCGCTCCGCGCCGCACAGATAGACGGGCAGGCGGTCCAGCCCGGACAGCGCGCGGATGGGCCCGCCGTGGGTTGTACGGATGCGCAGGCGCAGCGAGCCGCGCACCTGGGCATTGCCGGTCACATGGCGGTAAAGGTTGGGAATGTCGGGAGGAATGCCGCCCGCGATGACGGCGGCAATCGTCAGTGGCTGGACGGTCACATCGAAGGCGGTGCGCAATTCCACCGCCGCCTGACCTTCCTGCGCGTGCGAGACAAGGGGCGTGCCACGCGGCAGCGTCTGTGCCTCGCCACCCTGTCCGGCACTTTCACCAGGATGGAACTGCACGAGCGCCATCGACGGCAACGGCGTGACGTAGTTCGGATGCACGCTCTGGAGCAGGCGCAGCGTGAACGGATCGGGCGCACGGTCGATGCGCATCTGCGTACGGGCGTTCACGAAAGCGGAGGCCTGGACCAGGCGTTCGACATAGGGGTCACCGATCTCGCCCGCCTGCATGCCCAGCCGCGCCGCGATCTTCAGATGCCCGGCAGCGAATTCCTGTGAACGGCTGCGTGCATAGAGCAGTTCACTCGTGTAGTAATCGAGCAGTTCGGGGTCTGCGGGCGGTTGATGCGGCTTCGTCATGTCATTCGTTTCGTCTGGCAGTCCGGTCCTGAATCCCGTCGATGCGGGTCACGTCCGCGTCACCAGACTCCAGCCCGGTGCCAGAGACCCTTTCGTCTGCGGAATACGCCCGCGCGATAGTCCCACGATCCGGCCCTCATGGCCGTCAAGAAGTATCAGATTCGATGTGCACACAACGAAATTCTGAAAATCGGATTTGTCCGATTACGCCGCGATTGATGGCGGCGATAAGGATGAGAGGCGGCACATACTGACTTGGCGTTCGCGCCGCACGACAAGCCCTCCGGCACCCTCATGGACGACCGATCAATGGATATTTCCTGTCCCGTTTGCGCTGAATCAATCCTGCTGACGGTTTCATCGCTGCTTCGCGATTCCGGGCTTATGTGTCCGCTCTGCCGCTCAGTGGTCCCCGTTAATACTGAAGATCTTTCACGAAGTGCAGATGCCTTTCAGAGAGCGCCCGCGTACTTCGACAGGTCGCACAGCCGGGCTCACAGCGAGTCTTAACCCTTCATGACGTAACACGGCCGAGGCCGTGTAAAAACGCGTGAGCCGGCAGTCTGTCGAGCGACTGGTGAGGATGCGCTTGTGTGAACAGCTTCAGGCCCCGGCATATCATCACGAAGCGACGGCACACGTTGCGAATGCCTTCGCCATTGCTTCGCCTGAACTCGGCAATCGTCTTGAGGTCTGGCGCAAGCCGGCCGGTCAGCCACATCAATTCAACATTGCGCTGGCACTCCCGCTCCAAGCGTCGGCTAGACTGCACCCGATTGAGATAACCGTAGATATAGATCTTGAGCAGCACGCCCGGGTGGTAAGAAGGTCGGCCGGTGCTCGCCGGCGTGATTCCTCGAATCAGAGGGACGCCAGTTCGAGTTCTTCGACGAATGCGTCAACAATCCGCATAGTGTTGTCTTCAGCGATGAAGTCATCGAGACACTCTGGCAATAGTGTGGTCTGACTGCGCTCCGCACCTTCGACAAATCGCCCCATCTGCGCCTCTCGTTTCAGCAGGTTGATTCAGTCTAGGTGATCACACGCGTTTTTACACGGCCTCGGCCGGTTCACGGCGCGAGGACTATTCGAGGACAGTTCGCGCTGCAAACCGCAGTGGACCGGAGATACCGGAGTGTACTTAAGGCATTGATTTTTGGACAAATTAACTCTATCACACCGCTGAAGACTAGTCCGTTGCCCGGCACAGGGGCAACGCTAATAGACCACAAAGAATTCAAGCAAAGGCCAAAGGCCAAAGCCCGAAACCCACCCTCAAACATCCGCCAAAAAACCCAAAAAAGCGATAATAGACGTTCCGAAAGCGCCGCAGGCAAAAAAAAGCAAACCCCGATGATCATCCGCCCCCACCTCCATTGGTTCCGCATGCTGCTAGCCTGGCGGGGCTCCGTCCTCCCGCAATTACTACCGCGCCTTGCGCTGATCTTCTGCATTTCGATAGTCGCAGTGGCGGCGCACGACCACCTCCTCCCGATCTCGCTAAACCTGAACACGACAGCGCCCTTCTCGCTAATAGGCATAGCGTTAGCGGTATTTTTAGGCTTCAGAAACAACGCCAGCTACGACCGCTGGTGGGAAGCCCGCAAACTATGGGGCCAACTGCTGAACGAATCACGCTCACTCATCCGCCAGGCGCTCACCCTCCCGACAAAACAGCTACAAAAAGAAGACCTGAAAGAATTCACAGCAGCACTCAGCGCCCTGCCGCACGCACTGCGCCACCAACTCCGCAAGAGCGACCCAACCCAAGACCTCGCCGAACGCCTGCCGCCAGCCCTCTTCGCCCGCGTCACAGCCTCGCGCTACAAGCCAGCCACCTTGCTGCTTTCCCTAGGCGAATGGGTCCAACGCCAAGCCAAAACAGGCGCACTCGACCCAATGGCCGTCATCGCCTTCGATAGAAATCTGAATGGAATCTCGGATGTAATCGGCGGATGCGAGCGCATCGTTTCAACGCCGCTGCCGTTCGCCTATTCGGTGATGATTCACCGCACGGTGTATTTCTTCTGCGCGTCACTGCCATTCGGACTGGTGGACAGCATCGGCATTTTCACGCCCGTCTTCGCGGTCTTCGTGGCGTACACGTTCATGGCGCACGAAGCTATTGCATCGCAAATCGAAGAGCCTTTCGGCATCGACGATAACGACCTCGCGCTCAACATGATGTCCGTGGCAATCGAAGACGCGGTGCGCGACCTGCTCGGGGAACCCGCCATCAAGTTGCCAAGCCCGGAAGCAGAAGGCTACACGCTCGATTGAGCCCGCTTCGACGAAAGCGCATCGCCGGCCGATCGACGCTCAGCTATTGCCAACCGTCTCCGACAAACGCTTGAGCGTCGCCACCCGCGCGCCGATGATATCGATACGCCCACGCTCATCGACCACTGGCGTCGTAGCGTTCAGATACGCGGTCCACGCTTTCTGCGCGCGCGTCAATGTCGAACGCGAACGCACCGGCATCTTCGACTGCAGACGCCGGTAGTAGCGATTCAGATCGAACATCGCGTGTTCGCACTGTGCATCCGCACCGCACGCCCGCACCCGGCGCGGCGGATCGCCGCCGGCGCCCGCCTTCGCCACCGCGCTGCGCAACGCGAGCGCGCGGTCACGCACTGGCTGCAATTGCATATCGGCTTCGGCGAGCACGTACATCGAGCCGCGTGTCGTGACGAACACCGCCGCGAGCAATTGCTTCTCGGCGTCGCGTGACGCCAGCCAGCTCGTCTGGCTCTTGTCCCACTGCTTGCGCTGCGCGGGCGGCAACTTCTGCTGAAGCTGCTGCCACGCGTTGTCGAGCGCGGTCTTCCAGCCGATCCGCGCATTGTCCATGCATTGCACTTGCCCCATCGTCGACGACATGTCGCTGCGCGCGAGGCACGTACGCATCGACGCATCGATCGGATCTGCAGCGGCGACTTCGGCATGCGCCGGCAACGACGCCGCGCCGAACACCGCCGCCGAAGCCAGCGTCAACGCGCCGAATGCGCCGCACACGCGACGCGCGCCGCGAGCGCCGGCGCCGGCCGTCAATAGGGACGCCACCCGCAACATCATCAGCCGCGAACGCAATCGACGAAGTATTCGATGCGCCCATTGATCGTTTCGCCGACGAGCCCATGGATATCCGTGTGGAAACCCGGGAACCGCTCGTTGAATTCGCGCGCGAAACGCAAATAGTTGACGATGGTCTTGTTGAAGCGCTCGCCCGGAATCAGCAGCGGAATGCCCGGCGGATACGGCGTCAAAAGGATCGACGTGACACGGCCTTCGAGTTCGTCGATGGGCACGCGGTCGATCTCGCGGTGCGCGAGCTTGGCGAACGCATCCGACGGCTTCATGGCCGGTTCCATGCTTGACAGGTACATCTCGGTGGTCAGACGCGCGATGTCGTTCGCGCGGTAGACGCTATGAATCTGCTGGCACAGATCGCGCAGACCGACGCGCTCGTACATCGGATGATGCGAGACGAACTCGGGCAGTACGCGCCACAACGGCTGGTTGTTGTCGTAGTCGTCCTTGAACTGCTGGAGTTCCGTGACCATCGAGTTCCAACGGCCCTTGGTGATGCCGATCGTGAACATGATGAAGAACGAATACAGCCCGGTCTTCTCGACGATGATGCCGTGCTCGGCCAGATACTTCGTGACGATCGCAGCCGGAATGCCGCTCTCGCCAAAGCCGCCGTCCATGTCCAGGCCCGGCGTGACGATGGTCGCCTTGATCGGGTCGAGCATGTTGAAGTTGTCGGCGAGCGGGCCGAAGCCGTGCCACTTGTCGTTCGGGCGCAGCATCCAGTCTTCGCGCGAGCCGATGCCTTCTTCGGCGAACTGGTCCGGGCCCCACACCTTGAAGAACCAGTCGTCGCCGTATTCGGCGTCGACCTTGATCATGGCGCGGCGGAAATCGAGCGCTTCGGCAATCGATTCTTCCACCAGCGCGGGGCCGCCCGGCGCTTCCATCATGGCCGCGGCCACGTCGCACGAAGCGATGATCGCGTACTGCGGGCTGGTCGACGTGTGCATCAGATACGCTTCGTTGAAACGATGCTTGTCGAAGCGGCTGTTCTTTGAATCCTGCACGACGATCTGCGAAGCCTGCGAAATGCCGGCCAGCAGTTTGTGCGTGGAGTGCGTGGCGAACACCATCGCGCCGATCCGCGGACGGCCCGCGCCGATCGCGTGCATGTCCTGATAGAACTCGTGGAACTCGGCGTGCGGCAGCCAGGCTTCGTCGAAGTGCAGCGTGTCGAGCCAGTCGCCGAGCATTTCCTTGATCATCTCGACGTTGTAGATCACGCCGTCGTACGTGCTCTGCGTGATGGTCAGAATGCGTGGCTTGAGGTTCGGGTTCTTCGCCAGCGCTTCGCGGGCAAACGGGTTCGCCAGGATTTTCTTCTTGATGTTTTCCGGCTCGAACTCGCTGCGCGGAATCGGCCCGATGATGCCGAAGTTGTTGCGCGTGGGCGTGAGGAACACCGGAATCGCGCCGGTCATGGTGATCGCGTGCAGGATCGACTTGTGGCAGTTGCGGTCCACCAGCACGATGTCGCCCGGCGCCACCGTGCCGTGCCAGACGATCTTGTTCGACGTGGACGTGCCGTTGGTCACGAAGAACACGTGGTCGGCGCTAAAGATGCGCGCGGCGTTACGTTCCGAAGCCGCCACCGGACCCGTGTGGTCGAGCAACTGGCCGAGTTCGTCGACGGCATTGCAGACGTCCGCGCGCAGCATGTTCTCGCCGAAGAACTGATGGAACATCTGGCCAAGCGGGCTCTTCAAAAACGCCACGCCGCCCGAGTGACCCGGGCAGTGCCACGAGTACGAACCTTCATCCGCGTACTGCACCAGTTCCTTGAAGAACGGCGGCGCGAGCGAATCCAGATACACCTTGGTCTCGCGGATGATATGGCGCGCCACGAACTCCGGCGTGTCCTCGAACATGTGGATGAAGCCGTGCAGTTCGCGCAGGATGTCGTTCGGCAAGTGGCGCGACGTACGCGTTTCGCCGTACAGGAAGATCGGAATGTCGGCATTGCGGCGGCGCACTTCCGTCACGAACGCGCGCAGCGCGACGATCGCGGCCGCGAGTTCCGGCGTTTCGCCTTCCACCACCACGTTATCGACGTACGGCAGCAACTCGTCGTCGTCGATCGAGAGGATGAAGCACGAGGCGCGGCTCGACTGCTGCGCGAACGATGTCAGATCGCCGTAGCTCGTCAACCCGAGCACTTCCGCGCCTTCTTTCTCGATAGCTTCGGCCAGAGCACGGATGCCGGAACCCGAGATGTTCTCGGAGCGGAAATCTTCGTCGATGATGACGACGGGAAAACGAAACTTCATGGGCGATTCTCCAAAAAGAACGACCGCTGCATTCTGTAAATTGCAGCGGTCACCCGAATAGCTGGTGGATCAATGCGCTGCCGACGTCACGTCTTTGGCAACGTAACGCCGTGCTGACCTTGATATTTGCCGCCGCGATCCGCGTACGACGTCTCACAAATCTCGTCGCTTTCGAAAAACAGCACTTGAGCGACGCCTTCGTTCGCGTAGATTTTCGCAGGCAAAGGTGTCGTATTCGAGAATTCGAGCGTGACGTGCCCTTCCCATTCCGGCTCGAACGGTGTCACGTTGACGATGATGCCGCAACGCGCATACGTGGACTTGCCCAGACACACGGTCAGGACGCTGCGCGGAATGCGAAAGTACTCCACCGTGCGCGCGAGCGCGAACGAATTCGGCGGGATGATGCAGACATCGCCCTTGAAATCCACGAACGATTTTTCGTCGAAGTTCTTCGGATCGACGATGGTCGAGTTGATATTCGTGAAGATCTTGAATTCGTCGGCGCAGCGAATGTCGTAGCCGTAGCTCGACGTGCCGTAGCTGACAATCTTCCGGCCGTCTTCGGAGACGCGGACCTGATCGGGCGCGAACGGCTCGATCATGTTGTGCGACGCGGCCATGCGCCGGATCCACTTGTCGGATTTGATAGTCATAGGTGAACGCTGCTCGACGTGAATGACAGAGGTATGACGGATAACGACCCGGTTAGTGCCGGGTCACTTTTGGCTTACTGCGCGCCGGCTTTGCGCTCACTTCGCGGGCGGGCCGGGCGGCGTGTCGCTCAGCGCCCTACGCCCGCTTTGCCGAATGTCCCGCCTACGCGGCAGGACAGGCGCTCCGGCGAGGCAGCCGAACGAAAGGCGCTTATTTTACGCGATCGTGAGAATGCTGCTGCGATCAGGCCAAGGAGCGGTCCGGGGCCTGCTCCGACGCTGCTTTAGATGAATGCCGGCAGCGCGTGAGCGGACCTCCAACACGAGGCCCTTTCGCCGCTCACTGCCGAATCAACCCGCAGGCAAGCGCGGGACCTGCGCCATGTTGCGGATACGCGTAAGGATCGGTCGCGTCGTGATGCAGCAGAACCGCGCGCTGCAACACCGAACGGATACCGTCGAGCGACACGTCCGGTGCAACGATGAAGCCCGTGGCCACGCCGTTCGCGTCCGCGTGAATGTTGCCGAGGTCGCCCTCGACCCGCGCGCCCGATTTCAGACGCTCGGCGGCCGGCGAGAACACCTGGCCGGCGCTGGAACCGTCGGCGGCATTGCAGTCGCCACGCTCGTGCACTTGCAACGCGTGGTCGCTATTGGGCGGCATGCCCGCGATGTTGTAGGTGACCTGCACGCCGTCCGAGCGCTCGATGAACGTGACGAGACCGCGCGCCTGATTGCCCACGGTGGGCAGCAACTGCGCGTCCGCACGTTTTTCCTGTGGTCTCAGGAACGCGCTACAGCCGCATAACAGCACACTGCTGGCAGTCAGGACGATGAACGCATGCACCGCCTGCCCGTCGATTCGTTTTCCCATGCGATCCTCTTGCCGGCCTGGCAGCCGCCCCTGCGGCCGCCGAGCCGAACTTGTGAAGTCGACATGATACCGCGAGACCAGGCGAAAACAGACGCCTTGGCCCCTTGTCCGAACGGCTGGTCAAGCCTGGTCCGTCGAACGTGGCGTGTCACGCCAGCCCGCCCGCGGGCGCGATCTTCCGAAAGACTCCCCGCGAGACAGGAAACCTGAAGTAGCCCGCGTTTTCTCAGGTGTTCTGGACCACGATATTGGGAAACTTCGAGGTCATGTCGCGGGCGCGTTCGGCGATATGGATCGCCACCTTGCGCGCGATCGACCGGTAGATCTCCGCGATGCGCCCCTGCGGGTCGGCCACCACGGTCGGTTTGCCCGAGTCGGCCTGCTCGCGGATCGCCATGTCGAGTGGCAGGCTGCCGAGCACGTCGACGCCATACTCCTTGCCCATCCGCTCGCCGCCGCCGGCGCCGAAAATATGCTCTTCGTGGCCGCAATTCGAGCAGATATGCATACCCATGTTTTCGACGATGCCGAGGATCGGAATGCCGACCTTCTCGAACATCTTGAGGCCCTTCTTTGCGTCGAGCAGCGCAATGTCCTGCGGCGTGGTGACGATCACGGCGCCCGTCACCGGTACGCGTTGCGAGAGCGTGAGCTGAATGTCGCCGGTGCCCGGCGGCATGTCGACGATCAGGTAGTCGAGATCGTGCCAGTTCGTCTGCCGCAGCAGTTGTTCCAATGCGGAAGTGGCCATCGGGCCGCGCCAGACCATCGGGTTGTCCTGCTCGATCAGGAAGCCGATCGAGTTGGCCTGCAAGCCGTGGCCGGTCATCGGGTTCATCGACTTCTCGTCCGGCGACTCGGGGCGCCCGACGATGCCGAGCATCATCGGCAGCGACGGGCCGTAGATGTCCGCGTCGAGAATACCCACCGATGCGCCTTCGCTCGCCAGCGCCAGCGCAAGATTCACGGCGGTCGTGCTCTTGCCGACGCCGCCCTTGCCCGACGCCACCGCGACGATGTTTTTGACGTTCGGCAACAGTTTCACGCCACGCTGCACGGTATGCGCGGCGATCTGCTGCGAGACCTGGACACGCGCGTCGGCCACGCCCGGCACGACGTGCAGCGCGTCGGAGAATTGCGCGCGGATAGCGTCGAATTGGCGCATGGCCGGATAGCCGAGTACCACGTCGACGCTAACCGTGTCACCCTGCACGGCGACGCTCTTGATGTTCTTGGCGGCTGCGTACGGCCGGCCGGTGTTGGGGTCGGAGACGGCCGCTAGGGCAGCGTCGACCAAAGCCCGATCGATACTCATTGACACTCCGTGGGGAACACCTGCGGCGCAGCGGAATCGAAATCTCGGCCACGCGCCGGAATTTGAAAGAAATTGTTAGTCAGCATTGCGAAAACCAGGCGTGCCGGGCACCCTTCGGGCAGGCGGAACGCCATGGGGCCGCATCGCTGTGTGCTTCAGTCATTATTGTAGTGGCTGGCGCCAAGCCGTGCCGGAAGACCTTTTTTACTGTCGGACCGAGGCTGAGCAGGGCGTAAGACTTTTCGTGCTGGCGAGCCGGCGGCTTTACCGCCGTCACGTTCGCCGTATAGATTCATTCCTGTCGCCGCTTTGCTTGCCTGACTCGCTTCACTCAAGAGGAATCAAAAATGAATGCAAAAATCATGACTCGCCTGGCAGTCTTCGCCGTTGCCGGTTCATTGCTGGCGGGTTGCGCCAGCCAACAGGGCACCAACACGGCCGTCGGTACGGGCGTGGGCGCCGGCACCGGCGCGGCGCTCGGCGCCATCTTCGGCGGCGGTAAGGGCGCGGCGATCGGCGCGGGCGTCGGCGCGGCAGTGGGCGGCATCACCGGCTACAACTGGCAAGCCATTCACAACAAGCTGTCGGGCGCCACCAAGGGCACCGGCACGCAGATCACTGAGCAGCCGGACGGCTCGCTCAAGCTGAACATTCCGAGCTCGGTCACGTTCGACACCAATAGCTACGCGATCAAGCCGTCGTTCGCGCCGGTGCTGGACCAACTGACGCAAACCATGCAGCAGAACCCGGAACTGATCGCGCAAGTGGTCGGCTATACGGATAGCACGGGCCAGCCGGCGTACAACCAGACGCTGTCGGTCAACCGCGCGGAAAGCGTGACGGGTTATCTGGGTCAACGCGGCGTCGCGCCGCAGCGCCTGTCGGCACAAGGCATGGGCCAGAACCAGCCGATCGCGGATAACAACACCGAAGCCGGCCGTGCCGCCAACCGTCGCGTGGAAATCTATCTGCGCGCCACGGCACAGCACACGACGCAATAAAGACGAGTTCGGGAGACTGAGCAAGCCGGTCGCCGGGGCAATATCACCGGCGACCGCTACGCTTTGAAAAGCCGCGAAAGGCGGAAACAGGGAATCTCTTACGGGAACGAAAAAAAATTTCGAACTCTGCCGGAAATCCGCTGTCTGTCTTTACGGTACGTGGCTGGCGAAGCCGCCGCGTCACCATTCTCCTCTTGTCGTTGTTGCTCCGGGGTTAATAGCCCCGGTTTTTTTTGGGCGCTCGGTTTACACACCGTCCGGCCCGCAACAACGGCTCACGCCGCGCCTAGGCGGCCCGCCCCGCGCCGGGCGCCTGCCCTGCTAGAATCAACCTTTCGTCCCACCGCAGGCTCCCACCATCCTTATGTCAGCACCCGTAACCGATCTCTCCGCAGGCGCGCCGTCAGGCCGTCGCCAGATTCTCGTCACGTCGGCCCTTCCGTATGCGAACGGGCAAATCCATATCGGCCATCTGGTCGAATATATCCAGACGGACATCTGGGTCCGGACGTTACGAATGCACGGGCACGAGGTCTATTACGTGGGCGCCGACGACACGCACGGCACACCCGTCATGTTGCGCGCGGAGAAAGAAGGTCTCACGCCGAAGCAGCTGATCGACCGTGTCTGGCAGGAACACAAGCGCGACTTCGACAGCTTCGGAATTTCGTTCGACAATTACTACTCGACCGACTCCGAAGAGAACCGCGTTCTCAGCGAAAACGTCTATCTGGCGCTCAAGGAAGCGGGCCTGATCGACGCGCGCGACATCGAACAGGCGTATGACCCGGTCAAGGAAATGTTCCTGCCGGATCGCTTCATCAAGGGCGAATGCCCGAAGTGCGGCGCCAAAGACCAGTACGGCGACAGCTGCGAAGTATGCGGCTCGACTTACCTGCCCACCGAGCTGATCAACCCGTATTCGGTCGTCTCGGGCGCCACGCCGATTCGCAAGACGTCCACGCACTATTTCTTCCGCCTGTCCGATCCGCGTTGCGAGAATTTCCTGCGCGCGTGGGTCGGCGGCCTGGCGCAGCCGGAAGCGACCAACAAGATGCGCGAATGGCTCGGCGACGCCGGCGAAGCCAAGCTCGCCGACTGGGACATTTCGCGCGACGCGCCGTATTTCGGCTTTGAGATTCCGGGCGCGCCGGGCAAGTATTTCTACGTGTGGCTGGACGCGCCGGTCGGCTATTACGCGAGCTTCAAGAATCTCGCCGAAAAACGCGGCCTCGACTTCGACGCGTGGGTTCGCAAGGGTTCGACGGCCGAGCAGTATCACTTCATCGGCAAAGACATTCTGTATTTCCACACGCTGTTCTGGCCGGCCATGCTCGAGTTTTCGGGCCACCGCACGCCGACCAACGTGTTCGCGCACGGCTTCCTGACCGTGGACGGCGCGAAGATGTCGAAGTCGCGCGGCACCTTCATCACCGCGCAGAGCGTGATCGACACGGGTCTGAATCCGGAATGGCTGCGCTACTACTTCGCGGCCAAGCTGAACAGCACGATGGAAGACCTCGACCTGAACCTCGACGACTTTCAGGCACGCGTGAACAGCGATCTGGTCGGCAAGTACGTGAACATCGCGAGCCGCGCCGCCGGCTTCCTGATCAAGCGCTTCGACGGCCGGGTGCAGGACAGCGCGATGCAGCATCCGCTGCTCGCCTCGCTGCGCGCCGCCGTGCCGCAAATCGCCGCGAACTACGAAGCGCGCGAGTACAACCGCGCGCTGCGTCAGACCATGGAACTGGCCGACGCCGTGAACGCCTACGTCGACACCGCCAAGCCGTGGGATCAGGCCAAAGACCCGGCGAACGGCGTCGCGCTGCATGAAACCTGCACCGTCAGCATCGAAGCGTTCCGTCTGCTGTCGCTGGCGCTGAAACCAGTGCTGCCGAAGCTCGCCGAAGCGGTCGAAGGCTTCCTTGCCATCGAACCGCTGGTATGGGCCGACGCCAACGTGCCGCTCACTTCCACGCGCCCGATCAACGCGTACAAGCATCTGATGACGCGCGTCGATTCAAAGCAGATCGAAGCGCTGATCGCCGCCAATCGCGACTCGTTGCAAGCCACGCCGGAAGCAGCCGCGCCGGCCGACGCCAAGGGCAAGTCAAAGGCAGCAAAAACCGCAGCGGCAAAAGAAGACGAAACGCCCGGCATCATCTCGATCGACGACTTCGCGAAGATCGATTTGCGCATTGCGAAGATCGTCGACTGCAAGGCAGTGGAAGGGTCGGACAAGCTGCTGCAACTTACGCTCGACGTCGGCGAAGAGAAAACCCGCAACGTGTTTTCAGGCATCAAGTCGGCGTATCAGCCGGAGCAACTGATCGGCAAGCTGACGGTAATGGTCGCTAACCTCGCGCCGCGCAAGATGAAGTTCGGCCTGTCCGAAGGCATGGTGCTGGCCGCCTCCGCCACCGACGAGAAAGCGGAACCGGGCCTGTACATCCTGGAGCCGCACAGCGGCGCGAAGCCGGGCATGCGCGTGAAGTAAAGCGCGCGGCGTCTCGCGCTGCAAGCAAGCATGAAAAAACGGCACGCCCTAAAAAGGCGTGCCGTTTTTTTGACCCAAACGCGACGACTCAAGCGCAGCCAATCAACCCATCACCACCGAATCCGGTCGAAGCGCCGCGTGTAAAACAGTTCGACGCCGGTGAACGTGCCGCCGTAAGCCCCGACCGACCAGTACCGCGTCAGGTTGACCGTCGCCTTGATCGCATTGCTCGCCGACTGCAGCCCCTGTTCGTAGCCGATCACGAGCCACTCGTTGATCGCCTTCGACACCATCACCACTTGCGGATCGGTCAAGCCGACTTCGCTTTGTCCGACCGAAAATTCGTCGAGTCCGAAGGTCTGCGCGATCCGCTTGCCGCTCGCGCTGCCGAGCAGCGCGAGCGCCGTCGTCATGGTGCTTTGCTGACCGAGGTTGTTACCCTGATCCGTGCCGTGGCCGAACAGAAGCCACGAGAGCTTTTCGTTGTCCGGCACGTTCGGCTCGGACACCAGCTTCGCGGTCGGGAACTGAACCGTGCCCGTGACCTGCACACCCGCCTCGACCTGCTGATTGCGACGCATGGCCAGGATATTGATGCCGGGATTGGCCACCGGCCCGTTGAACGTGAAGAAGCCGTTCTCGATGTTGAGCTTGCGGCCGAACGCCGTGTAGGTCGAACCCTGCGTGACGCGCACGTTCCCCACCGCGCGCAGCGGCAGATTCGGCGCGCTCATCGCGGTGATCGTGCCGGTCAGGCCCAGGTCGGCGCCCTGGCCGCGGAAACGGAAGTTGTTGCCCAGGCTGATGTCGATATTGGCGCGTGGCGCGAACGGACCGATCGGCTTGTTGGTGCCCGGCACGGGCCGCGGACGCTCGCCCGCCACCGAACCGTCCGGGCGCACCACCACCACGTCGTCGCCGAGCTTCGGCGCGGCCTGTTCCGGCATGTCGAACAACGCGTGATCGACCACGAATTTGCCGTTGATCGCCATACCGCCCTGCGCGCCGGCGTTCGCGACGCTCGCGCTGCCCGACAGCGACAGGTTGCGATCCGGCGCCGCGAACAGTTCGAGCTTGTCCGCGACGATGCTCGCGGTCAGATCCGGTTGATCGCCGTCCAGACGCACGCGGCCGGTGGCGCGCAAAGTGCCGCTTGCGCCGTGAAATTCGACCTGCTGGAAGTCCACCAGATTGTGTGAAAGCGCGATACGCACCACGCCGTCCTTCAACTGCACGCCCTGATCGACCATGGTCGCCGACAGGCCGTCGCCAAGCAGCGAGCCGGTCAGGTTCGGCTTGGCGACGGTGCCGCCGAGCGCGAGCTTGAGCGCGAGGTGGCCGTCGAGCAGATAGCTCGGGCCGAACAGGCCGCCGGTTGTTTTCAGCGACGGCACGTTGGCGTTCACATTGCCGGTGAGCGCGCCGTCTTCGCTGACGGTCAGGAAGCCGTCGCGCATCACCAGCGTGGTGTGCGCATCGGCGTCGATCACGCCGATGCGGCTCGCCTGCGCGTGCAAGGTGGCATTGAGCCGGTTGCCGCCGCTGAATTCGGCGCGCGCGGCGATGCTCGAAATACCGAGCGACGCGAGCCCCCGGCCGATTTCAACCGTGACGTCGCCGCTGCGGCGCTGCAACTGGATGTGGCCGGTCGCCGTGCTGCCGAGCGCGAAGTCCCAGTCGCCGTCGAACACCAGATCGGTTTTGACGTGCGGCGGCTCGCCCGTGATCTCGCGCCGCAGGTCTTGCAGACGCGCGACGGAGATGCCGGTCAGACTGCCGGCCGACTGAATCTTGCCGTGATCGAAGGCAAAAGATTTCAGGCTCAACACCGCGCCTTCGAGCGTGAGGCGGGTCGCGCCGAGCGTCAGGCGGTCCGGCCCGGCGCTGACGGCCAGCGGCGATTCGAGATTCAACGCCGGCGTGCCGCGGTTCTGCAGCCGCGTGACGGTGCCGTCCCAGCGCGTGCCGTCGCGCGCTTCGGTCAGCTTGCCGTTGGCGGCGAGCGTGAGATCGAGCGGACGGTCCTGCAGCTTGCCGGTGGCCGCGGCCTCGAGCGTGTGATTGGCGCGCGTGCCGGACAGATGCGCCGTGAGCGTGGTCAGATCGACGCCGCCCGCGCTGAGATTGCGCGCGTCGGTGGTAAAGACGAGCGCGCCGTTCGCGCCGTCGCGCAATTCGGCGTGACCTTCCGCATGGCCGATACGGTTGCTGCTGAACACCACGCTGTCGGCCTTGTAGTTCAGCACGACGTTCGGATGCGCGAACGAGCCGGTGACGTCGCCATCGGCCGCGATGAGTCCTGCGAGACCGAAACCGAGGCGCTCCAGCGCTGGCGCGTCGACGCGAAACTTCAGCCGGTCGCCCCGGGCGCCGAAGCTGCCTTGCAGATCCACCTGGTTGCCCGCGACCGAGAGGTTCGCGCGGCTCGGCAGAATCCGCGAGCCCGCCAACTGGATAGTGCCGCCGCCGGTCAACGGCAGGCCGTCGTACACGCTCGGCCCGAGCTTGAATTCGGCCTTGGTCGTGAAGACCGGGCCGAGCATGCCGGCGGCGGTGAGCGTGCCGGTCACGCGCGCCTCGATTTTGCGGGCAGGCGGGGCACCGCGTTTCTTCGGCGGCGGCGTTTTGCGTTCGACCACTTCGGTTTTGACAGCGGCTTTGGCGGTGTTTTTCACGGCGGCGGCGGCTTTTTCCGCAGGCGCAGCGGACTTTGCGCCGGCCGTGCTGCCCGCTTGCGCGGCGGCAGCCTGTACGGTTTTGCTGTTTTTTTCGCGGCTTGCCGCCGGCGCCGCTTCGGCTACCGGCTTGCGGGACGGCATCTGCGAAGTCAGCGACAACGGGTCGAAATCGGTCAGTTGCGCTTTCAGGTTGTAGGTGGAATTCGCGTCGTGCTTGAGCGCGCCGGACAGATCGATGCGGCCTTTGCCCGACGTGATGCGCACGTCGTTGAAGCTCATGCGGGCGGGATCGAACGTCACCTTGCCTTGAGCGCGCAGCGCCGCTTTCGGGTCGGCGAGGTCGAGCGTGAGGCTCTGCACGTCGTCGTTCAGGCGCACGCCGATGGGGCCGGACAGTTGAGTGGGCCGCATCGTCGCTTGCAGCGCGTTCAGGTCGAGGTTGGCGACCTGTAGATCGAACTGCCCGCGCTTGCCGGATAGCGTACCGCCGCCGGTGAGCGTGGCGTTTTTCACGAGCCGCACGACAAGGTTCGAGATGCGCTGCGCCTGGGCGTCGAGCCGCACGTCCGCGTTGGCGTCGATTAGCGGCAGCAGGTTCTGGTCGATCGCGCCGGGTTTGGCGTTGACGATCGAGACGTGGCCGGTGACCGCGAAAGTTGGCGGCGGTTGGGTGGCGCTTTTTTTGTTTGTGGCGGGGGGTGGTTGTGTCGTGCTGGCGGGTTTGCTTGCGCTTGCGCTTGCAAGGGCGCTCTGGCTGGCGGCGCGGGTCGCGCCCAACACAACCTCCCCCGCCGCACCCTGCCCCGCCGGCTGCAGTTCCGCCCGCACGGCCAGATCGGCCAGCGGCGCGCCGGGCGCAAAAGCCTGCGGATTGATGTGATCGAAAGTCAGCGTGGCGCGCTGCAGCGGCACGTCGCCAAACGGCGTAGCCTCGACCCGCGCGTGACCGGTGAGCTTCATGCCGCTAGCATCGAGTTCCGCGATGAGATTCTCCAGCGAGCCGCTCAGATGGCCGCCCACCTGCACCGCTTCGTCGTTCACCTTCCCCGAATAGCCGACGTCCCCGCTCAGCGGAAACGGCCGCACACCGTCGAGTTTGGCGGCCGCCGTCACCGCGCCGAACGGCGTATCCAGCCGCTCGATCGCGGCTTCATGATGGCGCCCGTCGCTGCGACCATGAAAGACGAAGCGCGAGAATTCGGTCGTCGACGCGCCCTGATGCAGCAGCAGCTTGTCGACCTCGACGTCGCGAACGTCGAGTTGCATCGGCAAACGCAAGTCTTGCGGCAGCTTCACCGGCCCGCTGCTGCTCGACGACGAAGAACCGATGCGCGCGTCCACCGTGCCGATATGCAGATAGTCGATCGTGAAGCGCCACGGCTCGCGCGCGAGCGCCCAGCGGCCCGCCACGCGGTCGATCTGAATATCGGTGCCGCTGCCGTCGAGGCTGCGCCAGCGTACTTGCCGCAATTCCACGCCATGGGCGAGCGCGCCACGCTCCAGCGTGCCGCTCAGCTTGCCGCCCAGCAGCTTGACCGCCGCCTGCCACGCGTAGGCGGTGCCGCGCTCGGTCGTCAGCGCGCCGTACAGCAAACCCACCCCCAACGCGAGCAACAACACCAGCACGGCCACCATCCACGCGACCGTTTTCAGCAGCAACCAGCCGAGGCGGCGCCTGGGCGGCGGCGCCTCGGGCGGCGGCTGCTGACCCGGTGGCTCTCCTGGCGGATTAGCGCCAGGAGGCTGCACGGGAGGTTGAGTGGAAACGTCCGTGGTCATGCGTGGATCATGTGGAAGCAGGTTGTCATCAGAAGGCGATGCCCAGCGTCAGATACGGCCGCACGCTCTTGTTGCGAATGCCGTAGGCGACATCGACGTTGACCGGGCCGACCGGGCTGCGCCAGCGCGCCCCGATGCCGACGCCCGGATAAAAGACTTTCTCGCCCCAAGTGTCCGTGGCGGTGCCGATGTCGAAGAACGCGGCCGCGCCCCAGTCGTGACTGAACCAATGCTGGTACTCGGCAGAGCCCGTGACGAGATACTTGGTGGGCAGCACCGAACCATCGACGCTATTGCCGATGCTCTGATAGCCATAGCCGCGCACCGAATTCGAGCCGCCCGCGCGAAACAGGAGCGACGCCGGAACGCCGCTCGAAGGGCCACTCGTGAACACGCCGCCGAGTTCAGCGCGAATCAGCACAAGGTCTTCCTTGCCGATCGGCAGATACTGCTGACCGCGCGCGTAGCCGCGAATGAAGGTCTGGTCGGTCAGCACGCCTTTGACCGCGAAACCCGCCTCGACGTGAATCAGGTTGCCGCTGCGCGGAAACAACGGGTCGTCGGTATTGCGCCGGGTCCACGACCAGGACGGCACCAGCGCGCGGCTCGTGGTCGGCGCGACCGCGTTCTGATCGAGCCGGTCCTGGTAGTACAGGAGCGCGTAGTTATAGTCGATGAATTGCGAGGTCCGGGCCCGCTGCACACCGCCGCGGATACTGTAGATACGCGTGTCGGATACGTCGGTCGTGGTGTAGGACGCCAGCACGCTATTGGTCCACGCACGCGGCCCCGGCGGCATGGCGAGCTGGATTTGCCCGTATTGCTGGATCTGGTCCACGCGCCCCTGAATGGTGAACGGCCACGCTTTGCCGAACGTGTCGAGATACGAATAGGAACCCTGAACCAGCGGACCGTTGTCCGTCGAGTAGCCCACCCCGCCTCGAATGCTGTTGTACGGATATTCCGATACCTTCACGTGGACCGGCGTGTCGACCGGCTTGGCCGGATCGTTGTCCACGTCGATCGCGACGCTCGCGTAGTACGGTGTGTTCTGCAATTGCCGCTGCAATTCCGTGATGCGCTGAACGTCGTAGATCTCGCCCACCGAAATCGGGTTCACGTTGTCAACGATCTGTTCCGGATAGCGCCGCGTGCCCGATACGTCGAGCTTGCCCATCGTGAAGGTCGGCCCGCTGTCGTACGTGACCGACAGTTTCGCCTCGTGCGTGCGCGGATCGACTCGCGCCTCCGAGTGGTAGATTTTCGCACCCAGATAGCGGCGCGCCTGCAAGGCCTTGAGCGACGCGTTTTTCGCATCGTCCCAGTCGCCCTGCGAGAACGGTTCGCCTTCGTGCAGCGAAAATGCGAAGCGCGCGGTGTTTTCCTGCTCTGGATCTTCGGTCAGCACCGGCCCGCGAAACGACAGCGAAACCGATGAGATGACGGTCCGCGGACCGGGATCGACGCTCACCGTGACGCGCTTCGCATTGTCGACGGTACGCACGTCGGTGCGCACGACCGGCGTGAAGTAGCCCTGCGTGGAGGCCAGATCTCGCACTTGCTGGGGCGTGGCGGTGATCAGAAACTCGAACTGGTCGTCGCTGATGTCGGGGCGTTTGGCGAAACGCGCGATATCCAGATGCGCTTCCAGGAGCTTGCGCAGCGAGCGCGGCGTGGCTTCGATGTCGACCTTGTAGCTGGCCGCCGCTTTTGCGGCATGGGCGTTACCGGTTGCCAGCGTCAGCATGACGAGGCCGAATGCCAGCCACGTGCGCAACCAATGCCGTATGGCCGTGCGCTGCCCACGCCCGGAACCGGCCTTGCCGCGCCGCAGCCGCGGCTTGTCGATCGCACACCCCGCCAAACAGGACCTCCGGCCGTGGTTGATGAATTTTGTCGCTCAGGCGCGCCGCGGCGGCCGAAGCACGCTATTTGACCACATCGGCGTGATGCCGCGAGATCTCGAAATGGGCGTGCACGGCACGCCAGCCGCCAACGCGCCCGCCTTGGACGCGCGCCGCGCCACGCGGGTTCCAGCTATTTTCATGCGCCGTCCGCCCCGGCTACGCTGCCGTTTTTCGACCCCGCGCCGCGCATGCGGTAAAATTATGAAATAGCAGCGGCACCACGCGAAACAACGCAAATGCGCGCCGGGCAGCCGCCAATTCCCACACCACGGACGTCGAGCCATGTATCAATCGGACATCACCCAGTTCCTGAACCAGCTCAAGCAACAGAAACCCAATCTGGAAGCCGAACAACGCCGCGGCCGCGCGCTGCTGTGGGACAAACAGCCGATCGATCTGGAAGAACGCGCCGAGCAGAAAGCCTCCCGCGTCGAACAGACGCCTTACTCGTACTATCAAAACTTCTAAGCGCGTGAGTCACGCCGACGAGGCACACGGCGCACCGCCGGCCCCCGCCGACGCCGCGCTCGCCGCGCCCGCCACCGATTCGACGCCGGACACCGTCGACGGCATTGCTTTTGCGCGCCTGTACGGCGAGCCGCTCTTCAAGCTGCCGACGGACCTGTACATTCCGCCGGACGCGCTCGAGGTGTTTCTCGAAACGTTCGAAGGACCGCTGGATCTGTTGCTGTACCTGATCCGCAAGCAGAACTTCAACGTGCTCGACATCCCGATGGCGGACGTCACGGTGCAATACCTCGGCTATGTCGACCAGTTGCGCCAGACCAATCTCGAACTCGCGTCCGAGTATCTGCTGATGGCCGCGATGCTGATCGAGATCAAGTCGCGCATGCTGCTGCCGGTCAAGAAGGCCGATAGCGGCGAGGAAGCCGAAGACCCGCGCGCGGAACTCGTGCGGCGCCTGCTCGAATACGAGCAGATGAAGCTTGCCGCGCAGCGCATCGACCAGTTGCCGCAACTCGGGCGCGATTTCCTGCGCGCCGAGGTCTACATCGAGCAAAGCATCACGCCGCGTTTTCCCGACGTGAACAGCGAAGACCTGCGCGCCGCGTGGGCCGACGTGATCAAGCGCGCCAAGCTGGTCCAGCATCACAAGATTTCGCGCGAGGAGTTGTCGGTGCGCGAGCATATGAGCTCGATCCTGCGGCACCTGCAGAACGCGCGCTTCGTCGAATTCTCCGACCTGTTCGACACCAGCAAGGGCGTGCCGGTGGTGGTGGTGAATTTCATCGCCGTGCTCGAGCTGTGCCGCGAAACGCTCGTCGAAATCACCCAGGCGGAGCCGTTCGCGCCGATTTATGTGCGCCTCGCCTATCTGCCCGCCTGAAAGGCTTGAACAGGGCGAAATCCCGCATATCAGGATTTCAACCGGCGGGAGAAGCGGCCTCTTTTCGGTGCGGCGGCCGCGCAAATCCACTACAATCCGGCGCTCCGAACCTGTCATTACCAGTGAGGCGGCGGCCCGCGCGATTCCGTAAGGTCTTGCGTCCAGCCAGTCTCGCGCCGCGCGAGGAAATCCCTGTCCGATCATGAAAGTCATCAGCTCGATCCATGAATTGCGCGACCAGTTGCGCGGCCAGAATCGCACGGCCTTTGTGCCGACCATGGGCAATCTGCACGAGGGCCATCTGTCGCTGATGCGTCTCGCCCGCCAGCACGGCGATCCGGTGGTGGCGAGCATTTTCGTCAACCGGCTGCAGTTCGGTCCGAACGAGGATTTCGACAAATACCCGCGCACGATGGAAGCGGACATCGAAAAGCTTCAGAAGGAAAACGTCTACGTGCTGTTCGCGCCCACGGAAAAGGATCTTTACCCGGAGCCGCAGGAGTACCGCGTGCATCCGCCGCACGATCTGGGCGATATCCTCGAAGGCGAATTCCGGCCCGGCTTCTTCCAGGGCGTGTGCACGGTGGTGATGAAGCTGATGTCCTGCGTGCAACCGCGCGTCGCCGTGTTCGGCAAGAAGGACTACCAGCAGTTGATGATCGTGCGCCGCATGTGCAACCAGTTTGCGCTGCCGACCGACATCATCGCCGCCGAAACGGTGCGTGATACCGACGGTCTCGCGCTCAGTTCGCGCAATCGCTATCTGCAGGCCGCCGAACGCGCCGAAGCGCCGAAGCTGGCCGCCGAACTGAATCGCGTGCGCGACGCCGTGCTTTCCGGCGAGCGCGACTTCGCGAAAGTCGAACAGGCGGCGATGGCGGCCTTGGCCGCGCGCGGCTGGCAACCGGACTACATCGCGGTGCGCAAGCGCTCGGATCTGCTGCCGCCGGGTCCGCAAGACGCGAACGCGCAACTGGTCGTGCTGGCCGCTGCCAAGCTCGGCGCCACTCGTCTTATCGACAACCTCGAAATCTGAAGCCGTCTTAGACAGAAATCACACAGGATTGGTCATGCAACGCAACATGCTGAAGTCGAAGATCCACCGCGTCGCGGTCACGCACTGCGAGCTGCACTACGAAGGCTCATGCGCGATCGACGAAGATTTGCTGGAAGCGGCGAACATCGTCGAAAACGAGCGGATCGACATCTGGAACATCAACAACGGCGAGCGTTTCTCGACCTACGCGATCAAGGGCGAGCGCGGCAGCGGCATGATTTCGCTGAACGGTTCGGCCGCTCGGCGCGCGCAACTGGGCGATCTGGTGATCATCGCGGCGTTCGCGATGGTGGATGAAGCCGAGCTGAAAGCTGGCTGGAAACCGGACTTGGTTTTCGTGGACGACAACAACAAGATCAAGGGCAGCCGCGATCACGTGCCGACGCAGAACTGGACCTGATGAGCACCCGGTAGATCGCTTGGGCGCCGCGCTACTGGCGGCGCCGAACGTCCCGTTGGGCGGGCTAGGGCATGGGGACCGTCGACTTAAACTCGGGCTGTTCGTAGACCACTGGCGCGCGCCCAACGACATACCGCCTGGGCTGCATCTCCATGTAGCGGGCGGCACGGCCGCCTGCTCTACCGCTTCATCCTTTCTTGCCGCTCCCGTTCGTCCATTCGACGATCGGCTGCCACTGCTCTAGATCCTTCTCCACCCGGCTTTTTGCGACGTCCCACAAGGTCAGCCCGTGGGCCGCCAGCTGCACGTAGTTCTGCGTGTCGCGCAAAAAGCCCAGCACCGGCAGCTTCAAACCCTCGACAAAACGATGCAGTTGCTCCGCCGAGCGGGTGCGCGCGTCGACGCGCATGCCGACCACGCCGATTTCGATTGCGCCTTTCCTGACGGCCTTCTCCTTGGCCAGCCGCTCGAGAAATTCCTGGGTGGCGAGAATATCGAACATGGACGGCTGGAGCGGCACGATCACCTTATCGGCCAGATCCAGCGCGATTCCCAGACGATTGCCGTGCAGCCCGGCCGGCGTGTCGATGACCGCGTGCTCCAGCCCTTTAGGCGGTTTGGCCGGCGCGTCCTGATTGACTTCCCAGGTTTCGATGGCCGGCAGCGTGTCGGGCCGCAACGACAGCCATGCGTGCGCGGACTGCTGTTTGTCCAGGTCCGCCAGCGCGACCCATTCGCCGGCTGCGGCGAAATAGCCGGCCAGATTGGTCGACAGCGTGCTTTTACCCACGCCGCCCTTCGGATTCGCCACCACGATCACCGTCATGAATTCTCCCGGAAAGAAGGCTGGGTGCCGCCAGCCGGTTTGCCGCGTAGTTGCTTTGACATGCGCAAGTGTGCCCGCATTCGTGCCGGGTTCAACGCCACCTGCTGATCCAGCCGTTGATAATATCGACAAATGCACTTTGGCCGAAGCCCTTAAACAGCTAATCGGCCACCGTGCCTCGCCGATTTTTCCATCGAGGACCCGAATCTCATGAGCAAACTCCGCCCGGAATACACCGTCGAACGTCTCCACGAACGGCAGAAAGGCTCGCTTCCCGGCTTGCTGGGCGTGCATGTGCTGTCGCTGGACGAAGGCGTCCTGACCGCGGAATTGACCGTGCGCAAGGAATTGCTCGCGCCGAACGGCTTTTTGCATGCCGCCACCGTGATCGGTCTTGCCGATACCGCCTGCGGCTACGCCTGTCTCGCCCACTTGCCGGAGACGGCGCGCAATTTCACGACCGTCGAGCTGAAAAGCAATTTTCTCGGCACGGCGACCGAAGGAACGATCCGCGCGGTCGCGACGGGCGTGCATCTTGGACGCAGCACGCAGGTGTGGGACGCCGCCGTCACCGATCCGAACGGCAAGACGATGGCGCTGTTTCGGTGTACGCAGATGGTGTTGTATTGATTGCGTGAAGGTGGCGCAACGGAGCGCCGCGTTCATGAAAAAAGCACGCGGCTTTTCGGGCGCGTGCTCTTTTGTTGCTGGGCTTAGGCTTGCTGGGTCTAGCCTTGCTGGACTTGGTCGTGCTGGACTTGGCCTTACTGAACTTGGCCCTGCTGGACTATGGCCCTGCTGGACTTAAGCCGCGTTGAGCTTAGCTTCGCGGGGCTTGCCCGCACCGACCCTCCTCGATCACGCAGCCGCCACCCGCGGCGCCCTCGCCCCACCGAACGCCAGCGCCCCGCCACCGAGCAGCGACTGCACCACCAACGTCACTGCCCAGAACGCCGGATATTCCCAGCCGCCGTGCGGCGACGCAAAACCCCACCCGTTGTGCAGATGCTGCGACATCGCGCCGAGCATGAACGGCAACAGCATCAGCGCGACCCAGCGGACCTGCACGCCAAGTAGCAGCGCGACACCGCCAAACAGCTCGACGAACGCCGTCACATAGCCGAGCCAACCCGGCAAGCCGAGCGAAACGAAAAACTGCGCCGTGCCGGGCAGCGTGAAAACGAAGATCTTCTGCAGACTGTGAGCGAGGTACAGCACGCCCAAGGCGACGCGAAGAAGTAGAGCAGCCAGATCGGCGGAGCGGTTCGAGTTCATAACGAGATCCTTGAGAGAAACATCCGGGAAACGGCCTGTCGATGTCGGAACTCTATTCGAACCATATGGACGGAAAAACCGTCCTACAGGCTTTGATTATTTCTCAATGGCGGTTAATCGCCCCCGCTCCGACGCGCGCGGCCTTGCCAACTCACCCAATCGCCGCAAACAATTTCGGCAGATCGAGATGCTCCGCGAGCGTATCCGCGAGCCGCTCCAGCGACGCCTCGCGCAACGCCGGATAGTCGATTTCCTCTGCATCACTCAAACCCGCCCATGCGAGCAGCGCGGCGCATGCGGCCGGCGTGTCGAACAACCCGTGGACGTAAGTCGCGAGAATCTGGCCATCGGCGGAAATCGCGCCGTCGGGATGCGCCGCCTGCGCGTCGCCCAGACGCAACGCGGGCGTATCGAGCGCCGGGCCGCGCGTTTCGCCCATATGGATTTCGTAGCCGGCCACTTCGGGCGAGCCCGGCAGTGCGAGGTGTCCGGCGACATTCTTGAGCGTCTTGACGCGCGTGAGCACCGTCGAGTAGTCGAGCCAGCCGAGTCCCGCCGACGTCCCCGGCGCACCCTCGACACCGTGCGGATCGGCCACGTCACGCCCAAGCATCTGCATGCCACCGCAAATGCCGATCACGCGGCCGCCGTAGCGCAAATGTTTTTGCAGCACCGCGTCCCAACCCTGCGCGCGCAAAAACGCCAGGTCGCCGGGCACGTTCTTCGAGCCTGGCAGAATGATCAGATCAGCCGGCGGCACCGGCGTACCGCTGCGCACGTAATGAAAATCGACCTGCGGATGCGCGCGCAGCGCATCGAAATCCGTGTGATTGCTGATGTGCGGCAGCACCGGCACGACCACTCGCAGCATGCGCGCCGCGCCGCCGCTGTGCGCCGCGCGCAACTCGGGCGGCAGCATGTCTTCGGCGTCGAGCGTCAGGCCGTGCAGGTAGGGCACGACGCCGAGCACCGGCTTGCCGGTTTTCGCTTCGAGCCAATCCAGGCCGGGCCTGAGCAAACTGACGTCGCCGCGAAACCGGTTGATGATGAACCCGCGCACCCGCGCCTGCTCGCTCTCCGACAGGCACGCGAGCGTGCCCGTGAGATGGGCGAACACGCCGCCGCGGTCGATATCGGCGACCAGCACGACCGGGCAATCGACAGCTTCCGCGAAACCCATGTTGGCGATATCGCGATCACGCAGATTGATTTCCGCCGGACTGCCCGCGCCTTCGACGAAAATCGTCTCGTACGCCGCCTGCAGACGCGCATACGATTCCAGCACCGCTTCGAACGCGACGGGTTTGTAGTCGTGATAGGCCCGCGCGTCGAGATTCATGCGCGCCTTGCCGTGGATGATCACTTGCGCGCCGCGGTCGCTGGTCGGCTTGAGCAACACGGGGTTCAGATCCGTGTGCGCGGCAATGCCCGCGGCGATCGCTTGCAGAGCCTGAGCGCGGCCGATCTCGCCGCCGTCCACGGTCACCGCGCTGTTGAGCGCCATGTTCTGCGGCTTGAACGGCGCGACCCGTACGCCGGCGCGGCGCGCGAGCCGGCACAGACCGGCGACGAGCGTGCTCTTGCCGGCATCGGAGGTGGTGCCCTGAATCATCAGCGTGCCGCGCGGCACGGGTGTGGCGTCAGGCGGGGTCGAAGTGGTGGTCACGGAATCTCGGGCTAGGCGGTGAACAGTGAGTCAATCGGGTCAAGCGGTGGAAAGCGGCAATGCCGCGTTGACGCAGCGACGGTGTGTGCGGGGTGTGGGACACGGCTAATGCTTGCATGCAACTCGTTTTGCGTCATTCGCGTCGTTCGCGTCGTTCGCGTCGTTCGCATCGAACGCACCCAACCCATCAAGCGCAGCATTATCCCATCGCGCCGGCCCGCGCTGCACGCCGGTACAATCACGCGATGACTCCCCGCGATCTCACCTTCGTACTTGGCGGCGCCCGCTCCGGCAAGAGCGCGCACGCCGAACAGCTCGCTGCAGGCAGCGCCCTCCCCGTCACCTACATCGCCACCGCACGCGTGACAGACGACGTCGAATTCCGCGCGCGCATCGCGCATCATCGCGAACGGCGTCCGGCGCATTGGCAGTTGTTCGAAGCGGGCGTCGATCTCGCCGGTGCCGTGGCGCAAAACGACGCGTCCGGCCGCTGCATCCTGATCGATTGCCTGACGTTGTGGCTAGCGAATCTGCTGTGTCCGCCACAAGGCGACGCCCTGCCGCTCGATCGCTATCACGCGCACGTCACCGCGCTCGAAGCAGCGCTCATTAACGCCAAAAGCAAGCTCATCGTGGTCAGCAACGAAATCGGCCTGGGCGTGGTGCCGCTCGGCGCTGCCACGCGTCTTTACGTCGATGAACTAGGCCGGCTCAACCAGCGCATCGCCGCGTTGAGCACCCAGGCCACGATGATGGTCGCCGGTTTGCCGCTCGCGCTGAAAACCGCGAGCCACGTGTGATGCTCTCGCTCCCGCTTCTCGTGACGCTGGCCACAGCGGGCGTCGCCGTCGACCGCTGGTTCGGCGAGCCACGCGCGGCGCATCCGCTGGTGGGCTTCGGCAACTGGGCGAAGCGTCTCGAAACGCGTTACAACACCGGCCGGCGCCTGCGGCTCAAAGGTCTGCTGGCGTGGTCGCTGGCGGTCGTGCCGCCGGTACTGATTGCGTGGTGTCTGGTCGCCGTGCTGCCGTTTTACGCGGCCTGCGTGGTGCATGTGCTGTTGCTGTGGTTCGCGCTCGGCGCGCGCAGTCTGCACGAACACATCGCGCCGATCGCGCAGGCTTTGGTGCAACGTGATCTCGCACAGGCGCGTTTGCTGACCGCGCGCATCGTCTCGCGCGAAACCGCGGATGCCGACGAAGGCGCGTTATCGCGCGCCGCCGTCGAATCGGCGCTCGAAAACGGCAACGACGCAATCTTCGGCGCGCTGTTCTGGTTCGCCATCGCCGGCGGTCCGGGCGCGCTCGCCTTCCGTCTCGCCAACACGCTGGACGCGATGTGGGGTTATCGCACGCCGCGCTATTTGCGCTACGGCTGGGCCGCCGCGCGTATCGACGACGTGCTCAACTGGATTCCCGCGCGCCTGACCGCCGCCAGCTACGCGCTGCTCGGCGACACGCGCACCGCGTGGCGCTGCTGGCGCGAGCAGGCGCCACGGTGGGACAGCCCGAACGCCGGGCCCGTGATGGCTTCCGGCGCGGGCAGTCTGAACGTGCTGATCGGCGGCCCGGCGGTGTATCACGGCGCGCTGGAACATCGGCCGACACTCGGCTTCGGGCATACCGCAAAGGCCAGCCACGTGAGCGCGGCATTGATGCTGGTCGAGCGCACGGTCATTCTGTGGCTCGCGGTGCTGATCGTGCTGGCGTTGTTGAGCGTGCCTTTTCATGGTTGATTCTCATGGCTGACTCAGTGAACGGCCACGTGGAGGATACCCACGCCACGATGGATCCGGTCGTGCACGGCGGCAATCTGCACGAAGCAGCGAAGCGCTACGACATTCCGTACGCACAGTGGCTCGATCTGTCGACGGGTATCAACCCGCACGGTTATCCGGTGCCGCCGGTTCCCGCCGATGCCTGGCGCCGCCTGCCCGACGACGGCGACAACTTCGCCGCTTGCGCCGCACGCTATTACAACGCGCCTGATGCGGCGCATGTGCTGCCGGTCGCGGGCAGCCAGGCGGCGATTCGCGCGTTGCCCGCGCTGCTGCCGCGCGCATGCGTCGGCATCGCGCCGCTTACGTACAGCGAATATGCGCCTGCATTCGAGCGCAGTGGCCATGAAGTGATGTCACTCGATGTCGCCTGGGAAACGTTGCCCGAAGCGCTCACGCATGTGATCGTCGTGAATCCGAACAATCCGACCGGCGCGCATCTGAGCGCCGCCACGCTATTGCACTGGCATGCGCAGTTGAGCGCGCGCGGCGGCACGCTGCTGGTCGATGAAGCCTTCGCCGATACGATGCCGTCTGCCTCGCTCGCGGCGAGCACGCATCGCGAAGGCTTGATCGTGTTGCGCTCGCCGGGCAAATTCTTCGGCCTCGCCGGCGTGCGCGCCGGGTTCGTACTCGGCGTGCCTGCGTTGCTTCACAGTTTGCGCGTCAAGCTCGGCGCGTGGACGGTCAGTGGTCCAGCCCGTCACGCCGTCAAAGCCGCATTCGCCGACGAAGCCTGGCAACGCGATATGCGCGCCCGGCTCGATGCCGAAAGCGCGCGACTGGTCGATCTGCTGCATGCGCAAGGCTTGCACACATGCAGCACGCCGCTCTTCGCGTGGACCGACGATCCACGCGCCGCCGCTCTGCACGAAGCCCTCGCACGACGCGGCGTGTGGACGCGTCTATTCACATCGTCGGGCAGCGTTCGATTCGGCTTGCCCGCGAGCGAAGCCGAATGGGCACGCTTCGAAGAAAGCTTGCGCGAAGCCGTACAGGAAATCGATCCCAAACGAGCGGGCTGACTGCTGACTTAACGAAGACAAGCTCGCTCCCACACTAACTCCGCGCCCCGCAGCCTCGCCCGATGAACCGACTCGCCCTCGCCTTCGCACTCTTCATCACCGCGCATCACGCTCACGCCGCCATCTCCGTGACCGACGACACCGGCGCAACCGTCACGTTGCCCGCGCCAGCGCAACGCGTGATCAGCCTCGCGCCGCACGTCACCGAATTGCTGTATGCCGCGGGCGGCGGCGCAAAAGTGGTCGGCGCCGTGTCGTACAGCGACTATCCGCCCGGAGCGAAACAGTTGCCGCGCGTCGGCGATAACAAGGCGCTCGATCTCGAGCGCATCGTTGCGCTCAAACCCGATCTGATCGTGGTGTGGCGGCATGGCAATGCGCAGCGTCAGCTCGATCGCCTGCGCGAGATGCACATTCCGTTGTTCTTCAGCGAGCCGCATCATCTCGACGACGTCGCCGTGTCGCTGACGAAGCTCGGACAATTGCTCGGCACGTCATCGACCGCCGATGCGGCGGCGGCCGCCTATCGTCAGGACATCGCGAAGCTGCGCAACCAGTATGCGAGCCGGCCGCCCGTCAGCGTGTTCTATCAGGTGTGGGATCAACCGTTGATGACGCTCAACGGCGAACACATGGTCAGCGACGTGATCGCTCTATGCGGTGGCCGCAACGTGTTCGCCAAACTCGAGCCGCTGGTGCCGACGGTTTCGACCGAAGCGGTGCTCGCCGCGAATCCGGAAGCGATCGTCACCGCAGCGCCGGGCGCGACCAAACCGGACACCACCTTGCCGCAACTCAGCGCATGGCGCGCATGGCCGAGCCTGACCGCCGTCACAAACAATAATCTCTTTGCTATCGACGGCGATCTGATCAACCGCCCGGCGCCACGCATCGCGCAAGGCGCGAAGCAAATGTGCGAGGCCCTCGAAGTAGCGCGCTCACGCAGAAAGCCTGGCGCGCAGTAAATCAAGCAAGATGAACTACACGCCACGCCTCACGCATTCCATCGCACCAACACCCACTGCTGCGTTTCATCGTTTCGGCGCAACCAGACGATCCCGGTCGTATCGAGCGACCATCGCAAACAGCGCTCCAGCGGCACGTCCAGCACGATCGACGCAATCGCCCGCATCACGCCCGCGTGCGTGACCACATAAGCCGGCGACAACTCGCGCGTGAGCGCGAATGCATCGAGCCATGCACGCACCCGCGCGACGAACTGCGCGACGCTTTCGCCGCCATGCGCCCGCGCATGTTCGAAGTTGGCCGCCCAGTCGTCGAGCAATTCGCGATCGATGGCGTCCCAGCGCTGCGCTTCCCAATTGCCGAAGTTCATTTCCATCAACCGGTCGTCGTGACTGACGACGCTGCCGAAGTCGTTCGCCAACTCGGCGGCGAGCGCCGAGCAGCGCTTCAACGGACTCGACATCAGCACGCGTGGCGCGGGCACCTGCAAGGTCGCGAGTTTCAGGGCGAGCGCCGTCGACGACACTTCGGCATCTTCGGCGAGCGCCACGTCGCTGTGGCCGTAACACACGCCCGCATCGACCGCGACCGCGGGATGGCGAATCAGGACGATATCCATGCGAGCCCCACCAGGTAGATGCTCAATTCAAAAACTTGCTGCGCGAAGCCGAGGCAGTCGCCGGTATAGCCGCCAATGCGTCTGACAAAATATCGGCCCATTGCCGCACGAAGTACGACCAGAATCACAAGCACTGAACCCGCGAAGCGCCAGTCCGGCGTGGCGAGCCCGTTCGGCCACAGCAACCACGGCAAACCGAACATCGCGGCGCATAGGAATGCTCCCACACTCAGGCGCTGCGCAACCGGTTTGGCCTTACCTTCGGCACGCACGTAGTCGAGCGTGGCCAGGTAGCTGATCGCACAGGTACGGCTCGCCGCGTGTGCGGCAATCATCAGACTTGCGGCGCGCATCGGCGGCAATGCGGCGAGCGTTTGCCACTTCAATACAAGCGCGATGACGAGCGCGATGGCGCCGAAAGCACCGATGCGTGAGTCATGCATGATTCGCAATACGTCTTCGCGCGTATAGGCGCCACCGAACGCATCGACGCAATCGGCGAGACCGTCTTCGTGAAACGCGCCGGTCACGAGCAGCGACGCGGCCATCGACAACAGCACCGCCACGCCCGCCGGGAATACGCGCAGCGCGGCGAGATAGACGAGCGCGCTCAATCCGCCGATCAATACGCCAATGAGCGGAAAATAACGCGCCGCCGCGTTCAGATAATGCGGCTCATAGCCGACCCAGCGCGGCACGGGCACACGCGTGAAATAGCCGAGCGCAGTGAAGAAGTACCGCAATTCAGCGAGCGGATTCATGAGTGTGCGAGGCGTGCGTTTCTGTCTGAAGGATCGAGCGAATCACGCATCGCGATTCGCCACGCCGGCCGATTCGAAGCTCGCCATTTCGTTGATGAACGCCGTTGCCGCGCGCAACAGCGGCACCGCGAGCGCCGCGCCGGTGCCTTCGCCGAGACGCATGTCGAGCGACAGCAATGGCAGCGCGCCGAAATGATCGAGCATGCGCCGATGCCCCGCTTCGTTCGACGCATGCGCGAACACGCAGTACTCGCGCAGGCTCGGCGCGAAGGCGTCGGCAATCAGCAAGGCCGAGGTGCCGATGAAGCCGTCGACCAGAATCGTCATGCGCGCCTCGGCGGCCGCGAGATACGCGCCCGCCATCATCGCGATCTCGAAGCCGCCGAAGGTGGCGAGCACGTCGAGCGGATCGCCGGACACGGGGTGACGCGCGAGCGCCGACGCCAGCACGTTGCGCTTCTTCGCGAGCCCCGCGTTGTCGAGGCCCGTGCCGCGGCCGACGCATTCGTCGATCGGCACGCCGCACAAGCGGCTCATCAGACACGCGGCCGCCGAGGTGTTCGCAATGCCCATCTCGCCGAAGCCGATCACATTGGTGCCGAGCGCCGCGTGATGCCGCACGCGCGCCGCGCCCGCCCGCATCGCGGCGATTGCCTGGTCGCGGCTCATGGCCGGTTCGCGCGCGAAGTTGCGCGTGCCGGCCGCAATCGGAATGTCGATAAGACCCGCGGTGGATGGCAAGGGTGTCGCAATGCCCGCGTTGACGACTTCGAGCTCGATGCCCGAGACGCGGCTCAACGCATTGATCGCCGCGCCGCCCGCGAGAAAGTTGGCGACCATCTGCGCGGTCACCGCTTGCGGATAAGGGCTCACGCCCTCCTCGGCGACGCCGTGGTCGCCGGCGAACACGATCATCGCCGGGCGCGTCACGGTGGGATGCGTGGTGCACTGAATCAGGCCCATCTGACGCGCGAGCGTTTCGAGCCGGCCGAGACTGCCGGGCGGCTTCGTCTTGGTATCGATGATGTGCTGCAGTTCGTCACGCAGCGTTTGATCGAGCGGTTCGACTTCGGGCAATCCGGGCAAGCGTGGCAATGAAGTCATGAGCGTGTCTGAAAGAGGATGTTGAAATCAAGCTGGAATGAAGCGATCAGCTTGCCGGTGTGTCGTGGCCGGCAGGTGATTCATGACGCGCGCGCGGCGCGGGAATCAGCGCCTCGTGTTCGCCGTCGCGAATCAGCAGCAACGGATAGCCGAATGCGCGGCTCGCGAGCGTGGGCGTCAACACGTCGTGCACCGGTCCGGCATACGCGCCGCCCGCGCCGTCGAGCAGCAGCGCATGGGTCGCGAAACGGCGCGCGAGGTTCAGGTCGTGGCACGAAAACATGACTGTACGCCGAGGCGCGCGCGCCCACGCGGCCAGCGCCTCGAGGCAGTCGATCTGATGATGCAGATCGAGATGCGACAACGGTTCGTCGAGCAGCAGCAACGGCGCGTCCTGACACAGCACCGCCGCCAGCGCCACGCGTTGCCGCTCGCCGCCGGAGAGCGACAGCACATCGCGCGCGGCGAATGCGGCGAGTCCCAGCAGATCCAGCGCCGCGTGCGCCGCTTCGCGATCGGCTTCGCGCTCCCAGCCCCAGCCGGTGAGATGCGGGAAGCGGTTCAGCATCACGATATCGAGCACGCTCGCGCTGAATGCGTCGGGCGCGCTTTGCGGCATCAGCGCGCGGCGTTGTGCGAGCGGCAGCGGCGGCCAATCGGCGAGGCGCACGCCGTCGAGTTCGACACGTCCCGCAGACGGTTGCAGCAAGCCCGCGAGCGTGGTGAGCAAAGTCGTCTTGCCCGCGCCGTTCGGGCCGGCGATGCACCAGATCTCACCGGCGTAGAAGGTATGCGTGAAGGCATCGAGCAAGGTGCGTGCGCCGGCACGCAAGGTCAGACGTTGCGCGCCGAGGGTCGCCTCATGAGAAGGAGCGTGACGGGTTTGCATCATCGGCGCCTGTGCAGCAGCATCCACAGAAACACCGGCACGCCGACGATCGACGTGATCACGCCGACCGGCAACTGCGCCGGCGCGATCACGGTGCGCGCGATTAGGTCCGCGCCCATCACCGCGACGCCGCCGCCGAGCGCCGCGGCCGGCAGCAGCATGCGCTGATCGTTGCCGAACGCGAGCCGCAGCATGTGCGGCACGACCAGTCCGACGAAGCCGATGGTGCCCGCCGTCGTCACCGCGGCGGCCGCCGCGAGCGAGGCCACCAGATACACCCGCAGACGCAGCGGCATCACCGCGACGCCTAACGCCTGCGCGGCGGCGTCGCCACGCAGCAGCACGTTCAGACGCGGCGCGGCGGGCACGATCGCAATCAGCACGATGACGAGCGCGGCAAGCGCCGTCCACGGCATCGCGCCGCCGTTGAGGTCGCCGGTCAGCCAGAACAGCATGCCGCGCAAGCGGTTGTCCGGCGCGAGATTGAGCAGCAAAGTAATGAGCGCGCCCCAGCCCGCCGCGATCACCGCGCCGGTCAGCAGCAAACGCGGCGAGGTGTCCTGCGGTTCGCCGCGCCACAACTCGCGACGCGCGAGGCCTAGTACCAGCAGGATCGACACGAACGCGCCGGCGAATGCGCTCGCGTCGACGATCCACCACGCGCATCCGGCGATCATCGCGACCAGCGCGAAGCTCGCCGCGCCGCCCGATACGCCCAATACGTACGGCTCGGCCAGCGGATTACGCAACAGCACTTGCAGCAACGCGCCAGCCAACGCGAGCAACGCGCCGCAGGCGAAGCCCGCCAGCGCGCGCGGCAAACGCAGCGTGCGCACGATCTCGGCGGCCAGGTCGGACGAACCGGCAGACTGCGCATGCGACGGCACCAACGCCGCCAACACGTGCATCGGCGCGAGCGTTACGCTGCCGAGCGTGAGCGACGCCAACAGCACCGCCAGCGCGATTCCCGCGAGCGCCAGCCAGATCGCGGCCGCGCGCTTCGCGCTCATCACGCGCAGAGTGGCGGGCATCGAACTCGAAGGGCGATTCATCCGCGCGAACTCAACGAAGAGGCGCAAGCATCACTGCTGCTGCCAACCGACCGTGAGATACGCACCGCGCCGTGCCGAGTTATACGAGTAGGCCGTTTCATAGTCCTTGTCCAACAGATTCTGGATTTGCGCGGCCACGTACCATGCTTTCGTGATGTTGTAGCGCGCCGACAGATTCACCACGCCATAGCCGCCCAGCTTGCCGCTGCTGTCATTGCTCGCGCCGCTCACGATCCACTCGCCGCCTACACGCCACCCGGCGATGCTGCGGTTCACCGTCAGCGCGCCGAAGCGCCGGGCGCGCCGCACGAGGTCGGCATCGTTGTCGAGATCGACAGGATTCTGCAGCGTGACGGAAGCGCGCACGTCCGTCTTGCCGACATGGCCGCTCCACGATCCTTCGAGTCCTTGCACCTTCGCATGCCCGACGTTTTCCGCCAGATAGATGCCGGGCGTCACCTGCTCGTAGTTGATCAGATTCGAATAGCGCGTCTGGAATGCGGTCAGACGCATCACGCCGAGCGCATTCGATGCGTATTGCAGCGCGGCTTCGATCGAATGGCTGCGCTCCGGCTGGATAGACGGATTGCCGCTGAACGGATAGTACAGATCGTCGAAGCTCGGCGCGCGAAACGAATCCGAATAGCTTGCGCTCACCTTCCAATGGCCGGTGATGTCGAAGCCGTAGCCGAGATAGTAACTGTTCGCTCCGCCGAAATCGGAATACTGGTCGCGCCGCACGTTGGCCTGAATCTGGCTGCGTCCAAAGCGCCCCGTATAGCCGACGAAGCCCGAATCCACATGTCGATCCGGCGCCGCGAACGTGTCCGAGTCGAGGCTCTGGTCGAGATGCTCATAGCCGACCTGCAACTTCTGCTGCGCGGCCAGCGCGAAATCGTTCTGCCATGTGTACTGGCGATTGTCGGTATCGAAGCGGCCGTTGTACACGCCGTTGGTGTTCGACACGCTGCGGTCGTCGCCCTCGGCGACGATGAAGTGCGTGGTCCACCAGTCCGTCAGCTTGCCGTTCGCGAACGCCGAGACCTGGCGCACCTTGCTGTACAGGTTGTTCAGATCGGTGGGCAAGCCGTACGCATTGTCGTAGCTGTTGTTGCCGTTCGACTGGAAATAGCTGACGCCTGCGTCCCATCTGTCGTTGAACTTGTGGCGCAGCGAGGCCGAGATGCTCTCGTTCAGATAGCCGTTCGCATTCGGATTGGCGTTGGGCGCCTCCTTCGTGTTCAGCGACGAAAAGCCGTCGTCCTTCGAACGCGCGAGTGAAATGCTGAAGGTCGTCTTGCCGTCTTTGTCCAATGCGCCGTTCACGCCCGCCTGCTGCGTCTGCGTGCGATAGCTGCCGTAGCCGAGCGAAAAATTGAAACGCGGCGGATGGTCGCCGCCGTCTTTCGTGAACACCTGCACCACGCCGCCGATCGCGCCCGAGCCGTATAACGCCGACACGTTGCCGTTCACCACCTCGACGTGATCGATCTGGTCGAGCGGAATCTGCGCGAGTTGCGAGGCGCCCAGACTCACCGAATCGACGCGCACGCCGTCGATCAGCAGCAGCGATTGCGTCGACGACGCGCCGCGTAAAGAGAGACTGGCTGTCGAACCGGGACCACCTGTGCGCGAGATTTGCGCGCCGGGTGCGAGTTGCAGGAGGCCGGGCAAATCGGTCGCGGTGGTGTCGGCGAGATCCTGCTGATCGAACAGAGACGTCTGCGGGATCGTGTCGGCGAGTGCTTGCGGCGCGCGATCCGCGGTCACCACCACGGGCGACAGTACCGCCGAAGACGGCTCCGCAGCCGATGAATCCTGCGCGGAAGAAGATGAAGACGCAGCTTGCGCGTGCATGACGATCGGCAGGCTCGCAAAGGCGAGCAGCGCCGCGCGGGCGATGGGGGACAGCATGGGATGAAAGTCCTGTGGATAGCGTGCGCGGCCCGCTTCCCCGCAGGCCGATGCGTAACGAGGCGCCCGCGTATTTAACATTTTCGCGCGTGACGTGCCCCTCCCTCTGGCCGGTATCCGGGCTGGCGACACATCGATCCCGCCTTCCCACGCGAGACGCGCAGTGGCACACTCGCGAGTTGAACTTCCAACACGCGATCAGAATCGACTTGCATGACGAATGCGGTCGCTTACCGTTGCGGGGGCAGCGCAGGTTGGCGCGTTCGGTTGAATCGCGCGCCCTGCTTCCCGTTTAACTGCGTGCGCCGTTGAAAAGCGCACGCGGGCACCAGAGTGCGGGCAGTTTAGGAGCGGCCTCGGAGTCCGTCAAGAATGGTGAAACCGTGGGCCATGCGTTCTGTTAAGTGCAGGCCATTGTCCGACGCGTGAGTACTTTTTCATCATATGGTCGATAAAAAGCCTGCACAAAGCGATGTTGTTACGTCTCGAAACGAGACAATTGTCGGAACCTGCGACATTCCGCGCTAAAATGCGATGTCTTTAGAGGACGCAGCAGATGCTCACCGAACTCGAAACACTTTCACAAAATATCGGCAAGCTGATCGCGATCAGCCAGCGCCACAATGAAGCGCGACTCGCGCTCGAAGAGCAACTCGCGCAATCTCGCGCCGATGCCGAAGCCACGCGCACGGAACTTGCAATGCTGCGCGAGGAACGTAACGCGCTGCAGGCGGAACGCGACGCGCTGTCGGCCAAGATCGACGACGCACAAGTGCGCCTGAACGCGATCCTCGAGAAGCTGCCGCGTGCCCGCGCGCACAGTGAGCCGGACAACCAGCTCGATCTGCTCGAGCCCGCTCAGCAAGTAGCCGAAGCCGAGAGCGACGTGACCCGCCACGGAGAAAATGCATGACCACCAAGCAGATCGAAGTATCGATTCTCGGCGTGCCCTATCGCCTCGCCTGCTCGCCGGAAACGGAAGCGGCGCTGCTCGAAGCGGTCGCACGCGTCGACGCCGAAATGTCGAAGATCCGCAATAACAGCAACGTGCGCGGCACGGATCGCATTGCTGTCATGGCTGCGCTGTCGCTGGCATCGGAACTGCTTCGCTTGCAATCGAGCGTGAGACACGGAGAAGCATTTCCCGCTGAGGAAATCCGGCGTACAATGCATCAAATGAACGAACAACTAGGTACTGTGATTGAGCAGTACAGTATGCAATAAGCTTCATGTGTTATCGTGCTGCCGGTCCTGAGATCGGCGGCGGATTCAAACGGAATGTGTGAGCACAAGGTGTGCAAGATTCAGCAAACGTTTGAGTTCAATCTGTAGTTCGTTTTTCAGCTTCATCGGTTTAGCTTCCCTGCCTGGTTCGCCAAGGTCATATATTCCTTGAACCAATGCCATGTGCACGGTTGCGGAAATTTGTAGCACGGGTGTGCGCGTCACTCTGTCTGATGTACCCGAAGTGTTGCTAACTGCGACCAATTCTGAACCCCCGGTTCAGGATGCCGGCCTAGCGGCTAAGGCGGGGACCTTATTTAGAACGGCATCGGACTTCGGTTCGGTGCCGTTTTTCTTTGGGCGCTGTGTTTTTGTTCGCCGATTTCTTCCGCATCTTCAACCCCTTAACGTTCAATTCGATTCATGCGCTACTGGCTAATGAAGTCCGAACCGGACGAAGCAAGCATCGACCATCTCGCCAATGCACCGCATCGCACGTTGCCGTGGACCGGCGTGCGCAACTATCAGGCGCGCAACTTCATGCGCGACATGATGCAGGTCGGCGACGGTGTGCTGTTCTATCACTCGAGTTGTCCGGAGCCCGGCATCGCGGGTATCGCGGAGGTATCGTCCACTGCGTATCCGGATCCCACGCAGTTCGACAAGAAGAGCCCCTACTACGACGCGAAGTCGTCGCGGGAAACACCGCGCTGGGTGCTTGTCGACGTGGTGTTCAAGAAGAAGATCCCGCTGATTCCGCTTGCCGCGTTACGCGAGCATGACGAACTTGCTGACATGCGCGTGCTCGCCAGGGGCAACCGCCTGTCGATCACCCCGGTGACCGAAGCCGAATGGCGTTTCATCACCAGGCGGCTCGCTTGATCGTGCTCCCCAGATGGATGCGCGGCGCGGATCCATGCACACGCAAACGTTAAAGCGACATCAAACCGGGGAACCAAGCTCAGGTTACAGGCGCCTAACGTTCTCGCAAACGCCATGCCACGGCGTGGCGGTTGCCCAATCGTGCACAACCTGTTCAAGCAAGGAGTCCAACAATGACGAAAAACACCGCACGTGCACTCGCTTTCGCTCTCGTCTGCGCCGCGCCCGCCGCGCTCGCACTCACGCCGGCCATGGCACGCGCGCAAAGCACCGGCCAATATCAGCCGGCTGGCGTGTTGTCGCTGAACGCGCAGGCCAGCGCGGAAGTGCCGCAAGACGTCGTCGATATCACGCTGTTCTACGAGCAGGAAGCGAGCGATCCGTCGGCGCTCACGTCAACGCTGAACCAGCGCGCCGATTCGGCGCTGCAGAAGGCCAAGGGTGTGAACGGCGTGACCGCGCGCACGGGCTCGTTCTCGATCTATCCGTCCACCGATCGTGACGGGCGCATTTCCGCATGGCGCGGCCGCACGGAGATCGTGCTCGAATCGCACGACTTCGCCGCGGTGTCGAAGCTCGCGGGTCAAATGGCATCGATCATGCAGGTCGGCAACGTGCAGTTCTCGCTCTCGCCTGAAGCGCAGCGCGCGGCCGAGCAGAAGCTCACCGGCGAAGCGATCAGGTCGTTCCGCGAGCAGGCCGCTTCGTCCGCTCAGGCGTTCGGCTACAGCGGTTATTCGATTCGCGAGGTCAACGTCGGCCACAACGGCGTGATGCCGCGTCCAGTGATGATGATGAGCGCGCGCGCCATGGGCGCCGACGCAAAGTCTTCGGCACCGGTGCCGATCGAAGGCGGCACGTCGACGGTGACCGTCAACGTGTCGGGCTCGGTGCAGATGAAGTAACGCGTTCTTGCGTTAGAAGCACTGCGTCGGAGCAGCCAGAAAAAAGCCACGGCATGCCGTGGCTTTTTTCATTCGAGCCCTCGCTACGATAAACCGCAGCAATCAGTTCACGCTGACCGCCTGAGCCGGTTTATGACGAGCACGGCGATACGACCACACGAGCAGGCCGATACCGACCAGGATCATCGGCAGCGACAGCCATTGGCCCATGGACAGGCCCATGGCCAGCAAGCCGAGGAAGTCGTCCGGCTCGCGCGCGAATTCGACCGTGAAGCGCGCGAGGCCATAGCCGATCAGAAACACAGCGGAAATCGCGCCCATCGGCTTCGGCTTGCGCGAGAAGAAGATCAGCACGAAGAACAGCGCGACGCCTTCCAGCGCGATTTCATACAGCTCCGACGGATGGCGCGGCAGCATGTGATATTGCGCGAATACTTCGTTCAGGTGCCATTGCGCGGCCAGTTGCGGATGCGCGGTGAGCCACGCGGCGTCGTCGGGCGCGGCGCCTGGAAAAAGCATGGCCCACGGCGACGACGGATCGGTCACGCGGCCCCACAACTCGCCGTTGATGAAGTTGCCGAGACGCCCCGCCGCGAGGCCGGTCGGCACCATCGGCGCGACGAAGTCGGTGACCTGCAGCCATGAGCGTTTGCGCTGATACGCGAACAGCACCATGGCCAGCGTCACGCCGAGAAAGCCGCCGTGAAACGACATGCCGCCTTCCCACACCTTGAAGATGTCGAGCGGATGCGCGAAATAGAAGCTCGCTTTATAGAACAGCACATAGCCGAGCCGACCGCCGAGAATCGTGCCCAACACGCCGTAAAACAGCATGTCGTCGATATCCTTGGCGGTCCATCCTTGCGCGGCGACATACGGCAAACGCAGCCGCAACCGGCCGACCACGATCGCCGCGATGAACGCGACGAGGTACATGAGTCCATACCAGCGCACGGCGAGCGGCCCCAGATGAATGGCAATGGGGTCGAAATTGGGGTGAATGAGCATCGTGTTGTTATGGGCAGTTCAGGTTCAGAAGCAAAATATCGGGTAACGGGCGGCGCTGCCCGCAGCTTGCGGTGCATGCATTGGACGGTCCGCCCGGCAATGCGTTCGCGAGGACGCATCTACATGCGCGGCACGGCGGCTTGTTGCGCCTCCACGGTCGCCGCATGCGCCCTTACGATGTCGATGAAACCCGCCAGCACCGGGCTCACCTCGGCGGTCCGCCAGACGAGGCCTGTCTCGATCGCGGGCACCGACTCGGAAAGCGGCCGGTACACGACGCCGGTGCGGCGCAGATTACGTAACGATTGCGGCACCAGTGCGACACCCATGCCGGCCGACACGAGGCTCACGATCGTTTGCATCTGGATCGCTTCCTGGCCGACCCGGGGCGCGAGGCCCGCCACGCCGTAGCAATCCATAATGATGTCATAAAAGCCCGGCGCCAAACGTCTTGGGAAGACCACGAGCGGTGCATCGGCGACATCGCGCAGGCTGATCGGCGTGTCCAGCCATTCGGCGCGCGGGTCGGCATGGTCGCCGCTCGCGCTCACCACGCGTGCCGCCATCTCCGTCGACATGGCGATCACCAGCGGCTCGCGCGCGATCGGCAGCCACGAGAGCTCGGTGGCGTGGCGCGACGGCAGCGGCGCGATCACGAGACCCGCGTCGATGCGCCCGGCCACCAGTTCGTCGACCTGTATGTCGCTGGTGGCTTCGGTCAATTCCAGCCGCACACGTGGATGACGCGCGCCGAAATCGCGCAGCAACAGCGGCAGCAGGCCATAGTCCGCGGTGGACACGAAAGCCAGCGACAACACGCCGGCCTCGCCGCGCGCGAGGCTCTGCGCGAGCGGCCGCAGCCCTTCGGCGCTTGCGAGCAGGCGCTGCACCTCGGGCAGCAGATCGGCGCCCACTGACGTCAGTTCGACGGAACGCTTGGTGCGCGCGAACAATTCGACGCCGAGCGTCTCTTCGAGCGCGCGGATGGCTTGCGACAAAGGCGGCTGCGTCATCGAGAGGCGCACGGCCGCGCGCCCGAAGTGCTTCTCTTCGGCGACGGTTACGAAATAGCGCAACTGGCGCAGATCAGGAATGGCAGGCAGCATGAGTGATACATTTTACGACCTAATGAGCCACGAATAATACATTGGACGCGCGCATCGCAAAACTGCGTCGTGACGCGGCATGCCGGTCTACACTGGACGGATGCCGTCGGCAGCCCACGCCGGCGCGACTGAAACCCGCAGCGGCGCGGATCAAAACAAGACAGACAGGAGTTCCCCATGGCATACAACCGTCGTTCGAAAAACATCACGCAGGGCGTGGCGCGTTCGCCGAATCGCTCGATGTACTACGCGCTCGGCTACGAAAAAGCCGATTTCGACAAGCCGATGATCGGCATCGCCAACGGCCATTCGACCATCACGCCGTGCAACGCCGGCCTGCAGCGTCTGGCCGATGCCGCCGTCGCCGCGATCAAGGGCGCCGACGCCAATCCGCAGATCTTCGGCACGCCGACCATCTCGGACGGCATGTCGATGGGCACCGAAGGCATGAAGTACTCGCTGGTGTCGCGCGAAGTCATCTCCGACTGCATCGAGACCTGCGTGCAAGGCCAGTGGATGGACGGCGTGGTCGTGATCGGCGGCTGCGACAAGAACATGCCGGGCGGCATGATCGGCATGCTGCGTACCAATGTGCCGAGCATCTACGTGTACGGCGGCACGATCCGTCCGGGCAACTGGAAGGGCACCGACCTGACCATCGTGTCGTCGTTCGAAGCCGTCGGTGAGTTCACGGCCGGCCGGATGTCGCAGGAAGATTTCGACGGGATCGAACAGAACGCGTGCCCGTCCACGGGTTCGTGCGGCGGCATGTACACCGCCAACACCATGAGCTCGTCGTTCGAGGCGCTCGGCATGTCGCTGCTGTATTCGTCGACGATGGCCAATCCGGATCAGGAAAAGGTCGACTCGGCGGCAGAATCGGCCCGCGTGCTGGTCGAAGCGGTCAAGAAGGATCTGAAGCCGCGCGACATCGTCACGAAGAAGTCGATCGAAAACGCCGTGGCCGTGATCATGGCCACCGGCGGCTCGACCAACGCCGTGCTGCACTTCCTCGCGATCGCGCACGCGGCCGAAGTGGAATGGAGCATCGACGACTTCGAGCGCATGCGCAAGAAGGTGCCGGTGATCTGCAACCTGAAGCCCTCCGGTCAGTTCGTGGCGACCGATCTGCACAAGGCCGGCGGCATTCCGCAAGTCATGAAGATTCTGCTCGACGCGGGCCTGCTGCACGGCGATTGCGTCACGATCACCGGCAAGACCATCGCCGAAGAACTGAAGGACGTGCCGAGCAAGCCGCGAGCCGATCAGCAAGTGATTTTCCCGATCGGCCAGGCGCTCTACAAGGAAGGCCACCTGGCGATCCTGAAAGGCAATCTGGCCGTCGACGGCGCGGTCGCCAAGATCACCGGTCTGAAGAACCCGGTTATCACCGGCCCGGCGCGCGTGTTCGACGACGAGCAAAGCGCGCTCGAAGCGATTCTGGCCGACAAGATCGTGGCCGGCGACGTGGTCGTGCTGCGCTATCTCGGGCCGAAAGGCGGCCCCGGCATGCCGGAGATGCTCGCGCCGACCTCGGCGATCATCGGCAAGGGTCTCGGCGAAAGCGTCGGCCTGATCACCGACGGCCGCTTCTCGGGCGGCACGTGGGGCATGGTGGTCGGTCACGTCGCGCCGGAAGCCTTCGTGGGTGGCACGATCGCGTTCGTGCAGGAAGGCGACTCGATCACCATCGACGCGCACAAGCTGCTGCTGCAACTGAATATCGACGACACCGAACTGGCGCGCCGCCGCGCGGCATGGCAACAGCCGAAGCCGCGTTACACGCGTGGCGTGATGGCGAAGTACTTTGCCTTGGCGCAACCGGCCAACAAAGGGGCGATAACGGGCTAAGCGGCAGTTACGGCGACGGCTGGCCGGGCGAGCACATTCGCGGTCTGGTATCGCTACGACAGCCTGCGCGCACGCCTGAAGCTACGTAAAAGCGAAAGGGACGCATGGGAAACCGTGCGCCCCTTTCCTTTTATAATGCTGGCACCACAAGTCGGGCATTCGCACCGACGGAGACCAGAATGAAATCAAAGTCGCACACAGCGCTTGCAGCCGCCGTCGTGCTGGGCGCCGCGTTGAGTGCCGGCAGTCCGGCGGCGCAGGCCGAGGCCGCGGGCCTCGCGCTGGCCCAGCAGCAGAACTGCATGAGTTGCCACTCGGTCACGCGGTCCTTCATGGGACCGGCGCTGCACGATGTCGCGGCGAAATATGCCGGCCGCGACGATGCCGCCACGTATCTGAAGCACAAGATTCTGGATGGCAGCACGGGCGTGTGGGGCGAGGTGCCGATGCCCGCGAATACGCAACTCACGCCCGATCAGGCGGCTACGCTCGCGAGCTGGGTGCTCACGCTCAAATAGCTGGCCGGGCAAGGAGCGCGAGCGGCGCTCAGCGCGCCCGCTGCTCTCTACGCGGTCACGCACTGCCCGAAGCGTGCCGCGCGATTTCTTCCACCACCGCTTCCCGCACCCAGGCGGTCATCTCGTCCTCCAGCGCCAGCGCCACTTCGCGCGTGATCTGGTCGATGAGCCACCCCGTGTGTGCGTGCAAGGTCTCGCGGCAACGTTCCTCGATCACGCTGCGCCCGTCGCCTGCCAGAAAACCGGCGACGCGTCTGCGCAGACGTTCCGCGATGACGTCGGCATCCAGATCGAGATCCGGAGCCGGTTCGACAGCGCCTTCGCGCGCGACGTCCGGCGGTACGGTCGAGCCCGCCTCGAGCGGCGTAATCGGCTCGGCCCGATCGAACACGCCCGCCGACGTCGCGAATGCATCGTCATGCGCATGCCGCGGTTCGGCGGCCTGGTGCGCCCGCGAACGCTTCTTCGGATGATGATGATCGGCCGGCTGCGCCGGCTGCGGTGCAATCGCCGGTTGCGCTGCGAGGGCGGGTTCCTGTGCATGCAACGGCTGCGCCGCGAGCACCGGCTCCGCCGAGCTCATCTGCTCCGGCGTCAGCACCGGCTGCGGCGCGAGCACGGGCTCCGCCTTGAAACTGGGTTCGCGCGGGCCGTCGAGTTCGGCCGCATCGCCCGACGTTTGGCGCGGCTGCACAGAATGACCTTGCACGAGAACCTCGTGCAAGGTCGGGATCGAATCGTCGTTGGGATCGGACACGTGCGCTCTCCGTGTTTGAGTCGAAGCTGAAGCAGCCCGCGTGCACGCCGAATGCCTGAGATCAGACACGCGCGACGCGGACCGAATGGGACCTAGCCGGCTTGCTTGTAGTTGTTCAGAGCATAGCCGCGATCGCGATAGAAGCGATAGCGTTCGCGGCCCGCCGCGAGCTCCTCGTGTGCGTTACCGACCACTTCCAGCAATCTTTCGAAGCGCGCGAATTGCGCCGGCACCGTGGCGCCCAGATTGAGCAGCACCTGATGATGCGGCACATCGTCGAGGCTGGAAGCCAGCACGATCGGCGTTTGCGCGGCGAGCGGCGTGCCCGCCATGCAGTGCGGCACGAAGTCGAGCGGCGCGAAAGTCCACAACTGTTCGTCGAAGGCCTTCAGGCGCGCGGGCTCGGCCAGCACGATGGTCGGCTGGCCCGCCTGATACGCCTTGCGGATCAGGCGGCACGCATACAGCAGCGAATCGCCGACGTTCGAGTGAAAGTCGATTCTCGTCATCGGCGGCTCCGCCTGGCGGCGGCGTTCGCTGCCGCGCCTGTTTCTCTACTGCATTGCGTCATTGCGAGGCGCGACCGTCCGCGGCCCTATCGATCAGGAACTGCGCGAGCAATGGCACCGGACGGCCGGTGGCGCCCTTCGCCGCACCGCTCTTCCACGCCGTGCCCGCGATGTCCAGGTGCGCCCACGGATAGGCGTCGGTGAAGCGCGACAGGAAGCACGCCGCCGTCACGCTGCCCGCCGGACGGCCGCCGATGTTGGCCAGATCCGCGAAGTTCGACTTGAGCTGGTCCTGATACTCGTCGTCGAGCGGCAGACGCCAGGCCGGGTCGGAAGCTTCACGCGATGCGTCGAGCAGTTCGCCCGCCAGCGCGTCGTCTTTCGAGAACAGGCCGCTGTTGTGATGACCCAGCGCGATGATGCAGGCGCCCGTGAGCGTGGCGATGTCGATCACCGCGGCCGGCTTGAAGCGCTCGGCGTAGGTGAGCGCGTCGCACAGAATCAGGCGGCCTTCGGCGTCCGTATTGAGCACTTCGATCGTCAAGCCCTTCATGCTGGTGACGATGTCGCCCGGCTTGGTGGCCGTGGCCGACGGCATGTTCTCGACAGCCGGGATGATGCCGACCACATTGAGCTTCAGCCCCATTTCAGCGACGGCGCGCAACGTGCCCAGCACCGAACCGGCGCCGCACATGTCGTACTTCATCTCGTCCATGCCTTCGCCCGGCTTCAGCGAGATGCCGCCCGTGTCGAACGTCACGCCCTTGCCGACCAGCACCACCGGCGCGGCTTTCGCGGCGCCGCCCTGGTACTGCAGCACGATGAACTGCGCCGGTTCGACCGAGCCGGCAGTGACCGACAGGAACGAGCCCATCTTGAGCGCTTCGCATTGCTTTTCGCCCAGCACTTCGACCTTCAGCTTCCAGTCTTTGGCGAGCTTCTTCGCGGTGTTGGCGAGGTAGGTCGGCGTGCACACGTTGCTCGGCAGATTGCCGAGGTCGCGCGTCAGGTCCATGCCGTTGGCGAGCGCGGCGCCCTGCTTCGCGGCCAGCTTGGCGGCCTTCTCGTCGCCCGTGTTGACGCTGAAGACGATGCGCTTCAAGGCGCGCGCCGAATTCTCCGGCTTGCTCTTCATCTGCGTGAACTTGTAGGTCAGTTCGCGCAGCGCGAGGATCGCGGCGCGCACGCCCCAATCGGCCGTGCGTTCGAGGATCGGCGATTGCGCCAGCGTGAAGGTGACCTGGACGATCTTGGTGCCGAGCAGCGCGCGCCAGGCGGCCCGCACGGCGTCGCCGTAGGCTTTCTGGTTGAAAGCGTCCTGCTTGCCGAGGCCGACCAGCAGCACGCGGGAGGCGCCGATGCCCGACACTTCATGCAGGAACAGCGTGGTGCCGGCCTTGCCGTCCATGTCACCGGCCTTGATGATCCGGTTCAGCAGGCCGCGGGTGGCCTCGTCGATCTCGAGAGCCGCGCCCGACAGGGTTTGCGACTCGAACACGCCGATTACGATGCAATCGGATTTCCCAGTCAGGAAACCGTTTGACGAGCCTTTGGTCCAATCACAGGCTTTTATGCTAAAGTCCATCGCGCTTGTCCTCGGATAAAATCTGGGCTTAGGATGAAAGCCGCAATTATCCGCTATTTTTCCCGCGGCGGCTGCACCGGAGGTGTGACGGGAAGCAACCCGTGCGCCACTGAGAGCGCCCCCTCTCATCATCAATAATGATCTTCGAACGCTCCCTCCAGCGCGAACTCGCGTACACGGCTGGTGCCGTGTTCATGGTTCTCCTCACGCTCGTGCTGACGACGATGATGATCCGCATCGTCGGCTTCGCAGCCTCGGGCGAGATCGACCCGCGCGACGTGCTGGTCCTGATCGGCCTGACCGTGATCGGCTACCTGGCGATCATGCTCGTCGCGACCCTGTTCGTGTCGATCCTGTTCGTCCTGACCCGTTGGTACAAAGACTCCGAGATGGTCGTGTGGCTCTCCTCGGGTGTCAGTCTGACCCAATTCATCAAGCCGATCGGCATTTTTGCCACGCCGATCATCATCCTCATCATGTTCTTCGTGTTCGTCGGCTGGCCGTGGTCGAACCAGCAAAGCAAGCTGATCCGCGCGCGCTTCCAGCAGCGCGACGAGGTCTCGCTGCTCGCGCCGGGGCAATTCCGCGAATCGGCCACGAGCCACCGCGTGTTCTTCATCGAGAAGATGTCGCCCGACCAGGCGCGTGTTGAAAACGTGTTCGTGACCAGCACGGAAAACGGCAAGGTCAACGTGGTCGTGTCGAAGACCGGCCATACGGAAACGCGTAAGAACGGCGATCGCTTCGTGGTGCTGGAAAACGGCCGCCGTTACGACGGCCAGCCGGGCCAACCCGATTTCCGCATCATGGAGTTCGAACGCTACGGCGTGAAGATCCAGAGCCAGCCGGTCGTCAATACGCCCAGTACTACCGGCACGCCCACCCTGACGCTGCTGCGCAATCCGACCAACGACAATCTCGCCGAATTCGCGTGGCGTGCGGGACTACCGCTCATCGCGATCAATCTGATGCTGCTGGCCATTCCGCTCGCGCACCAGAATCCGCGGCGCAGCCGCACCATCAATCTCGTGATGGCGGTGCTCATCTACCTGACGTATTCGAATCTGTTGAACGTGGTGCAGTCGTGGATCGAGCAGGGCAAGATGTCGTTCCCGGTCGGGCTGGTGGGTCTGCACGTGATCGTCGCGGCGATCGTCGCGTTCATTTTCTGGCTGCGCGTGCGCAACCGGCCGCTCTTCACGCGGGCAATGTTCAGCCGTTCGCAGGGAGCCTGATCGATGCGCATCTATGAAAGGTACTTCGCGCGTCAGATCTATCTCACGTTCATCTTTATTCTGTTTGCTTTTTCGGGTCTGTTTTTCTTCTTCGACCTGATCAACGAATTGAATTCGGTTGGCCACGGCAACTACAAATTCCAGTACGCGGTATTGCGGGTTGCGTTGCAAACGCCGTCGCGCTTCTACGAAATCATTCCGGTCGCGGCGTTGATCAGCGCGATTTATGTGTTCGCGCAAATGGCCGCGAACTCGGAGTACACGATTTTCCGCGTATCCGGGCTTGCTACGAATCAGGCGCTACGTTCGTTGTTGAAGATTGGTATTCCGCTTGTTTTGCTGACGTATCTGATCGGCGAAGTGGTTGGGCCTTATACGGATCAGTTGTCGGAGCGCGTGCGGCTCGAGGCGCTGGGGTCTTCGGTGTCGAGTAATTTCGAGTCTGGCGTGTGGGTGAAAGATACGCTCACGGCGCGCGCGGATGGCGAGCAGGTGACGCGCTTCGTGAACGTCGGCGAATTGAAGCCCGACGCGACCATCAGCAATGTGCGTATTTACGAATTCGATTCGAAGTTTCGGCTCTCGAATGTGCGGACCGCGAAGAGCGGCAAGTATCAGCCGCCGGGGCATTGGCAGTTGACCGGTGTGACCGATACGCAATTGATCGATGTGCCGCCTCCTCCTGGCACGCCCGCGGATGCGCTGAATCCCGTGTATCGCGCGAAGGAAGTCGCGGTGCCGGAGTATTCGCTGCGCTCGGAATTGACGCCGCAGATTCTGTCGGTGTTGCTGGTGTCGCCGGACCGGATGTCGATGTTCAATCTGTTCCGGTATATCCAGCATTTGACCGAGAATCATCAGGATACGCAGCGGTATGAAATTGCGTTGTGGCGCAAGCTGCTTTATCCGTTTGCTGTGTTTGTGATGCTGGTGTTGTCGTTGCCGTTTGCGTATTTGCATACGCGGGCGGGTGTCGTCGGGATGAAGGTTTTCGGCGGGATTATGCTGGGGATGAGTTTTCAGTTGTTCAATACGCTGTTCTCGCATATCGGCACGTTGAATACCTGGCCTGCTCCTTTGACTGCGGCTACGCCTGGGTTGGTTTATCTGGTGCTCGGGTTAGTTGGGTTGAAGTGGGTTGATCGGCATTAGGAGCGGTTTTCATGGCGATGCACGGTATCGTTCTGTTTGGCCATGGCGCCAGGGATGTGCGGTGGCGCGAGCCTTTTGAGCGCCTGGCTGTTAAGTTGCGGGACGCTTCTCCGGCCTCCGTGCCTGTGGCGCTGGCGTTTCTTGAGTTGATGGAGCCGGATTTGCCTACAGCCGTAGGTGAGCTTGTTGCTCAAGGCTGTGAAGTGGTCACCGTCGTGCCGGTGTTTTTTGGGCAAGGGGGGCATGTCAGGAAAGATCTGCCTCTGGTGATCGAACAGTGCCAGGCGTTGCATCCTTCTGTTCTCATTAAATGCGCTGTTGCTGTTGGTGAGGATGAAGCGGTTCTCGATGCCGTCGCGGAATATTGTCTGCGGCAAGTTTGATTGCGGTTTTGGCTTAGCGCCTGGACCGTTGGCCTTTCCTTGCTTTATTAGTCGTCTATTAGCGCTGTCCCTGTGCAGGGCAACGCTCACAACTTAAGCCCCATTCCATCAAGCGAACTTGTACGCGAGATGGACATGGGGCTTGGCTTTTTCCGGGTGGTCGAAAAAGGAACATGACCGCTGTGTGCGGCAGCGAGTCTTGTCAATCACCGCGAGAACCGTGGCGCGGTTGTCCAGGCAGCGCCGGACACGCGGAAGGCACCCACCGAGGACGGGCTTGAGTGCGCCCAGCGCGTACACCCGGTCAGGACGGCTGGCCTGCTTGCCGACGTGCGGCCTCCCAAGCGACGAAGCTTGAGTCTTTTTGCCTCGGTCGCACTTTCACCGTCTCGGTCATGTGTCCTTATCTGGACACGCCGCTCGCCACCGCTGATGACAGAGAGCCCCAATATTTTCCGCCCTGCCTGGAGTCATTCTCTGGGATAAGACCGCTTTCAGCCCGCCGCGAGTGGGCTGTTTTATTTGAAGTTGAAATTTAACGTTACCAGAAAAATCTCACAGAGCTTTCCGCGGCATCTGATAGCGCGTCACAACGAATTACGGTCTACTCATTCTTCTGTAGTAACACTTTCATGATGTTTTTCAGGATTCCCTATGAATCGAGGAGATGAAAGCAGTCATCTTCCTCACATGAATCGCACAAATCGTCCGCTAAATATCATGTTCGATCGACCTTTCGAAAACTGACCGGATGGACCCACGCCTGCTGGACTATTACAGCCATGAGTTGCTCTACATGCACGAACTCGCGCTGGAGTTTGCTGAACAGCATCCAAAGATTGCACGGCGTCTGAACCTGCACGCAGGCGAAATCGGCGACCCCTACGTCGAACGCCTGCTTCAGTCCTCGGCCTTCGTCACCGCGCGTATGCAGATGCGTCTGGACGATGCCTTTCCCGGGTTCATCCTGCCGCTGCTGCAAACCGTCTACGCGAACTACACCTGTCCGACGCCCTCGATGGCCGTCGCCCGCCTCCTCCCGCGCGCGCGAGGCAAGCATGCTGCAAACGGAACAGTCGTGCCGCGCGGCACGATCTTCACCTCGCGCGTTCCTGATGGGGAGTGCACAGCCTGTGAGTTCCGCAGCAGCCAGGATGTCGCGCTGTACCCGCTGGAAATCGTGCAGGCGCGCCTGACCGGGATTCCGCCGGACATCCCCGCACTGGACCGTTTTGTTCCAGCCGGTCGAGCCGTGCAAGGGGCTTTGCGCCTGCGGCTGCGTACCACGAACGGCGCGCCCATCGCGAGTCTCGACGGGCTGGACCGGTTGCCCGTGTATCTCTGTGGCGACGAAGCGAACGCTTCGCACCTGTTCGAGCTGGTTCACGCCGCCGTCGTGGCGAGCGTCGCCGGCGTTCCCGGTCAGTTCGCAACCGGATCGCTGCATGCCGTCACGCGCAAGGCAGTCGTCCATGACGCGCTCGAACCACAACAGAGCCTGCTGCCTGCTGTGCCCGACAGGTTTCACGGTCACAACCTGCTGCAGGAGTATTTCGCCTGCCCGGCGCGCTTCTGGTTCTTCACGCTGACCGGCCTCAGCAAGGGGCTCGCCGGCATCGACGGCAGCGAGGCCGAGATCGTGATCCTGCTGGAGCGGCCCGTGGACAAGCTTGCGGAGGCCGTCGACGCCGCGCATTTCGCACTGTTCTGTACCCCTGTCATCAACCTGTTTCCCCGCCGGACCGGACGGCTCGACCTGGCTCCCGCGGTGCAATCGCATCAGCTCGTGCCCGTGCCGTCCGCGCCACATGACTACGATGTGCACTCGGTGGAGACGGCATGGGGACAGGTCTCCGAAGAATCGGAGACATTCCGTTTCGATCCGCTGCATATGCCAGTAGACCGATACGCTGGCCGCAATTCGCGTTACTTCACGATCCGCCGCGAATTGAACCGGAGTGAGATAGACGACCGTCTCTACGGTACACGCCGCTCCTTTACCGAGACACGCACATTCATTTCGCTGGTCGACCACGACGAGCAACCGAATACGGAAGGCATCCGCTATCTGTCGTTGCAGGCGTGGCTGACCAACCGCGACCTGCCCTGCGCGCTGACGTGCGACGGCAGCAATGACCTGTTCCTGGACAGGTCGATTCCGGCTGATCGCATCGGCCTGGTGCGTGCGCCCACCACGCCGCAGCCGCCACTAGCTTTCGGCGATCGGGCCTGGCAGCTGATGGCCCAGTTGAAGCTCGACTACCGGATGTTTGACGACCACTACGACGAAGCCCATCCGGGCGAAGGTGTGCGTCGTCGTCTGCGTCTGTTCGTGATGCCGGATGCGGCGATGCTGGGGCGGCAGATCGAGAGCCTCGTGCGTGCGCAGGCTACGCCCGTCAACAGAATGTTGCCCGGTAACAGCCCGATTGAGTTCGGACGCGGCATCGAGTGCGAATTCACCTTTGACGAAAGCGGATTCGGCGGCGTGAGTCCCTACACGCTGGGCCTTGTGCTTGAACGTTACGTCGCGCGGCACGTATCGACGCACTCGTTTACAACGACCGTGCTGCGCTCCACGCAGCGCGGACCGATCGCACACTGGCCACCGCGCATGGGTACGCGCGGCACGGCCTGAACCGAGTCGGGTATTCAACGCAGTCAGGGAGAGCAGGCGAATGTCATGGATCAACTCGTGGCTCAAACAACCGCGCACGCTGGAGATTACCGGCAAGGCGTTGCCGCAATGGAGCGGCGAACCGCTGTTTGCTGTTTCGCGCCTGCGCGGCAAAGAAAAACTCGGACACCTGTATGACTATGAGGTCGAACTCAGTACGGTCGACGACGCAACGCTGACGGCCAGCGAGGCGCAGGCGCTGGTGGACGTGGATGCACTGATCGGCAAGGAAGTGACGATTCATATTGCCATTGAAGGAAACGGAACCTGGATGGCGGGAGCGACACGTGCGACGGGGACGGCCAATATCGGCGCGGATATCCGCAAGCTCACGGGGCTGATCGTGGCGGCAAAGTGCATTGGCGCAGATGACCGGCGCGCGCATTACCGCCTCAGGATTCGTCCCTGGCTCTGGCTCGCCACATTGAACCGCGACAGCAGGCTCTGGCAGGAGCGCTCCGTCATTCAGATCACAGAAGACACCCTTCAGCGCTATCCATTTCCGTACGAACTGCGTCTGGCCGGTCCGGGCATGCAGCGCCGTCCCTATCCAAAGCGTGAGTACCAGCGGCAGTGGTGGGAATCCGACTTCGCATTCCTGAATCGTCTGTGGCAAGAATGGGGTATCACATTCTTCTTCACCGGCAGCACGCTGGTGCTGTGCGACTCGCCCGGTGCGTACAAGAAGCATGGCTCGGCGTATCAGACGCTGCGCTATGTGGACCGCAACGGGCAGCGCATCGATGAAGAGCATGTTCACGAATTCCACGTCGCACGGCAGATCACGACGGGCAAGGTCGCGCTGACCGACTACGACTATACGCAGTCGCTGGGCAATCTGGCCGTCAGCCAGCAGGACTACAGCAAACGCGCCTTCGACAACGCCGAGGAGTACGCGTGGGGCGACTATTCGCAGCCGTTCGAAGGGCCGATGGGCACGTCCGGGCTGCGCGGTGACCCGCAGTTCGAAGGCGAGCACCTGGCGCGCGTCAAAGTCGAAGCGCATCGCGCGAAGAGCTTGCGCGCGAAGGGCAAAGGCAATCTGCGTGGGCTGATGACGGGGCATACGTTCGCGCTCGAAGGTTATCCGCTTAAACCGGGCGATGGTGAATACCTCGTCGTATCCACTGATATCGAGCTCGTCAACAACGATACGGTTACGCAGAGCGGCGAGATCGAGCTGCAATACAGTTGCACGACCAAGTTTTCCGCAGTGCCCGCCAACACGTTTTATCGCGCGCCGCAGAAGGCGAAAAGGCCGCGTGCCTATGCGGAAACGGCGCTCATCACCGGATACGGTGATGAGCCCGTCTATTGCGACGAATACGGACGCGTGAAGGCGCACTTCATCTGGGACCGTATCGGCGAGAAAGATGAAAACGCGAGCTGCTGGCTGCGCGTGGCATCGCCGTGGCACGGCGTCGAGCACGGCGCGATGTGGCTGCCGCGCGTCGGCCATCATGTGCTGGTGGGCTATTACGACAGCGATCCTGACCGGCCATACATCATCTCCGAACATACGACGGAATTCCATCAGGCGCCGTGGCAACTGCCGAAGAACGATGCGCTGTCGGGCTGGCGGAGCCAGGATCTCAAAGGTCAGTCCGCTAATAGCGTGGTCACCGACGATACGCCCGGGAAACTTCAGGTTCAGGTGGCGAGCGACCACGCGCAGTCGCGGCTGGTGCTCGGCTACAACACGCGCATCGACGGACACGCGGGACGGGACAAGGCGCGCGGCGAAGGGTTCGAGTTGGGCACTGACGCACATGGCGTGCTGCGCGCCAATCAGGGCATGCTGATCACGACGGCGCCTCGCAGTGGTGCGTCTGCGCCCATGAAGGATATGGCCGAGACGGCTGGTCAACTGGCAACCGCGCGTGACCAGCATGATGCCTTCGCCACGCTCGCGCGCGCCCAGCAGGCGCAGGAGCGCGGCGATCAGGACGCTGTGGCCAGCGCCCTGCGGACACAGCATGACGACATTCGCGGCAGCGGCAAGGCTGATCCGCAGAAGAGTCATTTCCCCGAACTGTCCAAGGCGCACCTCGTGCTCAACGGCGAAGCCGGGCTGGCCGGCAATACGCCGTGCTCGATGCATCTGGCCGCCGGCGAACATGTGGCGATGACTTCGGGCGGCCATACGGCGCTGTCCGTGGGCCGGAGGCTGCTGGTCAGCGTGGCGAACGGCATCCGCACCGTGGTGCAGGAATGCGGCTGGCGGCTGGTGGCGATATCGGGCGACATCGATCTCAAGGCGCTGAAGGACAGTATCAACCTGCTCGCGAAACTCAACGTGACAGTGTCGGCTACCACGATTCGCATCAGCGCCGAGCAGGAAGTGGAAATTGGCGGTGGCGGAAGCTATACGCGCTGGACAGCAGGCCAGATCCGCAGCGGTACATCCGGTCAGTTTGAAGTGCATTCGGCGGGCCGGGTCTTTACCGGACCGGACAACGTCGGCAAACCGAAGCTGCCTGAATCGCAGGATATGCAGCAGGACCTGCACTTTGCGCTGCGCGCATTGCCGGATGAAGCGCACCACTACGCATACGAACCATACGAGCTGTACAAGGGCGACGCGAAGATTGCGGAAGGCGCGACCGACGAGTCCGGCCGGGTGGTCGTGAAGAATCACCAGCCTGGTACATCGGCTTATCGCGTGAAGCTGAGCAACGGTGGGCAGTTCGAGCTGAAGGTCAAGGATGCGCTTCATGCCGATCCCGCGCATGCCGATCAGCGTTCGAACCGCGGCGAGCGCCTCGCGTAGGTCCGTCCCAGTCCAGCCAATCTGACTATCTGAACAAGGAATAACGACATGGCAGATCACCTCGATACGCAGAATGTGGCAACGGTGGCCATCGATGAGCAGGGACGAAAGGCCCAGAGTTCGGCACAGTTCTTCCTGGAGACGGACCCAAGGGTAAAGAAGTACTACGGCAACCAGTTGGACTTCAAGATTTGTGGCGAGGAAGGCTTCAGGTCCATCGCGAAAGATCTTAACGATGCGAAAGAATCCGCGGACATCATCTGCTGGGGTTTCGATCCTGGCATGGAACTGGAGCGCACGAGAAACGACAAGTGGCCACGCGGCCATACATATGGCTCTTTGCTCGAACAGCTTGCAGACCAGGGCGTCAAGGTGCGGCTGTTGATCTGGTTCAATTCAGTCGCATCGGCGGTGCAGAACAACATGCCTGGCTACACCGACACCGCTCAGATAGGTCCATTCACTTCGCCCTATCCGGAACAGTCGCGTCAAGATTACTGTCGAGGATGGTGGTTCCGAAATCTCGGCTATATGGCCAACGGACACCCCAGCAGAACGACGAACTTGCAGATCGTCTTGCGTGATGTCAGTCTCCTGGATGCCAATCACGGGTTGCAGGGCGAGAAGGATCAGCCGTCGGCGAGCGAGCTGGCACTGCTGGATGGATTCGGCACGCACCATCAAAAGCCCATCCTGATTGACTACGCTTACGACGGTGGGAGTAAGGCAGTCGGCTACGTCATGGGACTGAATTCCGTAACCGATTTCTGGGACCGCACTGCTCACGAAATCGACGATCCGTTCCGAGAATCCTGGTCAAGCGGCAGCGTCCAGAAGGAGATCGGGCACGAAGCAGCGACTGAGAACAAGGCCAGCGCCGCGTCGTACAAACACGCCAAACCATACCAGGATTATGCCTGTCGTGTGGTTGGTCCCGCGCTGGAGCGGCTGCACCAGAATTTTGTGGCGGCGTGGAACGAGGACGCGCCGTCCGCATGGAAAATCGTAGAGCAGCCGTTGCCGCCGAAAATCTTCACTCTCCCAACGGACCCCAACCAGATCGTCCAGATAGTACGCACACAGGCGCGTGAAAGAGAAAAGACAATCAAGGCGCTCTATATGCAGGCAACGACCTGGGCGCGTAACTATATCTATATCGAGAACCAGTACTTCTTCTATCCAGAACTGGCACGCAATCTGAAGGACGCCCGCCTCCAATACTGTCGATGGTGGTGCAGCAAGTACGGCAAGCCTCTCTCGGACATCCCAAAGTTGCATCTGTTCATCGTCATCCCGCACCCGGAGCAGGACGGCATGGTGCCACGTACTCACGACATGTTGAGCGAACTCGGACACAGTAACGCGATGGAGGCACAGGGCGGTCTTGTCAAGAATGGCTCGCTCAGCCAGAACTATCCAGACGCGAAGACTGCGTCCTACGATGTCACGTTAGACGACGGAATGGGCGGAGCCGTGACGGTGCCCCAGCAGCATAAGGTTCTGGACCGGATCAGTGTTCAGCAACTGGAACGCACATACGGACTGGAAGTGAGCATTGCGCGGTTACGCACAAGCGGTCTCGACGCCGCGCGCAGGATGGCATACCGCGAAATTTACATCCACTCGAAGCTGATGCTGATTGACGACGTGTTTGTGACTGTCGGTAGTGCAAACATCAACCAGCGCAGTATGGCCGTGGACAGCGAGATCAACATCGCCGCGTCTGGCCAGGAGATGGTAGGCAAACTGCGGCAAAAGATTTTTGAACTGCACTCCGACAAAAGTATTCACGGCACAGGTGATCCGGAGAGGGTTCCCGCTGTGTTCCAGGACTGGAATAGACGAATGCAGGATAACGGCGAGCTGAGAATGAGGCATCAAGCTATGCAGGGCTTTCTGCTGAAATTCGAAGACCACCGCTCAACCGCCACCATGGTTGCCTCCGCTACTGTTCCTGCCGACGTCACGGTCTGAGCGGCGCGCATATGAAGCGTATTGCCAGACACCTGAAGCTATTCCTGATTGCTCTCGTCGCCCCTTGCCTGTTTGCCGCTTCCGCATGGGGCGGCCTTGTGACGCCCGTCACCAACCGATTCGTTGCGAATATGTCCGATCTGCCGCGCTACACCAAACTGCCGCTGTTTAACCCGCATAGAAAGACCTTCGCATGCGTCTATCAGGACCAGCACCTGCCTCCCGTCGACCCCCAGGCCGAATTGTGGTTCCAGCAGGCACTGGCGCTCGATAACCCGGACATCTGGTTCGAGGATATCGACTGGACGAGGGTCTATCAGCTTTACACAAATGCTGCGGAGCGAAACAACTGGAAGGCCATGCTTAATCTCGCCTCGTTGATTCTGAGCGACTACGCGGTGCCGGTTCACGATCCGGAACTAGCCATACGCTGGGTGGAGAAAGCGATGCAACTCGGCGTGCCGGATGCATGGGACCGCATGGGAACCTATCATCAGAATGGGCTGATTCGGGGTGGAGATGCCACCACCGCTTACGCTTTCTTCCAGCGTGCCGCGGACATGGGCAGTCCGTCGGCGCTGACTTATCTCGGATACAAAATGGCGGGTACATATGATGATCCAGATGGCGAATTCTGGGGTAATTCGGACGTCGGAACACGCATGCTTGAGTGCGCCTTGACACAAGGATACGGGAATGCAGCCGAAAAGCTTGGCTTTATCTATTCGCGGCCGGAAACCTACGAAGCGAAGCTTCGTGCACTCAAAGTTCTCCACGAAGGAGTCAAGCTAGGTAGTGCGAACTGCGCAAAGGCGCTTGATTCAGAGTTCCGAGGATTCAATCTATCGACGGGGCGAAATCTCTCCGGAAAGGTGGATATACAGCGCGCGGAGCGTTATGCAGTTTTTGGGAATGCGCTTGAACACTATGACGGCCGCCTCAAGCTGCCCAATTTGGACAAGGTATTGCCACTGCCGCCCGCACCGCTGCCGAAGTGGGACGGCAACAAGCAGACGCTGATCGATGCCGCCAAGACCGTCATTCCGCCTGCAAAGCCCACATCCGCATCACATGCAGCGCTGCAGGGCCGCGAGCAGATGCCGGAGGGGCATGGCGTAATACCGCTTGCCGAAAGCCCCTACATGGTTCACGGCGACCAGCGGGTACCCGAAACCGGCTACTGGCTGGCGCTGTTCGCTGCCACGGGAACGCCCAGGGCGCAGTTCACACCGGCCCGTAGCGGACGGCCGGAACACTACCAGGCCGGCGAGCGGTTCGAACCCGTGACGACGACCAGCCTGTCGCACGAGATCATGCAATGGCATTACCTGGGCGAAGCCCGTCAGCTTCCACCATCTCGTGAAATGATCCTCGCGCATATGGTCAGTGCTGGCTGGCTTCGGGAAATATCCGCCAGTACGCCAATACGTCAATGCGCCGGACACCAGCGATGCCCGCAGCGGGGCATCTGGGAAGGCCGCGTTGCCGGTGCGCATCCCCAGGCGTTCCTCTATAACACGTGGACCCAGCAGGCGTTTGTCCAGCCCGGACAGAATTTCCCCGATCCACGCGACAGGTCTCTCGACGTCGATCGCCATGATGTGCTGTGGACCTATCTCGGTAGTCCGAACGTTGACGGCGCGGTCCCCGGCGTGACGAATATCGCACTGTGATCGAACCGCTAGGGAAGAGGAAAACGCAATGGCAAGACAGGTAATCGTAATGGGCGACACCACGACCCACGGTGGAAAGGTGATCACAGGATCACAGGTGGACGTCATTGACGGCAAGGCGATCGCGCGCACGGGTGACCTGGTGGCGTGCCTCGAGCATGGCGTCAAACTGAAGCTGCCTGATTCGCAGGATATGCAGTAGGACCTGCATTTTGCGCTACGCGCATTACCGGATGAAGCGCACTACTACGCATACGAACCATATGAGCTTTACAAGAGATTACGGAAGGCGCGACCGACGAGTTCGGCCGGGTGGTCGTGAAGAATGACCAGTCTGGTACATCGGCTTTTGTTTGTGACTGTCGGTAGTGCAAACATCAACCAGCGCAGTATGGCCGTGGACAGCGAGATCAACATCGCCGCGTCTGGCCAGGAGATGGTAGGCAAACTGCGGCAGAAGATTTTTGAACTGCACTCCGACAAGAGTATTCACGGCACAGGTGATCCGGAGAGGGTTTCTGACGAGTTCGATAAGTGGAAAAAAACTTATGCAAGATAACGCGCAGGCACGGAAGGAAAGCAAGAGCATGCAGGGCTTTCTGCTGAAATTCGAAGACCACCGCTCAACCGCCACCATGGTTGCCTCCGCTACTGTCCCTGCCGACGTCACGGTCTGAGCGGCGCGCACATGAAGCGTATTGCCAGACACCTGAAGCTATTCCTGATTGCTCTCGTCGCCCCTTGCCTGTTTGCCGCTTCCGCATGGGGCGGCCTTATGACGCCCGTCACCAACCGATTCGTTGCGAATATGTCCGATCTGCCGCGCTACACCAAACTGCCGCTGTTTAACCCGCATAGAAAGACCTTCGCATGCGTCTATCAGGACCAGCACTTGCCTCCCGTCGACCCCCAGGCCGAATTGTGGTTCCAGCAGGCACTGGCGCTCGATAACCCGGACATCTGGTTCGAGGATATCGACTGGACGAGGGTCTATCAGCTTTACACAAATGCTGCGGAGCGAAACAACTGGAAGGCCATGCTTAATCTCGCCTCGTTGATTCTGAGCGACTACGCGGTGCCGGTTCACGATCCGGAACTAGCCATACGCTGGGTGGAGAAAGCGATGCAACTCGGCGTGCCGGATGCATGGGACCGCATGGGAACCTATCATCAGAATGGGCTGATTCGGGGCGGAGATGCCACCACTGCTTACGCTTTCTTCCAGCGCGCAGCGGACATGGGCAGTCCTTCAGCAATGACTTTCCTCGGTGACAAGCTAGGTGGCACCTATGACGATCCGGAGGGTGAATTTTGGGGTAACAGATCTATCGCAATCGAGATGCTGCAATGTGCGCTGGCGCAAGGGTATGCGGACGCCGCCTATGAGCTTGGGTATTTGCAGTCAAGTGGCTTTTCCCCGGAAGCGAACGCGCGAGCGCTGAAGACTTTTCATGAGGGGGTCAAACTAGGCAGCGCAAAGTGTGCCAAGAACCTGTCGGTTGAATTCGACGGCTTTAATCTATCAAGCGGAAAAAATCTTGTCGGGTTCGTCGACCGGGCTAGAGCACAGCGTTACAAGTTATTAGGCGATGCACTCGAACATTATGACAGCCGCCTCAAACTGGCTAATTTGGACAAGGTATTACCGCTACCTCCCGCACCGCTGCCAAAGTGGGACGGCAACAAGCAGACGCTGATCGATGCCGCCAAGACCGTCGTTCCGCCTGCAAAGCCCAAATCCGAATCCCATGCAGCGCTGCAGGGCCGCGAACAGATGCCGGAGGGTCATAGCTTAATGCCGCTTGCCGAAAGCACCTACACGGTTCACGGCGACCAGCGGGTACCCGAAACCGGCTACTGGCTGGCGCTGTTCGGTGCCCCAAGAACACTCAAGGCGCAGTTCACACCGGCCCGTAGCGGACGGCCGGAACACTACCAGGCCGGCGAGCGGTTCGAACCCGCGACGATGACCAGCCTGTCGCACGAGACAATGCAATGGCATTACCTCGGCGAAGCCCATCAGCTTCCACCGTCACGCGAAACGATCCTCGCGCACATGGTCCGCGCGGGCTGGCTGCGGGAGATTTCCGCCAGTACGCCAATACGTCAATGCGCCGGACACCAGCGATGCCCGCAGCAGGGCATCTGGGAAGGCCGCGTTGCCGGTGCGCATCCGCAGGCGTTTCTCTATAACACGTGGACCCAGCAGGCGTTTGTTGATCAAGGACAGCCCTTCCCCGATCCGCGTGAGCGGACTCTGGAAATTGATCGCCATGATGTGCTGTGGACCTACCTCGGTAGTCCGAACGTTGACGGCGCGGTGCCGGGCGTGACGAATATCGCCCTGTGATCGAACCGCTGGAGAAGAGAAGAAAGCAATGAAGGCGATCGCGCGCAAGGGTGGCCTGACGATCTGCTCAGGCTACGGTACGACTGATCGATAAGGATAACCACATGACTAACCATCTCAAGACGCAGAACCCCATCGATGTGGCAATCGATGAAGCGGGTCGCAAGGCAAACGGATCGGTGCAATGGCTTCTCGAGAACCGCAAGGAAATGCCCATCACATACGGAAACAGGCTGCATTTCATGGTCTGCGGCGAGGAAGGTTTTGCGGAGATTGCGAAGGACATCTGGGATGCAAGATCCACCGTCGATATTGTCTGCTGGGGTTTCGATCCGGGCATGGAGTTGACGCGTGGCCCAATGTGCCGGAGATTCGACCCAGACCTTGGCAATGAAATCAAAGAAGGTAATGGCTGGCCACGTGGCATGAGGTACGGCCGCCTGCTGGAGGCCGTCACGACACGAACGGACAATCCGGTAACGGTGCGACTACTGATCTGGTACGACGCGCGAGGCTCGGCCAAGCAAAACAACATGCCAGGTTACAGCGACGTGAACCAAAGTTGGAGTGCCATTGCGAATCACGTCAGGCAATCGCCGCCGTATGACAATCCCGAACGCCATAAGTACTGCGCTGAATGGTGGGCGCGCCACCTGCCTGGTGGCCGAAGCGGTGCAGGCTCGAATCCGCGCCTTCAGGTTGTTCTGCGCGGCATAGCTGCCGGCGATGTCAAGGCGATGCTGGCAACGGCCCCGAAAGAGGAGGATCAGCCTGCCTACGAATCGGGCAACCCGGTCGATGAAACCGGCCTGCTCGAAAATTATCCGACCCACCACCAGAAACCGGTCCTGATCGACTATGCACACGACAGTGGCAGCAAGGCGGTGGGTTACGTCATGGGACTCAATTCCGTGACGGATTTCTGGGACCGGACAGCACACGAGATCGACGATCCACTGCGCGAAACGTGGTCAGGCGGTAACGCCGATGTAGAACTCACCCATGAACGGGCTACGCAGGATCCGAAAGGACCCCTTGGAAAGGCGGCCTACCGGCACACCAAGCCATATCAAGATTACGCCTGTCGCGTCGTCGGACCAGCGCTGAAACGACTGCACGAGAATTTCGAGCGAGGTTGGAACCTGTTCGCTCCTGCCGCGCTGCAAACGAGAGAACTGACGGAATTGCCGCCCAAGGTTCCTGTCTTGCCAAAGAATCCCGCGCACGGGGTGCAGATCGTACGCACTCAGCCGCACGAACTGGACAAGAGCATCAAGGAGCTCTACTTCCAGGCAACCAGCTTTGCCCGCAACTATATCTACATCGAGAACCAGTATTTTTTCTACCCGGAGTTTGCCCGTCACCTGAAAAGAGAACGCGGAAAGTTCTGCGATGCCTGGGCCAGACTGCCGGACAAACCCATGACGGATGTGCCGGTGCTGCATCTGTTTATCGTGATTCCACACCCCGAAGACGACGGCATGGTGCCGCGTACATTCGACATGCTGACCGAACTGGGTTCAAGCACGTCAATGCCGGAACAGGCAACACACGTCGACAAAGGCAAGCTCGACCAGGATTACACGGATGCGCACAAGGGCAAGAAAGGCAACAAGGTGCTGGACCGTCCGAGCCTGAAGCAGTTGCAGGACACGCTGGGTCTGAACGTGAGCGTCGCCCGGCTGCGCACTAGCGGAGTCATCGGTAAGCAGATGGCTTATCGCGAGATCTATATCCACTCGAAGCTGATGCTGATCGACGATGTGTTCGTGACGCTCGGCAGCGCGAATCTGAACCAGCGGAGCATGTCGGTGGACAGTGAGATCAACATTGCGGCGACCGGACAGGTCTGGGCCGCGGGCCTGCGCGAGCGGGTTTTTGAACTGCATTCAAATGGAAGAGTGAGCGGTTCGGGAGAGCGGAACAAGACACCGGATGTATTTGAAACGTGGACAGATTTAATGAACAAGAACGCAAAATCAGTGATGGACAAGAAGGTTATGCAAGGTTTCCTGCTGCCATTCGAAGACCACCGTGCTACTTCGACCATGCATGCTTCGGTGACGGTTCCGTCAGCCATCGACACTGCTACGGTTTGAAGGGAAAAGGATCATGGATGTCATGAACCGCCTGACCATTATTCTCTTCGCCGGCTTCCATCTGATTGCCGTCGACGTGCAAGCAGTACCGACCAATTTAATAGCCAACAAACTGACTGCCGCCATGTCTGATCTGCCACGCTACGAAAAGCTCCCACTTTTCAATCCGCATCGCACGAATTTTACCTGCGTCTATCAGGACCAGCATGTGCCGCGTGTTGATCCGCAAGCTGAATTGCGGTTCCAGCAGGCGCTGGCGCTGGACAATCCGGATATCTACTATAAGGATCGCGACTATCCGAAGATTTACCAGCTCTACCAGCAGGCCGCCCATCGCAACCACTGGAAGGCTATGCTCAATATTGCCTCGCTGGTCCTGTCGGATTACGCCGTGCCGGAGCACGATCCAGAGGTCGCGGTTCGCTGGGTGGAAAAGGCGATGCAACTGGGTGTACCCGACGCGTACGACATGATGGGCACGTACCACCAAAACGGCACGATCAGGGGCGGTGATGCAACCAGCGCCTATGCATTTTTCCAGCGCGCAGCGGAAATGGGCAGTCCATCGGCGCAGACGTTTCTTGGCTACAAGATCGCCGGTACTTACGATGATCCAAATGGAGAATTCTGGGGTAACCGGACAATTGGCACTCAGATGCTGGAGTGTGCCTTCGCGCAAAGCTATGGCCTCGCAGCCTATAGGCTGGGTTTTCTGTACGCCGGCGAATATTCAGTCGCAGAAAAAACCCGGGCGCGAACAGTTCTGCAAGAGGGAATTAAGCTTGGCTGTGCAGAATGTGCGAGCAAGCTAGCAGTCGAATTTCGAGGCACATATCTTAATGATGGCACTAGCCTTGTAGATCAAGCTGACAAAGCCCGCGCCGAGCGCTATAGCCAGCTCGGCAATGCACTGGAACATTACCAAGGCCGCCTCAAGCTACCTAACCTTGACAAGGTATTGCCACTGCCGCCCGCACCGCTGCCGAAGTGGGACGGCAACAAGCAGACGCTGATCGATGCCGCCAAGGCCGTCATTCCGCCTGCAAAGCCCAAATCCGAATCCCATGCAGCGCTGCAGGGCCGCGAACAGATGCCGGAGGGTCATGGCGTAATGTCGCTTGCCGAAAGCCCCTACATGGTTCACGGCGACCAGCGGGTACCCGAAAGCGGCTACTGGCTGGCGTTGTTCCGTACCCCGAGAACGCCCAGAGCGCAGTTCACACCGGCCCGTAGCGGACGGCCGGAACACTACCAGGCTGGCGAGCGGTTCGAACCCGCGACGATGACCAGCCTGTCGCACGAGACGATGCAATGGCATTACCTGGGCGAAGCCCGTCAGCTTCCACCGTCGCGCGAAATGTTCCTTGCGCATATGGTCCGCGCGGGCTGGCTGCGGGAGATTTCCGCCAGTACGCCAATACGTCAATGCGCCGGATACCAGCGATGCCCGCAGCAGGGCATCTGGGAAGGCCGTGTTGCCGGTGCGCATCCGCTGGCATTCCTCTATAACACGTGGACCCAGCAGGCGTTTGTTGATCAAGGACAGTCGTTCCCCGATCCGCGCGACAGGTCTCTCGACGTCGATCGCCATGATGTGCTGTGGACCTACCTCGGTAGTCCGAACGGTGAAGGCGCAGTGCCGGGCGTGACGAATATCACATTGTGATCGAACTGCGGGAGAAAAATCTGACAGCACTGCGCTAGCTTGAACGAGACATCCATGAGGTGCACAACCATCCTCCGCCCCATTGTTTTCATCGCCCTGTTTCTGCTCGCCACCGGTGCTCAGGCCGGACTATTGGCATCCTTGACCAGCAAGCTCACTACCGCCATGTCCGATCTGCCGCGCTACACCAAAGTGCCGCTGTTTAACCCTCATAGAACGACCTTCACGTGCGTCTATCAGGACCAGCACGTGCCGCCTGTTGATCCGCAGGCGGAACTGTGGTTCCAGCAGGCGCTGGCACTGGACAACCCCGACATCTATTACAAAGATCGCGACTATCCGAAGATTTACCAGCTCTACCAGCAGGCCGCGCAGCGCTATCACTGGAAGGCTATGCTCAATCTCGCCTCGCTGATTCTGTCGGATTACGCGGTGCCGGAACACGATCCGGAGGTTGCGATTCGCTGGGTCGAGAAGGCGATGCAGCTCGGCGTGCCGGATGCCTACGACATGATGGGCACCTACCACCAGAACGGCACGATCAGGGGCGGCGATGCAACCAGCGCCTATGCGTTTTTCCAGCGCGCGGCGGACATGGGCAGTCCGTCGGCAATGACCTTCCTCGGCTACAAGATAGCTGGTGCTTATGACGATCCGGAGGGCGAATTCTGGGGCAACCTGCCTATCGGCACTCGAATGTTGGAGTGCGCGTTGGCGCAAGGGTATGGGGACGCAGCGGATAAGTTGGGCCTGATCTACGCACGTCCGAAAACTTCCGAAGCTAAACTCCGTGCAATTGGGGTTTTACACGAAGGCGTCAAGCTCGGCAGTGCCGAATGTGCGAACTCTCTATTTAGCGAGTTCGACGGGTTGGGACTGGCAAGTGGCACCAACTTGATCGACCGCATCGACAAAGCCCGCGCCGAGCGCTATAGCCAGATTGGCAATGCGCTGGAGCATTACCAAGGCCGCCTCAAGCTACCTAACCTTGACAAGGTATTGCCACTGCCGCCCGCACCGCTGCCAAAGTGGGACGGCAACAAGCAGACGCTGATCGATGCCGCCAAGGCCATCGCACCGCCTGCAAAGCCCATATCCAAATCCCATGCAGCGCTGCAGGGCCGCGAACAGATGCCGGAGGGTCATGGCTTAATGCCGCTTGCCGAGAGCCCCTACATGGTTCACGGCGACCAGCGGGTACCCGAAACCGGCTACTGGCTGGCGCTGTTCGGTACCCCGAGAACGCCCAGAGCGCAGTTCACACCGGCCCGTAGCGGACGGCCGGAACACTACCAGGCTGGCGAGCGGTTCGAATCCGCGACGACGACCAGCCTGTCGCACGAGATCATGCAATGGCATTACCTGGGCGAAGCCCGTCAGCTTCCACCATCGCGCGAAATGATCCTCGCGCATATGGTCCGCGCGGGCTGGCTGCGGGAGATTTCCGCCAGTACGCCAATACGTCAATGCGCCGGACACCAGCGATGCCCGCAGCAGGGCATCTGGGAAGGCCGCGTTGCCGGTGCGCATCCGCAGGCGTTTCTCTATAACACGTGGACCCAGCAGGCGTTTGTTGATCAAGGACAGCCTTTCCCCGATCCACGTGAGCGCGCCCTGGAAATTGATCGCCATAATGTGCTGTGGACCTACCTCGGTAGTCCGAACGTTGACGGCGCGGTCCCCGGCGTGACGAATATCGCACTGTGATCGAACCGCTAGAGAAGAGGAAAACGCAATGGCGAGACAGGTAATCGTAGTGGGCGACACCACGACCCACGGTGGAAAGGTGATCACAGGATCACAGGATCACAGGTGGACGTCGTTGACGGCAAGGCGATCGCGCGCAAGGGTGACCTGGTGGCGTGCCCGGAGCATGGCGTCAATCCGATCGTCGAAGGTGACGAATCCTTGATGGTCGACGACAAGCCCGTTGCGCTCGATGGACATCACGCAGCATGCGGATGTGCTCTCATCAGTGCGTGTCATACCCTGTCGGCGCCCTGAGCGCGGGCGGCGTGGCGCATGCTGACGATGTCGAAGACACAGGCAATCGCGCGGGCACGCGGCGGGAGATGGTCGCGTGCGCTCTCACGTGCCCAAAAGAAAGGCGAACATCCCAAAGCGCACAACAAACAACATACACAGCAACAACCAAAAACCTCAAGCCGCGACCAACAACCCATCCGCGGAGCGAACCACCTCGACCTGCCGCGCAGCAAAAGCCTGCCCAATCATCAGCAGGCTCGGCTGCGATGCATCGACCCAGCGCTGCGCGTCGCCGGCTGCGAGTTCTTCGAGTGTGAGCGTCAGCATGCGCTCGCGCGCGGTGCTGCAAGCTTCGACAATCGCCACCGGCGTGGCAACAGGCTTGCCGGCATCGATCAACTGCTGCGCGATCTCGACGCCGCTATCGCGGCCCATGTAAAACACGAGCGAGTCCGCATTCACCTGCTCACGAATCTCATCGGAACCCTGCGCACGGCTGAACGTGGCCAGCGCGACACTGCGCGATACACCCCGCAGCGTCAACGAGCGCTTCAACGACGACGCGCTCGCCAGCGCAGCGGTGATTCCAGGCACCACTTCATAGTCGATACCGGCCGCTTCCAGCGCCCGCATTTCTTCGTCGGCGCGGCCGAACAACATCGGGTCGCCGCCTTTCAGGCGTACCACCACGTCGTGCTCCAAAGCGGCGTCGACGATCTGCTTGTTGATGAACTGCTGGGCTGTCGACAATTGCCCGCAGCGCTTACCCACCGCAATCCGCCGCGCATGCGCAGGCGCGTAATCGAGCATGGCCGGTTCGACCAGCGCGTCGTGCAATACTACGTCGGCGGTGCCGAGCAGGCGCGCGCCGCGTACCGTAATCAGGTCCGCAGCGCCGGGCCCCGCGCCTATCAGATAAACCTTACCCATTTGAATCAACCTGTTGGTTGGGGCGCGAGCCACGCAGTACTGCGTCGCCGTGCGCCCTCGCCCGCTTACGCAGAAAACGCCCGAATCATCCCAGCCGCAACGGTGTGATGCGTCGCCTCATCGATCAGCACAAACGCACCCGTACCCTGGTGCGAGTCATACACATCGCACACCAGCGGTTTCTGCAACGTCAACGCCACGCGGCCGATGTCGTTCATCGCCAGCTCCTTGCGATCGGTCGCCTGCGACAGCGTATGCACGTCGAGCACTTCCTTGATCGCACCGATGCGCGCGAACACCGTATTGGTGGTCTGCTTCAACAGATACTTGCGTTGCGTCGACAGCGGCGTGTCGTCGAACCAGCACAAGTCGGCTTCCAGCTTCTTCGCCGGCTCCGGTGCAGCTTCACGCAGCACGAAAGTGTCGCCCCGCGACACGTCCACATCTTCCGCAAGACGGATCGTCACCGTTTGACCCGCGAACGCGCGGTCCACCGCAGCCGTGCCGCCAGGCACCGGCGCAATGATCTCGGCAACCGTTGCTTCACGGTTAGCGGGCAGCACGACGATCGTATCGCCTAGCTTCACTTCACCCGCTTCGATACGGCCCATGTAGCCGCGGAAATCGTCGGCCTGGCTGCCATCCTGACGCGCCACCCACTGTACCGGGAAACGCAGCGCCTGACCCGTCGGCACGTCGACCGGCAACGCTTCGAGCAGGTCCAGCAGCGGTTCGCCCGCGTACCACGGCATGCTTTCGCTGGCCGTCACGATGTTATCGCCCTTGAGCGCCGACACCGGCACGAAACGCACATCGCTCAAACCCAATTGACGCGCGAGTTCGACATACGCGTCGCGAATCTCGTTGAAGCGCTGTTCGCTGTAATCGACCAGATCCATCTTGTTGATCGCGACAATCGCGTGCTGCAAACCGAGCAGCTTGACGATCGCGCTATGACGCTTGGTTTGCGGCAGCAATTGCGCCACGCCATCCACAAACGTCACACGCGTCGCGTCGACGAGAATGATCGCCGCGTGCGCGGTCGACGCGCCCGTCACCATGTTGCGCGTGTACTGCTCGTGGCCCGGCGTATCGGCGATGATGAACTTGCGCTTCGCGGTCGCGAAGTAACGGTACGCGACGTCGATCGTGATGCCTTGCTCGCGTTCGGCTTCAAGGCCGTCCGTCAGCAGCGAAAGATCGATTTCGTCGCCGACGGTACGCTTATTCTTCGCGCGCGACAGTGCCGAGAGCTGATCTGAAAGCACAGCCTTGCTGTCGTACAGCAGGCGGCCGATCAACGTGCTCTTGCCATCGTCGACGCTACCCGCGGTAATGAAACGCAGCACGCCGAGGTCTTCTGGTTGGTGAATACCGCTCATGATTACTTTACCCTCGTTCGTGTGCTTAGAAATAACCTTGCTTCTTACGCTGTTCCATCGCGGCTTCGGAGACCTGATCGTCCATCCGCGTCGCGCCGCGTTCCGTGATTTCGGTCACGGCCGTTTCGGCGATGATCTTCTCGAGATCGTCCGCATCGCTTTCCACCGGGCACGTGCAGCTAATGTCGCCGACGGTACGGAAGCGCACCAGCGCCGTTTCGCTGACTTCGCCTTCACGCATCGGCGTAAGCGGCGTAACCGGCACGAGCAGGCCATTGCGGCGCACGATCTCACGTTGATGCGCGTAGTAGATCGACGGCAGTTCCAGCTGTTCGCGAGCGATGTACTGCCACACGTCGAGTTCGGTCCAGTTCGAAATCGGGAACACGCGCAGATGTTCGCCGTTATGCAGACGCGCGTTATACAGGCTCCACAGTTCCGGGCGCTGTGCCTTCGGATCCCATTGGCCGAATTCGTCGCGGAACGAGAAAATCCGTTCTTTCGCGCGGGCCTTTTCCTCGTCGCGGCGCGCGCCGCCGATCAGCGCGGTGTAGCCATATTCTTCGATGGTTTCGAGCAGCGTCACGGCTTGCGCTGCGTTGCGCGAATCCAGTTCACGACGCAGACGCACCGTGCCGCGCTTGATCGAATCTTCCACATGACCCACCACGAGCTCAGCGCCGATCTCTTTCGCGCGACGATCGCGGAAGTCGATCACTTCGTCGTAGTTGTGACCGGTGTCGATATGCACGAGCGGGAACGGCAGCACGGTCTTGCGATTCGCGCCGATGCCGAAGGCCTTCAGCGCGAGGTGCAGCACCACGACCGAATCCTTGCCGCCCGAAAACAGCAGCGCGGGCTTGCTGCATTCAGCGACCAGTTCGCGCAGGATGTGAATCGACTCGGCTTCGAGCCAGTCGAGGTGATCCATACGGTTTGCCGTGTTGGCGAGCGGTGCGTTCACAGTGGAATCGAGCGTGGTGCTCATATCTGGTCCTTCGTTGGTTCGCGTCGCAAGCGGCTGCTCGCGTCGCGGAAGTATTCAAATCGGTAAGTGCGGTGTTCGGGCCGAAAACCAAGGCCCGTTCGCTCAAACTTCAGGCCGAGGCGTTTGCGCTGCGATCGGCCGCGATCGGCGTGATCGTCGTGATGTGCAGTCCGCATTCCTTCGTGTCGCGAGACTCCCACCACCAGCGCCCTGCCCGGCTATCTTCGCCAGGACGCACGGCACGCGTACATGGTTCGCAGCCGATGCTCGGGTAACCGCGCGCATGCAGCGGATTGACCGGCACGTCGAACGCTTTCAGGTAGTCCCACACTTCGGCTTCGGTCCAGTCGGTGAGCGGATTGAACTTGGCGATGTTGCGCGCGGCGTCGTGCTCTTCCGCATGCAACTCGGCGCGCGTCACCGACTGCTCGCGACGTTGGCCCGTGACCCATGCGCTCACATCCGACAGCGCACGGTTCAACGGCTCGACCTTGCGGATTTCGCAGCAGCGCTTGCGCAGATCGACGCTTTCATAGAACGCGTTCAGACCGTGCGAGCCGACGTATTCCTCGACCGCCGCGGCTTGCGGATGAAACTGCTCGATGTCGTAGCCGTAGCGCTCTTTCACGCGATCGAGCATGCCAAGCGTTTCCGCATGCAAACGGCCGGTGTTCAGCGAAAAGATGCCGATCTTCACGCCGCGCGACAGAATCGCATGCGTGAGCAGCATGTCTTCCGCTGCGAGGCTGCTGGCGAGTTTCACGTTCTCGTGACGTGCGGCGATCGAGTCGAGCAGCGCATCGAGGCGCTCTACCTTCGCAGCGAGTTCCGGCGTGAGGGCTTGAACTTCGCTCATGCCGATGCCTTCGCCAGTTCGCCCGCTTCGCGGCGGCGGAATAGCGGCGACGAATTCACCGCGCCCTGATAGTTGAAGCTGAATTCGTCGAACGCTTTGAGTGCGTCGTCGAAGTCTTTATCGGCGCGCAATGCGTATGCGTCGAAACCGCAACGGAACATGAACGCCAGCTGATCGCGCAGCACGTCGCCGATTGCGCGCAGTTCGCCCTTGTAACCATAGCGCTCGCGCAGCAGGCGGCCGATGCTGTAGCCGCGGCCGTCGCGGAACACCGGGAAGTCCACGCCGATCAGCGCGACGGTGTCGAAGTCGGCGACGATATCCGCCGGTTCGCTGTCCGGCGCGAGCCACACGCCGATTTCGGCGGCACTGCGCGCGGCGAGCAACGCATCGCGTTCGGCTTGCCACAACGCGAGCGGCACCAGCACCTTGCCTGCGGGCATTTCGTTCACCGCGGGCAGCGAGCCATCTTCCGCCGGGCGCACCACCGTCCAGTCATCGTTGACGATCGCGCGATTCTTGATGATAGAAGCCATCTGTTCAGTATCCTTTGCGCGGTTACGCGTGAGCCGGTTGACGCGAGGCGTACACACGTTCCTTGAACGGGGTGATGCCGATGCGGTTATACGTTTCGATGAAGCGCTCGCCTTCGTGGCGGTTTTCCACGAACGTATCGATCACCTTGCTCATCACGTCGGGCATTTCTTCCGCCGAGAAAGACGGGCCGATCACGCGGCCGAGGTGAGCGCCGGTAGCGCCCGTACCCTGCTCGCCGCCGAGCGTCACCTGATACCACTCCGAGCCGTCTTTATCCACGCCCAGAATGCCGATGTTGCCGACGTGGTGGTGACCGCAAGCATTGATACAGCCCGAGATGTTCAGCGACACGTCGCCGAGGTCGTACACGTAGTCCAGATCGTTGAAGCGTTCCTGAATGGCCAGCGCGATCGGAATCGACTTCGCATTCGCGAGCGAGCAGAAGTCGCCGCCTGGGCACGCGATGATGTCGGTCAGCAAGCCGATATTCGGCGTCGCGAAACCTTGCGTCTTGGCCTTTTCCCACAGCGCGAACAGGTCGCGCTTCTTCACGTTGGCGAGGATCAGGTTCTGTTCGTGCGACACGCGGATTTCGCCGAGCGAGTACTCGTCGGCCCAATCGGCGACCGCTTCCATTTGCGTATCGGTTGCATCGCCCGGGGCGATCGTGGTCGGCTTGAGCGACAGCGTCACCGACGAGTAGCCCTCGACTTTGTGCGGACGCACGTTACGTTCGACCCAACGCGCAAACGCACGGTTTTCCAGCAGATGCTTTTCGAACGAAGCGTCTGTATCCGTGAGCTTTTCGTACACCGGCGGCCGGAAGTATTGCGACACGCGATCCACTTCGGCTTGCGTGAGCGTCGAAGGACCGTCCTTCAGGTGCTGCCATTCTTCTTCGACTTGCGCCGAGAATTTCTCGGGGCTCAACGCCTTCACGAGAATCTTGATGCGCGCCTTGTACATGTTGTCGCGGCGGCCGTAGCGGTTGTACACACGCAGCACGGCTTCGCAGTACGTCAGCAGATGTTGCCACGGCAGGTCGCGGCGGATGATCGCGCCGATGATCGGCGTACGGCCCATACCGCCGCCGGCCAGAATGTCGGCCACGAGTTCGCCCTGCGCGTTCTTCTTCAGATACACGCCCATGTCGTGAATCTGCACGGCAGCGCGATCTTCCTTCGAACCCGACACGGCGATCTTGAACTTGCGCGGCAGCCACGCGAATTCCGGGTGGAACGTCGACCACTGACGCAGAATTTCGGCCCACGGACGCGGATCGACCACCTCATCCGGCGCGACGCCGGCAAACTGGTCAGCGGTGATGTTGCGGATGCAGTTGCCCGAGGTCTGAATGCCGTGCATTTGCACCGCGGCGAGCTTGCGCAGGATTTCCGGCGTTTCTTCGAGCTTGATCCAGTTGTACTGGATGTTCGAACGCGTCGAGAAATGGCCGTAGCCGCGGTCGTGTTCGCGCGCGATCTGCGCGAGCACGCGCATCTGGTCGCTGCGCAGGTTGCCGTACGGAATCGCGATGCGGTGCATGTACGCGTGGCGCTGGTAGTACAGGCCATTCTGCAGGCGCAGCGGACGAAACTCCTCTTCGCTCAATTCGCCCGACAAGCGGCGGCGAACCTGATCTGCGTACTGCGCGACCCGTTCATCGACGATGGTCTGGTCGTACTGATCGTATTGATACATTCGGGGACCCCAATTTTTTTGCAAGTGAAGCACGGCGATCCGGTTTCGCCGCGCCCTGGACACCGTGTTTGTCACCATCCGCCCATGAACGTTTAGACCCATCGCTCATTTGCTTATGACAAATACAGATATCCATATTGAAAAAGATGGACAGATCGTAATAAACTGCCCTTATATTTCAAACGACTAAAAAATTCTTTTGATATGCGGAGAGGTTATATATGAACCTGCACCAATTCCGCTTCGTCCGCGAGGCTGTGCGGCAGAACTTCAATTTGACCGAGGCCGCCAAGGCGCTGTTTACCAGCCAGCCGGGCGTTTCCAAGGCGATCATCGAGCTGGAAGACGAGTTGGGCGTGGAAATCTTCACGCGGCACGGCAAGCGCGTGCGCTCGTTGACCGAGCCGGGACGCATCATTTTGCAGTCGGTCGAGAAGATCCTGCAGGAGGTGGAGAGCCTCAAACGAGTCGGTAAAGATTACGCGGCGCAGGATCAGGGCAACCTGGTGATCGCCGCCACCCACACGCAGGCGCGCTACTCGTTGCCGGCCGCCATCGCCGAATTCAAAAAGCGCTTTCCCAAAGTTCACCTTTCGATTCTGCAAGGCAGCCCGACTCAGGTCGCCGAAATGGTGCTGCACGACCAGGCCGATCTCGCCATCGCCACCGAAGCGATTGCCAACTACAAGGAACTGGTCTCGCTGCCTTGCTTCCAGTGGCACCACGTCGCGGTGATGCAACCGGATCATCCGCTGCTCGACCGCAAACTTTTGTCGCTGGATGATCTGACCCAGTATCCGCTGATCACTTACGACAATGCGTTCGCCGGGCGCACCAAGATCAACGAGGCGTTCCGCCTGCGCGGGTTGCATCCGGATATCGTGCTCGAAGCAATCGACGCCGACGTGATCAAGACCTACGTGGAACTGGGCCTCGGCGTCGGCATCATGGCGGATATCGCGTTCAACGCCGAGCGCGACCGCCATTTGCGCGCGATGCCCGTCGGCCACCTGTTCGGCAGCAATGTGACGCGGGTCGCGCTGAAACAGGGCGCCTATCTGCGCAGCTATGTGTATACGCTCGTTGAGTTGCTGTCGCCGAGCATGAACCGCAAGCTGATCGAGCAGGCGCTCAAGGGCGAACACGAAACCTACGAACTTTGATATCACTACCGCATCTCGCTACGGAGACCCTTCGATGACGTCGTATAAGAAAAAATTCAGCGGCCTCGCCGCCGCTTTAGGTTTTGGCGCGCTCCTGCTCGCCACCGCTGCACACGCCGACATCAAGGTCGGCATCGATCTGTCGAGCACCGGCCCGGCGGCCGTGATCGGCATCACCAGCAAGAACGCGATGCTGATGTGGCCGGCCACGATCGCCGGCCAAAAAGCCGACTACATCTTCCTCGACGACGCCTCCGACCCCGGCGCCGCCGTGCGCAACATCCGCAAGCTGATCAACGAGGATCATGTGGACGTGATCGTCGGCCCGAACATCACGCCGGCGGCAACGGCCGCGCTCGATCCGGTCGCCGAGAGCCAGACGCCGATGATCACGCTGATCGGCTCGGCAAGCGTCGTGGAACCGCAGGAAGGCAAGAAGGTGTGGGCTTACAAGATGGCGCAGACCGACAGCGCGATGGCCGACGTGATGACGCGCTACATGTCGAACCACAACGTGAAGACGGTGGGCTTCATCGGTTTCGCGGACGGCTACGGCGAAAGCTGGCTCAACGAGTTCAGCAAGTTCGCGTCGCTGCGTCATATTCAACTGGTCGCCACCGAGCGCTATAACCGCACCGACGCGAGCGTCACGGGCCAGATTCTGAAGCTGATGGCGGCCAAGCCGGACGCGATCCTGATCGCTGGCGCCGGCACGCCGACCGTGCTGCCGCAACGCACGCTGATCGAGCGCGGCTTCAAAGGCCCGATCTATCAGACGCACGGCATCGCCACGCCGGAGTTCATCAAGCTGGGCGGCAAGGACGTGGAAGGCACGCTGTTCCCGACCCAGCCGGTCGTGGTGGCGCGCACGCTGCCGGCCGATCATCCGGCGAAGAAGGCGGCGCTCGCGTTCACTAACGAATACGAGGCGAAGTACGGCCCGGGCAGCGTGACGCAATTCGCGGGGGATGCGGCAGGCGTGTTTCCGCGTTTGCAGGACGCCGTGGCTCGCGCGTTGAAGACGGCGCAGCCGGGCACGCCGGCGTTCCGCATCGCGCTGCGTGACGAACTGGAGCACGCGCATGAACTGGTCGTGCCGAACGGTGTGGTCAACACGAGCCCGAAGGATCACGTGGGGTTGGATCAGCGGGCGAGCGTGATGGGAGTGATCAGGAACGGGAAGTTTGTTTATTTGAGCCAGTAAATTAGCCGTATCCGCACTGCCCGGACACGCCAGTCGTGCGGTCCGCACGCTCTATACTGCGTTGAGGGTCGTGCGGTAGCCGTGCAGTGGCCGTGCGGCAAAGCATGCGTGTACGATTTCTATTGAACGCATCAAAAAATCGTACACGCCGAAAAAATCGTACAACGCTCGAATAGCCGTCGCGACCAGGGCGATTAGCCGCCAAAAAATCGTCGACAATCCGGCATGCCGCTGTCTGCTGTTAAAGTGCAACCCTTCAGCTAGCCGTCTCCCACATCATGCGCACCACCCGAGCCATCCACGCCGTCGAGCGATTGAAAACCCGCAGCGGCAATCCACAATTCGCCGCGATCAGCCTTTCCGGCGGCCTGTTCTATCTGGTCGACAAATCGAGCGGCACGGACAAGAAAGTCTCCGATCCGCTGACGCTCGACGACTTCGTCAAATTCGTCGACGCTTTCGGTCCGCCAAAGCCACGCAAAGCGAGCAAGCTGGATATCGCGTTCGAAGAGCAGATCAAAAAGAGCAAAGGCGGTTGAGCGCGGCGGTCAATCCCGCTCATGGTTCACGCCGCGAGATTAAACCGGTTCTCATGCGCTGCGCGCGATCTCCCGCCACTGCCCATCCGCCGCACTACTCGCAAGCATCGCCTCGATAAAACGCAAGCCCGCCACGCCATCTTCCACTGTCGTCAGCAACAGACTCTCGGTGGGCAACGCGCGGCCCGCATCCAACGCTTCGATCTGCAGCGCCGCGTCTTTGTACAACTGCGCGAACGCTTCCAGATAACCTTCGGGATGTCCCGAGGGCACGCGCGTCGCGTGGGCCGCGATCGCGCTCTTCACCCGCCCGCGTGTCAGGCGCTCCGCCGCGCCGCCCAACGGGGTGAACCACAATTCATTCGGATGTTCCTGATCGAACGCGAGACCGGCCTTCGTTCCGTACACCCGCAAACGCAAGGCGTTTTCCGCGCCGCTCGCCACCTGGCTCGCCCACAACATGCCGCGCGCGCCGTTCGGATAACGCAGCATCGCCTGCACGTGATCGTCGATGCGCCGCCCCGGCACGAACGTATGCACTTCCGCCGCGAGTGCATGCGGCGTCATACCCGTGACGAACGCGGCAAGATGATAAGCATGCGTGCCGATATCGCCGAGACATCCCGCCGGCCCCGCCAACGCCGGATCCGTGCGCCAACCCGCCTGCTTGTTCGTGCCGCTCGTTTCGATCGGCTCGGCCAGCCAGTCCTGCGCGTATTCGACCTGCACGACGCGTATTTCGCCCAACTCGCCGCTTTCGATCAACTCGCGGGCATGACGCACCAGCGGATAGCCGGAGTACGTATGCGTCAACGCAAACAGCTTGTTCTTCTCACGAGCCAGTTTCGCCAGCGCCTCGCCTTCCGTCAGCGAAATCGCCAGCGGCTTGTCGCACACGATGTGAATACCAGCTTCGAGAAACGCCGTCGCGACCGGCGCATGCAGATGATTCGGCGTGACGATCGCCACCGCGTCGATGCCGTCGTCGCGCGCGGCTTCGGCATGCGCCATTTCACGCCAGTCCGCATAGCTGCGCGCGATTCCCGCCTCATCGGCGCTCGCCTGCGCGCGCTGCGGATCGGACGACAGCGCGCCCGCCACCAGTTCGAATCGATCGTCGAGCCGCGCCGCGATCCGATGCACCGCGCCGATGAATGCGCCCTGCCCGCCGCCGACCATCCCCAGTCTGAGTCTTCGTTGTGGCATCGCCGTCACTCCTTCGCGTTATGGCCGCGCACCTCAAATGCCGAGCACACGCTTTAACTGCGCGGCGTCCACGCCGCTGCCGGCGAAATCATCGAATGCATGCTCGGCCACGCGGATGATGTGCCGCTGAATAAACTCCGCGCCTTCGCGCGCGCCGTCGTGCGGATGCTTCAGCGCGCACTCCCATTCGAGCACGGCCCAGCCGGGGAAATCGTATTGCGCCATCTTCGAGAAGATCGCGCCGAAATCGATCTGGCCGTCGCCGAGCGATCTGAAGCGCCCCGCCCGCTCGACCCAGCCGCTATAGCCGCCATACACGCCCTGCTTGCCGTTCGGACGAAACTCCGCGTCCTTCACATGGAACGCCTTGATGCGCTCGTGATAGATGTCGATGAACGCAAGGTAATCGAGCTGCTGCAAAACGAAATGGCTCGGATCGTAGAGGATATTGGCGCGCGAATGCTGCTTCACCGCGTCGAGAAACCGCTCGAAGGTCACGCCGTCGTGCAGGTCTTCACCGGGATGCAGTTCGTAGCACACGTCCACGCCTGCTGCGTCGAACGCATCGAGAATCGGCGTCCAGCGGCGCGCGAGTTCGTCGAACGCCGCTTCGACCAAACCTGCGGGACGCTGCGGCCACGGGTACAAATACGGCCAAGCCAGCGCCCCTGAAAACGACACGTGCGTGGCCAATCCCAAACGCTGCGAAGCCTTCGCCGCTAGCTTCATCTGCTCGGTCGCCCACTGCGTGCGCGCGGCCGGATCGCCGCGCACATGCGGCGCGGCAAAGCCGTCGAACAACGTGTCATACGCCGGATGCACGGCGACGAGCTGCCCTTGCAGATGCGTCGAGAGTTCGGTGATCGTCACGCCCGCGTCGTCCACGATCTCGCGCAACTCGTCGCAATACGTCTGGCTCGCCGCCGCCTGTTCGAGATCGATCAGACGGCTGTCGCACGGCACCTGAATCCCCTTGAAGCCGAGACCGGCGGCCCACTCGGCAAGATGCGCGAGGTTGTCGAACGGCACTTCGTCGCCCATGAACTGCGCGAGAAAGATCGCCGGCCCTTGGATGGTTTTCATCGTACGGTTCCTCGAACGAGGGCGCGCTCGCCGTGCCGCCGCCGCGCAACGTGCGGCTCAGGCTTCGGCGGCGCGCCCCGAATGCTCAGCTCAGAACGGCGAGTCCGGGAAATAGAACTGCTGCGCGTTTTCCTTCGTGATCAGCACCGACGGGATGATCGTGGTGGCTGGCAGCCTGTCGCCCTTCAGACGCGCCTCTGCAGTGAGCTTGATGGCGTCATAGATGAACTTCGGCGAGTAGGATACGTCGGCCTTGATCATCGGCGCGCCGTCCATCACGTTCTTCACCATGCCCTTCGATCCCGCGCCGCCGAACACGATCTTGATGTCGGTGCGTTTGGCCTGCTCGATCGCCTTGAGCACGCCGACGGCCATGTCGTCGTCGGCGGCCCAGACGGCGTCGATGTGCTTGAAGCGCGTCAGGTAATCCTGCATGACCTTGAAGGCGTCGTCGCGATTCCAGTTCGCGTACTTCGCATCGAGAATCTTGATGTTCGGATACGCCTTCAGCACGCCGGTAAATGCGGTCCAGCGTTCGTTGTCGAGCGTCGTCGGAATGCCTCGCAGCGCGACGATATCGCCCTTGCCGTCGAGTGCTTTCGCCAGGTACTCGGCGGGAATCCTGCCGAACGCGGTGTTGTCGCCCGCCACGTACGCATCCTGCGCGCTGGTGTCGGTCAGTCCGCGATCCACCACCGTCACGTACACGCCTTTCTTCTTTACCTGAGCAACCGGTTGCGTGAGCGAAGCCGATTCGAACGGGAAGATCACGAGCGCATTGATCTTGTTGACCGTCACGAGATCCTGCAACTGGTTCGCCTGTTCAGGCGCGCCAGCCGCGGTCTTCACGATCACTTTCAGATCGGGATGCGCCTTCTCCAGATCGGCCTTGGCCTTGTTCGCCCACCAGACGATGCCGCCCGTGAAGCCGTGGTCGGCCGTCGGAATCGCGACGCCCAATGTGACTTTTTCGTCGGCGCGCGCAAAGTTCGCGGTGCCCAGTATTCCCAACGCCAGCATGCCGGCGCCGACCGTTCGAATGACCTGCTTCATGGTTGTGTCTCCTTGTGTGAGGCGTTCGTGCGCCCCGATTCTCAACTCGCCGTGATTGCAAAATTCAAGGCGCAATATGAAGCGCCACCGCTACCGCCGTCCACGTTGTACGAACGCGACGAAGATAATCACTACGCCCTGCACCGCCGCGTTCAGATACACGCTGATGATGCTGGTCAGATTCAGAATGTTCGCGATCACCGACAGCAGAATCGCGCCGATCACCGTGCCGATCACGCGGCCTTCGCCGCCCTTGAGCGCGGTGCCGCCGACCACCACCGAAGCGATCGCTTCGAGTTCCCATAGCAAACCTGTGGTCGGCGTGGCCGAGCCGAGCCTCGGCACGTACAGCACGGTCGCAACGCCCACGCAGACGCCGAGCAGCACGTAGGTAACGATCTTCACGGTGTCGACGCGAATCGCTGCGTAACGCGCGACCTGCTCGTTCGAGCCGATTGCCTGCACGTGACGGCCAAACGCCGTGCGGTTGAGAATCAGCGCGCCGCCCGCCGCGACCACGAGGAACACCCAGATCGGTACAGGCACGCCAAAGAGGCTCGCGTAATACACCGGCCCGTACAAGTCGGACAGCGAGTTATCCAAAGTCAGCGCGCCGCCATCGGCGAGCCAGGTCAGCACCGCGCGAAAGATGCCCAACGTGCCGAGCGTGACGATGAACGGCTCGATGCGTCCTTTGGTGATCAGCAAGCCGTGCGCGCAGCCGAACAGGCCGCCAAGCATCAGCGCGCCGACGATGCCGAGCGTGAGAATCATCAGCGGCGGAAACGCGTGTCCGCCGACGCCCGCCGCGAGTCCGTTCATCAGCCAGATCATGCTGCCCGCGATCAGCGCCGCCATCGATCCGACCGACAGATCGATGCCGCCTGAAATGATCACGAAGGTCATGCCGACCGCGATGATGCCGATGAACGAGGTGCGCGTGAGCACGTTCATCATGTTGTCGACGGTGGCGAAATCGCGGTTGAGCAGCGTGCCGATCACGCATAGCGCGATGAGCCCGACGAGCGGCCCGAGCGCATACAGTCGATGCGCGAAGCGCAACGCACGGCCGGTTTGCACGGCTTCAGTGGGTGCCGGTCGCATGGGCGATCAACTCCTCTTCGGTCAGATGGTCGAGCGTGAGCGTGGCTTGCAGGCGTCCCGCGCGCATCACGGCGACGCGGTGGCACAGCCCGATCAGTTCGATCAGTTCGGATGAAATGACGATCACCGCACGGCCCTGCGCGGCGAGACGATGAATCAGAAAATAGATGTCGCGTTTCGCGCCGACATCGACGCCGCGCGTCGGCTCGTCGAGCACGATCACGTTCGGGTCGGGCTGCAGGTATTTGGCGAGCGCCAGCTTCTGCTGATTGCCGCCGGAGAGCATGCGCGCGCGGCTCGACAGGTCGCCGGTGCGGATGCCGAATTCGCTCACGGCTTTGGTCAACGCGGCGCGCCCCGCTTTCATGTCGAGCAATGGGTGCGCGTAGCGTTCGAGCGTCATCAGCGTGACGTTGTCCTGCAGGCTCAGGTTCACGTGCAGGCCTTTGCCCTTGCGGTCCTCGCTGAGATACGTGATGCCGTGGCGCATTGCGTCACGCGGGCTTTTCAGTTCGACGGGACGCCCGGCGACCTGAACGCGGCCCGCCGTGCGCTTGCGCAAACCGATGATCGCTTCGAATGCTTCGGTGCGGCCCGCGCCCACCAGACCCGCGAAACCGAGCACTTCGCCGGCGCGCACGTCGAAGCTCAGGTCTTCGACCCAATCCGGCACAGCCAGGCCTTCCACTTTCAACGCGAGCGGCGCGTCGGCGGACACGGTGATCTTGTCGGGAAACATGTCCGAAAGCTCGCGGCCGACCATCAGGTTGGCCATCTGCTGGCGCGCGAGTCCCGCCGTTTCGCCGCGCGCGACGAAGCGGCCGTCGCGCATCACGATCACTTCGTCGGTGATGCGCTCCACTTCGTCCAGCTTGTGCGAGATGTAGATGATGGTCACGCCGTCGGCCTTGAGCTTCGCCATCAGCGTGAAGAGGCGCTCGGTCTCGGACGGCGTGAGCGTTGCGGTGGGTTCGTCCATGATGAGCAGGCGCGCGCGGCGGGACAGCGCCTTCGCGATCTCCACCATCTGTTTTTCCGCGACGATCAGTTCGCGCACCTTCGTGTCCGGCGCTTTTTCCAGACCGACCTGCGTGAGAAAACGCGCGGCCTCGGTGTTCATCGCGGCATCGTCGACGAACCAGCCGCGCTTTTTTTCGTGACCGAGATACATGTTCTGCGCGATCGTCAGATGCTCGGCGAGATTGAACTCCTGGTGGATCAGCACGATGCCTTGCGCTTCGGCGTCGCGCGAACCGATGAATTGGTGCGCTTGCCCGTCGACCAGCAAAGTGCCCGAGGTTGCGGTCTCGTAGCCGGCGAGAATTTTCATCAGCGTGGATTTGCCCGCGCCATTCTCGCCGAGCAGACCGTAGATGCGCCCCGGCGCCAGCTCGAAGCTCACGCCGTGCAGCACGCGCACGGGGCCGAAGTCTTTGCGGATGTCGTCGAAACGGATCGCGAGACTCATGGCTCAGGCACTCCCGCGAATCACGAGCCGATGCGGCAGCAGCACGCCCGGCACGTTCGCCAACGGATTGGCGAGCCGCTGCAGCAACAGGCGCGCGGCGGTTTCGCCCAGCTCGCGCATCGGCTGCGCGATGGTGGTGAGCGGCGGATCGATCTGCGCGGCGAGCGAGATGTCGTCGAAGCCGACCACCGCGACGTCGTCCGGCACGCGCTTGCCGACGCTGCGCAGGCCGTGGATTACACCGATCGCGAGCGTGTCGGAAACCGCGAAGATCGCGCTCGGCGCCTCTGGTTGATTCATCAGCGTGGCTGCGGCCGACGCGCCCGCTTCATAGTCGAGGCTGTTCAGATTCATGCGCCAGCGTTCGTCCGGCGTGATGCCCGCCGCAGTCAACGCGTCCAGATAGCCTTGTTGACGCTGCCGTGCGTACAGATAATCCACGTCGGAATTGATGAGGCCGATACGACGGTGGCCGCGCGCGAGCAGATGGCGAACGGCGTCGCCCGCGGCGCGGTAGTTGTCGATGCCGACATACGGCACGCCCATCGCCGGATCGAACTCGCAGCAAGCGACCCACGGCAGCGCGCTGGAGGTTTCGCCCAGCGCCTGCTGGATGGTGGCCGGGTCGAGACAGATCGCGCCGTCCGCGCGGCGCCGCCGCAGCAAGTCGAAGTAGCTGCGCTCGCGGCCCGGATCGGCGCCGGTGTCGCACAGCAGCATGAAGTAGCCATGCTGACGCGCCACGCTGTCGATGCCGCGCACGATCTCCGCGTAAAAGGGGTTGCCGACGTCCGGAACCATGGTCAGCAGCAGGCGGCTTTCGGCGGTGCGCAGGTTGCGCGCGAGTTCGTTGACGCGGTAGCCGCTCGCATCGATGGCGGCCAGCACCTTGTCGCGCGTGGCGGGCCGCACATTCTCGTGGCCATTCAGCACGCGCGACACCGTCGCCACCGAGACGCCCGCCTGCTCGGCCACGCCGGCAATCGACATGCCCTCGGCCGCGCCGCGCAAAGGCGCGACGCCAGGCTGGGGACGCGCCGTCGACACCGCCGCGGGTGCCTTCCTGGACGACGATCTGGACAAGTGAATTCGCCTCGAAAATGTAATCGATTACATTCTTGAGCGATGGACGCGGGAAGCGCAAGGAAAGATCGCTAGGGATTAACACGGGGGCGTGCGCGGCCGCGCATCGCCACTGCTCGTCTCGCGATGGCCCCGCGCCCTGCCCGCGAGGGCGCGGATCGTCACCGTCATTTGGTACAATCCCGCAGTTACCCTGACTGGCCTTGCGTGCTGAGTAGCGCGGGCAAGACCGGCGGTCAGTGGCTGATAGCAAATGCAACAACCGCAGCAAACCCCGCAGAACTCGCCAAACCATACAGCCGAACCCACCATGAACATCGAGCAAGCGCGTTTCAACATGATCGAACAGCAGATCCGCCCCTGGGAAGTGCTCGACCAGGACGTGCTGAATCTGCTGTCGATCGTCAAGCGTGAAAACTTCGTGCCGACCGCGTATCGCGAGCTGGCCTTCGTCGACTTCGAAGTGCCGCTGCCGGCCGGCCAGCACATGCTGGCGCCGCGTATCGAAGCACGCGTGCTGCAGGAACTGGCGGTGAAGAAACACGAAAGCGTGCTCGAAATCGGCGCGGGCTCGGGCTACATGGCCGCGTTGCTCGCGCATCGTGCGCAGCATGTGCTGACCGTCGACATCGAACCGGAACTGGCGGAACTGGCAAAGAGCAACCTGATCGCCAACGGCGTGCTGAACGCCGAAGTCGCCACCGGCGACGCCGCGCGCGGCTGGGCCGGCGCTGCGCCGTACGACGTGATCTGCGTGTCGGGCGGGCTGCCGGTACTGCCGCAGGAAATGCTCGACCATCTGAAGATCGGCGGCCGCCTGGCGGCGTTCGTCGGCACCGCGCCGGTCATGAAGGCGCAGGTCATCACGCGTATCGACGAGAAGCAATACCGCATTGCCGACGTGTTCGAAACGTATGTCGAGCCGCTCATCAACGCCGTGCAGCCGTCGCGTTTCAAGTTCTGATTCATAAGCTCCGGACGGCCGGCAGCGCCGCCGTCCTCTGAACCGGATGTTCCGCTGATGCAAAATCTGACCGCTCCGGCGCTCGCCGAATGGCTTGCCGACACTTCTCGTACCGCGCCCGTGCTGCTCGACGTGCGCGAGCCGTGGGAAATCCAGACGGCGTCGATCGCCGGCGCCGTGTCGATTCCGATGCGTGAGATTCCCGCGCGCAGCGAAGAACTCGACGACGACGCGCAAATCGTCTGCGTCTGCCATCACGGCGCGCGCAGCGCCCAGGTCGCGATGTTCCTCGAGTCGCGCGGCCATACCAACGTCTTCAATCTGCAAGGCGGGATCGACGCGTGGTCGCGTCAGGTCGATCCGTCCGTTCCGACTTACTGATCGTACGGGCGCAGTGACGCGCCAGCCGGAGCCGGTCCTCACGGTCCCGCTGGCGCCTGGCCTGGCGCTTCATGTACTAGCCGCGTAGGCCGTCGGCTTCTCCCAGTTCTACGACGCAGCGCTCTTTAAAGACGCGCTGTTGCAAAGCGCGCGCCTCGCTCGTGGCCCATCGTCGCCCACAGCGAGAACTGCCGCTCGCGACACACTCCTGCCCTAGGTCTCGGCGTCGCTCACCGCGGGGCTTCAGAGCACCGGTTTCGACGGTGGCTTGCCGTCTTCTTACGACTCAACCGACTCCCCCGTCCGCAGAACGCTAACGGTCGGCTTTCGTTGCGCCGCTTCACGCACTCGCTTCCGAAATTTCATACGGTTTCCTGAACACCGCACAGGCACCATGCTGGCGACCGTTTGAGGAGCCGTGTGATGAGATTTTTGAAGACCGCGATGTTGGCCGCAACCTTGTTGCCGCTCGCGTCGCATGCAGCCTTGGGTGGCGCGCCGGGCAGCGGCGTAGCCTCGCCCGCCACGTTACGCGCTATGTCGCAGTCCGCCGCCGCGACGCCCGCTGTTCAGCCGGCGAACACGGCGCCCTACTCCGTGCGCCAATCGGTCGACGCCAACGGCGTCACCATCCGCGAATACGTGCTGCCCGAGAACGTCGTGTTCGCAGTCAAGTGGAACGGTCCGATCCGTCCAGACATGACGGCGCTGCTCGGCAGCTACTTTCCCAACTTCGTCAACGCCGGGCAAAACCGCGCGACCGGCACGGGGCCGCTGATCGACGGCAACGACGACTTTCGTATCGAGTCTGCCGGCCGCATGGGGCGCTTCAGCGGCATGGCCTGGCTACCTCGCCTGATGCCCGTCGGCCTGCGTCCGGGCGATCTGAAATAAGAACGACGTCGAGCGATGAAAAAACAAGACATGAAAACACTGAAGAAGACGCTACGGGTCGTCGCGGCGCTCGCCGGGCTTGCTCTCTGCGCGTGCGGAGGCGGCGGAAGCTCGAGTGGCAACCAGGGCAGCAACGCCATGGGATGGGACGCCAAGCCCGCCTGGACCCCGGCGCCGCCCGGCTCTGGCGGTTCGGGTAGCTCGAACAATTCATCCACGCCTGCCACTGGCGACAACACGGTGCCGGTTCGCGTCGATACATTGACGGGCAACGTCAACCGGCTTCTCGCATCGATCAAGGTTTGCGTGCCCGGCACACAGGGCGCGCCCCAGTGCGTGACCGTCGACAACATGCTGGTCGACACCGGCTCGACAGGCGTGCGCATTTCAGCCCGCGCGATACCCACGCTGGCGCCATTGCTGCTCACGCAAGCCGGCGCGGTGGACGACAAGATCGGCTCGGCGCCGATTGCCGAGTGCGCGCCGTTCGCGTCGGGCTACACCTGGGGGTCGGTCAAGCGCGCCGATATCACAATCGGCAGCAAGACGGCGAGCAATATCCCGATCCAGGTGGTTTCCGATGGCGCGTTCACCACGCCGGACGACTGTATTGCGCACAACGGCGGCGACCTGGGCAGGTCCCTCGACGTGATGGGAGTCAGCGGCATTCTCGGCATCGACAACTTCGCCGGCGACTCCCTGGATGCCTTGACCAAAGCGGTACCCGGTCTTTACTACTATTGCCCGACGCAAAACGGTTGCGTGAGCACGCGCATGCTGGCGAGCAAAGAAGTCACGAATCCGGTCTCCGCCTTCGCCACGGACAACAACGGCATGGTCATCCATCTGCCCGCTGTGCCTGCCACCGGTCAGGCAAGCGTCCTGGGCCAGTTGGTATTCGGCGTCGGCACGCAGCAGAACAATGCGTTGCCGGCGAGTGCCACGGTCATTGCGTTGGACAAATACGGCACGTTCAGGACGCAGTACAAGGGGCAGGTGTTCAACGAGAGCGCAATCGATAGCGGCACCCTCGGTTACGCGTTCCCGGATAACGCGATTCCGGTTTCGGTCAACAGCTTATACACACCGACGAGCACGCTTTAACTGACTGCGACAATCGAGCCGAATAACGGATCAAGCGCGCCGCTCCAGATGCCGTTTTCGATCGACAACGCCAACAATTTGCTGGCAAGCGGAAACGCCGCGTTCATCAACATCGGCCAGTACTTTTCGAATAGTGACGACAACATGTTCCTATGGGGACTGCCGTTCTTTTATGGCCGCGACGTCTATAACGTGATCAGCAATGCCAAGGCCGGCAAGCTGGTAGGACCGTTCGTCGCGTTCTGACGACCGGCCGCATGGCTGAGATAGAAACGCTGCGCTATAGCGGCGTCTTCTCAAGCCATTTCCGATTTTCGATTGGGACTTTTCCAGCAGTCCCAATAACGCCCCGCTGGCACCATGCTCCGACCTGTCTTCTGGAGCAATGTGATGAATTTTTTGAAGCTCGCGCTGGCTGTGGCGAGCATGTTGCCGCTCACCTCTTATGCGGCATTGGGTGGGGCGCCGGGTACGGGCGCGGCGTCGCAGCCGGTGCTCCGATCAGCGGTTTCTCTGAACGCGTCCGCAGCGGCCGCGCCGTACACGATGCGCGCTACGTCTGGCGCCGACGGCGTCACGATTCATGAATACGTGTTGCCCAGCAACGTGGTGTTTGCCGTCACCTGGCAAGGTCCGGTGCGCCCGGACATGAGCGCACTGCTCGGCAGCTACTTTCCCAATTTCACGAACGCTGCCGCCCAACGCGCGCGCGGCGCCGGGCCGATGATCGAACACAACAGCGATTTTCATATCGAGTCAGCGGGTCGCGCAGGACGCTTTTTCGGCAAGGCGTATCTGCCGCGCCTCGTTCCCGTTAACGTTCGCATGGAGCAACTGCAATGAAGCGGCGCGCAGACTCATTCAACATGCTAAACATGACGGCATTGAATAAGACACTTTGCTGTGCGCTGCTGGGTGCCAGCGTGGCGCTGTCTGCGTGTGGCGGCGGTGGTAGCGGCGATGATGGCAGCGGCAATGCGCCTAAGAATAACGAAAAGCCGGCAGCGGGGTCTGCGGGAGCGACGCCGGCTTCGTCGTCGGGCGCGAGTGGAGCGTCTACGGCGACGGCGGCTCCGACGCCTACGCCTACGCCTACGCCCATTCCACAGCCAACGTCGACGCCGGCACCGGCGCCGACACCTGCACCTACACCGATACCGACTCCAACTCCGACTCCAACTCCAACTCCAACTCCAACTCCAACCCCGACACCGACACCGACTCCAACTCCGACTCCGACTCCAACCCCAACTCCGACACCGACTCCGGCTCCAACTCCGACGCCAGCTCCGACGCCAACCCCCACCTCCAACACCGCCCCCATCACCATCGAGCGCTGGACGGGCAACTACGCGAACATGCCGTACGTGACCGCGACGATCTGCATCCCAGGCGTTCAGGGCAGCAATCAATGCGCGACGGTCGATCACATGCTGCTCGACACCGGCTCGGTCGGCGTGCGCGTGCTCGGCAGCGCGGTGGGGTCCGCGCTCGCCGCCCACTTGCCGAAGCAATCCGGCGCCACCGACGATCCGACCGGCAACGCGTCGATCGCCGAATGCGCCGTGTTCGGCTCGGGCTACACGTGGGGGTCCATCAAGCGCGCGGACGTCACGATCGGCGGCAAGACAGCGGGCAACATGCCGCTGCAGGTGATTGCCGACGACCAGTACGCGACGCCCTCGGACTGCCAGTCGCGCGGCGTCTACAACCTCGGCTCGGCAACGGCGCTCGGCGCGAATGGCGTGATCGGCATCGGCCCGGCGCAACGCGATTTCCCTGCGGCGGCGCAGACGGTACTGCCATCGGCTTATTACTACTGCACGTCCGCGACGTCATGCACGAGCACGCGTGTTCCGCTCGACACGCAGGTCATGAATCCGGTCGCCGATTTCACCTCGGACAACAACGGCACGATCATCCGTTTGCCCGCACTGCCCGCGGGCGGCCAGGCGAGCGTCACCGGTGAATTGGTGTTCGGCATCGGCACGCAGAAGAACAATGCCATGCCCTCGCAGCCGAACATTCTCGCGCTCGATCAGTACGGATATTTCTCGACCACGTACAAGGGCAACACGTTTCCCAGCGCCATCGACAGCGGTTCCAACGGGAACATCTTCGCGGACTACACGGTGCCCTACTCCGGCGACTGGTACGTGCCGGCGACCACGCTCAGCCTGTCCGCCTTGCTCACCGGCGCCGACAAAGCCGGCGCATCCGTCAACGTACCGTTTTCGCTGGCGAACGGCTGGACCCTGCTGGCCAATCAATACGCCGCTTACGACAGCCTGGGTTCGCCCTCGGCCGGCATGTTCATCTGGGGCCTGCCGTTCTTCTTCGGCCGAAGCGTGTACACCGCGATCAATAACGTGGCGGTCGGCAAACAACCTGGGCCGTTCATCGCCTTCTGATCGAACGCGCGCTCCGCAACTGCCTTCTTAATAGGGAATCGAAATAGACAACGGCCGGCGCCACACCACGCCGGCCGTCTCTGTGCTCTGATCAAACCCGACTTACTCCACTTCCCTCAACATCCCCCACGTCGTAAAGACCTCATCGATCCGCGCTTCAATGTAGGCACGGCACACGCCACAGCGCATGCACAACGGCGCAGCGGCCATGCACCGCCGACGCCCGCCGGCGGATGCATGCGCTTCGTTGCGGCGCGACGCGCACCCGAACGAGGCGCGCCGCGCAGTGCTGCACCAATTCTGCGCCGCATCGCGCATACGGCCGCCATCGCGCAGCCGCGTCACAGCATGCGCTCCACGCCATCCAAGTCGAATTTACTGCATGGCATGTGCCTTGCAGTACACAAGCGGCAAGTCATGCGGGATAAGCCCTGCTGGCTGAAATCGACGCCCATAAACAGTCACCATCAATGGCAAGGGGATATACATGAAACGTCGCAGTCTGTTGAAGTTCGGCTCCATGTCGGGCGCGTTGGCGCTTGCAGGTCAGGTTCCGTTTGCGCAGGCGCAATCCAGTGGTCCGATCAAGGTCGGTGTCCTGCATTCGCTGTCGGGCACGATGGCGATCTCGGAGACATCGCTCAAGGACACCGCGTTGATGACCATTGCGGACATCAACAAGAACGGCGGCGTGATGGGCCGTCAACTGGAACCGGTGGTGGTCGACCCGGCGTCGAACTGGCCGCTCTTCGCCGAAAAAGCGCGGCAGCTGATCACGCAGGACAAGTGCGCCGTGGTGTTCGGCTGCTGGACTTCCGTGTCGCGCAAATCGGTGCTGCCGGTGTTCGAGGAACTGAACGGCCTGCTGTTCTACCCCGTGCAATACGAAGGCGAAGAAATGTCGCGCAACGTGTTCTACACGGGCGCAGCGCCGAATCAGCAGGCGATTCCGGCGACCGAATACCTGATGAGCGCCGAAGGCGGCGGCGCCAAGCGCTTCTTCCTGCTGGGCACCGACTATGTGTACCCCCGCACGACCAACAAGATCCTGCGCGCGTTCCTCAAGTCGAAAGGTGTGCAGGAAGCCGATATCCAGGAGGTCTACACGCCGTTCGGCCACAGCGACTATCAGACCATCGTCGCGAACATCAAGACCTTCTCGCAAGGCGGCAAGACCGCGGTGATCTCGACGGTGAACGGCGACTCGAACGTGCCGTTCTACAAGGAACTGGGCAACCAGGGGCTGAAGGCGTCGGACGTGCCGGTCGTCGCGTTCTCGGTCGGCGAGGAAGAACTGCGCGGCATCGACACGAAGCCGCTGGTCGGCAACCTGGCCGCGTGGAACTACTTCATGTCGCTGCGCAACCCGGCCAACGAGAAGTTCAAGAAACAATGGGCCGCATGGGTCGCGCAGAACAACCTGCCGGGCGGCACCAAGCGCGTGACTAACGACCCGATGGAAGCGACCTTCGTCGGCATCCATATGTGGAAGCAGGCGGTCGAGAAGGCCAAGAGCACGGACGTGGACAAGGTGCGCGTGGCGATGGTCGGCCAGACCTTCGCGGCGCCGTCGGGCTTCACGCTGGAAATGGACGGCAATCACCATCTGCACAAGCCGGTGATGATCGGTGAAGTGCGCGCCGATGGTCAGTTCAACGTGGTGTGGCGGACCAAGACCGCGGTTCGCGCGCAGCCGTGGAGCCCGTTCATTGCAGGCAATTCGAGCAAGCCGGACGTGGTCAGCTCGATTCCCGCGTTCCTGAAGCGCTCGCGCGTCGCCTGACAGGAAGGCGTGCCGCGGCGGCGAAGCTAGCCGGCGCGGCACGTTGATTTGCCGATTGCAATCCCGCGACGGGCGCGCCCACCGCACCCCGGATCGTGCCTTGATCGGACATCCGAAAGGCGCGACCCTCGCGCGCAGCAACTCGACGGCGCGGCAACGGGCGCTTGCCCACATGCCGCGCCGCCCTGCCGGATTTTCTTCAAAGGCCACCATGGCGTTTTCAATCCTCACAGACGCACGAACACTGGCACGACGGCTCGCGCGGCGCGGCGTCGTTGTCGCGACGCTCGTGCTGCTCGCCGGCGCACCGCCGGCCGCCTTCGCGCTGACCCAGGCCGATGTCGCGCCGCTCGCCGCCGACGACTTCGACGCGAAGTCCGCGGCCATCGACAAACTGATCGCCAATCACGACAAAGAATCGATGGCGGTTCTCAAAGCGCTCTCCGAAGACAGCGCGCTCGCCACCGACGCAGGCACCGTGCTGCTTCAAGACGGCGATACGGCAAAAGACGCGGTGACGGGCAAAACCGTCGCCGCGGGCGACGCGCAGCCGGTCACGCTGAACAATCTGCTGCGCTCGAAAGTCGCCGGCGCGTTGTCCGGTCTGCAACTCGATTCGCCGGACAAGGCCACGCGTGACGCCGCCATCACCTCGTTGCTGCAGAACCCGGATCCGTCGATCAAACCGCTCGTCGACGCGGCTCGCGCGAAGGAAACCGATCCCGCATTGAAGAAGCGCCTCGACACGCTGTGGGCAATGACGGCCCTGCACGATGCCGATGCGGCCAAACGTCTCGAAGCCGTGCAACTGGTCGCCGCGCGCCACGACCTCGACATGAACGAACTGCTGCGGCCGCTCGTCGCGAAGAAGCCGGACGGCACCTTCAACGAGCCCGACGATCGCGTGCGCGCCGCCGCGCAGAGCGGCATCGACGAACTCGATGCGATCCAGCGGCGCAGCCAGATTGCCGGCACGCTGTTCGCGGGCCTGTCGCTCGGCAGCGTGCTGCTGCTCGCCGCGCTGGGCCTCGCCATCACGTACGGACTGATCGGCGTCATCAACATGGCGCACGGCGAGTTCCTGATGATCGGCGCCTATGCCACCTACGTCGTGCAGAACCTCTTTCAGCGCTTCGCGCCCGGCGCGTTCGACTGGTATCCGCTGCTCGCCATTCCGGCTTCGTTTGTCGCCGCGGGACTGGTGGGCATCGTGCTCGAACGGCTGGTGCTGAAGCATCTGTACGGCCGTCCGCTCGAAACGCTGCTGACCACCTTCGGCGTGAGCCTGATCCTGATTCAGGCGACGCGCATGCTGTTCGGCGCGCAGAACGTGCAGGTGGTCAATCCTGCGTGGATGAGCGGCGGCGTGACCGTGCTGCCCAGTCTGATCCTGCCGTACAACCGGCTCGCGATTCTCGCGTTCTCGCTGATCGTGGTCGGCATTGCGTGGGCCGTACTCACGAAGACGCGTCTCGGCCTCTTCGTGCGCGCCGTCACGCAGAACCGCCGGATGGCGGCCTGCGTCGGCGTGAAGACCGCGCGAGTCGATTCGTATGCGTTCGCGTTCGGCGCGGGCATCGCGGGTCTGGGCGGCTGTGCGCTTTCGCAGATCGGCAACGTCGGGCCGGACCTAGGCCAGAGCTACATCATCGATTCGTTCATGGCCGTGGTACTCGGCGGTGTCGGTCAACTGGCCGGCACGGTGATCGGCGGCTTCGGTCTCGGGTTGATCAGCAAGGCAATCGAACCGTTCTGGGGCGCGGTGCTCGCAAAGATCGCCGTACTCGTGCTGATCGTCCTGTTCATCCAGAAGCGTCCGCAGGGCATGTTCGCCCTCAAGGGCCGTAGCGCGGAGGCATGAGATGACATCGGCAACTTCATCGGCAACCGCGTCGGCAACTTCATCGGCTCACGTCGGCGCAACGAGCGGTGGCGTCAGCGCCGGACGCGAGCCGCAATCCGGTTTCGCGCTCGGCCTGCCGCCGCGTCCGGCGCTATTGTCGCGGCGCGCGTGGCTCGCACTGGTCGCGTTGATCGTCGTCTTCGGCTTGGGCGTGCCGTTCTGCACTCTGGTCGTGCCGGAGACGAGCGCGCTGCATCTGTCCGCCTACGCGATGACGATCACCGGCAAGTTCATGTGCTATGCGATCGCGGCGCTGGCGCTCGATCTCGTGTGGGGCTATTGCGGCATTCTGAGCCTCGGCCACGCGCTGTTCTTCGCGCTCGGCGGCTACGCGATCGGCATGTACCTGATGCGCTCGATCGGCCACGAAGGCAAGTACGGCAGCGACCTGCCCGACTTCATGGTGTTCCTCGACTGGCATCAACTGCCGTGGTACTGGCAAGGCACGCAGCACCTCGGCTACGCGCTGCTGCTGGTGGTGCTGGTGCCGGCGGCAGTCGCGTGGGTATTCGGCTTCTTCACGTTCCGTTCGCGGGTGAAGGGCGTGTATCTGTCGATCATCACGCAGGCCATGACCTTCGCCGCGATGCTGTTGTTCTATCGCAACGAAACCGGCTTCGGCGGCAATAACGGCTTTACCGACTTCAAGCGCATCGGCGGCTTTCCGATCACGCATCCGGGCACGCGCACTGCCCTGCTGCTGATCACGTTTGCCGTGCTGATTCTGGCGTTTCTCGGCGCGCGGGTCGTCGTCACCTCGAAGCTCGGCCGCGTGGTCACCGGGGTGCGCGACGGCGAAACGCGTTTGATGTTTCTCGGCTACAGCCCGCTTGCGTACAAGCTGTTCGTGTGGACCGTGTCGGCCGTGTTGTGCGGCATCGCCGGCGCGTTGTATGTGCCGCAGGTCGGCATCATTAATCCGGGCGAGATGTCGCCGGGCAACTCGATCGAAATGGCAATCTGGGTCGCCGTGGGCGGACGCGGCACGCTGATCGGCCCGATCATCGGCGCTTTCGCGGTGAATGGCGCGAAGAGCTTTTTCACGGCGAACTTCCCTGAATACTGGCTGTTCTTTCTCGGTCTGATTTTCGTGCTGGTCCCGCTGTTCCTGCCGAACGGCATCATGGGACTGATCGAACTCGCGACGCGCAAGAGGAACCGCTCATGAATGAAAACCCGATGGTTCCCGATCTGGCTTTACCGGAAGAACCCGCTGAAGTAACCTCGTTGAGCGGCGTCGCCAGCATGGGGCGCACCGTCGTGCCCGGCGAGATCGACGTGTCGCATGGCACGATCCTGTATCTCGAAGACGTGACCGTGAGCTTCGACGGTTTCCGGGCGTTGAACGCGCTGACGCTGACCATCGACGCCGGCGAATTGCGTTGCATCATCGGCCCCAACGGCGCCGGCAAGACGACGATGATGGATGTCATCACCGGCAAGACGGAGCCGGATTCCGGCAAGGTGTATCTCGGCCAGTCCATCGATCTGACGCGGATGAACGAGCCGTCCATCGCGCGTGTGGGCATCGGCCGCAAGTTTCAGAAGCCGACCGTGTTCGAGCAGCATCCCGTGTGGGAAAACCTCGAACTCGCGATGAAGGCCGACAAGGGCTGGTGGGCTTCGTTGCGCGCGCGCCTGGATCGCGAGGCGCAAGCGCGCATTGAAGAGACGCTGGCGCTTATCGGCCTCGAGAGCGAAGCACGGCGGCTTGCCGGCGAGCTGTCGCATGGACAGAAGCAACGGCTCGAAATCGGCATGTTGCTGATGCAGCAGCCGGCACTGCTGCTGCTCGACGAACCCGCCGCCGGCATGACCGACGACGAAACCATGCAACTCGCCGAGTTGCTCAATCAGTTGCGCGGCACCTGTTCGATGATGGTCGTCGAGCACGACATGGAATTCGTGGCGGCGCTCTCGGGCGCGGCCGGCAAGGTCACGGTGATGGCCGAAGGGCGCGTGCTCGCTCACGGCACACTCGACGAAGTGAAACGCGACGAGACGGTGATCGAGTCTTATCTGGGCCGGTGAAACGGGTTGCCGCAATCAAAGGTTGAACCGACATGCTAGAAGTAGAAAACCTGAACCAGTACTACGGCGGCAGCCACATTCTGCGCGATGTGAAGCTCACCGTGCCCGACGGCAAACTCACTGTTCTGCTCGGCCGTAACGGCGTGGGCAAGACCACGCTGCTGCGTTGTTTGATGGGTGTCGTGCAAACGAAGAGCGGTTCGATCGCCTGGCGCGGTGCGCCGATCACCAAACTGCCGACTTACTCGCGTGTGGAGAAAGGCCTCGCTTATGTGCCACAGGGGCGCGATATTTTTCCGCGTTTGACCGTCGAAGAGAATCTGCTGGTGGGGGCCGCCAGCAAGAAGACGCCTAAGAAGATTCCGGATCGTATCTACGAGTTATTCCCGGTGCTGAAGGATATGCGCAGCCGGCGCGGTGGGGATCTGTCGGGCGGTCAACAGCAGCAGCTTGCGATTGGCCGGGCGTTGATGAGCGATCCGCAATTGCTGATTCTCGACGAACCTACCGAAGGCATTCAGCCGTCGATCATTCAGGATATCGGCCGCACGCTGCGTCAACTGGTCGAGGAAATGGGCATGACCGTGCTGCTCGTCGAGCAGTATTACGACTTCGCCAAGGACATCGCCGATCGGTATTGGGTGATGAGCCGCGGCGAGATCATTGCGGGCGGTGAAGGCGCCAATATGGATACGGATGGTGTGCGGACGTTGATCGCCGTGTGAGCGGCATTCGGAAGCCCGCGTGATATTCTCGTCGCACCCTGTGGCGACGCGGTTTAGCGTTGCCTGACGTGCGCAGGCACGCTTTGTTTTTCTCTGTTCGGTCGCCTTTCCATTCGCATGTCGGTTCACGAAAATCACGTCACGTTCGCTGCCGCTCAAGACGGCGCGCATTCGCTATGGCACGCGCGCCTTGAACTTGGGTTCGTCAAACATGGCGAGCGGACTACGCTCAAGCATCGGTTGCATGACGGCCCGTTGCGGGTTCAAAGGCCGCTTTATCCTGAAGGACAGGGTATCTGTCATGCGGTGATCGTGCACCCGCCCGGCGGAATCGCGGGTGGGGATCGGCTTGCTATCGATGTCGATGTCGGCACAGATGCGCATGCTGTTATCACCACGCCGGGCGCGACCAAGTGGTACAAGTCCAATGGCCGCGAGGCGCAGCAGCAGATTGCGGTGCGAGTCGGCGAACGGGCCAAGCTCGATTGGCTGCCGCAGAATAATATCGTTTTCGATCATGCGAACGCGGAGCTGGATTTTTCGTTGACGCTGGCTCGCGGCGCCACTGCGATCGGCTGGGATGCGACGCAGCTCGGGCGCCAAGCCGCGGGCGAGCGGTGGTCGGATGGGCGTTTGCGTGCCGTTTCGCGGATTGTTGGGGCTGATGGCGAGTTGCTGTGGTTCGAGCGTGGGAGTTTTGAGGCGAATGATTCGCTACGCGATGCTGCTCAAGGGCTGGCGGGGTTTCCGGCGTATGGGACGCTTTGGGCTGTTGGGGATGCCTGCGATGATGCGCTTGCTGAGGCGTTGACGGCGCAATTGCCGTTCGATGATTCGGTGCGGATGGCGGCTTCTTGTGTGACTTCTGGAGTGCTCGTCGTGCGGGGGGTTTCGAGGTCGATGGAATTGCTGCAGCGGGCGTTTGTGAAATGCTGGATTGAGTTGCGGCCGGTGGTGCATGGGGTGGGGGGGAGGCCGTTGCGGATTTGGGCGACTTGAGGGGGGCGGCGCGTTGTGGGTGAAGTCGTGGGTCGCGTTGTTCGCGTTGTTCGCGTTGTTCGCGTTGTTCGCGTTGTTCGCGTTGTTCGCGTTGTTCGCGTTGTTCGCGTTGGTTAGTTCGCTTGTTGTCTGCGCGCGTCGTAACGATAGGCAAGCGTGTGCGCCGGCTGGTCGGTGTAATGCCGCGCAAGTGCGCACCGCCGCTAGTTCACTAGTTTTCTGCGCGCCGTAACGTGTAACGCTCGGCCTGTCCGCACGGCGTGTAGTCCCATCGCGAGACGTACCCCAGCGCGTTGTAGCCGTGTGTCTCGCGCGTGTCGTCGACGTGAACCTCTGTCCCGACCGAGCCGGCGGCATTGTGCAGTAACTGCGTCACCTGCCCCAGCGCATCGGTCTGGCGCACCAGTTCGCTTTGGCACTCCACGCATAGCGCGCCGTCGAGTCGGAGCAGTCCGAGCGGATCAGTTGCAGACCGTAGCGGTTGTCGTGATGCTGTTCGTGTTGCCCCGCTCGTCGGTGTAGCACTTGAGCGGAGGACCAGACTTACATGTCTCCTTCTCAATGCGGCCCTCACTTTTCTGCAACAATAGTTGCCATTCCGTACAATGACACCTTTCAAATCCGCGCATTATGAATCATTGCTTGGATATGATTGTCATTCTTAGACGTATAGGGAGAATATTTATTCTTATCTGAGGGTGCCATATTCTGTAAATTACCATGAATATCCATGCGCTTGCACGAATCTCCGACACCGTAAGAGAAGAATACATCCTCATAACCAACAGGCAAATACCCCTCCTGATGCCCTATAATCCGCCAATCTCCGGATATTCTCTTATCAAACAAGCTATACGAATCCAGAACAACCGGGGGAACGCCCGCGCAGTCACCGCTAACATTTCGACCGATACGCTAGGCGAGGACAATGCAAAGTTAAAAATTTCCGCCGTGTGTCCAATGCTTACTTTTGAGATAATGCGCCCAAATCCATATCGCTCATCTTGCAACTTAAAACAAAAAATATTTCAAGATTTAATAAAACGAATCATGGTTCGCTCTTTCCAACCCCAACCATTAATCTTTATATTCGTCATTTCAACAGCCTCCCTTTGTGGCCCTAGGATTAAGTGATCTTGATTTTTGAATTGTAGTGCTCTTCGAAATACCCCTGTTGCGCAGCAGGCCGGCTAGTACCATCGTGATCGAAGAGGCAACTTTATTCCCTCTGTTAGCAGAGGATAATTGCTCTCTGATTTTTTCCAGTTTTTGTCCCGTAATGCTCAATGTAGGTTTGCTCGTACCCACGCGCTTGCCCATACGTAACATACTTATCAAAGAGGGATCATTCGCGATTTGCGCACCAACTGCGTCACCTGCGCCAACGCATCGGTCAGGCGCACCAGTTCGTTCTCGTCATTCCACGCATAGCGCGTGGTCGAGCCCGAGCAGTCCGTGCGGCTGAGCAGCAGACCGTAGCGACCGTCGTAGGTGAATCTATTCGTGCCGCCCCGCTTGTCCGTGTAGCACGTGAGCAGTCCGCACCCGTTGTGTTCGAACCGCGCCGCCTGACCGAGCGCGTCGATACAGCCTTCAGAGTCGGTGACGCACGATATGATCAGATGTATTTATCGAGGCTCACCTCTTCCATTCTTTTCGAAATCGATTCAATTCTTGAGGCGTTCGACTGAAGCGAATCTGCTGCATACAGCCCTTCAATCTGATAAACGTATGGAAAACCATCCAGAATTTGAAATCTTAGGATTACTCCATTTTGAAATATAACCACCCCCTCGTCGCCAGGACTTCCGTAAATGAATGCACGAGCTCCAGCAAGCCAAACATTGTCAATTAATTTGAAAAACATGCCAAGCCGAAGCTTTTTTCCAAAAAAATAAACAGAATCGGCTATCCATACGCAACGTCGAAAATAGAACTTCAGCTCAATGTCATATCGACAGCCGCTCCAAGTTTTACGGAGAAAAAACGAAAATATCTCATCTTCCCCGGCGGCTCCCGAATCATTATCACACTCCTGCCCGATTTCGCTGTAAGAACAATTTACCAAATTCCTCTTTTCGGCAGGCAGTAACACACCGCTATATATATATTCTCGCAACAGCTTGTCAAAACGAGTTGTGCGTATTCGAGATTTCAGAATTTCTTTTAACATAATGCATTGGTTCCCGAAGATCGATGCTCGCCTAGAATATCGCGCACCTGCGCAACCTGAGCTCGACGCGATTCTGTCATTGCTCCTTGAGGAAGATCGGTGCCACCCTTGGCAGCAGATATTAAGCGATCCGCATTTTTTGGATCATCCAGATGTTGCTGTATTGCACCTTGAACCTTTCTCCATTGGCTATCAGAGAGATTGCGAGCCGCTCTATCCGCAGGTTCAATGTCTAGCCCGGCTATGTTTCCATTGGAATCGGCAGGTCCGGGGACCAAGCTCACATGTCCTCCGGCAGGGGGTAATCCAGGTCCGCTCACATTCACATGAACGCCTCTCGCGGGAATGTCTGTCGATGCCGAATTAGAAGTCACAGTGTAGGGATTCGCTTTTGCCAGCCCCCACGGATCAATCCACAATACCGGATTCGGCGCATACGCATAAACTTTTTTACCCTGCCACGCTCCTCCCTCGCGCGGGTCGCGTCCCCTTAGCCAGCAAGGCTTTCGACCTTCATCGCCGTCGGCATACGGAATTTTTCCCCAGACACGATTTTCAGCGCGCGCCCATCTCGAAACAACCGGGATTTACTCTCTGGCCGTCGCGCGCAGGATAGGCGCGTGGTGCCATAACGTCCGACATCGCAACCACATCCCGCCGGGTTTGACGGCGCCCGCAGGGCGACGGCAAACCCGGCGGAACACGGCCACCGCGCACCACTGCTCCAGAACCGCGCAAGCCTTCGCGCACCCGCGCAACGCCGATTCCGTCAAGGCCGCGCAACGCGCGCCCGCAGGGCCTGGCCTTGACGGCCACCAGGGTTCTACGCTCAGCCATGCGGTGCAAGACGACTCGGCGGCTTGCACCGCATGCGAAGCACGCTTTGGTTTTCAGGTGGGGGGTTGTTTTCCGTTACGCAGTAACGGCACATTGGGGAGCTCCCTGGGGGCGGACGGGAGGCGGGCTGCGAGCACGGAGCGAAGGCCGCAACGCGGCCGCAGCCCGGGCGCAGCAGACTGCCGGGTGGGCGGGGCTCATGTTCATGACGGCCGCCACGCGGCCCCTGATTTTGATGTTGCGCGTAGCGCCATGCCTGGCTTTGTTCGTATTCCAGGTTCCCGGCCGCTTTATGGCCCTGACTTATTCTTGTGCGCCTCGCGCACCCGGCGGGCCGGGGGCGCAAGACATAGCGCAAATTAGCACCGTTTGGCGGGCCGGCCACCTGACTCTTTTCCTGCCGGACGGCCCGCCAAACGGTGCTAATTTCACAGCGTTATGTTCAATCGGCTGGCTCGGCCCGAAGGGACGGGACAGACGATTTACCCCCGGCCCTCGTTGCCTCCGGCCGCAGGCCGCTTGCGCCTTTTATCCTTCATCACTTTCTTCTGACACCTCGTGTGCCGCTTCGGCGTCGATGGCCGCTAACAGGGAAACCGCATCGGCCACTTCGGCGTCGTCCTCAACCTCCAGCTCATGCAGCACACCATCGGCCCGCGCCGGATGCGTCACCGCGTGGATCCGTTTGAGCTTCTCCACCGACACCATCGTGTAGATCTGCGTGCTCGACAACGACGCATGACCCAGCATCGCCTGGATGAAACGCGTATCCGCTCCGTTGTCCAGCATGTGCGTGGCCATCGCGTGGCGCAGCAGATGACACGAACCGGTCTTCCGGATGCCCGCGCTCTCCATCATCCGTTTCACGATATGCGCCAGGTACGACGCGTTCATTGGCTCGCCGAAGTCCGTCACCCACATCGCATGATGACCGCCTGTCGTCAGTTCTTCGCGCGCCTCGAGTACGTACCGGTCGAGCCACTCCAACGCCCGTTTGCCAATCGGCACCATCCGGTCACGCCTTCCTTTACCCTCGCGCACCATCACCAGCCGCCGCGCGTGATCAACGTCATACGTCGCCAGCTTCGCCATCTCCGAGCGTCTTAACCCGGTCGAGTAAAACACTTCCACGATGGCCCGGTTGCGCAAGCCCGTCGGTGTACTCACGTCGGCCTGCGCCAGCATGCGCCCGATCTCCGCCACCGACAGGATCGAGCGCGGAATGCGCTGCGCCAGCCGTGGCATCGACAGTTCAGACGCCGGATTGAACGGCAGATAGCCTTCACGCGCGAGCCATCGGCCAAAGCGTTTCAGCGTCTGCAACCGCACCACCTGACCACTCGTGCTCAACGGCTCGCCGCTAGCCTTGCGGTACAGGAACAATGCACGCTGGTACTGTTCCAGCACCTTCAGCGTCAACTGCTGCGGCCCGTCGATGGCGCGCGTCTGGCACCACCGCACGAAGTCCACCAGCGCGTTGTGACCGGCCGTCACCGTCGTCTCCGAGTACGCCATCATCCGCAACCATTCAGCGTGGGCATGCAGATACGCCGCCCACGCCGGCAGCAGGTCGCCCGCTGACACCACGCGGGAAGCGCGGCGACTGTACGCCGCCATCCTGCGCCCACGCACCCGTTTGTTCGGCCGCACCGGCTGGTAGCTCATGACGCACGCTCCTGCAACGATGCGCCTACGACGACAGGATTTCTATTTCCAGAGAGGTGCGTTTTCGGGCCGTGGATCGATGCCTGCCCGCTCAGCCTTGCGCTGTCGGCTTCTGCGGAATGTTGCGCCGGGGGCGTTGGGGGCGTTTTGACGGAGCATTGAGGGAGCGAACCGGGGGCGAACCCGCCCTCATGAGGGAGCGAACCTCGAATCGTATCCGTATCCAGCAGGCCCGACAGATGCATGGCATTGCTGCCGTCGCCGTCATGGATCAGTTCGTATTCGAAGCTCTGGCCACGCTGGCCGCGATGCGTAAGCAGATATTCCAGATCGACCAGCCGCTCAAGATGTTTGCGCAACGGCGTGTCGCCCAGTCCCGTCCACTCGCGTACCTCACGCCGGCTGAACCTCACCGATTCACGCGGCAACGGCTTCGCGTTCACCGCCGCCGCAATCTGCGCGAGCACCCGGCGTGTCACCGGCGGTAACTCGTCAAGCGAACGTCCCAGCACCTCATGCACGATCCGGTTCGCCTGTTCAATGTCGGCCAGCGTCACTTCGATATACGCCAGCTCCGCACCCGCGTGCGCCCCAAAGGAAGTCCCCTCGGGGGAATGGACCGTTTTCACGTCCCGCTGGTGCTGGTGCAGCAGCGCAATCGTGTCGATCAGTGTCAGGTACTTCTCATGGTCGCGCCGCGTGCGCGTACGATCCGACAGGAACGTGAGCTGGTCCGCAAACGGGTTCACCACCGCCAGCGGTTTCAGCAACCGCTGCGCGTTGCGATGCACCGCCAGAATCCGTTCCTTCTGCGCCTTCAGCTTCAGCCCGTCGAGCGTGCGCCTGTGCCGCTGCAACCGGTGAATCGCCTCGGTCTGCTCACGGCCTTCGTCCACCGTCAGGATCAGGCAGCGGTTCAATAACTCTTCATCGATCTCGATGGCCGTCGTCGTCAGCATGATCGACACCGGACCTTCCACGCGATACTCCTGCGTCACCAGGTTGCCGGTATTCGCATCCTTGCCTGTCGACGCAATCGTCAGTTCACCATCGCTTTGCAACAGCTTCAGCGCATACGCCGCCCGACTCGCGCCTTCCTCCTCGCAGATCGCCAGCACCTTGTGCTTCAGGTTCGTCTCGCCCATGTAAAAGAGACTCTGGCCCGTCATCGCCGAGTATTTGATCCGCTCCTCTTCCGGCACGAACGCGAGCACGGCGTCCATGAGTGAACTCTTGCCCGCCGCACTCGAGCTCTGGATCACCACCGCCAGCGGCGCATCGAGCTTCCTCGATACCGCCGCCAGATAGCCCACCAGCTTGTTCGTCTCCTCGCCCACCACGCCACACGCCGCGAAGTCCGACACGATCCGCGCAAGCAGCTCAGGCGTGCGCAACAGGTCAAGCGCCGCGCGCTTTTCATCGGCCGTCATTGCTTCTGCCGACGACACCGGCACCTCCACCGCCGACTGCAACATCTCCAGCTTCAGCAGCATGCGCCCCAGATCGGCCTTCACCGCCTCTTCCTTCACCCGCAATTCCGCCGCGGCCCGCGCGATGTAACTGGCCCGCGCCTTCGCGTAGTAAAGATCAAACGTATCGACGTGGAACAGCTCGCCGGCACTGGCCAGCACATTGACCTTCAACGCGCCCGCCGTTGCTGTGGCCTTCGCGTCGAACCCACGCACGCGGTAGCGCACCGCACCGAACGCAAACACGATTTCCGCGCCGCTCACTTCGCAGGCAACGTCGAGCGACGGCACGACCGCCTCAGCGGCCGCTGGCAGCGGCGTGACTGCCGCCACCGTGGGGTGCACGGCTTTAGCGGCTAAAGAGCGGGCCGCTTCAGGTGCAGCGGTTAGCGCCGCGTCATCGCGTCCTTCCGGCGCGCTCCCCGATCGCAACGGCATCGCCACCTCACGCGGCGGCGCAACGCCATTGCCCAGCCACTCCGCCCGCCGCATCAGCACGCCCAGGCTCTTCGCCGCCGGCGTCACCTTCAGCGCATACGCATTCGCATCCAGCTCATGTGGAAACCGGATCCGGTAGCACCCGACCCCCTTCACCATCAGCCTCCCGGCCTGCCGGTCCATCGCCTCGCGGCCCGCCTGATCGTTGTCGTACGCAAACACGATGCGCTCAATTCGCTCTGCCTCGAACAGCGCCAGATGATCCGCCGTCAACCCTTCCGCACCGAACGACGCCGTCACGTTCGTATAGCCCGCACACCAGAACGTCAGCGCATCGATGATCGACTCGCACAGGATCACTTCCTTCTGCCCGCGCAATCCCTGGGCATTGAACACGCCCCGATGCGCTCCCGGCAGGTACAGGTGGTACGCCGTGCCCGGGCGCAGGTTGTCCAGTATCTTGCGGCCGTACAGGCCCGCTACGTGGCCTGACCCATCGAACCACGGAAACACCACGCACCCGTTCAGGTGCTCATGCCCGCTCTCGCGCAGCACCCCCACCGACTGCAATCGCGCGCGCATCGCCGCACCTGCATGACGGTTTTTCTCGGGCAGCCGCAGCCCCAGCGTCCGGTTCGCATAGCCCAGCCGGAAGTGGTCCACCGCCCCCGCAATGCCGCGCTTCTCCAGATACGCCATTGCCTCAGGCGAGTTCTTCAGCGTCTGATGGTAGTAATCCACCACCTGCTCCAGCAGCGCCACATCGTCCGCGCCCACCGACACCGGCGAGGGCAGTGCGCGCACCGTGGAATGTGCGGTCCCGGCTTTCCCCCAAGGGGACTTCCTTCGGGGCGTAGCCGTTAAAGAAGGAATACCTTCGCGCAGCAGCTCCACCGCGTGACGGAACGAGATGCCGTTCGCCTTCATCGCCCAGTCCACCGGGCCACCGCCGAGCCCGCAGCCAAAGCAGTGCCACAGGTTCTTCGAAGGCGTCACCACCAGCGATGGCGTGGAGTCGTCATGGAACGGACACCGCCCACGCCAGTCCTTGCCCGACTTCCCAAGCTCGATGCCGTGCGCGCGCACGAGCTGCTCGACCGATACCTCGGCCTTCATGCGCTCAAGCTCGGATTCGGGGATGCGGGCCATAAACCGTCCTTCAGGCTAAAACCTGTCAAGTGTCTCTTGATCTACATTTTAGTATCTTGTATGCTACCCATGTCAAGTTTGATTTTTTCGCGGGGATACGATCGTGGCGTTCTCGACTCAATGGCTCTCCACTATGAGTATCGCCGCCCGACTCGTCTCCCTGCGCAAGCAGAAAGGTCTGACACAGCAGGCTCTGGCCGAAGCCATCGGCCTGCACATCACACAGGTCAAGCGTTATGAAGCCGGTACCTCGCAGCCGTCCCTGGAGGCTATCAAGAAGATCGCACGGACCTTGCGTGTTACTACTGATTCGCTGATTTTTGAAGAGGATGAACTGCAAACCGATGCCGATCTGGCAATGCAGTTCCAGGCAATATCCAGCATGCCCAAGCAACAGCAGTCCGTGATCAAGCAACTGCTCGAAGGCATGATCATCAAGTATGAAGCTGAACGATGGTCGTCCAGATTGAAGTGACCCGGGCACCGTAAAAAAAGCGCGGGCGGTGAGTGCGCCAACACTCACCGCCCGCTGACCACCACCAACTCAACCAAGGAGTTGATCATGGCTGACACCAATCTTAAAGCACGTCCACCCGTCACGGAACGCTTCGTGACCATCCAGCAGTCAATGCGCTACAGGCGCAACTGGCGAAGCCCCACTATCCCACCGCTTTACCCGTGGATGAAGCTTGCAGGGCGATGGATCGAGCACGCGGGTTTTCAAGCAGGCCAGCGCGTGAGGATCAATGTCGAATGGGGGCGGCTGACCATTACCGCAGAGTAGTTGAACAAAGGGCCGCGCGCGGCCCTTTCCTATATTTAATGCAGACTATCAATATAGGCTGAAATTGAACTCACATCTAAAAAAGCAGATTTAAGGCAGACAGATAGCCCATCGCCATTCAATGCAAGCGTTATCAATTCACCATCCCTATTCAGGCCAATGCTTGCAACGAATGAGGTGTGATTCCAGCCATGAAGAGACGAATATTTCACATCTGAACATGAAAGTCGAATTTGAACAGTATTGAATTTATTTTCAATCCATTTTTTCGGAGGAGATGACGGATATTCCAGTAAATCAACTCGAAAGGTGACCGTTGGTCCATCACGATGAAAGATGACCTCATGAACATTCACCTTATCAAGAGATGGTAAATTTACTCCATAAATGGCCATTAATTTTTTCTTATCCGTCAATAAATCAGTCCAGTGCAACATTGCGCATCCCTCTAAAATGGATAGTGCTCAAGCGTACCAGGTACTGTGCCGTTGCGGGTATCTTCAATGGGTCTCACATTGACATGAGGCCCTTGGTTCCCCGGCGTACCTGCCGGACCGTAACTATGGCCAGGCCAATGATCCTGAATAACAATTTGAGAGCCGTCTTCGCGAGTAAAAGTGTATTCGCGCGTTTTAATCGGCTGATGATTTTCACCCAAAATATTCTTGCCACTTCTATCCGTAAGATTGACGAGGTCAACGCGATCAGGCTGTTGTCTCATTGGTATTCCAGCATCTCTTTTTGCCGCTCTGAGTGCAGCATTTCTTGATGGGAATTTACTAGCAGATGCGCTTGTTTCGCTTTCGCACGACAGCCCCCACGGATCAACCCACAATACCGGATTGGGCGCATACGCATAAAGATTAAATCCCCCCGCCAACCCGATCGGATCCTGACTGACAAACCGTCCCGTCGCCGGATCATAGTACCGGAACGTGTTGTAATGCAGCCCGGTTTCCTCGTCCGCATACTGACCCGCAAACCGCAGCGCCTCGTCGAACGGCCTGTCGTCGAGCCACTCCGTTCCCCTGTATTCCCCGAAACCCGTGAAACCCGGCTCCCACACCACCTCGCCGTTTGCACCCGTCACGTCGTACACCTGACCATTGTCGTGCGCATGGTGATGCCACACAACGCGCCGTCCGCCCGCACGGCACTGTCCGTCGACACTGACAACAGGCTGGTCCACCCGCGCCATCGGCCGGTACGGTGAATCCGGTGAGTAGACATACGTGCGCACCGTCTCATCGCGCAGCACCTGCACCATGCGCATGCCTTCCCACACGAAGCGCGTCTCCTCCACGAGCGCCGCGCCGTCCGCCGCCGTGCGACGCGTAACCTTGCCCGTTCTCCGGCCAATCGCGTCGTATCGATAGGCCGTGCTGTGCCAGCCATGCCGGCCCTGGCCCGACGCGCGAACCATCCGCCCCTCGTCGTCATGGACGAAGTCCTGCACCAGCCCATCCTGCACCCGGCGCTTAAGCTGCCCGAAGCCGTCATAGCTGTAGCCCGTCTGCCGGAAACGGCTGAGCAGATCGTCCATAATCCGGCTCGCCGCGCTGTCACGCGTCGCGTCGATCAGGTTGTCAGCCGCGTCGTAGAGGCAGCTCTCGTTCAGCCCGTTGCCGTCGTGGAAGCCCGTCATCCGGCCCATCACGTCGTACGTGTAATGGACCGTGCCGCGCGAGCGCGTACCGCTGCCCTGCCGGATCACCTGATGCAGATTGCCGGCAAGATCGTACTGATAGGCCGAGCCGAGCGGATCGTTGTCCGCCATTTCCTCGCGTCCCGAGCGTTCGCTCAGCCGCGACGCCGTGCGCCCGCGCGGATCGTAAGTCGTGCGGCAGACACGCGGCCCCTGCGTGCGCTGCACTTCGCGGTGCAGCGCATCGCGTTCGATATCGATGAGCGCTTCACCGTCCAGGCTGATCTGGTGCACGTGCCCCGAGCCGTAGTGCAGCATCGAGATCCGCTGACCCAGAGGGAGCCTACGTTCGATCACGTTGCCGAGCGCGTCATGGTGCGACTCCGAACGCTGGCCATCCACGGTTTCCGCCAGCAACCGGCCCAGCGCGTCGTACTCGAAACTCACTTCGCACGCCTCGATGCCCAGCGCCATGCCGACCGCGCACGGCTGCCGGTGAACCGCCGTCACGCGGTCGAGCGGGTCATGGACGTAGCGGGTCGTCGCGCATCTGCCGTGCTTTCCGATCAGCCGCCCGGCCGCGTCCCGCTCCAGACCGATCGTTTCCGATTCACCGTGCCGGCCCGTCATCGTTTGCGCGATCACTTCGCCGTTCGGGTTGTAGCGCAACTCGCACCGCACGCCGTTCAGACGGACCTCGGCAGTCAGGCGACCCGCAGCGTCATAGCTAAAGTCGTAGCTCGCCCCGTTCGCGTTGGTCAGCCTCACCAGTTGCCCATGCGCGTCGTAACGATAGGCAAGCGTGCGACCCAGCCGGTCCGTGTAACGCTCGGCCTGCCCGCGCGGCGTGTAGTCCCACCGCGAGACGTATCCCAACGCGTTGCTGTGCCGGCTGATCTGGCCCAGCGCGTTGTACTCGAATGTCTCGCGCGTGCCGTCGGCATGAACCACCGTGCCGACCGCGCCGGTGGCATTGCGCAGTAACTGCGTCACCTGCCCCAGCGCATCGGTCTGGCGGACCAGTTCGCTCTCGTCATTCCACGCATAGCGCGTGGTCGAGCCCGAGCAATCGATGCGGCTCAGCAGCAAACCATAGCGGTCATCGTAGATGAAGCTGTTCGTGCCGCCCCGCTCGTCGGTGTAGCACGTGAGCAGTCCGCGCCCGTCGTGTTCGAACCGCGCCACCTGACCGAGCGGATCGATCCGTTCGATCGGCAGACCCTGTTCCGTATGGTTCCACTTCCAGACGCTGCCGTCAGGCAGTGTGTTGCTCGACAGTCGCAGCGTTTTGAGGTGATACGTGCTTTGCCAGACCCGGCCGGTGGCATCTACCGTTTTCGTGATTCGCCCAAGTGCGTCGTAATCGAGACGCTGCGACCGCTCGCCTGGAGACTCGATGCGCACTAGCTGCTGGTGCCCGTCATATTCGAACTGATAGCGCGCGCCCAGATAGTCGGTCCAATGCGTGACCAGGCTGTCCGCGTCGTATTCCCAATGCTGCGTGCCAAGCGCTTCGCTACTGACGCTCGCGCGCCTTGACTCGATGTCGTACGCGAACGTGTACCGATCGCCGGAATCCGTGGCATGCTCGACCACCCGCCACTCGTCACCGTATTGCGCGTAACGGTAGCTGCAAGTAAAGCCAAGCGCGTTGGCATGCCGGATCATCAACCCGGCGGCATAGGCGAACTGTCGCACCAGCGTGTCGGTTCGATCGCGCACGCGGATGAGCTGCCCATTTTCATCGTAGCCGTAACGGACAAGACTGCGTCGAGTACCGTCGATGCGGTCGACGCCGATCAAGCGTCCATCGGCATGATGCAATTCAAGGACGACATCCGCGTCATTGCGCACCTCGACGAGTGCGCCGCCCGAATCTCGACGCAACTCGATGAAATGTCCGAACTTGTCCTCGATACGCTCCAGTACGTGCCGGCCGTTCAGCGGATGCACGCTGAATCCGTAAAAGATTTCGTCGAGGCCGTTTAGAACATAGCGGCCGTCCAACGCGTGAGACAGATAGAGTTGCTCGAACGAGTTGTACTGGTACTGACCGGCCGGGATATCGTCGAAACCGACTTCGCGCCCCTGAAATCCGACATATTCGAGACCGCGGCTACTGCGTTTCAGGTGAATGTCCCAGTTATGCTGCCAGCCGCGGCCCAACATACCGCACGTATCGATCGCACTGGAATACGAGCGTGACCCAAAGAACGGTAAGAGGCCGGGCAACTCGAAATCCAGCTCGTTGACGAGAACTTTCTGACCAGTCGGCACATGGACGGGATGACCGAACAGCCCAGACACGCCCTCCGAAATTTTGGAACCCACGTAGATTCCCGCAACCTGGCCAGCGAGAAACTTCAAGACACACGGACATGTCGCTTTCATGCCGTTTTTTAGCGCGCCCGCCAAGCCGCCTGCAACGCCCGCGACCAGAAACAACGCGTTCTTGAGATTCACTGCCCACGCCGGTATTTCACTGGCTACCGCTATTTCACATGCCTTGTCGCTGCCAAAGAATACGTTCTTCGACCCTTTCTCAATCGTCGCGCCACATTGAATGTCGTCGCCTTTACGTGCGGCGACGTGCTGGTTGATAAATACAGTACTGGATCCACATGCCGCCAGTTCGTGCGGCGTATCGTGATCGCACGCGGCAGCGCTGATTTTGGCGGGGACGGCTGGCCGCCCGTTGACAAACACATTCGCCGAACCTTCCGTAATACTGCCGGTTGTACTGGCAAACAGGCTGCCTAACTGGGTCGCAATATTGACTATCTGTTCCGCAATCATGCTGGCCAGAAAGCCTGCAATAAATCCAACAAGAAACGGACAACTGATCGTCAACATTGCAACGGCGAAAATCAGCGCTGCGCCAAGTATCGCGCCGATCAGAAAACCAGCCAGGGCCGACGTATGTTGTATCTCGTCTCCGACACGTGCTGCTTCGAACATGCTCTTCCTCTAGACGCGCTCTTAAATACCGTGCACCGGCAGCGGCGCAAACAGGATCAACTGGACAGACGACAGTGACGATCGATCAGACGGGTACGAATGTATCGGTCATCCGCCGCCAGATCGCGAGTTGTTCAGAGGTGAACGGGACGGTATTGGTCGCCGTAAAGATGAGTGCCCTGTCGTTGGCAATAAAGACCGCGCATTGGCGTTGATAGACAGACTTTCCATTACTCTGATAGCGGGTTTCGATTTCGATGCCGTCCGCGCGGCATCCCGCAAGCACAACTGCCTCGCGTGAAGTGACAGACAAGCCCTTGATCTTCCGCTTTAGCAAAGCGATCTGGCGATTCACATAATCATCGAGTGCTTCTCCCTGTCGCGCGGTGTCTCGCGCAACCTGGACATTGGAAAGGCCATTCGTCATCGGCTCCTGTACGAAAATATTTACTGTCCGGTCACTATAGCCGGCGGGCAAGGTGATCCTGCCTTCATGCATTGTGTAGTGCACTGTCATTGTCTATTGGCTGTTCAGAGGCAGTTAGCAGTTCAGATAGATCTTGCTGCCTTTCATGTTCGTTTCCGCGGAAGATTGACTTTCGATCGTCTTTGAAATCAGTCTGATTAACTTCGGAGTCAGGACGACGGTCGTTCCCTGCACAACGAGCTTGATCTGCGTCTTCGCGGAAATTGTCACGGTGCCCTTTTCGGACGTCACACTCACGTTGCCGTCCGTCGATGTCTGGGAGATATCGTGCTTGATTGTCTCCATGTGTTGCCCATTGACCGTCTGCGTCCGGTCGCCCTGCACCGTGGTCACTTCCTGCCCGTTGACGATTTTGGTCCGGTCCGTTCCCACCACATGAGTTTCGTTATTCTTGACAGTGGTGTTCATATCCTTCTCCGCCTGGATCATGAACTCTTCCGCGCCCTGCTTATCTTCGAAGCGAATACCGCTGTAGTTAGACTTGCCGCCTTTCATTGAACGGCTGATGATGCCGCTTTGCGTCGCATTGCCCGGCAGGTCCCAGGGCGGCATCGAGAAAGCATTGAAAACGCGCCCCGTTACAAGCGGCCGGTCGGGATCGCCATTGACGAAATCCACGATCACTTCCTGACCCACGCGCGGTATGTTCACGCCACCGAAGTTGCTGCCCGCCCACGGATAGGACACACGTATCCAGCACGACGAGTTCTGGTCTTTCACACCCGATCGATCCCAGTGAAAACTCAACTTCACGCGGCCGTACTGGTCGGTCCAGATTTCCTGCCCCGGAGGTCCCGTGACGATCGCCGTTTGTGGTCCGCTGGTACGTGGTTTCGGATATTGTTTGCTCGACGGCCGAAACACCGTCGTCGCGGGCTGGACTGTGAACGACGTGCTGAACGAGTACTCGCCTGTGCCGCTTGTCTCTCCGGATTCCGTTGCCAGGAACGAGGCACCGATCACCAGATATTCCTGATTCGCCGCGTCGTGCGGATAACCGTTCAGATGAAAGGTCGTCCCGCACACCACGTCGCGCAAGTTGCCGCTGCCCGACGCACGCTCGCCCTGTGCCCGCACTTCTTCCATACGCAAGCGCGCGAGCTGCTCTCCGTGCCCAGGGTCGGTGTAATCCCCCGGCCATTCGTAGCGTTCGAAGTTGTTATGCGCTGTCTCCTGAGGCAATTCGTTCTGCACAGTCAGGCGTGCCGCAGGTTTCTTGAAGTCGAAGTCGTTCGTCGTCCAACGGCCAGACTGGAGCGCGCCGCCCGTGTCGAATGCGTGGATGTATTCCTGATCGATCTTGTGTCCCGGCGGGTAATACCACAAGTTCTGATAGGCGACGCTCTCTACCGGTTTGTGCGCGCCGAGCTGATCCACGAGCACCATGCGATGAAACGTATTCGAGTGCTCGAAGAACCAATAAATGCCGTGCTCAGCCATTAATCGCTGAATAAAATAAAAATCCGTTTCTCCGTACTGAACCTGATAGTCCAGCACCGGATACGAGCCACTCAGACGCAGGTCGTACGAGTACATGTATTTGTCAAACACGTTCTCGATGATCTCGACGACCGTCTTGCGCTGGAATATCCGGAAATCAGACCTCTGGTCGGCCAGCCAGATCCAGGGCTTCAGCACCAGGTTGTAATTGCTGTGTTGGTCTGTCTGATTCGCGTAACGGGCCTCCGTCACTATGCCGCTTATCTCGCGGATGCCTGCCCCGATATTGCCCATTCCCGCCATTCCTTCAATCCCGGCCATGAATGTTCCCATGCCGTCCAACTGGATCGTGACAGTCAGCTCTTTGCCGATCATCGATTTCAGGTCGAGATTGGCGGCCTCTTCCGCGGGAATTCCGAGTGGCGTGCGGCACGACAGCGTGTAGCGGTAGACTCCCGAAAGGATTTCGGTGCCTTGTATCGCTTTTAGCTCCAACAGCGGCTCGTTCATGGACGACATCGGGATTGCCGGCCCTTCCATGGTAACGGTACGGCTTGCCAGTAAATTAAGCATAACGAATCTATTGAGATAGTGTTTTCACTTCAATCTATGGTTTGCGGCTGAGAGTTCGCTACCGCCGCACAATCACGCTCTGCCTCTTTCAGTGCAACATGCCGACAAACAAGCCCGCGCAGAAACCGGCTTGCAAAGAACACTGGCCAACGCACGCCACACGTTCGACTACCGGTAGCGAATCCTTAATCATTCTTTCGCAAGTACCTCATGTCGACCGTTACCGCTTTCCTGTTTCCTCGCCCAGTTACTGACCGCGGTCAGAATCGCACAAGCGCCGATAAACGTGAAAGCTAGTGCTGTGGCCCATATCGACCCAAAAGCGTCGATTCTGGCGCTTCGAAGTGGGCGATTCTTCGCATACCTGACCTTGACATCCTGTCCGACCTTCATGCCGTAAATAAAGCCTTCTTGCGGATACGAAATCACCTCACCCTCCTGCGTCATGAAGTTGATCTGCGGATGGCTTCCTCCGGCGCTCAGGGCGACGACTCTGCCCGGCACAACAACCGAGCTTTGCACGACTTGCCATGTGGACAAAACGTTGATTAGCGCGGCGAACAGAAACGCACACCCGAGCACAAGCGATGCAAAAAATCTAAACATCAAAGATGAAACGTTTCGACAATTTCATTGCTGACACAGGCTAGTGCAAGTAGCCCACCATCAGACCGGCTCCCGCTCCTGCCTGCACACCCATGGTGAATCCCCCCATTAGCAGCAAGGCTGGCGCTTCGTCGAGAGCTCTTGCGGCAAGACCGGATAGGGCTGGGTTCATGATGCCCATCATCAGCGACACGGAGTTGATACCCAACAGCATCGCCGACCCGCCAAATCCACCGACCATACCGATTCCGGCATCCACATACACAGTGGCACCCCGGATATCTTCGCGACATAGCTCCTTTCCCGCAAAGGCGGGTGTCATCCACACGGCCCCTGCGCTGAGAAAGTCCTGCGACGAGCCGGCCCCTCCGAACTCATGTCCCTTGATCTGCGGCAGGCCGAATTTCGGCATTGTTATTCCTGTCGGCAAAAGCCGCTCCATAGGCAGGCCGACGCCTGCTCCGCCGTAATGAAAATCGCATGGTTGCAGCGCGGGATCCGTGAGCTGGATCCAACCGCCCGAGGCCACAATGAAATCCACTCCCGCGCCCGCGGTAGATCCAGTGGAATACCGCCACTGACTTCGCCTCAGCCACGACATGCTCTACCCCCTTTCATTCTCGTTCGTAGCCAACTCAACAAACCGGCAACCAGAAACCCACCGCCAAGGAGTGTGAGCAAGATCGGGCCAAACCAGATCGTGCCGACCTTATCCAGCGTCGCGCTCTGCAATGGCTCGTCTTCTGCATAGCGAACCTGCACGACTTCCCCCACTTTCATATCGAAGATGAATCCACCCTCGGGATAAGAGAGGCGCTCACCTCTTCGTGTCACAAACGCCACTTCCGGATGACTCCCGCCCGCATTCAGTGCGACAACCCGCCCGGGAACCACGACCGACGACAAAACAAAATGCCGGGTATTCATCGCCGTCAGCGACGCCGCGACAAGAAGCGCTGTTCCGATGGCAATCACAGTGAAGGCTCTAAACATCGCGCACCACGACTATTCCTCGCAATCCCATTGTTCGAGCAACTCCGTAGGAATGGCCCTGACGACATCCACGTACCGTTTCCCCACAAACCGTTCCGCGCGCTTCAGCAACACGGGGATTGGACTGCTCGGCTCGTGTTGCTCGAACCAGTATCGAGCTTCCCGGATACGCTCCAAAGCGCCCTCACGACCCACCGCGGCCACGTTGACGCCGTGGCTAACCGGCGCGGCGCGAGCGGCCGGCGGCAAAACGTTGTCATGCTCGACGCGCGTCTCCTCGTTCGACGATGCCGCCGCACCGGCATCGTCGGGCGACATTGCCTCCACCAATCCGTCAACTGACGCCACCGTCACGCGCGAGCGATCTCCCGCCACCCGCCGCAATAGCCGCGTGAGCGCAGCGAGGTCCGGCTGGTAGACGCCCAGATGCGCCTTGCACCAGGCATCGATGGACTCCAGACTCGCGAGCGCGTCATCGAAGCCGCGAAGCATGTCCGGCTGCTGGATGCGCAGATCTTCAAGTTGCCGCGTAACGGATTCGGGCGCGAGCGCATCGCCCGGCCGCGGATGAGCAAACGCGCGCTCGACGTCGCGCATCTGAAGGCGCGTGGCGGTGGAACGCGTCAACGCGATTTCCCGCAGGTCGGACAGCAATCCATCCGAATCTGTTAGCGCCTGCAAAGCGTTCATGCGGATTTCGAGCGCCGCTTCCTGATCGTCGTCGACACCGGGTTGGGGATGGAGCGCGCCGGGAAACGCGGCGAGCCATGCGGCCAACAACCCCAGCCCTTCCGCCAGTCCCGCCGCTGCCGCGAGCCTCGTGCGGCAACGCGTGAACAACACCGCGAGACGCATGTCCTTGCTGCGCATCATCAGACGTCGGCAATCGCGCTCGACCTCGCTCCAGTTCACCGGTTCCGGTATCCCCACGAAGTCGCCGTACTGCGCGTCCACTTTCACGACCATCTGCGCGGACAGCACGACAAATTCCGGGTCGTATTCGAGGTCGGCCCCGCACGGCGCGGCGGCGTCGACCGGTGACATCCAGTCGTGAGGCAGGGGTGGGACGGCCTTGACCGCCGACACCTTTGCCGTCGCTTGTCTCTTGCTGCTATTCATCTCGTCCCTTCACTTGCGGCGTGACCCGACGCTTGTCCGCCGCGTCGATACGTTGTTTCGCGAACGTGCCGGCATAGCGTTCGGGCTCGAAGCGCATGCCGGTAATCGGCTCGCCGCTGGGCGAGCGACCGAGCCATCCCGACCAGCCCAATTGCTGCGGGCCGCCCATCACGGCAGGCGGCGCGCTTTGTGCGCGGATGCGCAACTCCAGCTCCCATTCGAATTCGCGACCGATGAAACTCCGTACCCAATCGGCGAGTTGCGGCAGATCCGCACCGCGAGGCGTAAAGCGCAGGTATTCGTCGATATCGACCGGGCCGACGACGATCCGGAAACGGTGCTGACGATCCGGCACCTGCTCACCGAGCATCGCGCCGTCGCCCATCGTCGCCGCGGCACCAGGCTTGCCGATATAGCTGTGATCGTCGGCGGCAACGTCGATCCAGTTAAAAACGAACTCCTCGATCGCGACGGGAACGCCGAAATACCGCTCGAGCGTCATGCGTAAGCCATCCGGGTTGCGGGCTTCACGCACGAGATTCGCAGACGCGGCAAGTTGCGCGTGTGCGGGCAAATCGCGCTGCCCAATCTCGCGCGTATCCTGGCCGGTCAGGCTCGCGACATAAAAGGAGAATCGTTCGCTATCGGGCCCGGCACGGTCGAGTCCAGCGGTCGCCTGTGCGTCGGCCCACGCGCGGTACAACAGCGTGAGGTAGCGATGGTGAAAAATATCGAGGAAATGGACCAACGTAGTATCGCGCCTGCTTTCTTCACGCTCCCTGGCAATCTCCGTCATGTGGATAGGCAGCGGCCCATTCGGCCCAAGCATGCCGAGCGCGAACAGACGAATATGCAGGCGCCCGCCGAGTTGGCCCACACTGGCGATCTCACGCGGCGCGAATGCAAGGCTCGGCTTCTGGCCTAGCCGGAATGGTTCGGCACGCGGACGCCGCGCCTTGCCGATCGCATCGATACGCACATCGGCACCAATGCGGCGCATCAGCGAAAAAAATCCGAAATGCCATGGCTGCGTCTGCAGCCGCTCAACTGCATCCGCCGATAACGCCGTGTCGCGCAGCGTTGACGTGAATAAGGCCCGCTCCATCAAGCCACTCCGCGTGTGCCCATGCGCACGGGCCAGCGCATCAATTGGCCGCGCTGCATTGAGTGAAGCTCGGTCTGCGTGAACGAATTGATGGATACGTGCCGTGCCAGATAGTGCTCGAGAATCAGCCCGAACAGGTATGGGCTCAAACCGGAAAAGCCGGTTTCATCGACCGTCAACTGACATTCGATGCCGCGACCGAACACCAGCGGGCCGCCACCGGGCAGTTTCCTCGCGACCGGCCGCGTCTTCACGCCGACGAGGCTTTCCACCTGACGCCGCGGTCCCACGTCGTCGCCGGTGAGGAACAGGCGCAGCATGTCGCGCACACCCTGCCCGCCAGGCCGGTGATCCATGTCCTCCAGCGGCAAATAGTTGAAGCTCAGTTGCCGGATAAGCCGCCATGCGGTTTCGCGCTCGGCAAACGGCGCGCGAGGCGCACTCGGCGCACGAATCAAGCCGACGCTGATCGCGGGCACCGAATCAACGGCGTCCAGATCGTCCACGCCGTTGCGCGGCAACAGATTCGGCAAGTCGCGATTGGTCAGCCAGGCGTCGATCGACAGATAACGCATTCCTTCGTGATAGGGCGCTTCCTGCTGGTCGACCAGCGACACGAACACTTCTGTTCCAATGTACGGTGTGCGCGTGCCGTAGCGGCGGGCCGAGTCCGATAACAACCGGCGTTCGCGGCGCAGCGAAAAATAGCGCCCGTGGTTGCCTTCGTCATTGTTCAGCGTTTGATACAACGGCCGGAAGGCGAATTCCGTCGACTTCTTGCCGACCTGCGCCGTGAGCGCTTCGACCGAATAGACTTCGTAGTCGAGCGGCGCGCTGCGCTTCGGAACCAGATGGAACTCAGTGCTAGCCGTATTCAATTCGATGCGCTGCGCTTTGCGCGGAAACAGATTGATCACGGGTGTGCAGAACAGCGCGAAACGCGAGGCGTCGACAAGGCCGATCAGCCGGTCCGGCGACTGATCTAGCAGCACGACGATCTCGACTTCATGGCCTTTTGCCTTGCTCAGCCCTTCGCGCAGCCCGGTCAGCGTGAAAAAATAAAAGCGACTCGGACATGCGAAATATTCGTGCAGAAGATTGTGACCATGGAATTTCGACCAGGTAAGCGGCAGCAACCCCTGATCGATGCCAAGCCCCTCGTGTGCGACCGCGCCATGTGTGACCGCACAGAAGGGACGCGCCGCGTCGCCGAAACACCCAGGCTCGCCCGTGATCGACGCAACGCCTGCCGCGTGAAGCAGTTCGAACAGATGCGACGCAACCTGCTCATCTCCGGCGAGATAGACCGGCAATCGGTCGAGTCCGCGCAGCTCGGCGATTTTGGCCTCGCCCATGGAACGCAACCGCAGCCGCAATGCGCCACGCACTTGCGTATGGGGCGGCACAAAGCGGTCGAGCATGGGAATGTCCGGCGGAATCCCCGTCAGTTCTGCATGGGTAATCTCGAGCGGATACAGCGCGACGTCCTGGCCCGTGCGGAATTCGCACAGTGTGTCCTCCCCCGGCGACTTCTTGCCCGTGAGCATGCTGCCGCGCGGCACAGGGAAGCCTTCGACGAGGTTACCTTCGCTCGGACTCGGATAGAAACGCGCGACCGCCATGGACGGCGTCGGTGCCACATAGTTCGGGTAGATCACCTCGAGCAGACGTCCCGTGAAGCGCGGGAATTCCGCGTCGAGCTTGAGTTGCATACGCGCCGCCATGAAGCTGAACGACTCGATCAGCCGTTCGACGTACGGATCGGTCATCTCGCCGGCCTGCATGCCGAGCCGGCGTGCGACCTTCGGATGCAGTTGCGCAAACTCGCCCGCCAGTTCGCGTACATACATCAGTTCCTGGTTGTAGTAATCGAGGAGTCGCGGATCCATAACAATGTCCTGTGTTCAACGAGCCGCTGCGTGCAGGCGGCTCGTTTCAAGGTCGAGCGAGCTTTGCACCATGAACTCGAGCGGATAGGGGTCCATGCGGATCATTCCGCGGATCTCGAACGCAAGGTGGTTGTAGTGACTCTGGCTATCGACATCCGTGAGGGGCACGACCTGCACCGTATGTGCAATCAGGCGTGGCTCGAAGTCGTGTATGGCGCCCCGTATCACCTGCTCGATCTTTGCCCATTTGTGCGACGCCATGAACGCCCCTGCGAGCGGCGGCACGCCAAAGTTGATGGTCGATGCGGCCGCGTATGAATGCCGCTTCCGATCGATCAGGTCTTCGATGCTGGTCGCGTTGAGCAGAAACGCAAGATCGCGCTGGATGATGTCGCGCATCTGCGCGCGGCTGACCGCATAGTCGCCGGGTGCCTCGGTCTGCCGGTGCGGTGCGTCGTCGCGCAGCCGATCGAACAGCGTGGGCAGCAGCTGTGCGTCGGCCTGGCGCGGCGCGGACTCCGTTCGGTCCGGCTCATGACGTTTGCGGCTCATCGCTGCACTCCTGCCGCCACACCCGAGTGTGCGGCGCCGTCCACTGCGGCGGGACCAAACGAACAGTCAGCCAATTCGAACAGATCGAAATCGGCCACGCTTGTCGTCCAGGTCTTACGGCCAGATGCAATGACGGCGGTGCGCCCCGACTCATGCCAAACGGTCTCATGTCCGAGTTGCAGCGTTTCGCCAAGGACAGGTGACCCATGGGCGGCGAGCGGGTAACGTGCCGGCATGAAGCCGCGCACCACCGCGCCGTCGATCAGCGACAGCGTGCACGGCGCCCACACGAGGTCGAGTAGCGTCGACGGCCTTTCGATCCGCCAACTGGCGAGATCCGCCAGCGAAAGCCAGCGATAGCGCCCCGCGGTAATTAGCTCACAGACCGGGCCCAACCGCGAATCGCTGTCGGCGATCCATTCAAAATGCTGATTCGAGGTGTGCCCGGGGACCAGCGGAGCGAGATTCAACGCGCGCTCCCGGGCGTCATCCGACGCGTTCTGTTGTCCTTGCGCGGACAGTTTGAGTGCACTGACCATGCCATGTATCCACGCGGGCGCGTCGCCGAATATCCACCCCGGCTCCTGCTGCCCGGCCATGACTTTTGCGCGCCAGTGCTCCGCGCGAATCAGGTCTCGACAGGCTTGCGCGACGGACGCCTGCGACGGCTCCAATTGGGCAAAAACCTGGAGTTGCTGGATGGCGCGCGTCCACTGGTACGTGATACATAGCCACTTGAACAACATCCAGCGATGCGTGGCCAACGTCGGCTGACTACGAATGTTCGCCTCGACCATTTCGATCCGCGCTGCCGGCGACCACTGGCGATCCTGGCTCGCGAAAACATCGTGTAGCGGTTGAGCGGTCATTCGTTGGACTCGTGGTGAATGTGAGGGTTCAGAGCGGCTAGCGGGCTGTCTATCGCGAGCGTGTGATGGTCCCGCCGCGCGACCGGCGGCGGCGCCGTTTCCACGCGGCGCGCCGCCGACGCGTGATATTCGGCTGGTGCGAACAGGCGAAGGATTTCCGGCACCGCGTCGTGCCCGGTCAGATCCGACACGCTGCCCTCGTGCAACGCATCGAAGGCTTCCTCGAGCACGTCGATGTCGGATAGCAGACTGTGGATTGAACTTGAATCATCCTCGGCGTGGGCTCGTTCACCCATCGCCTCTTTGCCCAATCCGGGTATCCCGTTTGCAGACGACCCGACCCATTCCGAGTTGGGCAGGAAGTACGGCGATTCGAGCGCGTGGTAATACTGTTCATTGAGCGTGGCGAGAAGATCGTCCCGATCGGTATGTGTCGACGCGCCCGGCCGCTCGTATGCCGACGTGTCACACGCAGCGTTCGTCGACGAACCCAGCAACTCGAAGATAGCCTCGCTCGACTCCGGTGAGCAGTCGCTGCGATCCGAGCCGGCCAGCCCTTGACGTTCCATACGTGATTGCCCATGAACCTGCCCGCGTGAACCCATGTGAATCCAGGACGGGTCACGATGCAGAGCACCCCGATCAGCGGTTGCGCGCGACGGCTTGCCAAGAACTTTGCGAAAGTAAGTATGAAATGCCATTGCCTGACGCCCAGCAGGTCCATGCTGACCTGCACCCGCTATACCGAACAGAACGGAATTAACGCATGACTACGCAATTGATGTCCATCGTAAATTTCGTCAGAAATGTTTAAAAAATAGAGATCTAATTCGAGATAAATTAAACGATAATCAAAAATAAAAGTAATCTGACATACGTCCAGCGCCAACAAGCCAGATTTATCCTACACAGAGGGAAGTTTCAATCGAATGCGTGGAAATCTCCCAACGTCAAACAAGCCGAACTCCCACAACAAAGACGATAATTTTCAATGATTTAACTTATATTTTTATCTCAACAACTCACAGAACAGGATAACTCCACATTTGTTGCCGATCAAAAAATTCACGAATTACAAAAAAATAAAAATGACCTGCGCACATTGACTGATCCAAACTTCAAGTCCGATAATTCAAAAACACCATTAAACGGAGACGGGTTAGAAAACTGCCGAATTACATAACGAAAGCGAAGCGTTTGGCCGCATAAGGCAATTCGTCTAAATAGCTTCCATTTACACTCGTGCAGGCACAATTCCAATCAGTCATCCTAACAAACCACACGAGACCAGTTCATGACGATTTCCCGCCAGGCACTCTTTGGCAAGCTCGGGGCCACACTCTTCCGCAGCATCGAATCCGCTACCGCATTTTGCAAGCTGCGTGGCAACCCGTATGTGGAGCTTGTCCATTGGCTGCATCAATTGCTGCAATTGCCGGACAGCGACATGCACCGCATTGCCCGGCATGCGGGAATCGAACGTGAAACACTGGAACGCGATCTCGCACTGGCGCTCGCTGCCTTGCCCGCAGGCGCCAGTTCGATCAGCGACATCTCGCACCATATTGAACTGGCCGTCGAGCGAGCATGGGTGCTTGCCACGCTCGATTTCGGCGACCGCCGGATACGCGGCGCGTGGTTGCTTGCAGCACTGCTTGGCACGCCGGAACTGCGTCGGGTACTGCTTTCGGCTTCGCCCGCATTCGCACGCATCCCGGCCGATGCGCCGCGCGACGAACTGATTGCCTGGATCGACGGCTCGCCCGAGTCCTCCGACGCGCCGTACGACAACACGGACTTCTCCGCCGCGGTGCCGGGCGAGGCTTCGCAGGCATTGCCCGCAGGTTCGAAGCGCTCGCCAATCGAGCAGTACTGCAGCGACCTGAGCGCGCGAGCACGCGCAGGTGAAATCGACATCGTGACAGGACGCGAGCAGGAGATTCGCACGATCGTCGATATCCTGCTGCGCCGCCGTCAAAACAACCCGCTGCTCACTGGCGAGGCCGGTGTCGGCAAAACCGCTGTCGTAGAAGGGCTCGCACTTGCCATCGCTAATGGCGACGTGCCGCCCGCGCTGGCCGACGTGCGGCTCATGACGCTCGACGTCGGTGCATTGCTGGCTGGTGCGAGTATGAAAGGGGAATTCGAGTCGCGGCTCAAAGGCGTGCTCGAAGCCGCTTTACGGTCCACCACACCCATCATTCTGTTCGTCGACGAAATCCACACGCTCGTCGGCGCGGGCGGTCAGGCCGGCACCGGCGACGCCGCCAATCTTCTCAAGCCGGCCCTCGCGCGAGGCGCGGTGCGCATGATCGGAGCGACGACCTGGTCGGAGTACAAGCGGCACATCGAAAAAGATCCCGCTCTCACTCGGCGCTTCCAGGTACTGCAGGTCGCCGAGCCGCAGGAAGCCGCAGCAATCGACATGGTGCGAGGACTGGCCAACACGTTTTCGAAGCACCACGGCGTGATTGTCCGAGACGAAGCGATCCGCGCCGCCGTTACGTTGTCCCATCGCTATATTCCTTCGCGGCAGTTGCCCGATAAGGCGATCAGTCTGCTCGACACCGCATGCGCACGCGTGGCGCTCTCACAGCATGCGCCGCCGCGCGAACTGCAAGACGTGCGTCAACGACTTCAGGCGGCGCGCGTCGAGTGTAGTCTGCTCGAACGGGAGGCGCGTATCGGACTCCATGCGGAGGAGGCGTTGAGTGCCGCCAGGGCGCGCATCGGTACGCTCTCCACGGAGGAAAGCGCAATCGACGCACATTGGAGGGCCCAGCTCGCAGCCGCACAGGCGTTAGCCAGCGCCCGCGACGCCCTCCTTACCCAGCTTGTCCCGGATCACGCTGGTGCTGTGCCGTCCCTCGCGACACTCGGCCAGCTTGAGCACAGCCTCCGTGACCTTCAGGGTGAGACGCCACTTGTTTTCCCGGAAGTAGATGAAACGATCATCGCGAAAATCGTCTCGGACTGGACCGGCATTCCCGTCGGCCGCATGGTAACGAATGAAGTTGCGGCTGTGCGCGCTTTGCCCGAAACACTCGCCGCCCGCGTGATCGGGCAAAGCGATGCATTGCGCCAGATCGGTGAGCGAGTGCAAACGGCGCGTGCGGGTCTTACCGACCCACGCAAGCCACTCGGCGTGTTTCTGCTGGCTGGGCCGTCCGGCGTCGGCAAGACGGAAACGGCGCTTGCACTGGCCGAAGCCCTGTATGGCGGTGAGCAGAACCTGATCACGATCAACATGAGCGAGTATCAGGAGGCACACACGGTCTCCGGACTCAAGGGCGCGCCGCCCGGATACGTCGGCTACGGTGAAGGCGGCGTGCTGACAGAAGCCGTCCGCCGGCGCCCGTATGCGGTTGTTCTGCTCGACGAGATCGAAAAGGCGCATCACGACGTACATGAAATGTTCTTCCAGGTGTTCGACAAAGGCTACATGGAAGACGGTGACGGACGCTACATCGACTTCCGCAATACCACGATCCTTTTGACCAGCAATGCCGGTTCCGAGTTGACAGCGAGCCTATGCGCGGACGCCACACTCGCACCCGATCAGGACGCCCTGCGTGAAGCGTTAGCACCTGAGTTGCTGAAAGTATTTCCCGCAGCCTTCCTCGGACGCGTGACCGTCGTGCCGTATCGCCCACTGGTCCACGCGTCGCTCGCCAGCATCGTGCGTCTGCATATGAACCGTGTCGTGCGGCGTATGGCCGACAGTCATGGCATTGCGCTGTATTACAACGAACAGGTGATCGACTACATCGTCAGCCGCTGCCTCGTGCAGGAGACCGGCGCTCGGGTGATGATCGGGTTTATCGAACAACACGTTCTGCCGAGACTGTCCGCTCTCTGGCTCGGCGCATTCTCGTCGAAGCAAGCCCTCTCGAGCATCGAAATCCACGTCGGCGACAGCAACGCCGCGCCCGCTGCCGCATTCGTCTTTGCATCTGCCAACAAGACAGCGCTCAGCGAGAGCATTTCCCCGGTTTCTGTCGGCGAGACTCATTAAACCTGCCGGCCATTTCCCACGCTTACGGAGTCATGCATGTCCGTTTCAAACAGTTCGCAGAAGTTCATCGCGCGCAACCGTGCGCCGCGCGTCCAGATCGAGTACGACGTCGAGATCTACGGTTCCGAGAAAAAGGTGGAACTGCCATTCGTGATGGGCGTGCTCGCCGATCTGTCCGGCAAGCCGGTCGAACCGCTGCCGGCCGTCGCGGATCGCCGCTTCCTCGACATTGATATCGACAACTTCGACGAGCGCATGAAAGCGCTCAAGCCACGCGTCGCATTCGCTGTGCCGAATACGCTCACGGGCGAGGGCCAGTTGATGGTCGACATGACATTCGAAAGCATGGAGGACTTCTCGCCGGCCGCCGTCGCAAGCAAGGTCGAGCCCTTGAATCGCCTGCTCGACGCGCGTACCCAACTGGCCAATCTGCAAACCTATATGGACGGCAAGTCCGGCGCCGAAGCGCTCGTCAACAAGCTGCTGGCTGATCCGGCCTTGCTGAAAGCGCTCGCCGCCGTGCCGAAGCCGAAGGTTATCAACGAGACAGAACACAGCCATACCGACAAGGCGTCGAACTGACCGCCGCTACTGGCGAAGGCACACCGGCAAGAACGACTCAAGAACGACCTAAGAACGACCCAAGAACCACAGAGACACACAATGACAACACAGCAGGTAAAGGCGACGGCAACCGCAACTGCCGCGCATTCACAGACCGACTTTTCGCAGTTGCTCGCGCAGGAATTTCGCCCCAAGACCGCTGCGGCTCGCGACGCGGTCGAATACGCGGTTCAAACGCTAGCCGAGCAGGCACTGCAACAGTCGATCATCATCAGCGACGACGCCTACAAGAGCATCGAAGCGATCATCGCGCAAATCGATCACAAGCTGTCGGAGCAGATCAACCTGATTCTCCACCACAACGATTTCCAGAAACTGGAATCGGCGTGGCGCGGTCTGCATCATCTGGTGTCGAACACCGAAACGGACGAGCGGCTGAAGATCCGCTTCATGGACGTGTCGAAGGAGGAACTGCGTCGCACGATGAAGCGCTACAAGGGTCTCGCATGGGATCAGAGTCCGCTTTTCAAGCAGATTTACGAAGAAGAATATGGCCAACTCGGCGGCGAACCATACGGCTGCCTCGTTGCTGACTATTACTTCGACCACACACCGCCCGACGTCGACCTGCTCGGCTCGATTGCAAAAATCTCCGCAGCCGCGCATACGCCGTTTATCTCGGGGGCCTCGCCCTCGGTGCTGCAGATGGAATCGTGGCAGGAACTCGCCAACCCGCGCGATCTGACGAAAATCTTTGCGCAAAATCTCGAGTACGCGCCGTGGAATTCCCTGCGCAATACGGAAGATGCGCGTTATATCGGGTTGGCAATGCCGCGCTTCCTGTCGCGTCTGCCGTACGGCGCGCAGACGAACCCGGTCGATGAATTCGACTTCGAGGAAGACACCAACGGTCCCGATCACCGCAACTATGCGTGGGCCAACGCGGCCTACGCCATGGGCGTAAACATCAACCGGTCGTTCAAGCTGTATGGCTGGTGCTCGCTGATTCGCGGCGTCGAATCGGGCGGCACGGTCGAGAGCTTGCCGTGCCACACGTTCCCGACCGACGACGGCGGCATCGACATGAAGTGCCCGACGGAAATCGCAATCTCGGACCGTCGCGAAGCGGAACTGTCGAAGAACGGTTTTATTCCACTTGTGCACCGTAAAAACACCGACCACGCGACCTTCATCGGCGCCCAGTCGGTGCAGAAGCCCGCCGAATACCACGATCCGGATGCGACTGCCAACGCCAACCTGTCGGCGCGGCTGCCGTATCTGTTCGCCTGCTCGCGATTCGCCCACTACCTGAAGTGCATTGTGCGCGACAAGATCGGGACGTTCCGCGAGCGCGAGGATATGCAGCGCTGGCTCAACGAATGGATCATGAACTACGTCGACGCGGATCCGGCGAATTCATCGCAGGAAACCAAAGCGCGCCGCCCACTGGCGGCGGCCGAGGTGGTCGTCGAGGATGTCGAAGGCAATCCCGGCTACTACCAGGCGAAGTTCTTCCTGCGTCCGCACTTTCAGCTCGAAGGCCTCACGGTGTCACTGCGTCTCGTTGCGCGACTGCCTTCCGTGAAGGAAGCGGCCTGATCGATCGCTGCCAGAACGCCGCCGGCCGCCGTGTAATCCAGCCGGCGATGCCGGCGGTCATTCTGGATGCGTCGGCCATTAACAAAAAAGGAGTCTCTCAGATGTCTTCGCTACGGTTTGATGGGCGTACACACCAGATTGCGCTAGTTGATTCTGGTGGCAATACGACCGGCACCTGGGCTGCGTACAACAACGTCGACAGTCATGCCACGATTCGTCACATTCAGAACGGCGTCTACACAGTCCAAGACCGGGTGATACCTCACCCTCACGCTGCGTCCGCCAATGGCCCCTATGGGCTACATGGCATTGTTCGCTTCAACGTGCCCGGTCATCCCGGCATCGGCGTTCATTCGGGACGAGCCAACGCGACTCATTTGGCGGGTCCGCAACATCCGACCATGGGTTGCATCCGAACGACGGACGACGCAATGAACGCCATCGGCAATCTGATGAGAACGGACGCGCTGACCACCGTCGAAGTTGTCGGCAACGACAGCATGGGTGCGCATGCCGCGTCCCGGCGCAACCGTCACGCCAGCCTTCATGGGCGCAGTCATGGTTAGGCTTCCAATTCGTGGCGCTATGTTCAGGCCGATCGCATGTCTCGTTGCGGTGCTCGGTTTCCTGTCAATGTCATTGGCCTACGGTAAGGCTTGCACCGAGCATGACGCAGTCGGTGCGGACGCGATGGTTGACAAGATCACCACCTGGAACGCGGCGAACGTCGCGTTCACGAAGTACGGACAGTGCGACGACGGCGACATCGCGGAGGGGTATTCGGAGGCGATTGCGCGACTACTGGTGGATCGGTGGAATACATTGCCGCGACTTGGTCAATTGATCAAGCGCAATCCATCGCTCAAAGGCTTTGTGCTGCGTCATATCGACAGCACGCTGGATACGGCCGACCTCGACAAAATCAAAGGACTTTCCACGTCATCATGTCCGGCGGGCATGGAAACGTTCTGCAAGGCACTGACCCACGCCGTCGTGCAGACCGAACGGACAACGAAATGAAGTAGTGCGCCCGTCGCGCCGTAGCCAACGCCACAGCCATCGCGGTGCGCACGTGCACGCGTACGTCCGCAAGCGGTACGCAACTCGTCTGCGCAAAAAGAACTGTGGGCAGCCGAAGCGCCGCCAATACGCGGCGTTCACTGGCAAAGAGCATCGCTGATACGACGCGGCAGTCCCGCAACAAAGAGCAGTCTGTTTTTTCACTCACGGAGTTTTTAAATGGCACAGGACATTTTTATCAAGATCAACGGCATCGACGGCGAATCGCAGGATTCGGCGCACAAGAACGAAATCGAAGTGGCGAGCTGGGGCTGGCAAATCCTGCAGCAGTCGAACATGCACATGGGTTCGGGCGGCGGCGCGGGTAAGGCAACTGTCGAAGATCTGGCGTTCGAACACCTGGTCGATCGTGCAAGCCCGAACCTGATGAAGTATTGCCTGACCGGCAAGCACATCGACCAAGCCGTGCTGACCGTGCGCAAGGCAGGTGGCAATCCGCTCGAATACCTGAAGATCACGATGAACGACGTCATCGTTACGCAGGTTCATCCGTCGGGTAGCAACGCTGACAATGGCATCCGTGAACAGGTGCGCCTGTCATTCGCGAAGGTCAAGCAGGAATACGTCGTGCAGAACGCCCAGGGCGGCAGTGGCGGCGCCGTGACGGCAGGCTACGACATCAAGCTCAACAAGGAAGCTTAAGCGCTCCTGTCTTGCGAGGTCCGGCGTGCGCGCCGGACCTTATAACGCCCCACTTCCCTGTTCACTGCCGATGCGCCCGTCCACTCACGTCGTCGTACTTATCTGCGTGCTCGGACTCACCGCATGCGCGAGCAACGATCCCAAAGCCGTTCATGAACCCGTGAGGCTCGACCTGTCGATAACCGCCTCATCGAGCGTCAACCCCGATGACCAGAAACGCGCCGCGCCGATCGTGGTGCGCATTTACGAATTGAAAAACGCCGACGCGTTCACCGCCGCCGACTTTTTCTCGCTGCAGGACAAGGACAAAACCGTGCTCGCCGACGACCTAGTCGTGCGCGAGCAGTATCAGCTTCGTCCGGGAGAAAACAGGACGATCCAGCGCAACGCCGATCAGACCACGACCGCGCTCGGTGTCATCGCGGCCTACCGCGATCTGCCGAATTCCGTGTGGCGCGCCACCTGGACACTGCCGTCATCGCCACCGGCTGCGTGGTACCGGATCGCGCCAAAACTGAAGCTGACGATCAATCTCGATACCAGTGCGATCCGGATCACCGACGCACAAAAACAAAACAAGTAATGGACCACACGCATGAGTTGGTATAACAAGGTCACCTGGAGCGAAGGTCTGTTCCTGCGCCCTCAGCTTTTCCAGCAGCAGGAACGCTACCTCGAACATTTCGCTCACAAGCGCGCGGCGCCGCTTTCGCCTTTTTTCTTCGGCTTCTCTCACTACGCAATCGACAATGAGGCGCTCGCGCTCGGCAAAGTGATCCTGAAGTCCGCCAGCGGTGTATTCGCCGACGGCACGCCCTTCGATTCGCCGGGCAACACGCCGCCGCCCGCCCCGCTGACGGTACGGCCGGAGCATCTGGACCAGGTCATCCATCTTGCCGTGTCGATTCGCGTGCCCAACGCCGAAGAAACCACCTTCGACGAGTCCTCCCATTCGCTAGCCCGCTATGCCGTGTTCGACACGGACTTGCGCGATACGAACTCGGTCGGACAGGGTCCGAAAGCCGTTCAACTATCCAATCTGCGGCTGCGACTGGTGCCGCAGAAAGAGATGACCGACGCGTGGATCGGTCTACCCTTGACGCGAGTCAAGACGCTTCGCGCGGACGGCAGCATCGAACTCGACGACACCCTGGTCCCGCCGGTGTCGGGCTATGGCGCCAACGCGCTGCTCACGAGCTGGCTGGCGAAGGTCCACGACCTCACGCGCCTGCGTGCGGATGCGCTCGCCAAACGGCTGACCGGGAGCGACGGCCAGGCCGGCACGGTCGCGGAGGTCTCGGATTATCTGCTGCTGCAAACGCTCAACCGCTACGAACCGCTGTTGCAACACCTGCGCCGGGTTCCGGCCACCTCCCCCGCCGATCTCTACGCGCTGCTGCTCAGCATGGCGGGAGAACTCTCGACCTACGTGCGTCCGCAGACGCGCCGGCCGCTCGAAAGCCATCCGCCGTATCAGCACATCGAGCCGCATCTGTGCCTGAAGCCAGTGGTCGACGACACGCACTGGCTGCTCAACGCGGTCCTCGTACGCAGCGCGCAAAGCATTCCGTTTACCGATGCGGGATACGGCATGCGCAACGCGGTGGCCGATCCGGCGGAGATTCGCAGTTTCAGTTCGCTGGTCCTCGCCGTGTCGGCCCAGATGCCACCGGACGCGCTGGTCCAGCAATTCGCCATGCAGGCCAAGATGGGACCGTCCGAGCGTCTGCCGGATCTGGTGCGCTCGCACCTGCCGGGCATTGCGCTTCAGGCACTGCCCGTGCCGCCGCGGCAGATTCCATTCAACGCCGGCTACGTGTACTACGAACTCTCGCGAACGGGTCCGCTGTGGGAGACCGTTGCGCAGCATGGCGGCATTGCGCTGCATGTGGCGGGTGATTTCCCCGCACTCAGGCTGGAACTGTGGGGCGTGCGCTGATAAGCCGTGACTCACCGGAAAACAGGAACGCTTCCGTAGAAGCGCCCGTTCATCATCGCATCAGGGGAACACAGTGAATCCAGACCGAGGACTGCCTTCTTTAGGCACAGCTTTCGCGCCCGACGACCGCGCTGCGTCTGCCGGCATGGAGAAAAAAATTGGCGACTCGGCGTCCGGCGTGAAGCCCGAACTGCCGGCCACGTTGCTCGCCAGCATCCCCGCCGGTGAACCGCAGGCCGCCCGCCTGCAGGCCGTGGAGGACGCGGCCAATCCGCTGCTGGAGGCCGCGCGCCCTTTGCTGCGCGCGCTTGCCGACATGCCGGACAATCTGGATCTGACGGCCATCGATCAGCTTCACCTGCTGCTCAAACAGGAGGTGCGCATCTTCCAGCGGCTGTGCGAGCAAGCGAATATCAGGCGCGATCACATGATCGGCGCGCGTTACTGTCTGGCCACGGCGCTCGATGAGGCCGCCGGAAAGACCGTTTGGGGTCAACGCGAAACCGGCGTCGAATGGCTTCGCAAAGGCTTGGCCACCGAATTCCACGAGGACCGCCAAGGCGGCGACAAGGTCTATCTGCTGATCGGACGGCTGATGAACGAGCCGCGCGAGCATCTCGACCTGCTCGAAGTGATCTATCGGATTCTGAGCCTCGGCTTCATGGGTCGTTACCGCCATGAAGCCGACGGCGCCCGCAAGCATGACGCCGTGCGTCAACGGCTCTACAACGAGATCCAGACGCAGCGCGGTGTCGTGCCGATCGCACTGTCGCCGCGAGTGCAATCCGACGCCCGCGGACGGCGCCTGTCCGTCTACGACTTTCCGGTCTGGATCACGTTTGCCGTTCTCGGGCTGATCCTGCTCGGCCTGTTCGGCTGGTTCAAATACCATCTGCTCGACCATGGCGCGAACGTCGAGAAGCAGATCACCGATATCGGCCATCTGACGCCGCCACCGGCCCCGCGCCTGCCCCACCTCAAGGAACTGCTGAAGAACGAGATTGCGGCCGGCACGGTCAGCGTCGACGAAGACGCACGTCATAGCTCCGTGACATTCCGCGGCGACGCAATGTTCCCGCCGGGCGGCGTCAACGTCAACGCGTCGATGGGGCCGCTGATCGCGAAGATCGCGAGCGAAATCGGCAAGGTGCCCGGCAAGGTCACCGTCACCGGCCACACCGACAACCTGCCGATCAGAAGCCGCCAGTTCGCATCGAACGATGCGCTCTCAGAAGAGCGCGCAACCCAGGTCATGCAGATGCTGCAAGCATCGGGCGTGGCTGCGGCGCGGCTCGAGGCGATCGGCGGCGGCGAGGCGAACCCCATTGGCGACAACACAACGGCGCAAGGCCGCGCGCAGAACCGCCGCGTAGAAATCACGGTCACCCCCTGATCAATATCATGCCCATCGGGACTCAAGGATGAAGAAGTTGTCGTTTCTGGTATCGCGCTGGTTCCTCGCGTTCCTTGCGCTGTTGGTCCTCGGACTGGTGATCTGGTTTCTGGGGCCGTTCGTCGCGTTCGGCGGCCTCAAGCCTCTTGTTAGCGTCGGCATGCGCGTCCTCGTGATCGCGCTGCTGCTCGTGGGCGCGCTGCTCTGGCTCAAGGGCTGGTCGACCGGCGTGGTGTTCGGTGCGCTGCTGTGCCTGCTGGTCTGGTACGCAGGGCCGCTGTTGAGCTTCGGGCGTGCCGCGCCGTTGACCTCCGTCGCGGCGCGCGTGGTCGCCATTGCCGTCGTGCTGGCGCTTTTTGCCGCGTTCGGTCTGTACTGGCTCTGGCAGAAAATGCGCAGTGACGAAGCGTTCCTTAAAAAAGCGCTGACGTTCGGCGGCAAGAAGGAGGCGCCGCCGGCCGCCGGCAGGCTCAAAGAGGTCGAGGCTCGCATCAACGCCGCGCTCGCGCGGCTGAAGTCCATGCGCACGGGCGCGCGAGGCGCGGGACGGCTCTTCCAGGGCACGCGGTATCTGTACGAGCTACCCTGGTTCATCGCGCTCGGCTCGACCTCCTCCGGCAAGACGAGTGCATTGCTGAACGCCGGGCTGGTGTTTCCGATTGGCGGAGCGACGCCGCGAACGGCCGGCGCATCCGTCGGCACGAAGAACATCGACTGGTGGCTGTCGAACGATGCCGTTCTGATCGATACCGCCGGCTACTACACGCGACATGGCGCATCGACCCAGTCATTGCCCGCGCTCGCGGACAAACGCGCCGAAAACAAAGACGACAAGGCCGCAATCCAGGGAGCGGACGCCGCGGTGGGTGATGCCGACTGGCGTCGGCGCGTGGACGAAGACGAATGGCATGGCTTTCTCGACCTGCTTCGCCGTCACCGCCCGCGCGCGCCGATCAACGGCGCGGTGCTCGCAATCAGCCTCGACATACTGACGGCCTCCGACCCCGCGGTGCGCGCGACCGAAGCCGACATGCTGCGCGAACGGCTGGCCGATTTGCGCGCCCGGCTGGGTATCCGCTTTCCCGTGTACCTGATGATTACGCAAATGGACCGCTTGTCCGGGTTCGCCGATTATTTCGGATCGCTGACCGAGGAACATCGCGCGCAGATGTGGGGATTCACGCTCCCGGTCAACGGCCAATCGGCGCGGAGCAACCTCGTCGTTGCATGCAACGGAGAACTCAGGCAGCTTGTCACGCGTCTCGCCGGTGGCGTGAACACGCGGCTGGAAGACGAGTACGACATCGAGCGCCGCCGGCGGCTCGCGGCGCTGCCGGAAGCATTCGCCGCGCTCTGCGCTCCGCTTGCCGAGTTGCTGGGGCAACTGTTCATCGATTCGCGTTACGACGCTACGCAAAATCACACGATGCTGCGAGGCGTCTACTTCACGAGCGCGTTGCAGGCAGGGCAAACAGTCACTGCAGAACCGCTCACGGTCGTACAGCGTCTGATGGCGGGGCGCGGCCGCCCGTTCTCGGCGGACGCGGCGCGGCCCGCCGCGAACCATAGCTACTTTTTGCACGATCTGTTCACGAAGGTCGTCTTTCCCGAAGCGCATCTGGTGCGTCCTAATCTGCGCTGGGAGTATCGTTTCCGCCTGTTGCGACTGCTCGGGCACACGCTCGGCCTCGTATTGTTCGTCTGGCTCGCAATCGGCATGCGCGTGAGCTTCGGCAACAACAGCGACTATCTGGATGCGATCGCGCACAAGAGCCAGGCACTCGCGGCCAAGGTTACGCAGCTTTACCGCGAGCCCAAACCGGAAGCCGTGCCGGACACTCTTGGCGAGGCGCGCTACCTGCCGACCTGGACAGGATTGGATCTGTCGGAGCCTGACAGCCGCTTTCGCTATGGCCTCTACAGCGCGCCGGGTGTCGTCGAGGCGAGCCGCGACACCTATCGCGCGCTCGAGGACAATCTGCTGCTGCCGTCCATCGTTCATCGCCTCGAAGACGTCATTGCTCAGTCGATGGCGAACAAGGATGCCAAAGCAACCTACGGCGCGTTGCGCGTCTACTTGATGCTGTATGACAAGGCCAGGTTCAATTCGACCGACGTCAAGGCCTGGGTACTCGACGACTGGGCAAAAAATGACAGTGCATCGATCTTCGGCGGACGGGCTTCGATGATCGAACACGTCGAGCAGTTATTCTCCGGCGAGCGTATCGTTCAGTCGCCGCTGATCCGCAACGACGGCTTGATCCAGCAGGCCCGCGCATTTCTCGACGGCAGCAATGCCACGCAGCGGCTCTATGAGCGCGCGAAGGCGGACATGCAGAAGGAGGCGCCCGACGAGTTCACGCTGCTTCGCGCGGTCGGACCGCAGGCCGGCACGGTGTTCACGCGTGCCAGTGGTGCGCCGCTCTCGCGCGGCGTGCCGGGCCTTTTCACGTTCGACGGCTACCGGAACCTGTTCGACAAGCGGCTGCCGGAGTTCGTCCAGGCAGCGCGCGACGACGACGCCTGGGTCATGGGACGTTCGTATCTTGGCGAGGCTCAAAAAAAAACGGCTGAAATCGTGAGCACGGTAACGGGCGCCGACGATCCGCTGACGGAAGCCATCCGCCGGCTCTATCTGACCGAATACGCGCAGCAGTGGGACGCTTTCCTCGGCGATATCCGCACGGTCGCCGGTACGAGCCTCGCCTTCAATCTGCAGGTGCTGCGCCAGTTCGCAGCACCCGATTCGCCGCTGGCGCAGCTTGCTCGCGCATCCGTGCACGAAACGACGCTCACCCAGTCGATCGCGGCCGCCAATGGTTCTCTGCTGCAGAAAACGACCGACCAGTTCAGTCAGAAAGCGGATAAGGCGCTGGGCATTCGCGCGGAAGAACGCGTCGAGCGCGAATTGGTCGACGGCCATTTCGCCGCGCTGCGCGAGATGGTCACAGGCACCGCCGATACTGCGGCCGCCGATGCGCCGGCCAATGCCCAGGCCGGCAAGACAGGTCTCGACGGCGTAACGAGCCTGCTCAACGATTACTACACCACCCTGACGGTCGCCGATAACGCGATCGCGAACAACAGCATGCCGCCGGCCAGCGATGCCGCGGCAAAACTGAAAATGGCGGCCAACACCATGCCGGCGCCATTTCGCGAGGTGTTGCTCGGCCTTTCGGTGCAGGGCTCGCGCGAAGTCAATCAGGGCATCGGCCAACTGCTTTCGCGGCAGATGCAGGCCGTGGTCAGCGATACCTGCCGAATGACCGTGGAGGGCAACTATCCTTTTGCGCCGGACAGTCCGCGAGACGTGAGTGTCGACGACTTTACGCGCGTATTCGCACAGGGCGGCGTGATCGACGACTTCTTCACGAAGAACCTCGCACCGTTCGTCGATACCTCGGCGAAGCCGTGGCGCTACAGAACGCTGCCAGGCGCCACGGAGCCCGTACGAGGCCCCGACCTCGAACCATTCCAGCATGCGAGGCAAATCCGCGACGTGTTCTTCGGCGACCAGGGCAAGCAACTTCTCTGGAAAACCGAAATGCGCGTGCCCGAACTCGATCCGACCGTGACGACGCTGGCAATCGATATCGACGGTCAGAACATGCTGTATCAGCACGGACCCGTCGCACCATTCGCGGTGAGTTGGCCTGGGCCGCGCGGCGGCGTGCATGCCGAAATGACCGCGAGTCCACGCATTCGCAATGAAACCTCGACGCTCGCGACGGACGGCCCGTGGGCACTCATGCGTTTGCTGCGCAAGGGGCAGATTGTCCAGACGGCCACGCCGGGGCGCACGCGTGTGGAGTTCGATTTCGACGGACGCAAGGCGGTGCTCGATATCACCGGTGCGGGCAGCGTCGCCAACCCGCTGACCAGCGATGTGCTCACGACCTTCCGTTGCCCGAATTCGATGTCGATGTTCAGCCTGCCTGACAGCGGGCCGCCTCCGGGCTTGCCGGGGGCGGATGCCGGCCACACTCATTGATGCCGCCTATACGAGCCAACCGCACACCATGAACAGCCCGACGCTAAATCGAGGTATTTGCGCCTGTACTCAGGCGGCTCACTACGTGCGAACTCGCACATAACGCATTCGATTGTTCTCTTACAATCGTCCGGCGCAGATGACGCCCAGGATGACCCAATGCGTTTCGTGTACCTCGTCGTGTTGGCAATCGCATGTAGCGCATGTTGCGCATGTTCGCCGCGCGACCTTCGCGTCTCCGCTTCATCGGCGGAACGCGATATCGGCAGCGCGGTGGCCGAATGGCGAGACAGGTTCGACCCGCTGTGGCGCTATAAGCGCGCGAACTGCGGAGCCGAGGCCGCCACACTCGCGGAAGTAAAAGATCTCTTTCAGCAGCTTCGACACGTGTCGACGGCAACTGCCTGCGATCGCCTGACGGCGCTACCTGAAACCCTTCACATTCAGGTCGACGGCAACGAGGCCAGCCTGGTCGTGCAAAACCCGGACGGGCGGCCGGGTAGCGAGCTTCGTTTCGCTCTCGCATCGTCGGCCGGCGGCTGGACAGTGGTGAAAGTATCGACCTCGGGTGCGCTGTCCACCACGACGATCTTCGACGCATCACAGGCAGGCTCCGGCGATGGACGCGTCGAACCGGCCTACTCGGCATGGATTCCGCACGGCGCAGCGCCGTGGGACATCACCCACATCATTAGCTACGGCCAGTCGCTCAGTCAGGGATTTTTCAACAAGCCCGTGTTGTCCACTCATCAGCGCTATTCCTCGTTGCGTTTCAGCGGCGGCGTGCGCGCTCAAGACGGCGTGCAAGATGCCGGCGTCGACGCGGCCTACCAGCAGTTCGTGCCGTTGACCGAGACTCAATGGGGCGACAAGGCCGAGACGCCAACGAGCGGCACCTTGAACATGGCCATGCAACTCATCGAGCAGGAGAACCTGCAGAGTCACGCGGACCTGCCCTACCGTTTCATCGGATCGGCGCCGGGCGAAGGATCGATGGACATTGCGACGCTGTCGCCGGCGGGGACTTACTACACGCGGTTGCTGCGCGATATCAGCGAGGGGAAACGGCTCGCAGGCGCACAGGGCAAGACTTACGGCGTCGGCGCGATCACCTGGACGCAAGGGGAAGCCGACGATTCCGGCCACACATCGATTCCGACTTACATTGCGAAGCTGAAGCGCTTACGGGCCGACGTCGATCGCGACGCCAAGGTGCTGACCGGCCAGACGCAGGACGTCGAGATGATTACCTATCAAGTGGCCACCCATCGCCGTTTCGGCCAGCGGTATCCGCATATCGCACTCGCGCTGCTGGAAGCCAGCCACGAAGATCCCCACATTCATCTCGCGGTGCCGATGTATCTGTTTCGCTACGTGGACGGCGGCCATACCGACAATCGCAGCACCGAATGGGTGGGCGCCTATTATGGGCTGGTCCTCAAGAGAATTCTGATCGATAAACAGACATGGACGCCTCTCGAACCATTGAACTGGCGACGCGAGGGCACGACCGCCGTGCTGCGCTTCAATGTCCCTGCCCCGCCTCTCAGATGGGACACGATGCAGGTTGCCGGCAATTCGGACTATGGTTTCTCGTTGCGCCTGCCGTCCGGTAACTTGCTGCCAATCCGCTCGGTATCGATCACCGGACCCGACGAAGTGAGCATTACTGCTCGATCGACTATCCCTGCCGGTACGCATGTCGAGTACGCATTCAACGGCGTCGGCGTCGCGGGAAGCCGTTACGGTCCGCGTGGCAATCTGCGCGATTCGCAGGGCGACGCGATCCGGTTCAACGACGGGCGCGAATCGATGCGTCTCGACAACTGGTGCGTGATTTTCGATGTGCAGCTGTAGCGCCGCGTTAAATGGCCGGCCGCATTGCGTGGCAACATGAACCGGAACGAGGGAATGGTGAAAGAAGAGCGCATCCGAGGCGGCCTGGCAATTTCCATCAGCGCGATCGTAAGCGCCGAAGTGCTGCAGCGGATCAGCGACGCCGGCTTTCTGCAGGATGGGCACGTGGCCCGTCTTCTGAAAGTTCTTCTGTACGCAGCCGGCACGCTGGGATACCCAACGGTCTTCTTCCTTCTGGGCGTGAGCACGCTGGCCTCTTTGCAACGCTCACGAGCACGCTTGCTGAAGTCGCTTGCGTCGACTGTTCTCTATCCGTATCTGCTTTGGTCGATACTGCAAATGGCTGTGCAATGGCTGGTAGCCGACTATCAAGACTACCCTGCCCAGCAATTCGAATTGGCTCGTCTGGCATGGGCGCCCATTGGACAATTCTGGTTTCTCTACGCTCTGTTCATCTGTCAGATCGTCGCGTTCGTCACGCTATGGCCACGACCCACTACGGTCCGATGTGCGTTGACAGTGGCAAACCGCAGCCTGATTGTCGCGATGATCCTGGCGAGCGCAACCGTCGCCATACGAAGTCGCTGGGGCATCGTCACGATGACATGCTGGGGCCTCGTTTTCTTCCTGGCCGGCGTGCTGCTCGCCTCGCGGCCGGATCGGCAGGAGAGCCACGCGTCGGGCGTCTATGTCGCATTGGCGAGCGCAATCGCCTTTGGCGCCGCCGCGTTCATGGGGCAGCGGTTCGGCCACCATCTCGACTTGTATTCGCTGCTGACGAGTTTTCTGGGCGTTGCAGCAGCCCTCTCGGTTGGAAGATGCTTGCCGATCTGGCGAAGGTCGCGCTGGATCGTATTGATCGGCTTGACGTGGAAGCCAATCTACCTGATGCATGTGCTTGCCACCGCCCTGGTCTGGAACGCGTTGCTGGCGTTCGGCATCGGCCATCCGGTCGTCCACTTCGTGCTCGGCAGCGCGGTCGGCCTGACGTTGCCGATCGCCATCTATGTTCTCGCGAAGCGTCTTCGAGTCGCGAGTTGGGCCGGCTTTGCGGAAACCGCGGCAGCGCGAAGCGAAGGCGCGGAGTCTTCCGGTAAGCCTGCTCCGCGCGCGGACAAAAGCGCGAAGTCGCGCGTGTGATTCTGGTCGTGGACCGTCTTGGCGCGGACAAGGCCCAGCATCGCCACGACTTTCGCGGCCTTTCACCGCCGCAAGACAAGGCGCGCACCAATCCGGCGCATCCCGACGCTTCAACTGAGTGCATCGCTCATCGCGGCGTGCCGTCAGGCCATGCTGCACCGTCATGGCACACACCTTGCATCGACACCGCCCACGATGCTGCCGCGTCCTGACGGCAGCCGACCGGCCCGTCGCCACCACCGCTCACAGAACATGACTCGATCGACTCTTCGCCCCGCGCGTCGCGCCTGGCTCGCCGCACTGTTGCTCTCGCCCGTCCTCGCCGTCAATGCGCCCGCCGCTCACGCGGATACGCTCGATAACATCGCCAAAGCCGGCGTCCTCAAGGTCGCCGTGCCGGAAGACTATCCGCCGTTCGGTTCGGTCGGCGCGGACATGAAGCCGCAGGGCTACGACATCGACACCGCCGCTCTGCTCGCGAAGTCGATGAACGTGAAGCTCGAACTCGTGCCGGTCAATAGCGCCAACCGCATTCCGTATCTGCAAACGGGCAAGGTGGACCTGGTGATCTCGTCGCTCGGCAAGACGCCGGATCGCGAGAAGGTGATCGACTTCTCGACCGCCTACGCGCCGTACTTCCAGGGCGTGTTCGGTCCCGCCGACATCAAGGTGAGCGGCCCGGCCGATCTGACCGGCAAGACGGTCGGCGCAACCCGTGGCGCGCTCGAGGAAATCGGTCTCACGCAAATGGCGCCGAACGCGACCATCAAGCGCTTCGAGGACAACAACGCGACTATCGCCGCGTTCCTCTCAGGCCAGGTGCAGCTGATTGCGGCAGGCAACATCGCCGCGGCCGCGATCCTCGCGAAGAATCCGCCGCGCCGGCCGGAGCCGAAATTCGTCATCAAGAATTCGCCGTGCTTCGTCGGGATGAACAAGAACGAGCCACGCCTGCAGCAGAAAGTGAACGCCGCCATCGCGCAGGCGAAGCAGGACGGCACGCTCAACACGATGTCGAAGAAGTGGTTCAGCGCGCCGCTGCCGGCCGATCTGTAAGCGCGCCGTTAGCCGGTCTTGATACCGTGACCGGCTTATCCGGCATTGCACTCGTCACAACCCTACGCACTCACTCGATGAAGCTGACACCTCGCGAGAAGGACAAGCTGCTGATCTTCACCGCCGCGCTGCTTGCCGAACGGCGCCGCGCGCGCGGCCTCAAACTGAACTATCCGGAAGCGATCGCCTTTATCACCGCCGCGCTGATGGAAGCGGCCCGCGACGGCAAGACCGTCGCCGAAGTGATGCACTACGGCACCACGCTGCTCACTCGCGACGACGTTATGGAAGGCGTGCCGGAAATGATCCCCGACATCCAGGTCGAAGCCACGTTCCCCGACGGCACCAAGCTCGTCACCGTTCATCACCCGATTCCCTGATCAAGGCTCCCCCAGATGATTCCCGGCGAACTCCTCATCGACGACGGCGAACACGAACTGAACGCGGGCCGCGCCACCGTCACGGTGGTCGTGTCGAATACCGGCGACCGTCCGGTGCAGATCGGCTCGCATTACCACTTCTACGAAGTGAACGAAGCGCTCGCGTTCGATCGCGATGCCGCGCGCGGCTTCCGGCTGAACATCGCGGCGGGCACCGCCGTGCGCTTCGAGCCCGGCCAGGAACGCACCGTCGAACTGGTCGAACTGGCGGGCGAGCGCGTCGTCTACGGCTTCAACGGCAAGGTGATGGGCAAGCTGTAAGGCCTCCTCCACGCTTGGCACGAACCCAGATCGCCCTGTTCATTCCCGGACCCACACCATGACCTTACGCATTGGCCGCCGCGCATACGCGGAAATGTTCGGCCCCACCACCGGCGACCGCGTGCGCCTCGCCGACACCGAATTGCTGATCGAAGTCGAGCGCGACTTCACCACCTACGGCGAAGAAGTGAAATTCGGCGGCGGCAAAGTGATTCGCGACGGCATGGGCCAGTCGCAACGCGTGCATGCCGAGGTGGTCGATACCGTCGTGACGAACGCCGTGATTCTCGATCACTGGGGCATCGTCAAGGCCGACATCGGCATCAAGGACGGCCGCATCGCCGCGATCGGCAAAGCGGGCAATCCCGACATCCAGCCGAACGTGACGATCGCGATCGGCGCCTCCACCGAAGTGATCGCGGGCGAAGGCCTGATCGTGACGGCGGGCGGCATCGACACGCATATTCACTTCATCAGCCCGCAGCAGATCGAAGAGGCGCTGGCCAGCGGCGTGACCACGATGCTCGGCGGCGGCACCGGTCCGGCGACAGGCACGAACGCGACGACGTGCACGCCGGGGCCGTGGCATCTCGAACGTATGCTGCAAGCGGCCGACGGTTATCCGATGAATCTCGGCTTTCTCGGCAAAGGCAATGTGAGCCTGCCGCAGCCGGCACTGGAGCAGATCGCCGCGGGCGCGATCGGTTTGAAGCTGCATGAGGACTGGGGCACGACGCCGGCCGCGATCGACAACTGCCTTTCAGTCGCCGACGATACCGACACGCAGGTCGCGATTCACACGGACACGCTGAACGAAGCCGGTTTCGTCGAAGCGACCGTAGCCGCGTTCAAGAGCCGCACGATTCACACGTATCACACGGAAGGCGCGGGCGGCGGCCACGCACCGGACATCATCAAGGTCTGCGGCGAAGCGAACGTGTTGCCCTCCTCGACGAATCCGACGCGCCCATACACCGTCAACACGCTCGAAGAGCATCTCGACATGCTGATGGTGTGCCATCACCTGGACCCGTCGATTGCGGAAGACATCGCGTTCGCCGAGTCGCGCATTCGCCGCGAGACGATCGCCGCCGAGGACATCCTGCACGATCTCGGCGCGCTGTCGATGCTGTCGTCGGACTCGCAGGCCATGGGCCGCGTCGGCGAAGTGATCATCCGCACCTGGCAGACCGCGCACAAGATGAAGGTGCAACGCGGCGCGCTGCCTGAAGACAACACGCGCCACGACAACTTCCGTGCGAAGCGCTACGTCGCCAAGTACACGATCAACCCGGCGATCACGCACGGCATCGCGCATGAAGTCGGCTCGATCGAGCCAGGCAAGTGGGCCGACCTGGTGTTCTGGGAGCCGGCGTTTTTCGGCATCAAGCCGTCGCTGATCCTCAAGGGCGGCATGATCGCCATGGCGCAGATGGGCGACCCCAACGCATCGATTCCGACGCCGCAGCCGGTGCACTATCGCGAGATGTTCGCCACGCGCGGCGGCGCTTTGGGACGCACTTCCCTGACCTTCGTCTCGCAGATGGCCGCCGATGGAGGCGTCGGCGAACGCTACGGCCTGAACAAGCGTATCGTTGCGGTCAGGAACTGCCGCAACATTTCGAAGGCAGACATGATCCACAACGCGTGGCGTCCGGCGATCAGTGTCGATCCGGAAACCTATCAGGTGATTGCCGACGGTCAGTTGCTGACCTGCGAACCGGCCACCGTGCTGCCGATGGCGCAACGCTACTTTCTGTTCTAGACATGCGCACCATCGACAAACTTATCGCGCCGCATCTGAAGCTTGCGCCCGTGCTGATCAAGCGCGCGCCGACGCTGACACTGGCGTTCGACGACCGCCGCAAAAGCCGGCTCGCGGCCACGCTCGATAGCGGCGAAGAAGTCGCGCTGCTGTTGCCGCGCGGCACTGTGCTGCGCGACGGCGATGTATTGGTCGCCGACGACGGCGGTCTCGTGCGGGTCGTCGCCGCGCAGGAAACGGTCCTGTATGTTCGCGCGAAAGACGCGCTGACTTTGACTCGCGCCGCGTATCACCTCGGCAATCGCCACACGCCGGTGGAAGTCGGCGCCGATTATCTGAAGCTCGAATTCGATCCGGTGCTGGCCGATATGCTCAAGCGCATCGGCGCGAGCGTCGATCAGGTTTCGATGCCGTTCCAGCCGGAATCCGGAGCGTATGGCGGCGGCCATAAGCATGGTCACGACGAAACCTTCGCCGAGGATTACGCGCTCGCACAGCAGGTGTTCGGCGAGCATCATGGACATGAACATTCGCATGACCATGAGGGCGAACATAGCCACGCCGCGCAGGGTCATTCGCATGCGCACGATCATGACCACGACCACGGCGATCACGTCCACAACGAATCGTGCGGCCACGGGCATCACCATCATCATGCGCATCGCTGAACTGACGGCGCTGCTGCATCTTGCGTCGCCGGCGCTGCCGATCGGCGCATTCAGCTACTCGCAGGGTCTGGAAGCCGCCATCGAAGCGCAACTGATCACCGACGCCGATTCCGCTCGCGACTGGATCGCCGGCGGCTTGACCGACGTGCTCGCGCGCGGTGAGTTGCCGTTCCTCGCGCATCAGATGGAACGCTGGCGCGCGCATGACGCCGCGGCCCTCGCGCACGCCAACAGCGAATTCCTGGCGAGCCGCGAATCCGCCGAATTGCGCCGCGAAACGGAACAGATGGGCTGGTCGTTGCGGCAGTTGTGCGTATCGCTCGAATGGGGCGATGCGGAACGGCGCGCGACGCTTGCCTCGCTGACGCCGCTCGCTCAGCCCACCGCGTTTGCCTTCGCCGCCTACGCGCACGACGCCGCCGTCGACGCCGCACTCGCCGCCTACGCCTTCAGCTGGGTGGAAAACCAGGCGGCCGCCGCGTTGAAGGCCGTGCCTTTGGGACAACTTGCCGGTCAACGCATCATCGTCGCCCTGCGCGAGCCGATCGATGCGGCCGTCAAGCGCGCCATGGCCACATCGCCGGACGACATCAATACCTTCGCGCCGCAACTCGGCATTCTCTCGGCGCGTCACGAGTCGCAGTATTCGCGGCTCTTTCGCTCATAAAACGATCCATCATGAACGCACCTCATCAGCCCGCTCACTCGTCCGTCCGCACCAAGAAACTGCCGCCGCTGCGCGTGGGCGTCGGCGGCCCGGTCGGCTCGGGCAAGACCACGCTGCTCGAAATGCTCTGCAAGGCGATGCGCGAACAGTACGACCTCGTCGCCATCACCAACGACATCTATACGAAGGAAGATCAGCGTCTGCTGACCGTGGCGGGCGCGTTGCCGGCTGAACGGATCATGGGCGTCGAGACGGGCGGCTGTCCGCACACGGCGATTCGCGAAGACGCGTCGATCAACCTCGAAGCGGTGGACCGCATGCTGACGCGTTTTCCCGATGCGGATATCGTCTTCATCGAATCGGGCGGCGACAACCTCGCGGCGACGTTCAGTCCGGAACTGTCGGATTTGACGATCTACGTGATCGATGTGGCGGGCGGTGAGAAGATTCCGCGTAAAGGTGGGCCGGGCATTACGAAGTCGGATCTGCTGGTGATCAACAAGACGGACCTCGCGCCGATGGTCGGCGCGAATCTCGATGTGATGGCGTCGGACGCGAAAAAGATGCGCGGCGAACGGCCCTTCGTGATGTGCAATCTGAAGGCGCTCGACGGGTTGGAGGTGGTGGTGAGGTTTATTGAGGAGAAGGGGTTGTTGAAGGTTTGAGCAGGCGGGCGAGCATTGCGCGTTTCGCCCCTCCCTCATTCCTCCGGCAACAACGCCATCAACACATCCACGGTCCGCGCCGTCGCGCCGCGGTGGCGCGCGGCGAACGCCGAGGCCGCGCCGCCCATAGCCATCCTGCGCGCCTTGTCGCCAAACAGCTCACGCAACGCGCGCCCCAGATCGGCCGGATCCTTCACCTGCACCGCGGCGCCCGCCGCCACGGCATCCGCGGTGGCCTGCGTGAAGTTGAACACATGCGGACCGATCAGCACGGGCACACCGACCGCGCACGCCTCGATCAGATTCTGCCCGCCCAACGGCAACAAACTACCGCCGATGAACGCCAGATCCGAAGCGGCATAGTAAGCGCCCAACTCACCCATCGAATCGCCCAACAACACGTTCACGCTGGAAGGCAACGCTGGCACACCGCCGCCAGCGGCCGCCGCCGATGCCACCTTGGCATCCGGCGCCCACACCGACCGTCGCGCGAGCCGCAGCCCGGCCTTCTCGACCAGCCCCGCCACCTCGTTGAACCGTTGCGGATGACGCGGCACCAGAATCAGCAATGCGTTGTCGATACCGAGCGCCGCGAACGCCTGCAGCACCAGTTCCTCTTCGCCCTCGCGCGTACTCGCCGCGACCCACACCGGACGCGCGCCGATTGCCGCGCGCCACGCATGCCCGCGCGCCGCCAGTTCCGGTGGCGTGCTCATGTCGAATTTCAGATTGCCAAGCACGGCTGCGTTGCGCGCGCCGAGCGCGGTCAGCCGCTCGGCATCCGATGGACTCTGCGCCAGCACGCGCGCAAAGCCGCCGAACACGTCCTTGGTCGCGCTGCCGAACTTCGCCGCGCGCTTATAGGAGCGCGCCGACATGCGCGCATTGGTCAGCACCAGCGGCACGTCCGCGCGACGGCACTCGTCGATCAGCGTCGGCCACACTTCGGTTTCCATCACCAGGCCAAGCGACGGCCGCCATGCCCGCAAAAACCGCTGCACGGCGTGCGGCATGTCGTACGGCAGATAACTGCGCAAGACCCGGTCGCCGAAAATCTGCTCGCCGGTGGCGCGTCCGCTCGGCGTCATGTGCGTCAACAGAATGCGCGCGTCGGGACGCGCCTTGATCAGCGCATCGATCAGCGGTTGCGCGGCGCGCGTCTCGCCCACCGACACCGCGTGCACCCAGATCAGCGGCGCATCGTCTTCGGGCAACCGGCCGCGCGAATAACCGAAGCGCTCGCCGATATGCTCGCGATAGCCGCGCTCTTTACGAGAGCGGATCAACAGGCGCAACACGGCCAGCGGCGCGATGATCCACCAGAGCGCGTGATAGATCGCCCTCAGCATCGGCACTCCGCCGGCCTGAAGCGACGAGCCGAGGCGTCGAGCGAAACCGCCAAATGGACTGCGGCGCTCAAACGAGAGCCCTGCCCTTCAGGCGCTCGAGAATTCCGAGTGGCGCGCATTCCGGCTGCGCCATCGCCTTGACCGGCAGGAAAAAAGTCTGCTCCAGCATGAACTGGCCGGACATGACCGCGTGCGAAGTTTGATCCGAGAAGCACACCCAAACGCTGCCAGGCGGAAACGGCATGGTCTCCTGCGGGCTCGACTTCTGATAGTCGAGGTCGGCCTTCATGCCGTCGTGCAGATGCAGCATCAGATGGTCGTACTCGCTGCGCGGCGATTTGGTCACATGCAGCAGGTTCAGCAGCCACGCCGCGCCCGGCATCTGCGGCTTGATGCGCGGCAGAAACCGTTTGGCCATGTCCTCGAACGGTTCGCCGACGCGCCATACACGCGGCGTGCCTTGCGGATTGACGTTGGTGAACACGCGCAGAATGCGCTCGCCGTAGTTCGGCCGCGAAGGAAAGGCGTCCACGTGCAGACGGCTGTCGTCTTTGCGCCATGACGTCTCGCGCGTTTCCACCTGATGCAGCCGCAGGCTGGTCGGCGCCACGCGCAATCTGCCGTTGTATTCGGGAAAAAGCCCGTCGACCAGCGTGCGCGCATTGGTCTGATACCGCGCGATCAAGGCACGCACGGCGGATTGCGTGACGGCGTCGCCGGCCACGCCGTGCAGCGCGCCGCCATTGGGTTCGAGGCTGATGTTCTTGCGGCTCGGGTCGGCGAGCGCGGGGTCGAGCAGCGCCTGTTCGCCGCCTTCGATCGCGAAGCGCAGATTGGGAAAATACAGCACCTTGCCGCGTTCGACGCCGGCCAGCAGCGTCTCGCGCGGCGCGGACAGATTGCGTCCGTGCCAGTCGGCGTTCGCTACTTCGATGATCTGGGTTTCGTTCATGGTCGCCCTTGAAAACGGTTGGAGCGCAAGGCGAAGCGCCCCGGACGTGTCATAGCAGGCCGAAGCCCGCGAGTGCCGACTTCACCTGTTGCAACGTGGGCGGCTGTCCGGCCGTACCGAGATTGACGACGTTCGGCGACCAGTAGCCGCCAGTGCGCCACGCAGTGGCGAAATTGTACAACTCGACCGTCGGCCGCTTCAGCGCCGCGGCGATGTGAACCAGACCTGTGTCAACACCCACGGTCGCGGCCGCGCCTTCGATCAGGCCGACCACCGCGGGCAACGAGAGCCTGGGCGGCACGATGGCGGCGGCGCCGAACTCTTTCGCCAGACGCTCGCTGGTCGCGCGCTCCTCTTCGCTGCCCCACGGCAGCACGATCGACGCACCGCGCCGCACCAGCGACTGCCCCAGCTCGATCCACGCGGTATCGGGCCACTGCTTGTCGGCGCGCGAGGTGGCGTGCACGAACACGACGTACGGCACCGGCAGGTTCAGATTCGCCTCCGACAAAGCCAGCGCCGCGCGCCCGGTGTCGATGCCGAAGTCGATGTCGTCGGTAGGCTGCGGCGGCGGGTCGTTCAGCGCCGCGGCCACCAGTTGGCGCGTGCGCTCGACCACATGGGTGCGCGGCTCGATCGGCACGCGCTTGTCGTAGAAGAAGCGCACCGGCCATTCGAAGCCCGCGCCGTCGGTACGGTTCGCGAGACCGACCAGTGTGCCGCGCGCCATGCTCGCGACCCACGCCGTCTTGATGAGCCCCTGGCAATCGATCACGAGGTCGTAGTGTTCGGCGGCGAGCGCGCGGCGAAATGCGCCGATCTCGCGCCAGTTCTCGACCGACAGAATGCGCTTGCGCCAGCGCCGCAGCGACACGGGAATCGCCCGGTGTACGCCGCTCACGAGTTGCACGAGCCCCACGAAGCTTTCTTCGACGAGCCAGTCAATCTGGGCCTCGGGATGACGGCGTCGGATATCGGCGATCACCGGCATGTTGTGAACGACGTCGCCCAACGACGACACCCTCACGATCAGTATCTTTTGCACGCTCAAGAGTGGGAAAACCGGCTATCCGGCCCGAAGATGCGTTGAGAGAGCCCCAAGGGGCATGAGAAAAACCTGAAACGCTCAGCCGTTTCTCATGAGGACGGCAATTCTAGCGCGTTGCATGCACACCGCATGAAAAAACGCGGCGCGGTCAAAAAAACCCGCGCCGCGTTCGACGGCCACCGCGGTTCGAAAAGAACCGCGGCGCCGCTCATGCGTTTAGAACGGCAGCTTCGCGTCAGGCTTTTCCGCCATGATCACGCGGCGGAAGTCCTCCTGGATGCGCTTGAGCGCCGCGTCGTTATCGGCTTCGAAACGCATCACCACGACCGGCGTGGTGTTCGACGAACGCGCGAGACCGAACCCGTCCGGATACTCGACGCGCAGACCGTCGATCTTCACCACGTCGTCCGCGCCAGTGAACTTCGCGTTTTGCTGGAGGCGCGCGATCAGTTCGAAGTTTTCGCCTTCCTCGAGCTTCAGCTGCAGTTCCGGCGTGGAGTTCGAGTTCGGCAGCGAGTTCAGCAGCTTGCTCGGGTCTTCCACACGCGTGAGGATTTCGAGCAGGCGCGCTCCGGTGTACAGGCCGTCGTCGAAACCGTACCAGCGGTCCTTGAAGAACACGTGGCCGCTCATTTCGCCGGCCAGCGGCGCGCCGGTTTCACGCAGCTTCGCCTTGACGAGCGAGTGGCCGGTCTTCCACATGAGCGGCTCGCCGCCCTTGTCCTTCACCCACTTGGCGAGGTTACGCGTGCACTTCACGTCGTAAATGATCTGCGCGCCCTTGTTGCGCGACAGCACTTCTTCTGCGAACAGCATCAACTGGCGATCCGGGTAGATGATCTCGCCGTCTTTGGTGACCACGCCCAGGCGGTCGCCGTCGCCATCGAACGCGAAGCCGATTTCAGCGTCCGTTTCCTTCAGCGCGCGGATCACGTCCTGCAAATTTTCCGGATGAGCCGGGTCCGGGTGATGGTTCGGGAAGTTGCCGTCGATCTCGGTGAACAGTTCGACCAGTTCGCAGCCGAGCTTCTTGAACAACTTGGGCGCAAGGCCGCCGGCCACGCCGTTGCCGGTGTCGACCACGATCTTGATGGGACGCGCGAGCTTGATGTCGCTCGTGATGCGTTCGAGATAGGCGTCGGCGATGTCGTACTCGGTGTACGTGCCGCTACCTGCGGAGAAGTTTTCGTCGACGATGCGCTGATGCAGCGCGAGAATCTGCTCGCCGTAAATCGCCGCGCCGCGCAGGACCATCTTGAAGCCGTTATAGTCCGGCGGATTATGACTACCCGTCACGACGATGCACGAATCGACGCGGCGCTCGCCGCCGTCGAGCTGCAACGGCACGCTGGCCGCGAAGTAGCCGACCGGCGTGGGCACCATGCCCACGTTCACCACGTCGACGCCGGCTTCACGCAGACCGTCGGACAAAGCCTGGACCAGCTCGGGACCCGACAGACGGCCGTCACGCGCGACCACCACGGCGTCGCCGCCTTGGGCACGCACTTCGCTGCCGAACGCGCGGCCGATCGAACGCGCTGCATCGGCGTCGAGCGTCTTGCCGATTACACCGCGAATGTCATATGCCTTGAAAATAGATTTGGAGATCATGTTGGCTCACTTGCGTGCAATGGAGAATTTTGACCGGCGCACCGCCGATGAATCGGTAAAACACAGCGATGCGCCCTTGCCGGAAGCGATCCGGTTCCAACTTATAATTGCGCCTTTCGGACCAGCCTTATAGCACCATTCTAATGCTTAGACGCCCTCCAAATGTAAAGTTGCCGCGACAGTCGGCGGGTTGGGCAAACGTGCGCACCACGTCACCCGAATCATGCGCGCCGCGCGTGCTCGCGGTGCCGCAGGCAGGGTCGGCACGCTCGGCGCAAGCGGACCGGCGAGCGGCCAGCGGATGCTGACGCTCAAACGCTTCGCCAATCCGGACGTCACGCGCGCCTTCACGAATATCGTCTGGCTCGGGCTGGAGCGGCTCACGCAGATCGGCGTGGCGATCGTGATCAGCGGCATGCTGGCGCGCTACTTCGGGCCGGACACGTTCGGCAAATGGCAATACGCGAACACGCTGCTGCTGGTGCTCTCGCCCATCACCTGGGTGTGCGGCGCGGAGATTCTGGTGCCCACCATCGTCAACCGCCCGCCGGCGCAGCTCGGCACCGTGCTGGGCAGCGCTTTCGCGTTGCGCATTTCGGTGTCGGTGGCGGCTTTGCTGCTGACGTGGCTCGGCATCGCCCTGCACTTCTTCGATCCGCTGGTCGGCGCCATGCTCGCCGGCCTCGCCGTGACCATGCTGTTTCGCGAACCGTTCGTCGGCGTGATCAACGCGTGGCTGCAAAGCATGACCTACAGCAAGCCGCAGTTGCTCACCAGCATGAGCACCGCGGTGCTGAAAGCGGCTCTTGTCTATGTGCTGGTGCGCGCGGCGGCCACACCCGCGCGCTTCGGCTGGCTGTGGGCGCTCGAGTCGGCGGCGATCGGCGCGGTCCTGCTGATCTATTACATGCGGCGGCACGGCGGCAAGCTCGGCTGGCATCTCGACCGCTCGCTCTTCAAGCATTTCGCGAGCGCCGGCACGGTGTTCTGGCTCGGCCTGATCTGTATGTACCTGTTCCTGAAACTGGACCGGCTGATGCTCGAACGGACGATTTCCTTCGCCGATCTCGGGCGCTATTCCGCCGCCCAGCAGTTGAACGAAAACTGGATCACGCTCGCGCTGATGCTCGCGCAGACCATTGCTCCCGCCTTCGTCTATCGTGTGCAAGAGGCCGCCCAGCTGCGCCGCAATATGTGGCGGCTCACCGCCATGACCGCCGCGCTCATGGTGAGCGGCGCGATCGTGCTGGATCTGCTCGCGGGGCTGATCATCCGCCGCGTGTTCGGGCCGCAGTTCGAAGGCGCGATCGAGATCTTCCGCTGGGCCGTGTGGTTGTCGGTGCCTGCCGGCATCGAGGCGATCGGCAATCTGATCGTGCTGAAGTATCAGGCCAAATTCGTGTTGCTCGCGAAATGGCTGCTGGCGCTGGCTGTCGCGTTTGCAGTCAATCTGCTGGCCATTCCGCGGCTTGGCGCATATGGCGCGCTTGTCGGTCTCGCGGCCGGCTATCTGGCGGCCGCGTCGGTTAATCTTTATTACATTCGTTTCAAATTGCGCCCATGACGAACTCACCCGCCACCGCGCAAATGACCCTCGACGACGTCGCGGTGCTGATTCCCGCATACAACGGCCAGGCCGATCTCGACCTCACGCTCGCCTCGTTCAGTGAAAGCGCGCCGGTGCACGTGCTGATCGTGGACGACGGCAGCACGCCGCCGATAGTCGCACCGGCCATCGCCAATATGAAGATCGAAGTGCTGCGCATGGCGCAGAACGGCGGTATCGAACGCGCGCTTCAAACCGGCATCGACACGCTTGCGCAGCGCGGCTTCCGCTATGCTGCGCGCATCGACGCGGGCGACCGCAGCGTGCCGCAGCGGCTCGCCAAACAACGCGTGTTCATGGAATTGCATCCCCGCGTGGCCGGCCTCGGCATGTGGACGCAAGTCGTCACGCGCGAAGGCAAGCCGCTCTTCATGCTGACGCCGCCCGCCGAACCGAACGCGATCCGCCGCCTGCGCTTTTTCCGCTCATGCCTTGCGCATCCTTCGATGATGCTGCGCATCGACGCCGTGCGCGCGGTCGGCAACTACTGCGCCGAGTATCGCTCCGCCGAAGATCTCGATCTGTTCGTGCGTCTGATGGAGCGCTACGACTGCGCGAACCTGCCGGAACTCGGGCTCTACTACGAACTGAACGAAGGCGGCATCAGCGCGACCAAACGGCGCCGCCAGGTGAGTTCGACGCTGAGGCTGCAACTGCGCTACTTCAACGCCGCCAATCTGTACGATTGGCTGGGCCTCGCCAAAAATCTGCTGCATCTCGTAACGCCCTACAGCGCCTTGCAGCGGATCAAACGCAGCCTGCTCTCGCCGCGCGCGAGCCATTAAATCATTCATCACCCCATTCACCGCCGAGCTCGTTCCCGCATGAAGCCTGCCCTGAAGTCGACGCCCGCGTTGCGCATTACACTCGTCTGTAACACCGCCTGGGCAATCTATACCTATCGGCAAGGGCTGATCCGTATGCTGGTCGGACGCGGCGTCGACGTGACGATCGTTGCGCCGCGCGACCGCACGTTCGAACTGCTCACCGCCATGGGCTGCCGCTGCATCGACTTGCCGGTCGCCTCGAAGAGCACCAGTCCGCGCGACGACCTGCGCACGCTGTACGCGCTCTACCGGCATTACCGGTCGATCCGCCCGCACGTGGTATTCCACTACACGATCAAGCCGAATATCTATGGCTCGATCGCCGCGAAGCTGGCGGGGGTGCAGTCGGTTGCGGTCACAACGGGATTGGGCTACGTGTTCATCCAGCATAGCCGCGCCGCTCAGGTGGCCAAGAAACTGTATCGTTTCGCGTTCCGTTTCCCGCGCGAAATATGGTTTTTGAATCGCGACGATCAAGCCGCGTTTGTCGAACAGAACTTGTTGGTGCATCCTGAGCGTGCGCGGTTGTTGCATGGCGAAGGCGTCGACCTCGTGCAGTTCGCCTTCACGCCCTTGCCGGAACGAACCGATTACCGCTTCGTGCTGATCGGGCGCCTGCTGTGGGACAAGGGCGTGGGCGAATATGTCGAAGCCGCGCGGCGGTTGCGTGAACGTTACCCGCACGCACGGTTCCAATTGCTCGGCCCGGTAGGCGTCGACAATCCCAGCGCGATCACCCGCGAAGAAGTGGCGGCGTGGGAACAGGAAGGCATCATCGAGTATCTTGGCGAGGCGCACGACGTGCGGCCTTTGATCGCCGAGGCGGATTGCGTGGTCTTGCCGTCGTATCGCGAAGGCGTACCGCGCACGCTGATGGAAGCCTCGGCGATAGGCCGGCCGATCGTCGCCACCGACGTGCCCGGCTGCCGCGAGGTGGTGGCGGACGGCGTCAACGGATTGCTGTGCGAAGTGCGCAATGCAGAAAGTCTTGCGGCCGCGCTGGCGCGCATGCTCGACATGAGCGGCGCTGAACGGCGGGCCATGGCTGAACGCGGCCGGAAGAAAGTCGCGGAAGAATTCGACGAGCGCGTGGTCGTCGAAACGTATAAGGACCTGGTGCAGAAAATGACGGGCGTTTTACTTTAACGGAGCAACAGCATGACCACGAAGGGCACGATTCTGGTAACGGGCGGTGCGGGTTTTATCGGCTCGCACACCTGTGTCGAACTGCTGAACGGCGGTTACGACGTCGTGGTAATCGACAATCTCGTGAACAGCAACCGCGAATCGCTGCGGCGCGTGGAGAAGATCACTGGTAAGGCGGTGACCTTTTACGAAGCCGATGCGCGCGACGAAGCGGCGCTCAATCGTATTTTCGACGCGCATCCGATCACGGGCGCGATTCATTTTGCCGCGTTGAAGGCGGTGGGCGAGTCAGTGGCCAAGCCGATCGAGTACTACAGCAATAACGTCGGCAGCCTGCTGGCCTTGCTCGGCGTAATGCGCGACCGTAACGTCAAGCAGTTCGTGTTCAGCTCGTCGGCCACCGTGTACGGCGTGCCGAAGAGCTCGCCGATCGACGAGTCGTTCCCACTGTCGGCGACCAACCCCTACGGCCAGTCGAAGCTGATCGCCGAGCAGGTGCTGCGCGACCTGGAACTGGCCGATCCGTCGTGGCGCATTGCCACGCTGCGTTACTTCAATCCGGTCGGTGCGCACGAGAGCGGTCTGATCGGCGAAGATCCCGCCGGCATTCCGAACAACCTGATGCCGTATGTCGCGCAGGTGGCGGTCGGCAAGCTCGAGAAGCTGCGCGTGTTCGGCGGCGACTACGAGACACCTGACGGCACCGGCGTGCGCGACTACATCCACGTCGTCGATCTGGCGCGCGGACATCTGGCCGCGCTCGACGCGCTGGTCAAGCGGGATGCGAGTTTCGTCGTGAACCTCGGCACGGGTCAGGGTTATAGCGTGATCGACGTGGTCAAGGCATTCGAGAAGGCCGCCGGCCGGCCGGTGCCGTATGAAATCGTCGCGCGCCGCCCCGGCGACGTCGCTTCGTGTTTCGCCGATCCGGCCGCGGCCGAGAAGATCATCGGCTGGCGCGCGCAGTTCGGCATCGAGCGGATGTGCGCGGATCACTGGCGCTGGCAATCGACGAATCCGCAAGGTTTCGCGTGAACTGATTGAAGGTCGGCGGCGGCGCGAAGGTGCCGCCGGGCAGCAAAACTTTTGATCGGCGGCCGGCCGATGAACGAAGTCGCGTAGTACTGGCTCTTCGCGGCGCTGCGCGACGGTCCGATCGCGTCGGACTGCATGGGTGTCTCGGTGTGCCGCGACAAGGTCTATGCGTTTGTGATCAGCGCCGGGATTGCCGGCCTGGCCGGCTGCATCTATTCGTATTCGGAGTAGTACATCTCGCCGAGTACCTATAACTTCAAACTCACCATCCTGTTCCTGCTCGCGATCATCATAGGCGGCCGCAAGACGCGCACTAGCGCGTTGCCTGGCTCGGCGGTCAGCATGGTTACCGTCGATGACACTCGCGCCCATTCTGGTCGAAGAGGCGTTTCGATCATCGGCAACCTGATGAGTCAGGGCGTCATCATGTTGCTGGTCGAATAGTTCGCCCCGTGGCATTCAATGTGGCCGATTATGGCTATGTACCGGAGAACGGCAGAATTGCCGCGCACGGGCTTGCCTGAGGCGCAGACCGCGCGAGCTAAATTCGCCTCCTCTCTCGACTCCACAAGCCAGATGAAAGATTCGGCATCTTGCGTGCGAGATCGAACACTCATCTCGCGGGCTAGCCAGCACACTGAGGCCAACGGAAATTCTCGCTACATGTTTGGCTGAACTCTGAAAACAACCCGCAGCTCTTTGGCGACGGCAATCGGCACTTATCTTGTTGCAGCCAGCGTTCGCGCCGCACGCCGCAATCATCATACACATGAACGCGGCGATCCACGCACGTGCTAACCGGCCTTTGTGTGCTGTACCGAACGGAGTAGCGACATTCGTACAGATACTCTACGTCTACACATACTCGATCAAGCACGGAGCAGGCGCGTATTTATCGCGTTGATCGATATCGTAGGTCAATACGTAATCGGTGAGCCTCGGCCCGCCGGGTGAAACTGGTTTATCTGTTGAATCCGGCTTCGGCTATGGCAGTTGGGATATTGATAACGATCAAATATTTTCGTAGTGCCAGTGGTTGCCGTCTGAAGCATGGCGAAGCCGATTGGCATATCTTTCTGAGTCGGCCAAGACATCGGCAATTTACGACTTGTCCGCGCACGGACGCCAAATTGCAAAGCTATACTTTCTATTGAAATAATTAGGATTTAAGTTGCCGGGGAATGCGACGCTTAGCATGCCGCTGGCGCGCCCCCGCTTGGCTTGAAGCAGTTTTTATTGATTTTTCTTCAGCTTATTTTCTTACTTATTTGCAGTATTTTTTATAGCAATTTGATTGCTATATCCCTGCTGTCCGATCTCAAGTCGTCCGCCGCATTCGTCTGATGGCGTGCTTTGCCTCAACGATTGAAACAACCGGCACGACTTGCAATGCCGAAACACTGATGTATTCGTCAACGAACTTCGAACCGGGGGCAGCAATGGCTTTAGTCGGCAAGGTATCGAAATCAGTGTCAAAGGACGTCAATCCTTTCGATACCCGCTACGAAAGTCGTTCGCACGCCGAACATCCTGAATTGGGCGCCCGCGGCTTTTCAGCTTCGCATATGGACAGCACCTCGGAATTGAATCGCGCCGAGGAGCCGTTTGCTTCGGACGTGTCGGCGGATTCCGCTGCGGGCCCAATGCCTCGCCGTGCGTTGCCAGCGGCCAATGATCCTGACATCCCGTCGAGAAAAGGCGACTTCACAAAACGCGTTTTCGACATTTTCGGCGCGTCGGCGCTTCTCCTTGTGCTGCTGCCGATTTTTCTCGTCATAGGTTGCGTCGTAATCAGCGACGGCGGGTCGGCTTTCTTTGGCCATCCGCGCGTTGGAAGAAACGGACGATCGTTTCGCTGTCTGAAATTCCGCTCCATGGTGCCGAAGGCCGATGTCGTTCTCGCCGAACTTCTTGCCACCGACGCCGCCGCGCGCGAGGAATGGAATCGCGATTTCAAGCTTAAGAACGATGTACGCATCACCACCGTCGGCCGGATTCTGCGCAAGACGAGCCTAGATGAACTGCCTCAACTCTGGAATGTTCTTCGTGGCGACATGAGTCTCGTCGGCCCCCGCCCCATCGTCACGAAGGAACTGGAACGGTATGGCCCCGACGCCCACTATTACCTGTCGGTCAGGCCCGGTGTGACAGGATTGTGGCAAGTCAGCGGACGCAATAACGTTGACTACGCAACGAGGGTCGCGCTGGACGTCTCGTACGTGAAGGAACGTTCGACGCTGCTCGACATCAGCATTCTGCTAAGAACATTCAAGGTGGTCTTCGACGGAAGCGGGGCGTATTGAACAGCATGCACGTCCGTGCATCGCAAGGAAACCCGGACGAAATGCCTATGAACATTGTTCATGTCATTGAATTGGCTTCTGCAGGTACGCTCTTCGTGGCTCGCGGGATTTCAGATCATCTCGCCGGTGAAGCTCACGAAATTCGCTTCGCGTCCTCGCGGCGTAGCGAAACAGCCGACATCCCGCCTTCTTTTCCCCCCGAAAGTCCAGTTGCGGCAATCTCACATGAAAGGCCGAACGGCAAACGTTTTTGCCGGCTGACAGCGCCTTCCCGATGCTCACATCGGCTGGCATACAGGAGCGACATCCGATGAAGCAGTTTGCGGAGCGGTCTCACGTGCACCCGGAAGATGCCCCCGTTCAGTCTGCGTTGCCAGCCGACATCAGCTCGCCGCGACAGTCTCACTGGCGGGGTCCTTCCGCTGGGTTTGCAATCAATGGCAAGTTCGCATCTCAACGCATAACAGGCGTGCAACGTGTCGGCTATGAACTGGCGATGGCGTTCCAACGTCTGTTTCCCGATGAAACCGACCTGCCCGTGTTGGTTCCCCCGACCGTACGAACCGACGTTGTCTTGCCAAAAACGAAGGTGATCGGCCGGTGGTTCAAGGGCTCGCTGTGGGAGCAACTGGCACTGCCATTCGCGCTTGGCGGCCGAACGCTTCTCAGCCTTTGCAATATGGGCCCGTTGTTCGCTCGCCGGCAGGTCGTGATGATGCATGACGTTGCGATCTACGATCTGCCAGAAAATTATTCGTGGAAGTACAGGCTCTGGTATCGCGTCGCGTTTTCTCTACTGAAGCGCAACGCCAGCCACATCGTGACGGTGTCGGAGTTCTCGAAAACACGCATCATGAAGCGACTTGGCATCGACGGGTCGCGCATCTCGGTAGTCCTGAATGGTGTGGACCACTTCGAGAAGATCGCACCGGATCCGGCGATTCTGTCTCGCTTGAATCTGCAGAACGATGCTTACGTACTCGCTGTCGGAAATCTCTCGGTAGGAAAGAACCTTCCACGCATCGTTGCGGCAATGGAGCGCCTGAGCGACCGCGCTGACCTGAAGTTCGTTGTCGTCGGCGGATGCGATTTACGGGTCTTCAGTTCACAGGCGAAAGTGGGTTACGACTTGTCGAAAAACGTCATCCCCGCAGGCTTCGTATCGGACGGCGAATTGAGAGCGCTGTATGAGAATGCAGCCTGCTTTCTGTTTCCTTCGTTATATGAGGGCTTCGGGCTGCCGCCGCTTGAGGCGATGACTTGTGGATGTCCGGTCATCGTATCGCGTGAAGCGTCCCTTCCTGAGGTATGCGGCAATGCCGCGCTGTACTGCGACGCGCATTCGGTCGACGACATCGTCGACAAGGTGACGCAGATGATGGAGGACTCCGCGGTGCGCGAAACCTGGCGTGAACGAGGACGGGAGCATGCTCGTGCTTTCCGGTGGGAGCGGTCCGCACATCAATTGCTCGATGTTCTGGAGCGTGAACTCGCGGGTGGAGCGGCTCGTCCGGTTCATACGCAATCCGCACAATCCGCGCCATCGCGCGTTTAACGCGAATCGCAGCGGCGCGCGTATGGCGCAAGCTCGTATGCGCGAATCTACAAATGCGCAATTCAGGTGCAATGCGACAAGCTTTTTACGGCTATACCGAAGGAGATCCGCAGCATGAACTCGTCCGCCTCCACGATCGCCCTTTCCGCCACGCTACGAGATCACTTCGCTTGCGTCGTCCTGCCGGTCTGGCGCGGGCCGGGCTTCAATAGCGCAATGAATCTGCCCTACGAAGCCGTTTGCGCTGACGTGGGCCACCTTCCGATGCCGGTCGAACGCTATCGCGCGATGGCGTGCGCGCGGCAGTTGTTCGTCTTCTCGCAAGCCGGCGAAGCAGCTCATGCTCACGTGCTGTTCGAATCCCTGTTGCACTACTTCCAGGACAAACAGCGCGGCGGCTGGTTCTACAGCGTCGATGCACAAGGTACGCCACTCGATACGACGAAGGATCTCTATACGCACGCGTTCCTGGTCTTCGCGTGCGCTGAATATGCCGCAAGGTTCGACAATCGCGACGCACTCGACCTCGTCCACAGCACCTCGGCGTTGATCGAAACGCGTTTCGCCGCGCAACACCGATTGTTCAACGCCGCGCTCGACGCGAATTTTTCGACGGTGACCGGCACGCCGCTGCAAAACCCGCTAATGCATCTCACCGAAGCCTGGCTCGCCGCACGCGACGTAACCCATGACAGTGCATTCGATTCCGCGTTGCGCAAGTTGGCAGACGCCATCGAATGTACGTTCGTGCATGCGCCGACCGGTTGCATCGCGGAACTGCCGTTGGGAATCGACGACAACCGTCTGGAGCCCGGCCATCAGTTCGAATGGTTCTGGCTGATCAGGCAAGCAGGCGAGCTACTGGACGGATCGGGACTCGCCGACGCGCTCACGCGCGCGTTTGAATTTGCGCAGCAACATGGCGTGGATCCCGTGACGGGCGGCGTGTGCGCGTCGCTCGACGAAGCCGGCCGGATGAAGGACGCCACGCAGCGGGTCTGGGCGCAAAGCGAATATCTGCGCGCACTCGCCACCCGCGACGATGACGCAGCGCGAGACGTGCTGCCTAGGCAGATCGAACGATTCCGCCAGCGGTTTCTGCATGGGCACGGTTGGTTCGAATGCAAGACCGCCGCGGGCGACGTGTCGCGCGCCGACATGCCGTCGACTACGCCCTATCATCTCGCCACCGCTTACGCGGCACTGCCAGTTGAGGCTCACGCCGATCGCAGCATTGCCGCGGCCTAATTGCAGACTCCGAACGGCAAGGCCCGCGCAATCTTCCGGTTCGCGGGCCTGAATTCCCCACGCGACGACTCCACCATCGCTACCTGTTTGGAGCTAAGTTTTGAAACTTCGACTTATGGTGCTGATCGTCTTTCTGGTGACAGTCGGCGCTACCGTGACTGCGCACTTCGAGAGCACCCGCAACCATGATGATCCGAAGCGGCCACCGGTCAACACGACTGTGCGCGTCCCCTTCTACGGGGTCAACGGGCATTATGTCCAAGGGGGCGTCTACGCGACGAACATCGCACAACAAGTTGCCGACATGCGGGCCATGGGCATCACGTCGATCCGCCAGGACTGCTATAGCATCGCGGATACGGCGAAGATGGCCAGCCTGGTGAGTTCGTTTGCGCCTGTCAAAATCCAGCCGGTCTTCAATGTCTTCCCCGCGACTACCGACGAAACCACCGCCTACAATCAGTTCTACGCGTACGGTCGGACTGTCGCCGGTCAACTTGCCGGCAAGGTGGCGGTGATCGAGCTGATGAACGAACCGGAGAACATGTACTTCACCAAGGGCCCCAGATACAGCGGTCAAAACGTCACCGACTGGTCGGCTTCAAACAGTCAGTGGGCCGCATTTCGCGGTGCTGTGCGAGGTTTCTACGCGGGCTTCCGTGCTGTGGATACGACCATGCAAACCCTCGTTACCAGCCCAAGCGTGGGTTGGCTGCACTACGGCATGCTGAAGGGCCTGTGGAACGGCGAAGCACCGGATGGTTCGTCCGGCCATCCAAGGGCGACCTGGGATATCACCAACTATCACTGGTACCACGACTTTGGAGACATCGAGGACGCGGGAGGCGTCAACACGCTGGCGGCGATCAAGTCGGCCTTCAACCTCCCGATCATGTTGACCGAGATCGGCGTGCAAAAGAACGTGTCAGGCTCCGTCTATAACTCGTATGTTGCGTCGAGCTTTGCCAAATATGCACGCAAGGCCAAGACTTACGACATCATCGGCGTTGACTGGTACGAGCTTTACAATTTTCAGAAAATCGACGGCTTTTATATGGGCTTGTACAGTTCGCCAGGCGTAGTCAATACCGGGCGGGCATCCGCCATGGCCAGCGCCGTTGCAGCGAATCCCGCTCCTTGACCAACCGATTTCACGGCGCCGCAAGACTCATTCGCCGTTGGAAATCGTCACGCAGCTTTCTGAAGATCTCGTACTAGCCTTGATCGCTGATCGGTAGAGCGTAATGTTCGCGCTATCCGCGAGTTCAGTGCGTTGCCGCACCGATGACGCCTCCAGATTCGCCTAGTCTCCCGAAAGACGCTTGGTGCCGGCACTCTCCTGCGAGCGTCCGCCTATTCTTGTCCGAACGGCCCGCCATGCGCGGCATCGCTGCTTCGGTACGCGATGCTGCTTCATATATCGCAAGTCATATATTTGGTTTTCCACCATGACCAGCCCAATTAACCGAGGTCGTCTCGACCATATCGACGCAATGCGCGCGATGGCGGTGCTGCTCGTGATGTGGACGCACTACGCCGAAATGTTCGCGCCGATCGCCGGCTCGCAGTTCGCGCTCTACGCGCTGCAGCGTTGGGCCGACTTTGGCCGTGTCGGTGTCGTGATCTTCTTCGGCGTCAGCGGAATGCTGATTCCAACCAGTTTGCGCGGCACACCGCGCGACGGATCGCGCCGCTTTCTGATCCGGCGCTTCTTGCGGCTCTACCCGGCGTTCTGGCTGTCGCTGCCGATAGGTTATCTTGCGTACTGGACGCTGTACGGCACGCAGATGAACCTGTCCAGCCTGATCGCGAACGTCACGATGATTCCGTCTGCTTTCGGCAAGCTCCCGGTGATGGGGCAATACTGGACCCTGGAAACTGAACTGTATTTCTACGGGCTGTGTCTCATCCTCTTCTGGCTTGGAGCGCTGCATCGCATGCGCGATTTGTGTCTCGTCAGCGTCGGGCTGTGTCTCGTCTTCGTAATAACTTCTGCACTCAAGCTGATTCCGTCCGACGCGCTCGGGCAGTACAAGGGGATGTTGTATCACCTTGCGATCATGTTCTGGGGTGCGTGCTTCCGGCAGGCATATGACACACCAACGGAGCGCGTGACGTTCCGTTGGGCGCGCGGCGCGCGTTCGCAAGTTTCAATCACGTATCGCGTGGCGCTCGTCGGGGTAACTGCGCTGATTGCTGTGATAGCGCTGCTCATGGCCGCAAACGATTGGCGCCACAATGACGTCGCGCATATGTCAGTGGCATTTGGCTATCTTCTTGGCATTGCCGCGTTTGCGTTGTTCTCCACCTTACTGAAAGTCCATCTGCGCGTGTTTGCGTGGCTCGGCGAAATCAGCTACTCGATATACCTGCTGCACGGCGTGCCGCTTTACGTCATCGTCTGGCTCTGCCGTCACTATGGCCTGGTGGGAGGCCCGCTCGGTTTGTATATGGTGGCGACCGTGCCTCCGGCGATCGTCCTGTCCTGGGCGAGCTATAAACTCGTCGAGGCACCGGGCATCCGACTGGCGCATGCGCTGACGTCGCGTCGCGACGCAACAGCGCATGGGCGCGCAGCGCTGGTTGCATCGGGCGATTCGAACTGAGGCCATAGCGCACGTACAAGTCAACTGCGGCGACGGTCTCCACGTTCTGCCGCTAACTTCTTGCCGTCGTGGCGTCCACTTCAACTCCCTTGCCTGACGGATCGCCGGCTGGATGCCTGAGCGTCTATGCACAGTTCAAGATGCTTATTGTTCGCCTCCTTCAGACTAGCGGCGTCAACTAAATCCATCACTTGTGCCAGCAATTCCGCAGCATGACGTGCATGATCCCTCGCCAATGCGACACGTTGATCATAATTCATAGGTATCCGTACAATGTGATTAAACTTGGGATTGCTTCACTGGATCCTCGACTCTCCTCAAAACTACAATAGTCGTATCCAAGTGTCATCCCGCTTATCAGTTGATTAGCACCTGCGTTTGACATGCCGGCCGCCCACGCTATCGAACATGGCGTCTAGCGCCCTTGAGCCTACTCGGCGACGTCAATCTGCGCGTCGCCGGCAACCGCAGCGTCGTGGTTTTCGGCCGCAAGGTGCGCGTATTCCGCAGTAAGCGGAGGCATGCGCAACCCTCAACGCATTCCGCCGTTTTCATTCTCAGAAGACGATCGCGGACATCCTGAGACGCGCCTTCCAGCAACGCTCGTAACCGATAAAAGTTGGTGTCTTCGCCTTGATTGCACTACGTGTTGCAACGGAGGCGGCACGTATTGCCTCCGCGACAGCGGACTACTCCTTGGCGATGGCCTCGACTCTTCCAGCAACGACTGTATCGGCGGCGTTCTCGGCGCCGGTGAGATCGGACACGCCTCTTCTCCGTATCAACAAAACACGCCACAGCAACGAACATGGTGACATGACGTCACTCGTGCCGCTTTTGACAATGTCCGTCTCCGCGCTGTTTCGGGAAACTGCGACTGCGGGGATCGTCAGCAGGGATGTCCCTGCGCTTGGGGCAGCCTTACGAGTCCCAGTACACAAGCGCGTTGCTGGTCGGCGTAGTCATTCCAGGCACTCTATTGATGCTAACGGCGGCATTTGCCGATGCATGCCCTGTCTCGCCGAGGCGGCGGCATATCGGCTAGCTGTCCCATCTGCGCGCCGTCGTGGCGTTGATCTTGACGCTGTCTATCGAACTGCGAATTGCGTGGCTTGCCGCGCCCCCGAATCGGCCCACTCTGGGGCTGATCACCATGCGACCAGTGGTGCGTAAGTGGTATTTGCTGCATCGCTTGCCGACTCCTCTGGGCACATCGTTATAGCTCGTAATGCGAAATAAAATGCGCCCGCTCTCAAGGCGTCGACGCCACGACTACGGACCCGCTGTTACCGATTTTCAACTCCGTGATTTCTCAGAAACGAGTTGAATATTTGACAATTGGGATGCGACACTATTTACAGATTTTCATTCTAATTACCGGTATCAATCGATCGAAGAGACGGATAGTCTCCGATAGTCAATTTGTAGTATTAATGTAAAAGATTCATGGCTACATTAGGTGACGATCTCTTCATTAATCTGCAGACGAATCAAAGATTTACGTTTTCATAGCGGTGACGAGGCGGAGCTTTCCCATACCGTCGAATTTCAAAAAGCTTCGGTCAAATTTTATTGAAATTTTTCGTAATTGTCACTTATCTCCCCCGAGCTGGCCACGTTACACGAATGAAACGTTTATAATTCGTCTGCCCAGAAATTTCTGTAACTAATACCGGGTGTGCGATCGGGTGCCGGTGGCCCTGTAACAGTTACACCGCTAGTTGCTGCGTTGAGGCAGGAGTTTTTCCCGACGCCATGTGAGACGGATGGGCGATCGACACGCGTCGATTTCGACGCGTCATGTCTATCGCTGCGACCGAATCAAGCGAGGAAAGTCCACGGGTCAACCAGTTTTTTGGGGATCGAACCCCAGCTAGCAACACGAGGGAGTTGGCTCGACCGCCGTCGAGCCGACGGGTGTATATGGCACTTTTAAAGTGAGGTTAGCAGCGGATTTAGCGTTTGGAGCAGTGAGATCGGTCTGCTGCGGCAAGTATCACAGCAAAGACTTTGGCTGGAGAGTGCAAGGCGTGATTCACGCGAGGCCACTGTTAGTGGCGGCAGCGTCGATCTTGTTTTGACCATCGGCAAATAAATGCCTCCAGGCTGGTACATGTCGAGCGGCTGACCGGGGTTTCTTGAAGGTGCCGGACAACCAGCGCCGTGAGAATCGCAGAAGTAGACCTGCCACACTGGTTACAGCCGCCTGTTCCCGACGCCGCGACATTCCTTCCCTAATTGCAGGTGAAGCTTTGTCGCAACAGTTGGGAAATCGAATTGAGTTTGGCCGGACGCCAGCCAGAATTTAAGCGGCGGCGGCATTTTTCATCTTCTTTAGTAGTGCGAAGGTGTGCATCCGTTCGACCTGGATTCCGCCGGGGATCGGTTGCCCGTGCCTTTGATAAGGTCACCTTCCCCGCGACCCTGCGGCAACCCCCGTCTTCGGTGTCGGGATGCCGTATATGAATACCGGCCGCGCCGGTCTGCGCCCCGCGTGCGCGGCATGCGCATGCCGTAGCCGTGGCGTCGGCGAGCAACCGCGACGGCACGATTCGCCAGGCCGTCGTGCCTGCATTGCCCCCGAGGGATTCCCTTCGGCGTGAAGATAGTTTCGTGAGAAACCTGATGCGTCGGGTCGCATTGAGCGCCCGGCGGGGAAGCATGCGTCGCCATCAGGCAAGTTGATCGGCGCGAGTTCGCGGCTTATGGCCGCCGGCAAGCGCTCGAACATCCGGCTCATGGTCCGGATGCTCAAACCCTGCAGGTGTTGGCTTGCGATGGTCAGGCGCTCCTCAGGTTGCAGTTGCTGGCGCTCTGAGTGCATTCGTACATCGCCACACCTTATACGAGACGGGTGTTGCATCTCGGATTTTTAGGCCGTCCGCACATGTCGCGATGATAGTCGCTTACACATAGTAAGCAGTGCTATTCGTTTATGGATTGCTGCGATCCAATCATTTTAATTTCATCTACTTGGAGCTCCGTTTTGAGAATTCGATTTTTGACGCTCACAATGCTACTTGTGTCAGCCAGTGCTACCCTGACGGCTTGCGGTGGTGGATCATCCTCTGACGCGACAGACGCCGCTGCAGTCGCAAACCGTCAACACGGTGGCGGCAAGTCAACGACAAAGCCGACGACAGGTTCGTCGGGCAGTTCATCGAGCGGTTCGTCGACCTCTACGCCTACGACGTCTACCTCGGTCCCGTTCTACGGTGTCAATGGGCATTATGTTCAAGGGGGTGTCTACTCGTCGAACATTCCGCAACAGGTCGCTGACATGAAGGCGATGGGCGTCACGTCGATCCGCCAGGACTGCTACAGCACTGCGGACACGGCAAAAATGGCAACTCTCGTGAGTTCGTTCGCACCTGTCAAAATCCAGCCGGTCTTTAACGTCTTCCCGACGACCACCGACGAAACTACCGCGTACAACCAGTTCTACGCCTATGGTCAAACCGTGGCCGGTCAACTTGCCGGCAAGGTTGCGGTGATCGAGTTGATGAACGAACCGGAGAACATGTACTTCAAACAGGGGCCCAAGTACGGCGGTCAGGACGTCACTGAATGGGCAACGTCAAACAGTCAGTGGGCTGCATTCCGCGGCGCTGTGCGTGGTTTCTACGCGGGTTTCCGTGCCGTGGATACGACAAAGCAGACTCTCATTGCCAGCCCGAGCGTAGGTTGGCTGCACTACGGAATGCTCGAGGGCCTGTGGAAGGGTGAATCGCCGGATGGTACGACCGGGCATCCCACCGCGACGTGGGATATCACCAACTATCACTGGTACTACGACTTTGGAGACATCCAGAACGCCGGCGGTGTCAACACTCTGGCGGTCATCAAGTCGCTGTTCAATCTCCCGATCCTGCTGTCGGAGATCGGTGTGCAAACCAGTGTGTCGGGTTCTACCTACAACTCGTACGTTGCGTCGAACATTGCCGAGTACGCCAGCAGTGCAAAGACCTACAACATCATTGGCGTTGACTGGTACGAGCTCTACAATTTCCAGAATATGAATGGCTTCTATATGGGCTTGTATAACTCGCCCGGCGTAGGCAACGCTGGTCGTGCGACCGCGATGACGACTGCGGTTGCGTCGAATCCCACGCCTTGACAGCCTGCCTCCCAGGGCGGGCCAGATTGGCGCCCTGGGTTTTCCGCAAGCTCCAGATCTTGAGAAAGTGGAGCTGCGGAGAACATCGAGGTGAAGTCTCTGACGTAGTCGCCGGAACTCGGTGATCTGGCAGTGAGATGGTCCACAAGCACGGTGGCGGAAATCAATCGCAACCGGGTGTGATGGTATCGTTGCTGTCAGGATCGGTCGTTTCAGCGAGACTCTCCGTGACTGTGTATGAAGGAACGAATGAAATGGGCGCTTGCGTGGCGACTGCAACGTCGCGGATCAGGAAGGTCTGAAAGCGCTGGAGTGCGAGGTTCGCGAGTCGCACCGGATCTATTGAGATTCTGCGCAAGGAACCGGTATATTTCGCACACGCGAGGCTCTCCCCCCTGGCCGATGCGACGATCATGGTGGTCGAAGATCGCCAGTAGGTCCATTAGGTCCAGCCGGTCTGTAGGATACGGCCGATCAACCCGTCGACGTGTTTTCAGCATCGGGCCCGGCGGCCCGGTCGAGCACGACAGACAGCGCGCACGCCCAGTGTGACTCGGTGGGCGGCAAAACTTCACGCGTGCGGAAGCACAGAATTCCCATAAGTATGGGGTGTGCAAGGTCAGCGGCAACTCGCACCCTGATGCATCCGCGCGGACCGCTACATCGTAGATGCGGGTTGGAATGCTCTAAGGTTCCGCTATTCCAATGACCGCGATCGCGATATACGCACTCAAATAAAGAGGCAAAGAATCAGCGGTGGAATGCATAGCCAGTTCAATCGGCAATTTTGCCATGCCTTCTTCGATGTGAGAAACACGTACCGCAAGCTGCTCGAAGGTATCCACAGCGTACAGGTATTCAACGTGCCGTACACATAATCGCTGCTTCAGTTGCTCACACTACTCGGCTTATCGGCGCGGCGTTTCGCTCGCCAGGGTAGCAGCGAAACTCGCGCCAACATGTTTCCTCGACGCGCCGAATGCGGATCTTGGTGTATTGCCTGCTGAAGCTCGGGCCGGCCAACCGTTGCGGTACCCAATTTAGCCACGACAATCCCCGCCGCGACATTGGACAGCGCTACTGCTTCGTCGAGCGGAATTCCGGCACCGAGCGCGGCACTTAGCGTCGCAACGACCGTGTCCCCCGCACCTGTCACATCGAACACCTCACGCGCGCGCGTCGGTAAATGCAACGGGGCGTGGCCGCGAGCAATCAACGTCATGCCCTTCTCGCTGCGAGTGACGAGTACCGCATCCAGTTCAAGTGCGTCTCTAAGGGCGACACCCTTCCGTTCAATATCTGTTTCACTCTCGCAACGCCCAACGACAGCCTCGAACTCGGAAAGGTTGGGCGTAATGACAGTGGCGCCACGATAACGCTCGAAATCTCTGCCTTTCGGATCGACGATCACGGGTTTGCCTGCACGGCGAGCAGCGGAGATTAGCTTTATCGAATCTCGCAGCGCCCCCTTGGCGTAATCGGACAAGACGACCGCCTCAACTTCGCGTAACTGGTGCTCAAAGGTGAACATCAACTCGTCGCCATTCAGTTCGGGGAAATGGTCCTCAAAGTCCGCCCTGATCATCTGCTGATGGTGAGAAATAATGCGAAGCTTCGTTATCGTCTTGCTACCCCCGACACGTTGAAGAAAGCACTCGACACCGCCTTCGTGCAGCAACTGTTCCATCCGATCGGCGTGCGCGTCCTGCCCAGCCAAGCCGAGAAGACGAACATGGGCCCCAAGCGCCGCTGCGTTAAGCGCGACATTTCCTGCCCCACCCACACGCGTCTCTTCAGTTTGCACATGGACCACGGGAACCGGAGCCTCCGGCGAGATTCGAGAGGTCAAGCCGTGCCAATACCAATCAAGCATGACGTCACCGACGATCAACAATTGAGCACGGTCGAAATCAGGAAGCGAAAGCTTTGCCGGTGGGTTTCTTGTCATGGTGGCTAAATGATCGAATAAACTTCACCCAAAACGTCGGCCACAGAGGCGACGCTGATTTTTTCCATCACGTACTTTGGATTCCTAGGATATTCAAACCCGAGATTCAGAAACATTCCGCCTTCCCGCCGCGACACAGCAATGACCCCAAGCTCTTTGTTGACAGGCCCCCAGCGAAACGGATTCGTAGGACCATGCAGACTGATCATTGGCGTATCCAGCATGGCGGACAAATGCATGATCCCGGTATTGACGCAGATTATGCATTCTGCCTGCCTCACTATTCCGACCACCTCAGTTAAGCTCACCTTTGCTGCCACGCTCACGACCTTCTGACTGTCGATCAGCTGAACTAATTGGTCTGCCCGTCTGGCGTCTTCTGGACCACCGGTAATGACGATGGCGTACCCTTTCTCGATCAATATGCGCGCAAGGCTGCGCCAGTGCGCCATCGGCCATTCGCGCATGGTGAAATTTGTTCCGGATGCCCATGGATGAAAAACGATATATTTATCGTCAATAGCGAAAGGCAAACCGGAGGGCCGAATGTCTTTAGTTATCCGCGGATATTCCGTCGACTCAATCCCCAGCGGGCGCAACAGCTTTCTGAAATTATCCAGCTCATGAAGGCCGTCGCCATGGTCGACGCTGACGTCGTAGGCGTAATGGCGAAATTGATGTCTGGTGCTAAAGCCGATTGTGAACTTCGCCCGGGAAAGCGCCGCTAATACTGCCGAAATCCGCGGCCACTGCGAAGTGTCGATCAAGACATCGACGTCGTATTTCCTTATTTCCCTGAGTGCATCGAGCGGCCTGGTCAGCGGGACGATTACGATCTCGTCAAAGCCATCGAACAGATCATAGATGCGCGCATTGCTTCGCGATGCAAATATTACTACTCTGGAAAACTTCTTTACTTTCCTCACCTCAGAGATAATTATCGACGACAAAATCGAGTCGCCGATTGCAGCAAAAGCAAAAATTCCTATCGCCGCGCACTCAGTCGGCAGGCGTCGTTTCTTGCGAAACGCTCCTAATATGTATAAGAAAGCGCCACCGACAATAAGGTCGATGCGCTTCAGAAGATTTTGTCCGCGCTCATTTTTCATTTCAGGTCCAGTAGCACTTCAACCCAAGAATCCTTCGATTCCCGATAGCTGTCGGCGAACGCCGGGCGCCGCCTCTTGCCTTCCGGAGTGAAGCTGATGATCACGAGCAGACGCCAACTGTCGGAGTCGTTGATACGCAGACGGTGTGAACGCTGCGGACCCGCGCCGGATGGTCATCCAGGCTGCCCGACGTTACTGCTGTACCGTTGAATGGTCGATGATGCAGCAGACATCATCCATATCGCAACCGCAGGCGTCTGTGCGGAGCCGAACGTTCAGGTGTCCGCGCGTAAGGTTTTGTTCAAGTGAGACTAGATGGGACAAAATATCTTGATATGCAAGGTACTGCTTATGTTGTCAACACGGACGATAGAGGTGGGCGGTTTCCGCGAGCGCATTTCACCGGCCCTTTGATAATCGTAGAAAGCTTAGGCCGGATGTATTCGTCAGACCTTCCAACGACCGATTCGGCGGGGGAGCACCTTCTCCAGTATCCCGCCGAGTGGCGAGCGGCGCCCGGTCGAATATTCGGCGTTTTTTGCACAGTCGGCAAATATGACGGAGCCCTGCCGTCAATCCTGCCACACCAAAACGGGTGAAATAAATATCTATGCTCGCCCACCCAGTACCCACGCGCCTTGGCTGAACCAGGTCGGTCCAACGTGCGCTAAGCCACAGACTGGGAAGCGGTAAAAGAGGTATTCATATCACACTTGCCCAACGCGGCGTCAATGGACGCGGCTGCGACGAATCAACGAGTGGCGGACCAGGTAACGACATCCATTCCGAGCCGGGCGATTCGTCGAACCAGAGTCTACCCATGTGTCAATTTCGGCCTCAAGGGAGTCCTGGGGCCGTTGCCCCGTGATCGACGCGGCGAAGCTCGTCGCTCCATCTAGAAGCTAGTTACCCCCGAATCTTGGAGATGGCGCCTTTGAACACGCATATTCTCAATTCCGGATCGTCTCGCGCAGGCAACGAAGATGGCAACTTTTCGTTGCGCGACATGCTTCATCTGTTGCGAGACCATATCTGGACACTGCTGGCATTCATCGCCATAGCGACGACGCTTGCAACCGCGTACGCCTTCCTCGCGACACCGACCTACTCCGCAGACGTCGTCGTACGCGTCGACCCGCCTGCTCCGCCCGACCAGAATGCGCTAGGCATTTCCCGCCAGGACGGCACAGCGCAGCAACCACCGGGCATGCAAGCGACTGCCGCGGAGATCTCCGTCATGCAGAGCCGTTCCGTGCTGGAACCGGTGATTCGTCGATTTCAATTCGATGTCGAAGTCGTACCGCACACGTTTCCTATGCTCGGACGTTTCGCGGAGCAATTCGCCTTTCCCGGCCATCCTTCGAAACCGTGGTTCGGATTAGGTTCGTTCGCCTGGGGTGGCGAGAAGCTCCAGATCCCTTCGCTCAACGTGCCTACGGAGCTCGAGGAGAAGCCGCTCGAACTGACCGCTCTCGACAAAGGACAGTACGAACTTCGCGCGCCCAACGGAGATATCCTGCTGCGTGGCGAGACGGGCAAGCCCGCGACCGCGCCGGATGGTCTGTCGATCACGGTGAAGGATCTCGTCGCCAGACCTGGCACTCAGTTCACGATCACCCACCGCAATATGATGGATGCAATCGACAGATTGCGCCGTCAGCTGAAGATTGTCGAGGTGACCAAAGACACGGGAATCGTGCAGATTTCCTTCGCGTCGAAAGACCGGTTGCTGACCCCGGACGTCGCCGATGCGGTGGCTCAGCAATACATCGCTACTTCCGTTGCCAGCCGCCAGTCCAACGATGAGAAGACACTCAGTTTCATCGACAGCAAGTTACCGCAGCTAGACAAAGACCTCAAGCATGCCGAACAGGCATTGAGCGAATATCAATCGTCGACGGAGACAATGCGCCCGACTACCGAGGCGCAATCGTATCTGCAGGGCAGCATCGAGCTCCAGAAGCGCACGGCAGATCTGCAATTGCAGCGCACCCAAGCGGCGTCGATCTTCACGCCGAACAGCGCCCAGCTCAAGACGATCGACACGCAACTTGCGCAACTGGCCGAGGCAAGGCGTGCTTTCGACGCGCGCTTCACCAGCATGCCGACCTCTGAACGGCGCAACGCCGAGTTGACCCGCGATGTGAAGGTGGCTGAAACCATCTATCTCGGTATGGTCACCAAATCCGCCGAGCTATCCGTGCGCCGCGCAAGCGCGACGGGTGGCGCCCACATTCTCGATGCGGCGATGGAGCCGTATCGACCAATCAAGCCGAACCGCCCACTGGTGATCGTCGCGGGCTGCGGCCTGGGCTTCTTCATCGGCGCATTCTTTATCGTGCTGCGACGCTACGCGACAACCGGCGTCACCGACCCGCTCTTTGTCGAACGGCGTCTGGACGTGCCCGTCCTCGGCGAAGTGCTGTTCAGCCGGCAGCAGGCTCAGCTTGAGAATGAAACTTCGGTGCAAGCCTCGCCCGGATCGCTATCCGGGCGTGAGGGCAGCCCACCGGGTCTGCCCGATCCTAATGCGCTAACGTTGGACCCGCTCGATGCAGCGCGCGCGAGGCCCGCTTTCGCCGCCGGCATGGCACGGGAAGCAGCTGCGCGCATTCTCGCCAGCCGGCTGCCTCACGAGCCGTCAGTCGAGGCGCTTCGCGAAGTACGCACGCAGGTGTGCCGCGATCGTCTGAACAAGAAGAACAACATTGTGATGCTGACGGGTCCGAGTCCGTCCACCGGCAAGAGCTTTGTGGCAGCGAACCTTTCCATACTTCTCACCGAAGTAGGTTTGCGCATCCTGCTCATCGACGCCGACATGCGCCGCGGCAACCTTGCCTCTTTCTTCAAGCAATCCAATCGCGGCGGCCTGTCCGAAGTTCTCCAAGGCAAGCTCCGCAGCACCGACGCCGTCCGGTCAGTAGGCGTTCGCGGCCTCTCGTTTATGTCGTGCGGCGCTTATCCGGCCAACCCGTCGGAGCTGCTGATGATGCACGACTTCAAGCAGGTGGTCGATCAGTTAAGCGAACAGTTCGATCTCGTGTTAGTCGACACCCCGCCGTTCCTGGTGGTGACCGACGCCGCGATCATGGCGCCCCATGCGGGCGCGACCGTCCTCGTGCTTCGCTCTGGCATGCAAAGCGAAGACGAGATCTCCGAAACAGTCAAAAAGCTACGGCGCGCTGGAGGACGACTTCTGGGGTCGGTCTTCAACGCGATACCCAAGCGGGCCAGCAACTGGAGAAGCTATGAGCAGGCCGCGCAGTACACGCGCACGCTCGACGAGACTAGTGAAGCGTGACGATACAGAGCTCTACGGCAAGTGCGTTCGCGCAGCTTGCTCCCTGAAACACCTGTCCCAAACAGGGGAAAACAAATGAACGCTGTTACGCTGCTTCGCGCTATCGAGTCGCCGATCGACGAGCGTATCTACGTTACCCAGCCGCATCTCCCGCCGCTCGAAGAATTCATTCCCTATCTCCAGCAGATCTGGGACACCAAGGTGCTGACCAATGGAGGTCCATTTCATCAGCAGTTCGAAGCGGCGCTGTGCAAATATCTCGGCGTCAAGCACCTTGCGCTGTTCACTAATGGCACAGTAGCGCTGCTCACCGCATTGCAGGCGCTGCGCGTGACCGGCGAGGTGATCACGACGCCCTATTCATTCGTTGCAACCGCGCATTCGCTGCTCTGGAACGGCATCAAGCCAGTATTCGTCGATGTCGATCCGCACACGCTGAATCTCGATCCCGCAAAGATCGAAGCGGCCATCACGCCGCAGACCACCGCGATCATGCCGGTGCACTGCTACGGCAAGCCGTGCGATGTCGACGCCATCCAGAAGATCGCCGACAACTACAACCTGAAGGTGATCTACGACGCGGCACATGCGTTCGGCGTTCAGACCAATACCGGAAGCGTGCTCGAACACGGCGACCTCGCCGTTCTCAGCTTCCACGCAACCAAGGTCTTCAACACGTTCGAAGGCGGTGCGATCATCTGCCAGGACGCCAGGACAAAAGAGCGCATCGACCATCTAAAGAATTTCGGTTTCGTCGATGAGGTGACCGTGGTGGCGTCTGGCATCAACGGCAAGATGAGCGAGATCAACGCGGCATTCGGTTTGCTTCAGCTGCAGCACATCGATGATGCGTTGGCACGGCGCGCGCGTATCGACGGGATCTACCGCGAACGACTGCGTGACGTGCGCGGCATCACCTGCGTGCCGAAAGCCGGCGAGAAGGTGGCGAATCACTCTTACTTTCCGATTCTCGTCGGCCCGGACCATCCAATCAGCCGCGACGCGATGTATCAGAAGTTCCGCGACCACGACATTTACGCGCGCCGCTATTTCTATCCGCTGATCTCGGACTTTCCGATCTATCGCAACCTGCCTTCGGCGCGCCCCGAAAACCTCCCGGTCGCGCGAGCCGCTTCGCAACAGATACTGTGCCTGCCGCTCTTCCCGGCACTGACCGACGATATGCTCGATCGAATCGTCGGGATCATCTCGGATGCCTGAAGGTAATAAAGCTCACGATCATGCAGCCCTACCTGATTCCGTATAGTGGATATGTGCAACCCGGCGCCGGCAGTCGACAAGTCCGTCCTCTACGACGACGTGAACTTCATCAAGAATGACTCTTGTCGCCCTTCGGGCCAGCTTGATCGACGCAAGAACGCGTAATCGGCATGTCCTCACACATATCTGAAATAGCGGCGGCCGACTACCGAACGGGCGAGCGAAAACTGGGATCCGAGCGCTGACGAAAGATATTCGCCAGCGGCTCGAATTCATTCACGCTTGCTGAAACCGGTTTGCAAGCCACCTCTGGAATTCCATGAAACAGAGCATTTCCTCGCACGCCGACCTGTACTATTTCATCTGGGCATTCGCCATGCCCGTGACGTCGGTACTGATCATGCCCTCCGTCCAGGGGACGACGCTCGGCTACCTGATGTGTTTTCTTTCATTGCCGGTGGCGTTGGCATGCGCCGGCACTTCACGCAGCCGATATGTTAACCTCCTGATTGTCGCGGCGCTGGTATGGACGTTTTTCTTCCTCGCATCCCAGCTCGCTGACTCCGCACTCACCTACGAACCTGACCTGACGAAAGTGGTGCTCATCGACAATAACGATGTGTCGACCTTCGTCCTGAGAAAGAGCCTATTCACACAGACAATCTATCTTGCTGCCGTGGTGCTCTATGCGTCATACGTCTATATTTTCTACAAGCCATCGTGGCAACAGTGGCTGCTAGCCTCGGCGGCGATTTTTGCCGCGTACGGCATCTATGAAGTGATCTACTTCATCGTGATGGGCCGGCCTGGGGACTTTATTTCCAACCGGGGCTACGGCGCGGACTTTGCGAATAACGGCGTTACCAAACCGGAAGGTGCCGCGACTGGAACCTCCATCCAGCGGATCGACATCGCCGGCCTCACGGTACAACGGCTAAAGAGCCTTACCGGTGAACCGTCGATGTATGCGATGTCGATGTTCCCGTTCTGGGTTTACTTCAATGCGATGTCGAAGAGGCGCCTGCCGGTGTGGATCATCGGTGCGTCGCTCGTCATGAGTACTTCGTCGACGGCTTTTATCGGCTATGTCGTTTATTTCCTTATCCGACTGAGAAAGATCCGCTTTCATCCGATCAAGTTTCTAGCCGGTGCGTTGGTGCTATTCGTGGTGGCCTATCTGGCAAGCGACTACATTGGCGATCTCTTTCAACAAATGGTCGTGGACAAGCTGGACGGCACCAACGTATCCGGCGCTGAAAGATCGGACCTCTTCCACGATTCAGTGGGCATGTGGGCGAGCGGATCGCTTGCCAACCAGTTGTTCGGGGTCGGCTTCGGTTATATACGATCGACCGATCTTTTCTCTACCCTGTTGGTCAACGCGGGCGTTGTGGGACTCGCTCTCGTAAGCGTGCTGATCCTGTATCCGGCGTTCAAGCTCGACTGGTCGACTGAGGGGACGGCATTACGCCAGTGTTGCGTTACGACGTGGGTAATGATGATGATATCGGTGCCGGAGTTTTCCTATCTCGCGCCGTGGACTTTCGTCGCCATCGCTTATGCCCGGGTACGCGCCGACAAATTGGCGGCACGCAGGAGTAGCGGCGCGCTGCCGGGCGGTCGCTCAGTCAATGATCGGCGACTGACAACGCGAAGCCGGCTCTGAGCCCTTTGAACACGCTCGACCTGGCCGCCGGCGAAAACTTAACGCACTTGACTGTCAACGTCAGGATCGCATAAGCAATGGCAATTGCGCGATGTGCGGGCGCAAGATGCTTGCGGCTGAAATAAACGCGATTGCGCGCCGTATAGAACAGACTAAACGGGCTTTCATTGCCGCCGGTAGACACTGCCACCTTGTGACCGACACTCGAGGTCGGAACGTACAGCAGGCCGATATCCGCACTTTTCATGCGCCAGACGAAGTCGCTGTCGTCGTAATAGACGAAGTACTTTTCGTCCATCATCCCGATCTTCTGGAAGATGCTTTTGTGCAGCAACATAAAGCACGTCGGCGCGTACTCCGTAAACATTTCTTCGTCGAACTGCCCGCGATCTTCTTTCCGGTCGCCCACGTGCGGTGTGGTGGCCGTCAGCGGCGAGAACCTTCCCCCCGCACACCAAATGCGATTGGTGCCGTGATAGGTGATCTTGGGTACGGCGGCCAAAGCGCCTGCTTCCTCCGTGTGCCGTACCAGTCCTGCGATCACGTCGGAACCCGGAAAGTCGGTGTCGTTGTTGGCCAGCAGAACGTATTCGCATCCGTCCGCGAGCGCCATTTCGATACCCTGATTGTTGCCGCGAGCAACGCCGACATTGTCATTATTGAACACGACGTCAGCGTGGATGCCATTGAGAGTCGCGAGTTCGCGGGACATCGCGGTCCCCGTATCATTTTCGCTGTTGTCGATCACGTAAAGCTTGAAATTCGCATCGCGCTGGGCAGCGAGACTCTTGAAGAAATCGGGAAGTACGGAATCCGAGCGATACAGTACGGTGACAATCCCGATCAGCGGCGAACCATATCTCGTTGACATATCGCTTCCTTCAAATGAGTTGCGGAGGCTGCTATTGCGTGCCTCCGTCGTGGCGTGACGGTCTCTTCCTGTATCAGGCCGCGCGTTCACAGCCTTTATAAAGACCCTTCTCCCGCATCTCGGCAATGCTCTTCTCGTAGGTATCGGCCATCACCTGCTGCTGGTCGACCCAATGGGCAAAGCGAGTGATACCCTCGCTGAACGACACTCTGGGCTCGAAGCCGAGCATGTCCCTCGCCTTGGTCAAATCGGCGTAGACATGGCGGACATCGCCCAGACGGAATGCGCCTGTCACGGCGATGCTGACATCGCTGGCGTACACCTCGCACAGTGTCCTCGCAACGTCCATGACCGAAGTGCGCACGCCCGAGCCGATGCCGAAAACGTTGTCTGCCGCACTGGCATTCGTGAGCGCTGCATAGGTCGCATCGACCACGTCGTCGATATAGACGAAGTCGCGGCTTTCCAGACCGTCCTCGAAAATATTGATCGGGTTGCCGTTTTTTATGCGTGTCGAAAAGATCGAGAGAATGCCGGTGTAAGGATTGGAGAGCGATTGACCCGGGCCGTAGACATTCTGGTAACGCAATGCCGAAGCAGCAATGCCGATCGAACGGCAAGTCGTCATCACCATCTGTTCCTGAGTTTGCTTGGTAATGCCATAAAGCGACGTCGGATGGATTTTCGACTCCTCGTCGGTCGGCACGCATTCCATTGGTTCGCCGCTTATCGGGCAGAGGTGCTCGAACTGGCCTTCGAGCATATCCTTTTCCTTGCGCGGGCCAGGATACAAAATGCCGGAGGCCGAAGAACGATACTTTCCTTCGCCGTAAATCGCACGCGACGAAGCGACGACCACGTTGCGTACGGAATTGCTGCTGTTCTTCACCAGTATGTCGAGGATTAGCGCCGTGCCGTGCACGTTCACGTCGACATAGCGATCGACCTCGTACATCGATTGGCCCGTACCCGTCTCGGCCGCGAGATGAACGATCGCGTCCTGCCCCTGCATGACACGTTCGAGAACCGCGCGGTCGGTCACCGACCCTTTCACGAAGTGCACGCTTTCCGGCAACGATGCGAAAATCGCAGACGTAACACTGGGATTATCCCCATGAATCTGGGGGGAAAGGTTATCGAGTACCGTTACTTCCGCATTGTCGGCGCAGAGCTTGCGCGCCAGACTCGAGCCGATAAAGCCGGCGCCACCTGTAATCAGGACTTTCATCGTTTCTCCCTTTCCCAACATTTCGTTTCGAAGTTGTAGCGCTTCATGATTTGCGCCGGATTGCCTGCGACCACGCAATAGTCGGGAACGTCGCGGGTCACCACCGAATGGGCGCCCACCACGACGTGACGACCGATCTTCACATTGGGCAAGATGACCGCGCCAAAGCCAATGAATGCGCCCTGCCCGATCCGCACATAATTGCCTCGCGTGCGAATACGCTCGCCAATACGGGTGGCATCGTTGACGTCTTCATAGGGATGCTCGATATCGACGATGGCAACGTTCCCGGTGATGGTCGCGCCGTCGCCGATCTCGATTGAAGAGCCGCATACGATGTGCACGTTCTGCTCGATATTGACGCGGCTTCCAATCGTGAGCCGCGGCGGCGCAGCCGGGTCCGTCACTACAAGTTCGATGCGCGCGCCGGGCCGGATCAATACACGCTCGCCAATCGACGCATGGTGTACGTTGACAAGCAGCATGGGACGAAAGATCGTTGTTTTCGCGCCGACCGACTGGAATACATGTGCGTACCAGACACGCGTCTTTAGCCGATACCATGCTAATAACGCCCGGTTACACACAGCGAGCAGCCTCCCTCTCGTCGTGGCGGGCCGTTCGTTCTCCTGTATGGCGGCACTCATGCGTTGATCCGTTGTCGTCTGGCCATCTGCTTGAGCCGCCTATAGACCGTGCGCAGCACGCGTGGCCAGCGACGCATCGCGTACAGAACCAGCTGTTTCATGCCGATTCTTGCCGCACGCCAGCTCGATTCAATGCAATCCTCAAAGCCGTCGTCGCGTCCGTGCTCCAGATAGAAGATGGCCGAGGTCAGATAGAACCGTGCACGCCCGCGGTTGACCGCGTCGCTCGCCACGCCGAGGTCGGCTGCGATCTGGCAGGTCTGGATCATGTCATTCATGCTCTCCCTGTGACGCTCGGGATTCTTGATTCGCATGGAGGTCATACCGGTCCGATTGACGCGGTAGAGGCCCAACTCTTCCTCCAGGTAGCAGCCTTGCGATCCAAACACCACCTGCAGCAGGTGAGCCAGATCAGAGACTGCTTTCAGACCTACGTCAACGGGGCCGCGATGACGCAAGTGGGCCCGATACATTTCCGAGCTATGAAAAAAGTACGGTCCGTTCTTGATGAGGTATTCAGCGTCGAACGTTGCTGGTTTTCTTTGGGGCAACGGATACAGCACGGGCTCCAACGTGTCCTGATCCACCGTGCGCATTCTATGGACGACCAGACCACATTCAGGGTGCGTTCTTAAGAAGTCGAGTTGGCGCTGCAGCTTGCCTGGAAGCATGACATCGTCGCCGTCGATGTTCGCAATGAATTCGCCTTTTGCCATCGCAACGGTATCGGCGAAGTTCGCTGCGCAGCCGACGTTGGTGTCATGCGAAATGACCTTGATCAAATCCGGATAGCGCGAGCGAAACGACTCGATAACGTCGAGAGAACTGTCGGGCGAATTATCGTCACCCACGATCACCTCGAATGGCACGTCGAGCTTCTGATCAAGTACGCTTTGGAGGCACGCACCGACATACTCGTCTTGCCGGTAACAAAGCACGATGACCGACAAGACGGGCACGGCTTGCTCGTGGACCGGAGCGTGAAGGTTATTATCCATGCTGTTTGTCTCAGTTGAAGACCAGCCGCCCGGCCAGGTGGCGAGCCTTTCGTTGTATGATCGGCGAGACCGCGATGGTCAATGCAGCCATAGCGAGCCACGCTCCAGATAAAACAAAGAACAGACCAATGCGTGAACAGCTGGTCAGGTCCGCAAGACTCAGCAACAGTCCGACGGGTGTGAGCGCGGCGATACGCGCAGCGAGGCCCCAATACCAACTCGAGTTGATACCGGGGATAAACTTTCGATGAACGATCGCGACCCAACCAAACAGGAGCAGAAAGTTCATTGCCGCCCATGCATAAGCCGCGCCCACTGCTCCGAGATGAATTCCGCCAAATAGGACCGCAGGCGCATAGAGCGTGAGAAAGCCGATATTGCCTTTTAGATGGAGAGACAAATCTCCTTTCGCGTACTGCACAATAAACGCCAGAGAAGCGATCGCGGAGAATGCGTTACCAGCTGCATAGCATTGCATCGTTCGCAGTGCGTCGGGACTCAACGGTGCGTTTGCGGACCAGAATCGAAGCACGGCCTCGGGCGCACAGATGAACACTGCCGCGACCGGGATCACCGCCAATGACGTCAGTTCGGTGGCCAGCGCATACATCTCGCGAATTTTTTCCCCGCCGCCGAACGTTTCCGTGGTCAGCCGTGGAATGAATGCCTGTTGAATCGGATTTGCCAGCAACAGGATTCCGCTCGCCAATAGGGTGGCCAAGCTGAACACCGCGAAATCCGCCAGCGGCAAAATTTTCGAGAGCGCGATCTTGTCGATCTGCGTGGTACACGCCCAGATCACCGTCGCCAATGCAATCGAAAGCGACAGCTTTGCACGCGACGAGAGTACCTTCCATGAGAAACGCGTGGACACAAACGGTATGTCGATCGTACGGCCGAGCAGCACGCGCATCGCGATTGCTTCTACGACAATTGCCAGAAGTTGCCAAACAAAGAAGAACTCGATACGCGGCCAGATCATAATGATCGGTACAACGAGCACCGTGCGTATTACGGCGAAGGTGATGACAATTCCGTTGAGTGCAACTTGTCGATCGATGCCGACCACGCCCCCGCGGTACAGAGCACCGAGCCACCGTGCGATGGCAGTCAGCATCATCAGCACAAATGCCGTGCGAATCACGCTCGGCGGCAGCGTGGACGCATTCAACCATCGTTCGGCGAAATAAGGCGCGATGACGATCGACAAGACGAACAAGACGGCGCTGGTGCCGAGAATCAGCTTTTCCAGTGATTCCAGCAGCAGTCCCACCTCAGCTTTCGAACCGGTGCCGGCCCGCAGGCTGCCGAGCTCGCGGCATAACGTGGGCGAAAGCCCGAAGTCGAGAACGAGCACCCATGCGAGAACCACCGCGTTGATGGCAATCAGCCCATAAGCTTCCACCCCGAGATGATGCACGTATATCGGGACCATGACGATGCCGAGCAACGCGGTCACCATCTGTCCAACGAAATTTGCGAGCAGGGTTCGTCTCAACATCGCGGTCTGCCAGTAAATTAGGTAAGGGCTGAAGGTACCGCCAGAGTCGCCGCGAATTCTGAATTTGACATCGTTAATATCAACTCAATGCGAACGCGTCTCAGGGCGAGCGTTTGATCCGCCAGGCGACCGAAAGATGCCACCCCCATTCCGGCCGGTCGAAGCCGGAATGACAATTCACGCTGAGCGCAACGCGTATCGAAGATAGGGAAAAATCACTACTTGTGAAACTTGGTGTACTACCAAAGTATTTGATGCGGTCTGCGGGCGTATCGCGACGATCGGCAAACACCCTTCGGCTGCGTGAACAGATCCGCAAGTAAACATTTCGCGCAAGTCACCTGACGATGCGCATCACTGCGGTCTACGCCTGAAGCGTACCTGTCCAGCCTCAATTTAAATGTGCGGCGGCGCACGTTCAGCAGGTTGCGTATCGGTTACCGCATGGAAGTCGCGAGCGGCTGCAGTTCACTCGGACACGACGGGATCAACGGCTTGGCCATGCAACCTGATCCTTCGGAAGATTAAGTAAATACTGACCATATGCATTCTTGGCGAGCGGTTTGGCGAGTTGGAGTAGTTGCTCCTCGTCGATCCAATGTCGGCGGAATGCGATCTCCTCCGGGCACGCCACCACCAAACCTTGACGCTTCTGCAGCGTTTCGATAAACGTAGCCGCCTCGATCAGCGAATCGTGCGTGCCCGTATCGAGCCACGCGTAACCACGCCCCATGATTTCGACTTCGAGCGCTTCGCGCCGTAGATAGCATGAGTTGACGTCGGTGATTTCGAGTTCGCCGCGCGACGACGGCTTGATGTCCGCGGCAATGTCGCAGACCTGCCGGTCGTAGAAATACAGACCCGTGACCGCGTAGTTCGAACGCGGCCTGGCCGGCTTCTCTTCGATCGACAGCGCGCGGAACTGCCTGTCGAATTCGACCACGCCATAGCGCTCAGGATCGTGCACGT
>NZ_JBHUFR010000010.1:448232-660417 GCF_042680985.1 Paraburkholderia dipogonis | reverse complement strand
TGCAGGACCATCCGGGGCATGGCACCGACAGCCAGCAGGACCGGCAGTTTGCGGTTGTCGCCGCTGAATGGATTATCGAGAACAACCTGCCGGTCTCCGGCGGCACGACAGACTTCCCGCACAGCCTGAAGCAAACGATCGCCGCGGCCCGTGCACAGCACGCCAGCGATCCAACGCTGCTCATCAAGTCGGCCGACGGTAGCGAAGGTTTCCTGGTGGTCACTGTCGAAGCGCAGCGCAGAACAATCCCTTTCCGCAGCCCGTTCGAGCACAACAAGCCGAAGATGCACATGCAGACGGCGACGGTGGTTGGCCCTGCGAACGAGGAAGTCTTCACGGATCCGCTGAACCGTGTCAAGGTGCAGATGCATTGGGACAGGCTGAACCCCGGCGATGAGAACGCGTCGTGCTGGATGCGCGTCGCACAATCGCATGCTGGGGGCGGCCACGGCAGCGTACACGTACCGCGCATCGGCGAAGAGGTGATCGTATCTTTCCTCGATGGCGACTGCGACAAGCCGCTCGTTACCGGACGCGTCTATAACGGTGCGAAGACTCCTGACTGGCATTCGAACGGAATTCTCTCAGGCTACAAGTCCAAGGAATACCAGGGCAGCGGTTACAACCAGCTGGTGATGGACGATGCCACTGGCCAGAACCGCATGCAGCTCTACAGCACGAGCGCAAATTCCCAACTGCATCTCGGCTATCTGATCGCGCAGACGGGTAACTCACGCGGTGCCTACCTCGGCAGCGGCTTTGATCTGAAATCCGATGCTTATGGTGCGCTCAGGGCGGGACAAGGTTTATATGTGTCGACGCATCCAACGGCGGGGACCTCAAGCCAGCCTCTCGACGTAAGCGAAGCAAATAGCCAGCTCGTCAATTCCGAAAGCGTGATCGAAGCGCTGTCGCAGGCGAGCGAAACCCATCAGGCAGAAAGCCTGAAAGACGGTCACGACTCGCTCAAAACCTTTACCGATGCGACACAGAGCAGCGTAGCGGGCGTAACAGGCAGCGGCGGCAATACCGCCGGCGGTGGCACTGGCAATGCCAACGGCTTCAAGGAGCCGATCATGCTGTTCGCGACGCCTTCGGGCATCGGGATGTCGACACAACGGTCAGCACACGTCGCTGCGACTGAGCATGTCAACCTCGTCAGCGGCCAGAGCACGCACATTGCGACAGGCAAGTCGCTGCTCGTGAGTGTTGCCGAAAAGATCAGCCTTTTCGCACAGAACGCGGGTATGAAGCTTTTCGCGGCGAAAGGAAAAGTCGAAATCCAGGCGCAGGGCGATAACCTTGAGATCACCGCTCAGAAGACGCTGAAGTTGCTTTCCGCGACGGAGAGGATCGATGCGGCTGCCAAGCAGGAAATTCTTCTCACGGCGGGGGGCGCGTACGTGCGCATTTCCGGCGGCAACATTGAGATTCATGCGCCGGGAAAGATCGACATCAAAGGCAGCCAACATTCCTTTGCCGGCCCAACCAGCCTTGATCGCACCTACAACACGGAAGGCAAGAAAGCCGACATGCGAATCCGCTACATGGACGCGGAGGGCAATGTGCCAGAAGGTGAGCCGATCAAGCTCGCGTCCGCGGACGGGGTGGTGCACAACGTTGTCCTGGATGGAGAAGGAAAAGGCGAGTTGAACGGAATCGATTTCGGCAAGTTCGTGGCCGACCAGGTCAAGCGAAGCGGAGAATAACCATGGGCAATCGTCCCCTAATCCAACATAACGTATGCATCGATTTGCCGGGTGAGCCGGTCGAGTGCTGGGCCGAAAGCGATATTACTGTTCTGCTTCGCAAGCACCGCGACGTGATATTCGATATCCAGGTGAAGAAAGGCGCAACCTACACCGTTGAAGCATCCGAGGACTGGATCTACGACGTGGCCAAGAAGAAGCGCGTCAAGCAGGGACAGTTCCAGGACGGGCAGCGCTACCACATTTGGATCAGCAGGGATTTCAAGGGTCATCTGACACTCAAGCAGAACGGCACGGTGTATCAGAACTATTCGATGCGGATGTTCGGTTTGACGAATACGGACCCTTCACCAAAAGCCAAGCCTGAGCCGATCATCATTGCGATAGGTACGAATCGAGCCTCGCAGCTGCCTAATGCTTCAACCTCGCCAAAACCGACCAACGTGTCGCCACTGTTCACATACCCGCAAGCGCCCGTCCCCGAGTATCTGCGCCCTGCGCCGCTGTTCGATCCGCTGCGCGCTGATCAGCACTGGTCGTGCCCGCTGCCGATCAAGTTGGCGCCTGGCACCGCGGTCGAGCCGATGCAGGAAGCACATGTCTTTGAAGTCGACAAGAACTCGGTTCCCAAGGAAGTCGTGGATGCGCTGGCCGCCGGCGGCTCCGAGGAGACGGCCATCGACACGAATAAGATTGCGACACGTAACTGGCTAGTTGGACAACTGGCGGGTGCAACGGCGTTTCTGAACGACAACAAGCAGTGGATTCAGGAGTTATGGGGAGAGAAATTCAGGCTGACCAAAGTCGTTCACAAGAACGTGGGAGAAAGGATGTATGTCGTTTTCAGCGGCAACCCGAGATTGCGCAAGTTGGTGACGGCCGCGCGGTACGGCGTGAAGAACGAAAAGGTGCTGACGATTGCTGGAGGCGCGGGCACGGCAGAGTCAGGCGCGGCGGCTGCCTGGGAAGGATCCAAGGGGGCATTCAAGAAAGCCGGTTTGATTGCGTTGATCTTCACCGTCACGCTTGATACGGCTGAATGGCTGCACGATTACGAAGAGATCGGTCCGGACGGAAAGAGAAAGAAGGACTTCGCGGATTTGCTCGGCAAGATAGGCATCGATCTTGCCAAAGCTGGCTTAAGTGCCGCCATTGCTTCTGTCGTGGTTGGTGCCATCGTGGCCGGACTGGCGGGTACTGTGGCCCTGCCGGTTGCCGCAATCGTGGTGGGTACCATTGTCGTGGCGATCGCGGTGGGTTACGGGCTCGACTGGGTGGACAAGAAAACGCACGCGACGGAGCATGTCACGTCGTGGTTTCGCTCCATCGGCGAGTCGATGAAGCACGCGGCCGAGTACTTGGAAAAGTCCATGCCAAAAGATTACGATGCGTACCCAATGATGTACATGCCGTGATATGGCATCCACCTGAAAGCGAACCTAGATGCCACGAGCACAATCGATGACGAAGCCCCGGGCGGAACCGAAAGACTCGGTTTGGGAGATGACGAAGAAGGCCGCGCCGATGAGCCTGTTGCTTCCCTTGCTGGGCACCGGCATTTCGTATGCGGCATATGCGGACGACCTTGGGGTATCTGAATGGCCATGGATAATCGGTCTGCTCGTCACGCTGGTTTGCCTCTTCGTGCCATTCGCCATCTCGATGATGTACCGCCGTTCGAACCTGCTGTGGGTATGTGGACTGATACTGGCGATTGCGACATTTGCCACGTATTTCTTCTTCGGTATATTTGCCTACTTCTATTATTTCGTGTTTGCACCGATGCCATCCGTTCTGCGTTGGCCGGGGCTAATGGGTGGGATCGCGTTGACGCTGTACTGGGGGATCATGTCGAGGCAAACAGTGATGCATACAATCACAAAAACCTCTTTCGTCAAACGTGCCTTTGAAGAGGGCGCATCTGACTTTCGTTATCGAAACCAGCCCGGAATGGCACTGTTCGACCGGCTCAATAAGGAGCGCTCGCCGTTTCCAAAAATCTATTCTTACATCGTCTTCGGTATCGCACCGTTCTATCTGATACTGGGTCGGCTACTGTCGTCAAATTTCGGGGTGAACGGTGTGTTGTTCGCCTTGGCGGTGCTGGGTATGCCGGTGTCGCTTTGGTTTGTTGGCCTGCTCGTCCGTATCTATCTCGTGATGGTCAGCTTACCTAGAGAGCTGGAGAGTGAGCATCGCAAGCCTGTTTTGGTGGCCGATTAGATGAATGAGACATCCTCAACAAGTTGATTCACGCGTTCGACTCCGCTTTCGCCTCGCTCTCCTCATCCCACTCGATGCTCTCAAGCAAAGCCCTCAGCTTCGCCCCCCTCGCCGCATTCACCATGCCGACATGCGCCACACGCCCTGCAAGATGCGCCCGAAACTCCGGATGATCATCCCGATTCTGCGAGCGCGGCCCATGCCGAACGCAATTGGTCAGCATGGCTTTCAGCGCATCGAACTCCGGCCGCGCCACATTCGCATGGCTGTTGACCACGACGCCGGCCAGATGCTGCCGCACGCCACGCCGCATCACGCGCGTCTTTCTCAGATTGACGCCGAAGCCTTCTTCAAGAGCAATCGCCGCGACTCGAATGCATAAGCGATCAGCCATACGCGCAAGCTCCTCGTCTCCGGAAAACGCCAGGTCATCGGCATACCGCGTGTAAGTCGCGCCGACGGAACGCGCCAGACCCGCCAGCCGAAGATCGAGCCGAAAAGCGCACAGGTTCGCCAACGTCGGCGATGTCGGCGCGCCCTGCGGCAAATGCCGGTTCCGATAGCGCTGCCGCTCCTGCCACTGCAAACGCTCGCGCACATCCGTCGCAAGCAAGCGGCCGCTCGGGATGCGATTGGTACACAGCGCAGTCAATGCCATCGCAACGGCCAGCGGGTAACCGAAAGCATAAAAAGCGGAGTAAACGCGTCCCGCATGCACCGACGCAAAGAAATCCGTCAGATCGAAGCGCATCACCACCGCTCTACCCACATGCGGCGCGGCAAAAGTCACGATATTCCGGCCATGTCGAAAGCCATGCACCGATTCGTGCGCCGGAATACGGTCGAGCAAACCCGACAACACTTTGCGTTGCAAAGCCCGCAATCGCGGCTTGGGAATCTCGATGATCCGACATCGACCATCGCGCTTTTCGATCGCCTTGTACGCGTAGTGATGAAGCGGCGTCGCCGCGCTATGCGCCGGCACGCGCCAACGATCGGCAAACCAGTCCAAATCTCCCGGCTCGATATTTAGCCAGGCGGCCAGATCGCCGAGCGTCGGCAGTTGAGGCAACGCCACGTCGTGCAACCACGGCGGAGGCGGGCGCTGAAACGGCGGCCGCGTCAGCACGCGAAGCACTTTCGGCGGCTGCTCGCTGCGCCACGCTGACACGAAGCCGGGCATCCCGGCCACGACCGCCGAAACCTCCCTGCGCCCGACGCTATCCCAACGCGCAGCGAATCGCTTCGCTACGTGGCGCGCCAATCCATCCATCCAGCGGGTGCTCTCGCCCAGCACGAGCGTCATCCGCTCGACCATGCTGGCGGGCTCAGGCGAGCCCGCCAGCATGGCATCGGCAATCGCGTAGGTGACGTGTTGCAGCGAAGATAACGGCATACCAAAGGAAGGCGGGGCGGCCAGTCAACGCGTCTTGTGCTGCGTGAGCGCTCTTGCGTAAGACGCAACTGAGGCTCATGCGACGAACTGCGGAGTAGTGTTGATCCACGGGGTAGCCCCGTGGTGCCCGGAACCTATGTGGCCAGCATCCAGGCGTGCTTGACCAGCCGTCCCGCGTGGCGACGATAAGCGAGCCGCCCGAAGCTTGTCAACGCGTTGACCGTACGAAGCGATTTTTCGCCATAGATGGACGCGACAATCTGACGGTTGCATCGTCGAACAGAACTGACACAGCCTATGTTCGCGCAGAACCAGCGAGATGCGGTTGGGCAACGTCAAGCCCGCCTGGTTATCCACACCTCCCTCTGGACAACTCTTGTACAAGCCACCTGACACGTTGTGGGTGAAACCTTGATAAAAACGCCGCGTCGTCGGATCGCACAAAAGTTGTCCCTAGTTCCGTGTTCCTGTCCGAGCGCGCTGCGCAGGGTTATCGATTCCACAGTGCCTTGATCCGTAAACGAAGTTTCAGGTTATCCACAGAAAGATGCGAGGCTTGTTAACTATTACTACGTATACATATACAAAGACTATAAAAACCAGAGGGGCAACCGCCCGGCACGCTGCACAAGCGAGCAGAGCATAGCCGGGCAGGTCTACGCTCAAGCAAGCGGTAAACAAATCTCCGTGACGAGATCAGCGGGCGCCGTATCCTTCGGGCTATTCAAATACTCTTCGAACACCGGCGCATCGGCCGCTTCTCGCCCGGACTGCACGAGCCACGTTCCGTATAGCCACTCATACGCGGCACGCATATCGCTATAGGGTCCTCGATGCCGCAACACCGCATACTCACCGCCCTTCACATGCGCCACCGAAACCGGCGGACTCACCGTCACGGATGCCTGAACCGGATGCGGCAACAACACACCAGCCTTGGACCGCAACTCACTCTGCGCAACAACGCCAGGATCGTCGTAGTAAACGCCGATCATGCGCATCTGGCCAGCAAGTAAATTGTGTTTCGCGAGCCAACCGAACAGCGCATCGAACGCTTTACCGATCTGCATATACGGCCCAACGTGATCGACCGACAAAACTTCCATCGGCTCCACGTGACGAATCACCACTTCACGCATCGTCATTTGATCGTCTCCTGATAGCGCCGGCCGGAACCGGCTATGTGTGCCTTGCTTGCGATACTGCGCCGGCGGCACGCCGAACACCGCACGAAAGGTGCGAGAAAAAGATTGCAGACTGCTGTAGCCGGAGCGCTCGGCGATTTCCGCAATCGGCATGGAACCGTTCGCCAGATAGCCCGCCGCGCGATGCAGCCGTAAACGTCGCACGGTAGCGGCCACCGTCTCGCCATACATCGCCTGATAAATCCGGTGCCAGTGATACGGCGACAGACAGGCGATTTCCGCTAACCGATCGATGTCCAGCGGCTCATCGAGATGATCGTAAATATGGTCGAGCACTCGGCCGAGCCGGGTTTCGTAACGAGCCCGATTAGCTGATTCGTTCATGGCTAGGTGAATAAAAAATGAGCACAAATATTGTCGAACGGATGCGAACGAAAGTACCACGTCCCCATTTACCAAATCCTGCGAACTTCACTCGAAAGGCGGTTAACGCAATGCGCAATTAAGCATGCACTAACACTGGACCGCCCAGAACTTTGCCGAATTTCGATAACACCTCGAATAATGGCTCACTACCATCGGCTGAAGCCTGTCCGCTCGTGCACCGCAAAGCCTTGCGGCGCCGGGCTGCCGGCACCATCAGGGAGTGTCCGATGAAATCAGAGTCCAAAAATCAGCACGTCGGCAAAGTCACGCATCACGAGTTGAAGCAGACGCTCGGCACGTGGCAACTGTGGGGCATCGCGGTCGGCCTCGTCATTTCCGGCGAATACTTCGGCTGGAGTTATGGCTGGGCAAGCGCCGGCACGCTCGGCTTCGTCGTCACGGCAATTTTTATTGCCGCGATGTATACGACGTTCATCTTCAGTTTCACCGAGCTCACCACATCCATTCCGCACGCGGGCGGTCCGTTCGCCTACGCTCGCCACGCCTTCGGCCCGACCGGCGGCTATCTGGCCGGCGCGGCGACGCTGGTGGAGTTCGTGTTTGCGCCGCCGGCCATCGCGCTTGCGATCGGCGCGTACCTGCACGTGCAGTTTCCCGGTCTCGAACCGAAACACGCGGCGATGGGCGCATACCTCGTCTTCATGGCGCTGAATATTGTCGGCGTGCAGATCGCCGCGGCGTTCGAGCTGTGCGTGACGCTGCTTGCGATCTTCGAACTGCTGGTGTTCATGGGCGTCGTGTCGCCGGGCTTTCAGTGGTCGAACTTCACCAAGGGCGGCTGGGCCGGCGCCGACAGCTTCAGCATGGGTTCGTTTCACGGCATGTTCGCGGCGATTCCATTCGCCATCTGGTTTTTCCTCGCGATCGAAGGCGTGGCAATGGCCGCCGAAGAAGCCCGGAACCCGAAGCGCTCGATTCCGATCGCCTATGTCGCCGGCATTCTGACGCTGGTGGTGCTTGCCATCGGCGTGATGGTGTTTGCCGGCGCGGCAGGCGACTGGACCAAGCTGTCCAACATCAACGATCCGCTGCCGCAGGCGATGAAATACATCGTCGGCGAACATAGCGGCTGGATGCATATGCTGGTGTGGCTCGGGCTGTTCGGCCTCGTCGCGTCGTTTCACGGCATCATCCTCGGCTATTCGCGGCAAATCTTCGCGCTGGCTCGCGCGGGCTATCTGCCGGAATGGCTCTCGAAGGTGCATCCGCGCTTCAAGACGCCGCATCGCGCGATCATTGCGGGCGGCGTGGTCGGCATCGCGGCGATCTACAGCGACGAGCTGATCCAGTTCGGCGGCCAGACGCTGACAGCGAACATCGTGACGATGTCGGTATTTGGCGCTATCGTGATGTATATCATCAGCATGTTGTCGCTGTTCAAGCTGCGCCGCACCGAACCGAACATGGAGCGCCCGTTCCGCGCGCCGCTGTTTCCGGTCTTTCCGGCGTTCGCACTGGTGGCCGCGGTCATTTGTCTGGCGACGATGGTCTACTTCAATTTTCTGGTGGCGATCGTGTTCGCAATCTTTCTCGCGCTGGGCTACGTCTACTTCCTGATGACGCGCCATCAACGCGAAGCCGCGCCGGCGGACGCCTTGCTCGAAGAATGACGGATCGAGCCGCTGCGCAAGCAGCGGCGATGGAGTCGTAAAGATGAGCTACACCGAGACGATCGGCACGCGCACGTATCGCTTTGCCGACCTGAAAACCCTGCTGGCGAAGGCCAGTCCGCAGCGTTCCGGCGATCAGCTCGCGGGCGTGGCGGCAGCGAGCGAGGAAGAACGCGTCGCGGCCAAGATGGCGCTCGCGCAGGTGCCGCTACGCACCTTCCTCAACGAAGCGCTGATTCCCTATGAAAGCGACGAAGTCACGCGTCTCGTGATCGACGATCATTCGGCGCAGGCTTTCGCCGAGATCTCTCACCTCACGGTCGGTGATTTTCGCAACTGGCTGCTCAGCAGCACAACGGATGCCGACGCGCTCACGCGTATTACCGCGGGCCTGACGCCGGAGATGGTCGCGGCCGTGTCCAAGCTGATGCGCAATCAGGATCTGATCGCGGCGGCGCGTAAACGTCCGGTGATTACGCGCTTTCGCAACACGGTCGGTTTGCCGGGGCACATGTCGGTGCGTCTGCAACCCAATCACCCGACCGACGACGTCAAAGGCATCGCTGCCTCAATGCTCGACGGCCTGATGTACGGTTGCGGCGACGCGATGATCGGCATCAACCCCGCCAGCGACAATCTCGCCGCGATCACCAAGCTATTGCTGATGATCGACGACTTCCGCCAACGCTATCAGGTGCCGACGCAATCGTGCGTGCTGACTCACGTCACCAACACGATTGCCGCCATTGAAAAAGGCGCGCCGGTCGATCTGGTGTTTCAGTCGATTGCGGGCACGGAGAAAGCGAACGCCGGCTTCGGCATTTCGCTCGCGCTGCTGCAGGAAGCGTATGAAGCGGGGCTCTCCTTGAAGCGCGGTACGGTCGGCAATAACCTGATGTACTTCGAAACCGGTCAAGGCAGCGCGTTGTCGGCGGATGCGCATTTCGGCGTGGATCAACAGACTTGCGAAGTGCGCGCTTATGCGGTCGCGCGCAAGTTCAATCCGTTCCTGGTGAACACGGTAGTCGGGTTCATTGGCCCGGAGTATCTGTACGACGGTAAGCAGATCACGCGCGCCGGCCTCGAAGATCACTTCTGCGGCAAACTGCTCGGCGTGCCGATGGGTTGCGACATCTGCTATACGAACCATGCCGAAGCGGATCAGGACGACATGGACAATCTGCTCACGCTGCTCGGCGTAGCGGGCATCAACTTCATCATGGGCATTCCTGGCGCGGACGACGTCATGCTCAACTATCAAAGCACGTCGTTCCACGATGCGCTGTACGTGCGCGAAGTACTCGGTTTGCGCCGCGCGCCGGAATTCGAAGAATGGCTGGAGTCGATGCAGATCACCGACACGCGCGGTGCTTTGCTGAGCGCGTCGACGCAGCAACCGTTGCTCGAAGGCGCGCGCGACTGGATGGGCATCGCATGAGCGACTTCCTCGAAAAGAATCCCTGGAACGCGCTGCGGCAGTTCACCAACGCGCGCATCGCGTTGGGTCGCGCTGGCAATAGCTTGCCGACCGCGCCGCTGCTCGCGTTCAACCTGTCGCACGCGCAGGCGCGCGACGCTGTGCATCATCCGCTCGATACCGACGTGCTGCACGAGCAATTGCGCGCGCAGAACTTCAAGACGCTCGATGTGCATAGCGCCGCGCCGGATCGCGAGCATTATTTGCGGCGTCCCGATCTCGGACGGCGTTTATCGGAAGAGAGCCGCGTGGCGCTGGCAGCGGTGCCGAACGATTCGCCCGAAGTGGTCTTCGTGATCGGCGACGGTCTTTCGGCGTTCGCCGCATCGAAGCAATCGGTCCCGCTGCTGCAAACCGTCGTTCCGCGACTCGCGGATTGGAAGGTCGGCCCGGTTGTGGTTGCGCGTCAGGCGCGCGTCGCGTTGGGTGACGAGATCGGCGAGTTGCTCAATGCAAAGTTGGTGGTGATGCTGATCGGTGAGCGGCCGGGTTTGAGTTCGCCGGATAGCCTCGGAATTTATCTGACGTACGCGCCGAAAGTCGGCTGTAGCGACGCGCAGCGCAACTGCATTTCGAATGTGCGTCCAGAGGGACTCGACTATCCGCTGGCCGCGCACAAGCTGCACTATCTGTTGATGCATGCAAGGCGTTTGGGTCTGACCGGCGTCGGCCTGAAAGACGACAGCGATGCGCTGCTGGCAGAGACACCAGCGGCACCCGCCGTCAGCGATGATTCAAACTCGAGCACACCATAAAACGATCACGCATCGGCGCGTTCCACCGGATGCGTTTCCAGCCACGCATTCTCTTCGTCCTCGAAAAGACGGGAGCGTGTCAAGAACCGTAAACCGCTGGGCCGCTCCAGAGAAAACATTCCGCCATTTCCCGGCACCGCGTCGATGATCAATTGCGTGTGCTGCCAGTATTCGAATTGCGACTCGCTCATGTAAAACGGCACACCCGCAATCGTGCCGAGTTTGACATCGGACGAGCCGACCATGAACTCACCTTGAGGAAACATCATCGGTGCGCTGCCGTCGCAGCATCCACCGGATTGATGGAACAGCACCTCGCCATGCTCCGCGCGCAACTTGTCGATCAATTCGACAGCGGCAGGCGTTGCGATCACGCGGGCAACTTCCTTCTCGTCAGCCATCACATGTCCTCGCAGAAAAAAAGAACGAGCCGCGCAATGCGGCCCGCTCGAACAGGAACGCGACGCTTAGAAGAAACCGAGCGGCTTGTCGCTATAGCTGACCAGCAGGTTCTTGGTCTGCTGATAGTGGTCGAGCATCATCTTATGGTTTTCACGTCCGATGCCTGATTGCTTGTAGCCACCGAATGCCGCATGCGCCGGATAGGCGTGATAGCAGTTGGTCCACACGCGACCTGCCTGAATCTGACGGCCGAAGCGATAGGCGCGCGTGCCGTCGCGCGTCCATACGCCGGCACCGAGACCGTAGAGCGTGTCGTTGGCGATTTCGAGCGCTTCTTCTTCGGTCTTGAACGTCGTGACCGACACCACCGGTCCGAAAATTTCTTCCTGGAAGATGCGCATCTTGTTGTGGCCGCGGAATACAGTCGGCTTCACGTAATAGCCTTTGCTCAATTCACCGTCGAGCGCATTGCGTTCGCCGCCGATCAGGCATTCGGCGCCTTCCTGTTTGCCGAGATCGACATACGAGAGGATCTTTTCCAATTGCTCTTGCGAAGCCTGCGCGCCGATCATCGTTTTGGTGTCGAGCGGATGGCCTTGCGTGATCGCTGCGACGCGCTTGAGCGCACGTTCCATGAAGCGGTCGTAGATCTTTTCATCGATCAATACGCGCGACGGACACGTGCACACTTCCCCCTGATTCAGTGCGAACATCGCGAAGCCTTCGAGCGCCTTGTCGAAATAGCTGTCGTCGGCGTTCATCACGTCTTCGAAGAAAATATTCGGGCTCTTGCCACCGAGTTCGAGCGTCACCGGAATGATGTTCTGGCTCGCGTACTGCATGATCAGACGGCCGGTCGTGGTCTCGCCGGTAAACGCAATCTTGGCGATGCGTTTGCTGGAAGCGAGCGGCTTGCCGGCTTCGAGACCGAAGCCGTTCACCACGTTCAGCACACCCGCGGGCAACAGGTCCTGAATCAGTTCGACGAGGACCAGAATCGAAGCGGGCGTTTGCTCGGCTGGCTTGAGTACCACGCAGTTGCCGGCAGCGAGTGCGGGCGCGAGCTTCCATACGGCCATCAGGATCGGGAAATTCCACGGAATGATCTGGCCGACCACGCCGAGCGGTTCATGAAAATGATACGCGACGGTGTCGTGATCGATCTCGGAGATCGAACCTTCCTGCGCGCGCACGGCGCCGGCGAAGTAGCGGAAGTGATCGATGGCGAGCGGAATGTCGGCGGCCATGGTTTCGCGTAGCGGCTTGCCGTTGTCGATCGTCTCGGCCACGGCGAGACGTTGCAGGTTCGCTTCCATCCGGTCGGCAATGCGCATCAGAATGTTCGACCGGTCGCCGGCGGAGGTTTTTCCCCACGCGGCTTTCGCACGGTGCGCCGCATCGAGCGCGAGTTCGACGTCGGCTTCGCGCGAACGTGGGATCGACGTGAAAGCTTCACCGGTGATCGGCGACACGTTGTCGAAGTATTCACCGCCTACAGGCTTCACCCATTCGCCGCCGATAAAATTCGCATACTGCTTCTTGTACGGGAATTCGGTGGTCAGAAATTGCATCTCTGCGTGATTCATCTGTGTGCTCCTCACATGTTTGAATGGGCTATATTCGGCTCGATATGTCGCTTGGCCGCGAGTTGCTAGAGCCAGAAGTGTGCCAATGCACCGCGCAGGTGATCCGTGCACGCGTAGCAGGCACTCGCGCACGGTGTGCGGTGTTACGCTGTTCAACCGGCGCAAGGTGAGCGTTTCGTTTCTGAGCAGAGTGTGCAGCGCTGTTCATCCAATGAACACTGGCTTCGATGTCTGGAGCTACAAACGCGCGAGCAGGTATCGGATTCGTTCGGCATGGGAATTGCCTTCTTTTTGCCTTCGATCCTCCTCGATATTCCATTTGGGCAGATCCGGTATGACGACCCACACTCTCAGCGACACCCTGTCCAGTCCAACGCTCACGCCGCAGCCGAGCTTCCGTGTGCAGACCTGCGTCGCGCACGACGCCGACGAACAGGCGCGCAATCTTCATGGCTGGAGCCAGACCTACGATCAGTTGACGGCAGGATGTTTTGTCGGCGGCCTGACGGAGCTGTGCCTCGATCACATGCAGGTGTTCGTCGAAACGACCAGCCACACGCTGCGGCAAACTTGCGAAGTGCAAAAGGACGCGTACTGGTTCGGTGTCCCTACTTGCCCTGCAGGCTCGGGGCGCATCGACGCTCAGGTGATCGCCGGCGACGCGCTCGCATTTCGTCCAGGCGGCATCGAATTCGAACTGCTGACCTCGGCGGGTTACGAGATTTTTGGCGTAGTGGTCAAAGGCGAAGTACTGCGCCGTTACGCGGCGGAAGTGGAGCGCGTCGGTCTGGCGGATCATGTGCCGAACACGCAAGTCGTGCCCATCGGCATGGCTCGCAAGCAGCAGTTGTGCGCCACGCTGCGTCAATTGCTGGACGATGGCGCGGCGCGCGGCACGCCGCTCTCGTCGGTCGCGCGCAACAATCTGCAGGCGTCGGTGCTGGCTTCGCTCTTCGACGTCGGCGCGTTGCCGGCGTCGGAGCCGGTCGCGATGCCGGCGCGGCCACGCCGGCAGTCCATCGTGTCGGAAGCGCGCGACTATATGCTGGTCAATCGCGAGCGGGCCGTGAGCGTGCCGGAGTTGTGCGAGCAGCTGCACGTGAGCCGGCGCACGCTGCAGTACTGCTTTCAGGACGTGCTCGGCATGGCGCCCGCCACGTATCTGCGCGCAATCCGTCTGAATGGCGCTCGGCGCGATCTGTCGAATGCGTCGCGCGAATCACGCTCGGTGCAGGACGTGGCGGCGGCGTGGGGATTCTGGCACTTGAGCCAGTTCGCAACCGATTACCGGAAACTGTTCGGCATGCGGCCCTCGGATACGTTGAAAGCCGCGATCGGTTCGCATCACCATCCGATCGCGGATCAGCGCTCATTCGCGCATTGACATCAAGGCGCAGATCGCGCAGTCGCTACCTGCGGGCGCGCGCTCACTTGCGCAACAGCCGCAACCCGTTCGCCACCACCAGCAGACTCGCGCCCACATCGGCGAACACCGCCATCCACATCGTCCCCAGACCGATCACGGTCAGCACGAGGAAGACGCTCTTGATGCCGAGCGCGAGCGTGATGTTCTGCACCAGCACCGCATGCGTCGCCTTCGACAGACGAATGAACGACGGGATCTTGCGCAGGTCGTCGTCCATCAGCGCGACGTCGGCGGTTTCGATCGCCGTGTCGGTGCCCATCGCGCCCATCGCGAAGCCGATGTCGGCGCGCGCCAGCGCGGGCGCGTCGTTGATGCCGTCGCCGACCATGCCGACAGTCGCGCCATCGTTGGACCACTGTGCGACTGCGTTCAGCTTGTCTTCCGGCAGCTGATCGCCGCGCGCTTCGTCGATACCGACCTGCTGTGCGATCGCGGCGGCGGTGTGCGAATTGTCGCCGGTGAGCATGGCCGTGCTCACGCCGAGCCGTTGCAGTTCGGCAATGGCCGCGCGGCTCGTCTCCTTCACCGTATCGGCGACCGCGAATAGCGCGAGCACGCGTTCGGCGTTCACCAGCATCACGACGGTCTTGCCCTGACTTTCGAGCGCATCCAGCCGCGCTTCGAGCGACGCGGAGCAACGTCCCAGTTCTTCGATCAGCCGATGATTGCCGAGCCAGTACGGCACGCCGTCCATCTCGCCACGCACGCCGCGTCCCGCGATTGCCTCGAAGGACGCGACTGTGATGTGCGTCAGGCCATCGGCCTTGGCTGCCGTAGCAATCGCCATAGAGACAGGATGATCGGAGCGCCCCGCAAGACTCGCCGCAAGCGTGCGGCAACGCAGGGCGTCGATCTCAGCGAGTATTTCGAACTCGGTCTGCACGGGCTTGCCGTGAGTGAGTGTGCCGGTTTTGTCGAGCGCGAGCCGCGTCAGCTTGCGGCCTTGCTCGAGATAGGCGCCGCCTTTGATCAGAATGCCTTTGCGGGCCGCCGCTGCGAGACCGCTGATGATCGTCACCGGCGTCGAGATCACGAGCGCGCACGGGCACGCGATCACCAACATCACCAGCGCCTTGTAGACCCACGCCTGCCACGATCCGTCGAACAGCAGCGGCGGCACAATGGCTACGGCAAGCGCGACGGCGAACACGATCGGCGTATACACGCGGGCGAACTGGTCGACGAAACGCTGCGTCGGCGCCTTGGTGCTTTGCGCTTCCTCGACTGCGTGGATGATGCGCGCGAGTGTCGTGTTGCTGGCCGCGGCGGTGACGCGATAGTCGAACGAGCCGGTCTGATTGATCGTGCCGGCGAACACCGCGTCGCCCACGGACTTATCGACCGGCAGGCTTTCGCCAGTGATCGGCGCTTGGTCCACGCTCGAGCGGCCCGCGACGATTTCGCCGTCCAGCGCGATCCGCGCGCCCGGCTTCACGCGAACCAGCGCGCCGAGCGCAATCGCCTTGAGGTCCACTAACTGCCAGCTGCCGTCGAGTTGCTGCACGCTCGCCTGTTCGGGCGTGAGTTGCATCAAACCCTGGATCGCATTGCGGGCGCGGTCGAGCGATCTCGCCTCGATCAGCTCGGCGATGGTGAAGAGCACCATGACCATCGCGGCTTCCGGCCATTGGCGCAGAAGCAACGCGCCGGTCACGGCGATGCTCATCAGCGCGTTGATGTTCAGGTTGCCGTTGCGGATGGCGAGCCAGCCCTTCTTGTACGTCGTAAGGCCGCAGGAGAGGATGGCGAGGATCGCCAGACCCGCAGGCAGCCAAACCGGTGCGCCGAGCCAGCCAGCGGCCTCTGAGCCTGCCGCAGCCACACCGGCGAGCGCCAGCGGCCACCACGGCTTGCTCGGCGCGTGCGGCGCGGCCGTGGACGCGGCGTTCGGACCGGTGTCCGCGAGTTCGGGCGTGAAGTCGAGCGAACGCAGCGCGGCGAGGATCGAGTCGAGCGCCCCGGGCGCGTGGACGACCGTCAGGACGCGCTGCATCAGGTTGAATTCCATGCTGCGCACGTGCGGCATGCGGCTGAATTTCTTGCGGATCAGCGCTTCTTCGGTCGGGCAATCCATCTGCATGATGCGGATGGCGGTGCGCATGTTGCTGCCGACGGCTTCGGATGGCGGCAGCGGGACCGGCGCGGCTACGGGTGCCGCTGTTGCCGCCCCTGCTCCGCAGCACGCCGCATCGGCATGACTGTGGGCCGGGGCGTGGCTGTGGCCGTCGTGAGCATGGTCGTAATCGTGCGCATGGTGGCGATGACCGCAGGTCGCGCCGTCATGGACATGCGTGTCCGCTTCGTGCCCGTCCACACGGGCTTTCGCCCGTTCGAGGCGATCGGCGTCGGCGTGGTCGGCTTGAGGCATGGTGGCTTCCTGGTTCGATTTGTGGTCTAGTAAACACCCTGAAGCCACTACAAGGTCAAGGCCGCCATCCGGAGGGTCCATGAAAATCGGCGAATTGGCGAAAATCGCCCATTGCACGACCGAAACCATCCGTTTCTACGAAAAAGAGGGCTTGTTGCCCGAAGCGGAGCGCACCGAGGCCAATTACCGCAGTTACACGGCGAAGCACGTCGAACGGCTGCGTTTCATCCGTAATTGCCGCGCGCTCGACATGACCCACGACGAAATCCGTGCGCTGCTGCGTCTGACCGACGCGTCGGCGGACGGCTGCGGCGGCATCAATGCCTTGATCGACGAGCACATCGCGCACGTCGACATGCGCATCGACGAACTGAAGCAGCTGAAAGTGCAATTGACCACCTTGCGCGAGCAGTGCCACGGCGAACAGGCCGTGGAAGACTGCGGCATCGTGCAAGGCCTCACCGAGATGGATGTGAGCGCGCCGCGGGCGCGGCATACGCATTTGGGTTGACGTGCCGGGCCGACGTGGATTAGCCGTCGCCACCTTGGCAGCAACCGTCCCATTCACGGCGGGTCGTTCGTACGGCTCGCCGGACAAGCAATCGAATCCAGTTGGAGAATCAAACGTGTTTACCTGTAGAAACCAGTCCTGCCAGGCGCAGTGGGAGCAATCGGACGTCGTCATCAAGAACGAAGGGCAGGGCCTCCTGTTCCGTTGCCCGATGTGCGGCGCGCGCAATTACGTCGAGCGTTTCGACGGGGACGATGGCTCGGTGCTGTACGAGCAGATCGAAGGCCGTCCCGACACCGGCCCGATGGCCGAATAGTTGTTGTCCCTAGTCGCCTTATCCGCTTTGCGAGTCATCACCCTATGAACAGTCCCACCACCGCCGGCGCGCCGTTTAGCCAGCTACCGCTGCCGCCCGCGACGCTCGCCAACCTGACGCAGCTCGGCTACGCCGAGATGACGCCGATTCAGGCCGCGAGTCTGCCGATCGCGCTCGCCGGCCACGATCTGATCGCCCAGGCGAAAACCGGCAGCGGCAAGACCGCGGCGTTTTCGCTGGCGCTGCTCTCGCGTCTCGACGCACGCAATTTCGCCGTGCAGGCGATGGTGCTGTGCCCCACGCGCGAACTCGCCGATCAGGTCACGCAGGAAATCCGCCGTCTCGCGCGTGCCGAAGAAAACATCAAGGTGCTGACGCTGTGCGGCGGCACGCCGATGCGTCCGCAAACGGCCAGCCTCGAACACGGCGCGCACATCGTGGTCGGCACGCCGGGCCGCATCATGGACCACCTTGAGCGCGGCAGCCTGCCGCTGCAGTCGCTCAACACGCTGGTGCTCGACGAAGCGGACCGCATGCTCGACATGGGTTTCTTCGACGATATCGCCACGGTAGTGAAGCAATGCCCGAAAGAGCGCCAAACGCTGCTGTTTTCGGCGACGTATCCCGAAGGCATCGTCAAATTGAGCCAGCAGTTCCTGCGCAATCCGAAGGAAGTGAAGCTCGCCGAACGGCATGACAACACCAAGATTCGTCAGCGTTTCTACGAAGTGACCGAAGACGGACGGCTGCATGCCGTCGGTCTGCTGCTGAATCACTATCGTCCGGTGAGCACGCTGGCGTTCTGCAACACCAAGCAGCAATGCCGCGATCTGCTCGACGTGCTGCGCGCGCAGGGTTTTCATGCGCTCGCGCTGCACGGCGAACTCGACCAGCGTGAACGCGACCAGGTGCTGATCCAGTTCGCGAATCGCAGTTGCTCGGTGCTGGTCGCCACCGACGTCGCCGCGCGTGGCCTCGACATCGCTCAGCTCGAAGCGGTGATCAACGTCGACGTGACGCCGGATCCTGAAGTGCACGTGCACCGCATCGGCCGTACGGGCCGCGCCGATCAGGAAGGCTGGGCGCTGAGTCTGGCGAGCATGAACGAGATGGGCCGTGTCGGCAGTCTCGAACAGGCGCAAAAGCGCGAGGTCGAATGGCACAAGCTGTCCGAACTCACCGCGGCGAGCAATGAGCGGCTGCTGCCGCCCATGGAAACGCTGCAGATTCTCGGCGGCCGCAAGGAAAAGATCCGTCCGGGCGATGTGCTCGGCGCGCTGACCGGTGAGGCGGGTTTCGCCGGTTCGCAGATCGGCAAGATCAACGTGACGGAAATGTCGACCTATGTGGCTGTGGAACGCAGCATCGCGCGTGAAGCGCTGCGCAAGCTCAGCGCCGGCAAGGTGAAGGGCAAGAAAGTCAAAGTCCGCATGATGGACGACGCCTGATAGACGGCGAGGCCGGTCACAAACGCTTCGCTTGTGGCCGGCCGCATCACATTACTTCATACCTCAGCAGTTCTCCGCGTTCTCGGCGCGGTCTCGTTTCTTCCCCGAAAGTACCGATCAGACCGGCTTTGCGAGCGGCGGCGCGTCTTCGCGTGAGGCATGACGTAAATGCATGCCGCGCATGACAAAGTTTCGATTGTGACGGTTCTTTGGCTGATGCCTAATCACCAAACCGGAAGGGACCGCCGCGCAGCAGGCTGTTCCGTGAATCCGCTGCCGGATGGAGAAAGGGAGAAAGCCTTATGCAGAGCGCCACGCAAGCCCGCTCGAAGTTGCCTGACGTAGGCACGACGATTTTTACCGTGATCGGCCAACTGGCCGCACAGCACGACGCGCTGAATCTGTCCCAAGGCGCGCCGAATTTCGCGCCGGACGCCAAACTGATCGACGGCGTCGCGCAAGCCATGCGCGCCGGTCATAACCAGTACGCGCCGATGGCCGGCATCGCCGCCTTGCGCGAAGCGCTCGCCGACAAGGTCGCCACGCTGTACGGCGTGCGCTACGACCCGGCGAGCGAAGTCACCGTGATCGCCAGCGCAAGCGAAGGTCTGTATTCGACGATCAGCGCATTGGTGCATCCGGGCGACGAGGTGATCTACTTCGAGCCCTCGTTCGACAGCTACGGTCCGATCGTGCGGCTGCAAGGCGCGACGCCCGTGCCGATCAAGCTGTCGCTGGACGACTTCCGCGTGAACTGGGACGAAGTCGCCGCCGCGATCACGCCGAAGACGCGCATGATCATCACCAACACGCCGCACAATCCGACCGCGACCGTGTTCAGCGAGGCCGACATCGAGCGTCTGAAGGCCGTTACGCGCAACACCGATATCGTGATTCTCGCCGACGAGGTCTACGAACACGTGGTGTTCGACGGCGCGAAACATCAGAGCATGGCGTGCCATTCCGAACTCGCGGAACGCAGCGTGATCGTCTCGTCGTTCGGCAAGTCGTATCACGTGACGGGCTGGCGCGTCGGCTACTGCCTCGCACCGGCCGCGTTGATGGACGAGATTCGCAAAGTCCACCAGTTCATGGTGTTTTCCGCCGATACGCCGATGCAGTACGCGTTCGTCGACGCATTGGCCAATCGTGAAAGCTACCTCGGCTTGTCCGCGTTCTATCAGAAGAAGCGCGATCTGCTCACAGAGGCACTGCGCGATTCGCGCTTTGAGTTATTGCCGAGCGAAGGTAGCTTCTTCATGCTCGCGCGTTTTCGCGGCTTTTCCGATGAAAGCGATAGCGATTTCGTGCTGCGTCTGATTCGCGATGCACGTGTCGCGACTATTCCGCTGTCGGCGTTCTACACCGATGGTACGGACTCCGGCTTGATCCGCCTGAGCTTCTCGAAAGACGATGCGACCTTGATCGAAGGCGCGCGGCGTCTCTGCGAGATCTGATCGTAAAGACAACACGGCGCCACGCGACAACTGCATTATTGAACGCAGTATGATCGTCGGGCGGGCACGCATCAGCGCGCCGCAATGCGGCGTGACAACAAAATCGAAGGAAAAGGGACCTGCTATGAAATTGCTCAAGCCTCTTTTGGCGCTGGCCTGTGCATTCGCGTCGCTCGCGGCGTCGTCGGGTGCAAGTGCTGCCGATACGCTGCGTTTCGGCCTCGAAGCGCAGTATCCGCCGTTCGAATCGAAAGGCCCGAGCGGCGAGTTGCAAGGCTTGGATATCGACGTCGGCAATGCGGTTTGCGTGGCCGCGCATATGACGTGCAAATGGGTCGAGACCTCGTTCGACGGGCTGATTCCCGCACTGCAGGGCCGCAAGTTCGACGCCATCAATTCGGCGATGAACGCAACCGACGCGCGTCGTCAGGCGATCGATTTCACGACCGTTGTGTATCGCGTGCCGACGCAGTTGATCGCCAAGCGCGACAGCGGTCTGCTGCCGACGCCGGCCTCGCTGAAGGGCAAGCGCGTGGGCGTGCTGCAGGCGTCGATTCAGGAAACCTTCGCGAAGGCGCATTGGGAATCGGCGGGCGTGACCGTCGTGCCGTATCAGGACCAGAATCAGGTTTATACGGATCTCGTGGCTGGGCGTCTGGACGCGACGCTCGTGCTGGCGCCGGCCGGACAGACCGGCTTTCTGTCGAAGCCGAGCGGTGAAGGGTACGCTTTCGTCGGCGAACCGGTGCGTGACGACAAGATTCTCGGCAGCGGCATTGCATATGGGATTCGCAAGGGCGATACGGCGCTGCGTGATCGCTTGAATGCGGCGATTGCTAAGGTGCAAGCCGACGGCACGGTGAAGACGCTGGCCGCGAAATATCTCGGCAACATCGACGTGTCGGCGAAATAGTCTTTCGCGTATCTGCGTGCGCCTCGGTGTTCGGGTTGGTCGTGAGTCTGCTTGTTGATGGTGCGTTTGGCGGCTACGATACGTAGGCTTTGCTTCGGCGAGGCCTACGCAAATATCGGAGAGCGCGCTGATGGGCGAGATTACGGAGGCGGCACTTCAAACGAAACGCGCTTCTGCGCCGCGCTTCTGGCGCGACGATGCGTTGCCGTTCATCGAGGTGCGTTCCATTGAAGACGGTCGCGACGTCTGCTACGCGAAACACTCGCACGAAACCTTCTCGATTGGCGCCGTCACCGGCGGCCGCAGCGAATATCTGAATCGCCACGCGCGCGAATGGATCGGCGCGGGCGCAGTCGTCATGATGAATCCGGACGACGTGCACGCGTGCAATCCGGTAGCCGACGAACGCTGGTCGTATCGCATGATGCATGTGGATGTGGCTTGGCTCACGGGCCTGCAGCATGAGTTGGGTTTCAGCGAGAACCACGCGTTTCGCGCGTTCTCGCAGACCATGACGACGGACGCCGGGTTGTTCAACGGCTTGAACCGGCTGCACGCGATTCTTGTCGACGGTGATGCGGACATGCTGCGCAAGCAAAGCGCGGCCATCACTTTTTTCTCTGAAGTACAAAACGCACTGAACCCGGCGGTCTTGCTGGATCATGATGCGAGCCGCCAACTCACGCGCGCGGCCGAATTCATCGCGGAAAACTGCACGCGGTCGCTGAAGCTGGAGGACATTTGCGAGGCGGCCGGGTTGTCCGCGTCGCATTTGATTCGCGCGTTCAAGCAACGCTATGGCATGACACCGCACGCTTATCTGATCAACCGGCGTATTCAATACAGCCGGGCGCAACTCCGGCGCGGACGTGTGATCGCCGATGTCGCACTCGACGCCGGTTTTGCGGACCAGGCGCATTTGCAGAGAATCTTCAAGCGGCTGGTGGCGGCGACGCCGGGACAGTATCGCAGTTGAATCGGCGGGCCGCGCGGCGTCTTCACGCCGCAAGCAGATAAAGCGCACTCGCCGCGAGCAATGCCGCCATCACGCGATTGAAGCACCTCACACGCTGCGGTCGCTGCAAGTGTTTGCGCAGAAACGTGCCTGTGTACGCCCAACTGGCGATCGACACATAACAGATCACGAAATACACGATGCTGAATTGCCAGACGAGCCTGCCGTCGCCGTCCGCAGCGTAAGCGCCCATGCCGGCCAGCGACGCGAGCCAGGCTTTCGGGTTGAGCCATTGCATCGCCGCGCCATACGCGAAGGAGGGTCCGCGAGCCGGTTTGTCCGCGCCGAGTTGGCCGTCGTCGATGGCGAGTTTGTAGGCCATGTAGAACAGGAAAGCCACGCCCGCCCATTTGACGACGGTGATCAGGTTGGGGAAATGCGCGAGCAGTTCATGCAGCCCGAGGCCGATCAGTAAAAGCAGCACGGTGAAGCCGACGGTCGCGCCGGTGACATGCCGCATGCTGGCGGCAAGCCCGTGTTGCGCGCCGGCGCTGAGTGCCACGATATTCACCGGGCCAGGCGAAATTGAGCTGGCCAGCGCGAAGGCGGCCATGGAGAGTAAAGCGGTCATCAGGTGCCTCGATACGGATGTGCGCAGGATTTGCGACGGTCAACGGTATCGGGCGAAGGGGTGGGGTGTATTGAAGGAAATTACTGTGGGCTGGCGATATGCAGTGTGTGAGCGCCGCCCGAAACGCAAAAAGCCCGGTCGCATGGACCGGGCTTTTTGCTTTGAATCTTTGGTGGGGCGTGAGTGACTCGAACACTCGACCTACGGATTAAGAGTCCGCTGCTCTACCAACTGAGCTAACGCCCCCAACAGAAGCGAAATTATGCAGAAATTTTTCGGGCTTGCCAAGTCCCTTTAGCAGATTTCTTAAAAATATCTGCATCTGCGGCCCCGAGGCATTCCTCGATGGGCACGCCTTCGTGAAAAAGGCGCTAGCTGCATCGTCCCGGTATCATGTCGCGGAACACCTTGCCGCACGAAGCCTCGCGCGGCTTTCGAGCGGGGATTGCCATGGATGACAAAGAGATTATCGAGTTGCTCGACCGCATCCTCGCGCCGTGGGTGCGTGCGCTCACGCTGACGCCGGTCAAGGTCGATGAGGACGCCGCCACGCTGCGCCTACCGTTTTCCGGCGGCCTGCGTCATGCGGGCGGCGTGATCTGCGGGCAGGTGTTCATGGCCGCGGCGGATACGGCCATGATCGTCGCCATTTCGGCCGCGCTCGGCGGTTTCAAGCCGATGACCACGGTCTCCCTCAACATCAATTTCATGCGCGCGGTACGCAAAGGCGACGTGCTGATTACCGCGCGCGTGCTGCGCATGGGCCGCAATCTGGTGTTCGGCGAAGTCGAGTTATTCGACGAATCCGGCAACATGGCCGTTCACGCCACCACCACCTACGCACTGCTCGACTAAACGGGCCAAAGAGCCGCATTAGAGGAAAAATCAGGATGTTCGATCAGGTCGTATTCGCAGGCGGCGGCAATCGGTGCTGGTGGCAGGCGGGTTTCTGGGATGTGATCCAGCCGGAGTTGCGGATCCGGCCGCGCGTCATCACCGGCATTTCGGCCGGCGCCGCCACTGCGTGCATGCTCTACACGCGCGATTCCGACTGGGTCATGCGTTACTACCAAGACGCGCTGCGCCACAACACCCGTAACGCCTACTGGGGCAATCTGCTGCGCGGCGAGTCGGTATTTCCGCATTACCGGATCTACCGTCAGGCGCTGCTCGACATCTACGGTGAGAAGTTTTCGACGCTCGCCGATGCGCCGGAAATCCGCATCGGCGTATCCCATCTGCCGCGCTGGCTCGGCGCGCGCAGCGCGGTCGCGGCGGGCCTGATCGCGTACAACATCGAAAAATACGTGCGCAAGACGCTGCATCCGACGCTCGGTCAGACGCTCGGCTTTCATCCGGAATTCGTGCGCGCGCAGGACTGCGCGAGCGTCGAGGATCTGGCGGATCTGATTTTGCAGTCTTCGAGTACGCCGCCGTTCACGCCGGTTTTGCGACGCAACGGCCGGCCGGTGCTGGACGGCGGGATGGTCGACAACGTGCCGGTCGGCGCACTCGACGCCGAGGCGCCGGGCAACGTGCTGGTGATGGTCACGCGTCTCTATCCGCGGCCGCAGATGTTCGTCGTGCCCCACGGCGTGCAGCAACGGCTCTATGTGCAGCCGTCGCGCAAGGTGCCGATTTCCAGCTGGGACTACACGAGTCCTTCGCAGATGGTGCACGCGTACAACCTTGGCCGTGCCGATGGCGAGACCTTCCTCGAACGCATGCCCGATCTGCTGGAAGCCGGTGCGCACGAAGCGGCGCGGTGAATTGAGCGACAGCTGCGGCGGCGTCATCAGCGCGAAAGCCAAAAAACGATAAGAGCGCCGCACGAATTCGCACGACGCTCTTATCGCTGTAAAAAAACCGGTGGCTCTTAACGCCGACGACCGCCTTGCAAGGCTTCCGGATTCGCCACGCTGCTCGTGTCGCCGGCGTCGAAAGCCAGAATGTTCTTGAATGCCGCGGTGAAATACTGCTCGTAGCTTTCGCGTTCCACATAGCCGATGTGCGGCGTGCAGATCACGTTTTCCATGCGCAGCAAGCTGTAGCCCTGCAAGATCGGCTCGCTTTCGTAGACGTCGATCGCGACCATGCCGGGACGGTTGTGCGACAGCGCATTCACCAGCGCGTTTTCGTCGAGCAACTCGGCACGGCTCGTGTTCACGAGCAGCGCAGTCGGCTTCATCCGCATCAGGTCTTCCTGCTTGACGATGCCGCGCGTGTCGTCGTGCATGCGCAAGTGCAGCGACAGTACGTCGCTCTGCTCGAACAGTGCCTCGCGGCTCTCCGCCACGCCATAACCGTCAGCACGAGCGGCTTCGCGCGAATGCTCACGGCCCCAGATCAGCACGTTCATGCCGAACGCCTTGCCATAACCGGCCACTAGCCTGCCGATTTTGCCGTAGCCCCAGATTCCTAGCGTCTGGCCGCGCAACACCTGGCCCAAACCGAAGTTCGGCGGCAGCGCCGAAGTCTTCAACCCTGACTGCTGCCAGGCTCCCTGCTTAAGGTTTGCTACGTATTGCGGAATCCGCCGTTGGGCCGCCATGATAAGAGCCCACGTCAACTCAGCGGGCGCGTACGGTGAGCCGGTGCCTTCCAGCACCGCAATACCGCGCTCGGTACAGGCGTGCAGATCGATATGGCTGGAAACCTTGCCAGTCTGGCTGATCATGCGCAAACGCGGCAATTTATCGAGGAGTTGCGAGCTGATGCGGGTACGTTCGCGAATCAGGACGAGGGCGTCGACTTCGGAAAGACGGCTTGCCAGCTGGCCGAGTCCGCGGACGGTGTTGTTGAAGACCTTGACCTCATGGTCGGCCAGCAATTGAAAGCAGTCGAGCTTGCGAACGGCGTCCTGGTAATCGTCGAGGATGGCAATCTTCATGGTATGTGGCTTGCGACGCACCTTGGTGGTGCGGAACGGAGTGTTATGCTGACTGTCCCATCATGTGACCTAGGTCACATGCCGGTCTGGCTGAATGCCTTACCGTAGTAGCTACCGCACAGAATGGCAGCGCCACGGCAAGGCCGATTGACATCGTTTTTAACAGTTTGTTGCGTGTTGAGGCAAGCCGCTTTACAGACGGTTGCAGAAGCCCGTCGGCTGGCGCCTCCGCTCAACAGGCTTTGTAGCCCGGAACGACCTGCACAATTGTGCGTCGGGTGGCAGCAGCCCGGCGCGAAGAATTGAATGCCTCTCGCATGCAGCGTCTCTGGGCTTGTACCGTTTTTCCATTGCTTTTCAAAACGGAGACAAGTCGATGAACCACCCCTCATTCGAAGGACAGCCCACAATCGAGGCGCCCGCGTGGGTCAAACACCGAAAGCTGATCGACTGGGTCCGGCGCGTTGCCGCGAAGACCAAGCCCGACAGGATCGTCTGGTGCGACGGTTCGCAGGAGGAATACGACCGGCTTTGTGCGCAGATGGTCGAAGCAGGCACACTCAAGAAACTCAATCCCGCCAAACGCCCCAATTCTTATCTCGCATGGTCAGACCCGTCCGATGTGGCGCGCGTCGAAGATCGCACCTTCATCTGCTCGCAGCGCCGCGAAGACGCGGGTCCCACCAATAACTGGGTCGCGCCGGCGGAGATGCGCTCCACGCTCGACGGCCTGTTTGAAGGCGCCATGCGCGGTCGCACCATGTACGTGGTGCCGTTTTCGATGGGCCCGCTCGGTTCGCCGATCGCGCACATCGGCGTCGAACTGAGCGACAGTCCGTACGTGGTCACTAACATGCGCATCATGACGCGCATGGGCCGCAAGGTTTATGACGTCCTCGGCGAAGACGGCGAGTTCGTGCCGTGCGTCCATTCGGTCGGCGCGCCGCTCGCGGCCGGTGCGAAAGACGTCTCGTGGCCGTGCAACGAAACCAAATACATCGTCCATTTCCCTGAATCGCGTGAAATCTGGAGCTATGGCTCGGGCTATGGCGGCAACGCGCTGCTGGGCAAAAAGTGTTTCGCGTTGCGCATTGCTTCGACCATGGGCCGCGACGAAGGCTGGCTCGCCGAACACATGCTGGTTCTCGGCGTGACCTCGCCGGAAGGCCGCAAGCATCATGTCGCGGCGGCGTTTCCGTCGGCGTGCGGCAAGACCAACTTTGCGATGCTGATTCCGCCGGAAGGCCTGAACGGCTGGAAAATCTCCACGATCGGCGACGATATCGCCTGGATCAAACCGGGCAAGGACGGCCGCCTATACGCGATCAATCCGGAAGCCGGCTACTTCGGCGTGGCGCCGGGCACGAGCGAGAAGACCAACTTCAACGCCATGGCCACGTTGAAGGAAAACGTGATCTTCACCAACGTCGCGCTCACCGACGACGGCGACGTCTGGTGGGAAGGCATGACGGACGATGCGCCCGCGCACCTGATCGACTGGCAAGGCAAGGACTGGACGCCGGCCAGCGCGAAGGAAAGCGGCCGTAAGGCCGCGCACCCGAACGCGCGCTTTACGGCGCCGGCCTCGCAATGCCCGTCGATCGACCCCGACTGGGAAAATCCGGCGGGCGTCGCGATCGACGCGTTCATCTTCGGCGGGCGCCGCTCTACCACCGTGCCGCTCGTCACCGAAGCGCGCAACTGGGTGGAAGGCGTCTACATGGCCGCGACCATGGGCTCCGAAACGACCGCCGCTGCGGCCGGCCAGCAGGGCGTGGTGCGCCGCGACCCGTTCGCGATGCTGCCGTTCTGCGGCTACAACATGAGCGACTACTTCGGTCACTGGCTGAAAACCGGCGAGCGTCTGGAGCAATTGAACGCGAAGCTGCCGAGAATCTTCTGTGTCAACTGGTTCCGCAAGGGCGCTGACGGCAAGTTCGTATGGCCGGGCTTTGGCGAGAACATGCGGGTGTTGAGCTGGATGGTCGGCCGGATCGAAGGCTCGGCTCAGGGTGAGGAGCATGCTTTCGGCGTGTCGCCGCACTACGAGGACATCGACTGGAGCGGCCTGAATTTCAGCCGTGAGCAATTCGAGCAGGTCATTTCCGTCGACGACGCAGCCTGGCGCGCGGAACTGGCGCTGCACGCCGAGCTGTTTGACACATTGCAACAAGGCCTGCCAACGGCGCTGACCGAGGCCAAGCGCGCACTTGAACAGAAGCTTGCCGCATGATCAGGTGAGTGTTCACTTCGCACGGAAACCGCCTTCGGGCGGTTTTTTTTATTGCAGCCTGTCCGGCATGACGAGTTTTCTGATTTTTACAACGTCGGCGCCACCTTGCGTCTGTTCGAACAAAAAAGACAGTTCAAGCTGCACTGCAGCAGATTGTTTCCTTTCGAGGAACAATCGGCGATCACGCCCCACATTAGGGAGTACAGTCGCACGAATATTGACAATATTTCCGCTTTCGCGGGCAACTTCTGCATGATTTCGCGAGTCGTAGGAGAATTCCAAGTTCGCTTCACTGGTTTTCACCGATTGTCAGGAAGCTGTAACACGGCAGGAGTTGTCCCATGGATCATTTGCAGTCGATGCGAGTTTTCGTCAAAGTGGCGGATCTCGGCAGTTTTGCCCGCGCTGCGAGCGCGATGGATATTTCCAACGCAGTTGCCACCCGTCACGTTGCGGACCTCGAAGGCCGTCTAGGTACGCGGCTGCTCAATCGCACCACCCGCAGCTTGTCTTTGACCGAATCAGGTCAGGTTTATCTCGAGCGCGCGCGCCAGATTCTCGACGAACTGGAAGACGTCGAGCAGATGGTGGTCGCGCGCAATCACGAACCCGTCGGCACGTTGCGAATCGTCGCGCCGGTCGTGTTCGGGTTGCACAATCTGGCGCCCGTGCTCCAGACGTACGCGGAGCGCTATCCGAAAGTCATTCCCGATGTCACGCTGGTCGACCGTCAGGTGGATCTGGTCGAAGAAGGCTTCGACGTTGGCGTGGTGATCGCGCGGCAAATGCGCAGCGCAAGTATCGTCACGCGGCGCCTCACCACGGGTTGCATGACGGTGTGCGCCACGCCGGCTTACCTGGAGAAGCACGGCATGCCCACGCGTCCGGAGCATCTGCTCGAGCATCCGTGCCTGAGCCTGCCTTCCGAATATTGGGGCGACGAGCGCGTGTTCACCGGCCCGGAAGGCGAAGTGCGCGTGCGTCCGTCGAATGTGATCGTCGCGAACAATACGGAAATGCTACGTCAGTTTGCGTTGCTCGGCATGGGTATCGCGATCCTGCCGAGCTATCTGATCGGCCGCGACATGACGCGCGGCAGGCTCGTGCGTTTGCTCGGCGATTACCGGCTGCCGCAAGTCGAGATCAACATCGCGTATCCGAGCCGCCGTCACTTGCCGGCAAAGGTGCGCACGTTCATTGACCATCTGGTTGAGCATTTCAGCCAGACGCCGAATAGCCTGCTGGGTGAACAGTGGATCAAGGAGGACGGCTTGGGCCGGGCCGCCACGACGACGGCGCTCGATTCCGCGGATCCCATGCCGCCGGAAGCGTTCGACGGCGCTGAGCCGCTCTCGCGGCTGCTGGACAGCGAGTTATCGCCGCTGCCGAAGACGTTGGCCAAAACGACGCCTCGCACCCGGCCTACGGCTTTGTCGCCGTTGTAAACGGCGAATCGATCAAGCCAGCAAAGCCGCCGATAGGCGCTTTCCGGCGGACAAACAAAAAGGCGCGGTCACTTATGTGATCGCGCCTTTTTTCATGGCAAGCTCAAATGAAACAAGCCGGAAGCGAATCCTCTTCCGGCCTTCCCGCCGCCAGTTCGACTTACGAGCCGGTTTTGCGCGCCACCGCTTTCTTGGCGGGTGCTTTCTTGGCCGCGGCAGTCTTGGTGGCCGGCGCTTTCTTCGCCGCCGCCTTTTTGGCTGCCGGCGCAGCCTTCACGGCCACCGACACTTCATCGTCGTCGGACTCAGCTTCCGGGGCGGCCTTGGCAGCCGACTTCGCTGCCGCCGTCTTCGCGGCAGTCTTCGCCGACGGCTCCTTCTTTTCGAACTCGAAACCGATCTTGCCGTCGTTCTGCTTGACGAGGAACGCCTTGAAGTTGCGGCCGGTACGCGACGACTTGAAGTTCGTCAGCAGATCCGTGCGGCCTTCTTCGAGCAGCTTGGCCATTTGTTCGCGAGCAATTTCCTGCTGCAGGATCACCTTGCCAGAGCGGAAGTCGCAAGTTTTCGGATTGGCGACCGAGTTTTCACAGACGTAGCTCATGCCGTGCTCAAACACGCGGCCCTTGCACTTCGGGCAGGCGCCGACCGGCTGCTGATCGGAGAAGTCAGGCGGTTCGCCGTCTTCGCCGCCCGCATCCTGGCCGAAGTCGAATTCGAGTTTGTAGTTCTTGATCTCGTCGTCGAGCGAGAGCTTCAGGATCGCCGAGAACGGGCGGCCCATCTTGCTACGGAATCCCGACAGCGGACCAATCGTCTTGTTCTGCAGCAGTTCTTCGACTTCCGGAATTTCAAACTGACGTCCGCCCGGAATTTTCGAAATCGAGAACTCGCATTTCGAGCAGGCAAAGCGCCGGTAATTTTCCTTCACCTGCCCGCCGCAATTCGGACACGGCGTCTGCAACGTCGCGTAATCGCCCGGGATCGTGTCGGAATCGTACTCTTTCGCACGTTTGACGATGGTCTGCGTCATGCGGGCGATTTCCTGCATGAACGCGTCGCGCGGCAGATTGCCGCGTTCCATTTGCGAGAGCTTGTACTCCCATTCGCCGGTCAATTCGGGCGCCGTGAGTTCCTTCACGCCGAGACCGCGCAACAGCGTCATGAGCTGGAACGCCTTGGCGGTCGGAATCAGATCGCGGCCTTCGCGGATCAGATACTTCTCACCTAGCAGACCTTCGATTATCGCGGCGCGCGTGGCCGGCGTGCCGAGACCCTTGGCCGCCATGGCTTCGCGCAGTTCGTCGTCTTCGACGAGCTTGCCCGCGCCTTCCATGGCCGACAGCAAGGTTGCTTCGTTGTAGCGTGCCGGCGGTTTCGTCACCAGTTGCTGGGCGGCGATCTTGTCGGTCTTGACCTTCTCGTCTTTCTGTACCGGCACGAGGTTCGCGTCTTCTCCGCTGATCTCGCGGCCGTAGACCTGCAACCAGCCCGGTTCGACCAGCACCTTGCCCTCGGTCTTGAAGTGATGGCCGACCACTTCCGTGATCCGCGTCGTCACCTTGTATTCGGCGGCGGGGAAGAATACCGCGAGGAAGCGCTTCACGACGAGGTCGTAAAGCTTCTGTTCCGGCTCTGACAGATTCTTCGGCGCCTGCAGCGTCGGGATGATCGCGAAGTGGTCGCTGATCTTGGAGTTGTCGAAGATGCGCTTGTTCGGCTTCACCCAGCCCTTGTCGAGCACCTGCTTGGCGAACGGCAGATAGTTGTTGCTCTCCTTGAGCATGCCGAGCGTCTCTTTGACCGTATCCATGTAGTCTTCCGGCAGCGCGCGCGCGTCGGTACGGGGATAGGTCAGCACCTTATGCTTTTCGTACAGCGCCTGGGCGAGGCCCAAGGTGTTCTTCGCCGAGAAGCCGAAGCGGCCGTTGGCTTCACGCTGCAAGCTGGTCAGGTCGAACAGCGCCGGCGACAGTTGCGTGGACGGCTTCGATTCTTCGGTCACCGTGCCGATCTGGCCGCGGCAGGCGGCGACGATCGTTTCAGCCGCGGGCAGCGCCCACAGACGCGAATCGCGTTTTTCCGGATCGAACTCGTCGCGCTTGAATTTCGGATCGAACCAGCGGCCTTCGTAGAAGCCGGCCGAGCAGACGAATTCCGCTTTCACTTCCCAATAATCGCGCGGCACGAAGCGGCGAATCTTTTCTTCGCGCTCGACGACGATCGACAGCGTCGGCGTCTGCACCCGCCCGACCGTGGTCAGGAAGAAGCCGCCGCCCTTGCTGTTGAACGCGGTCATGGCCCGCGTGCCGTTGATGCCGACCAGCCAGTCCGCCTCCGAGCGGCAGCGCGCCGCATCGGCGAGCGGCTGCATCTCTTCGTCGCTGCGCAAGCGGGCGAAGCCGTCGCGGATCGAGCCCGCCGTCATGGATTGCAGCCACAGGCGCTGCACCGGCTGCTTGGCTTTCGCGTGCTGCGCGATCAGGCGGAAAATCAGCTCGCCCTCGCGCCCAGCGTCACATGCGTTGATCAGGCGGTCGACGTCCTTGCGCTTGAGCAGCTTGGTCAGCACCTTCAGGCGCGACTCGCTCTTGGCGATCGGGTTGAGATCGAAGTGCGGCGGAATGACGGGCAGATTGGCGAAACTCCACTTGCCGCGTTTGACTTCGTAGTCTTCGGGCGCGGCAATTTCCAGCAGATGGCCGACTGCCGAGGAGAGGACGTAGTCGTCGCTCTCGTAGTATTCGTCATGCTTGGTAAAGCCGCCCAAAGCGCGCGCGATGTCGTTCGCGACGGAAGGCTTTTCGGCGATGATCAGTGCTTTGGACATGACTCGATGTGAGGTTGGTAGATCAGGGTTGATGGCCGTGAGTGCGCTTCTGTTAGCGCGACCCTCGTTTGCGACCTTTGCGACCCATTAACGACCGCTTTATAGCACACGGCGCGAGACCGGCGTGTCAAGTGCCCTAAAAGCGCGAAATCATAATTGCCTGCTCAGGCATTGGGCAAGCTGCGGCAAACGCCGTGTACACCGCTCGCAACGCCCGGGCCGCCGGGCTAGCGAACAGCCGGGTCTGAATCACGCAATCGCCAGCGCGGGCCGCAGTTTCGGCGCACCGCTGACGCCGGGCACGGCCGTCAGATCAGACAACATCCGTTCCACAATCGCCGCCTGCGGCAAAACCGTACCGAAGAACCGCGTCGTAACCGAATCTTCGATCAGGATGGTCGGAAAGTTCTCCACATCCAGATCCTCGAACCGGTCCGCATGGGTCTCGATATCGATCCATGCGAAACAGACTTCCGGGTGTCGGTCGGCCAGCTTGTCGAAAGCGTCACGATACTCGCGGCAGGTTCCACACCATTCCGCGCACAGGCAGGCAACGAACAGCGTGTCGGGTTCGTTGACGCGCTCGGCGATCCGGTCTTGGTCGGTGTCGAGGTTTAGCGCGGGCATCGTGGTTCCTTGCGTACTTTTGTCAGGTGCTTTGGCGCGAATGTAGCATGGCCGATCGCGAATGGTGGTCAACTCTGATCAATGCGGGGTCGGCCGTGGCTAGCTCGCATGAAGCGGCCGCCGGGCAGCATGGTCACCTGGCCGGCGAGTTCGAGTTGCAGCAAGGCGGTTTGCAGATCCGCATCCTCCATCTCGGTACGGGTCGCGAGAATTTCAAGCGTGGTGGGCGAATGGCCGAGCGCGGCGAGGAGGCGCTGCGCCTCGGGATTGGCCGGCGGAGAGGGCGGTGTGGCGGCCAATGGCGTACCTGCTGATTCGGCTGGAGATGCTTCTGCCGGCTGAAGCGCAGCCAGGTGTGCCCGATCCGGCGCCGCGCCGCTGCCCGCCGGCGTATTTCGCGGATAAGCATGGTTCGAGAAGATGGCATGCGCCGAACCCGAAGCCGCTCGCGGTGCCGCCTGCCGCGCGAAACCCAGCTCCTCCAGCACTTCATCGGGCGTTTCCACCAGCTTCGCGCCCTGCTTGATGATTCGATGACACCCGCGCGACAGCGGCGCGTGTATCGAACCCGGCAACGCGAAGATATCGCGTCCCATCTCGTTGGCGAGCCGCGCCGTGATCAGCGAACCGGAGCGCATCGCCGCTTCGACGATCACCACGCCGCTGACGAGGCCGGCGATCAGACGGTTACGCTGCGGAAAATGGGCGGCGCGCGCGGGCGTGCCGAGCGGCCATTCGGAGAGAATCGCGCCCTGCACCGCGATCTGCCGCGCGAGCGCGTGATGCGCGGCCGGATACACGAGGTCCGCGCCGGTACCGATCACGGCGACAGTTCCACCGATGCCTTGCAGGCCGCCCCGATGCGCGGCGCCGTCGATACCGAGCGCGAGCCCGGAGACGACGGTGACACCGGCCACCGACAGCTCGCGCGCAAAGCGCTCCGCGTCTTCGACGCCTTGCGGCGTCGCGCTGCGGCTCCCCACGAGGGCGACCGCTCGCGTGTGCAGCAGGTTCAACCGGCCCTTTATATATAGCAGCGGCGGCGGATCGGGCATGGTCAGCAGCGCCGGCGGATATGCGGGGTCGTCGAGTGTCACGACCTGATTGCCGGGTTGCTCGCGCCACGCGATGACCGCGTCCAGCTGGGCGTCGAAATCGGGGCCTGTCGGCGCCAGCGCTGCGTTTGCCGCGGCGGCGCCGGCAATTTCGGCGAGCGCCTCGGGCGCATGCCCGAATATCGCTTCAGGCAACCCGAAAGCGCCGAGCAATAAGCGCAGCGCCCCGGGTTTCAGCCCCGGCGCGAGTGCCAGCCGCAGCCAGGCGGCAAGTTCAATATCGGTTGCAGGCAAGGTGTGCATTGCGGGTCGATCCTCCTACAGGGCCAGCGGGCAGGCGGGCGCCATGCTAAAATTTTCATCATCCGAAATAACCGCAGCGCCGCGCCCACCCGCGCGGGCTCGTCGTATAGCGCACGGAGCGCGTTGAATCGAACCGGTTCGACACCATCTATCCTCCGCGCAACGCGACGTGCTCACAACCTGGCCGAAAGGCCAACGCGAGCCTTCAACCGGTCAGCGGCGCCCGAAAATCACACTCGAGATCATGGCTTTACTCAACATCCTCAATTACCCGGACAAACGGCTGCACAAGATCGCCAAGCCGGTCGAAGCGGTCAACGACCGTATCCGCCGCCTCGTCAAGGACATGGCCGAAACCATGTACGCCGCGCCGGGCGTCGGCCTGGCCGCGACCCAGGTGGACGTGCACGAGCGCGTGATTACGATCGACGTGTCGGACGACCACAACGAACTGCTCGCCTTCATCAACCCCGAAATCATCTGGTCGAGCGACGAAAGGAAGCTCTCGGAAGAGGGCTGTCTTTCGGTGCCAGGCATTTACGACAACGTCGAGCGCGCCGAGAAAGTGCGCGTGCGGGCGCTCAACGAGAAGGGCGAGACCTTCGAGATGGACTGCGAAGGCCTCCTCGCGGTGTGCATCCAGCACGAAATGGATCACCTGATGGGCCGCGTGTTCGTCGAATACCTGTCGTCGCTGAAGCAGACGCGCATCAAGAGCAAGATGAAGAAGCTCGCCCACGCGATGTAATGCGCGTTCACCTCGCCTACCGCCCCCGTTCATGAGTCATTCGTTGCGCGTCATCTTTGCCGGTACGCCGGAGTTCGCCGCGGCCGCGCTGGCCGCGATCCACAGCGCGGGTTTCCACGTGCCGCTCGTATTGACCCAGCCGGACCGGCCCGCCGGGCGCGGAATGAAATTGCAGGCGAGCCCGGTCAAGCGCTATGCGCAGGAGCACGGACTGGCCGTCGCCCAGCCACCTTCCCTGCGCCGCGCCGGCAAATATCCGTCCGAAGCCGCTGCCGCGATCGATCAGCTGCGCGTCACGCCGCATGACGTCATGGTCGTGGCGGCTTACGGGCTGATCCTCCCGCAGGAAGTGCTCGATATCCCACCGCTCGGCTGTATCAACATTCACGCGTCGTTGCTGCCGCGCTGGCGCGGCGCCGCGCCGATTCATCGCGCGATCGAAGCGGGCGACGCCGGAACCGGCATCACGCTGATGCAGATGGACGTCGGCCTGGACACAGGCGCGATGATCTCCGAAGCACGCACCGCGATTACCGCCGACGACACCACGGCTACCTTGCACGACCGTCTAGCGCAAGACGGCGCGAAGCTGATCGTCGCAGCGCTGATCGAACTCGAGCGCACCGGCAAACTGGTGGCAACGCCGCAACCCGCGGAAGGCTTGACTTACGCGGAAAAGATCGGCAAACACGAAGCCGCGCTCGACTGGCGCCGTCCGGCGGCGGTGCTGGCGCGGCAGGTGCGCGCGTTCGATCCATTCCCCGGCGGTGTGGCCACGCTTGAAGACGGCACGTCGATCAAGCTCTGGGCCGCGGTTGCCAGTGATACGCAAGCCCACGGCGCACCGGGCACGATCACCGACGTTTCTCCCGAAGGCGTAGTCGTCGCCTGCGGCGAAGGCGCGCTGCGTATCACGCAATTGCAGAAACCCGGTGGCAAACGCCTGCCGGTGCGCGAATTCCTGGCCGGCTCGACGCTGGCTGTGGGGCAGCGCTTTCAACTTCCCGAAGCAAAGTAACACCGTTGCGTGTGGCTCGAACATCGTCCATTCGGCCGATGTTCGAGACCCCGCTGGACAGACCGGCCGCGCGTTAGAATCCTCCATGCAATAGCCTGAATTTCGAGGATTCACATGTTCGGCATCACCCATTTCGAGTTTTTCGTCGTCGCGGTCTTTCTTCTGAACGTGACGCCCGGTCCCGATACGGCTTACATCGTCGGGCGCAGTGTCGCTCAAGGCCGCGGCGCCGGGCTCATGTCGGCGCTTGGCATTTCCGCCGGCTGCTGCGTTCACTCGCTGGCCTGCGCGTTCGGCTTGACCGCGTTGCTGGCCGCGTCGGCCACCGCATTTACGGTTATCAAGTTCGTCGGCGCTATTTATCTGATGTATCTCGGCGTGCGCCTGCTCTTCGCCAAGCCGGCTGCCGCCGGTGACGCCGCGGGCGAAGCGCGCGCGGCCGGCGCGCCCAAGTCGCTACGTCAGCTTTTCCTGCAAGGCTTCTGGACTAACGTTCTGAACCCCAAGGTGGTGCTGTTTTTCGTGTCGTTCTTCCCGCAATTCGTGACCACCGGCAGCGACCACAAAGCGCTCGCCTTCCTCACGCTGGGCGCGGTGTTCGTCATGATGAGCATGGTCTGGAACAGTTTTGTCGCGTGGATCGCGGGCAGTGTGACGCGGCGTTTCTCTGGCCAGCCGTCCGTGAAGAAGTGGCTGGATCGCGGCGTCGGCAGCGCTTTTGTCGGCTTGGGTATCAAGCTCGCCACCGCATCAAGATGATTGAATTTTTCCGACGCGCCCATATCTAACATTTCGCTTACAATCGGGCGCCGCGATCACGCGGCGCAGATATGAACCCGCGTTAGGGCAAGGAGTTGCAGACATGTTCAATTGGGTCAAAACCGCGATGTTGATGGCCGCGATCACGGCCCTTTTCATCGTGATCGGCGGGATGATCGGCGGGTCGCGTGGCATGACGATCGCGCTCGTGATCGCCCTTGGGATGAATTTCTTTTCGTACTGGTTCTCGGACAAGATGGTCCTGCGCATGTACAACGCGCAGGAAGTCGACGAAACCAGTGCGCCGCAGTTCTATCGTATGGTGCGCGAACTCTCTACGCGCGCGGGCCTGCCCATGCCGCGCGTCTACCTGATCAATGAAGACGCGCCGAACGCGTTCGCCACCGGCCGCAATCCGGAGCATGCGGCGGTCGCCGCCACCACCGGCATTCTTCGCGTGCTGTCCGAGCGTGAGATGCGCGGGGTCATGGCGCACGAACTCTCGCACGTGAAGCATCGCGACATTCTGATCTCGACCATTTCGGCCACCATGGCTGGCGCCATTTCCGCGCTGGCGAACTTTGCGATGTTCTTCGGCAGCCGCGACGAAAACGGCCGTTCCACGAACCCAATCGCGGGCATTGCCGTCGCGCTGCTGGCGCCGATCGCGGGCGCGCTGATCCAGATGGCGATTTCGCGCGCACGCGAATTCGAGGCCGATCGCGGCGGCGCGCAGATTTCCGGCGATCCGCAAGCGCTCGCTTCGGCGCTCGACAAGATTCATCGTTATGCGAGCGGGATTCCGTTTCCCACAGCCGAGCAGCATCCGGCCACCGCGCAGATGATGATCATGAATCCGCTGTCCGGCGGCGGCATCGCGAATCTGTTCTCCACACACCCGGCCACCGAGGAACGTATCGCCCGTCTGATGGAAATGGCGCGCACGGGACGCTTCGAATAATGCTGCGCGCAGCTTGCGCGATGTGAAGAAAGGCGAGTCCGCGGGCTCGCTTTTTTTATTCCGGCGTAATGGAGCGTGAGTGAGTGGAGGAGCTGCGGGATGACGTGAGCGTTAGTTTCTTCGCTCGCGTGTGAAGGCCCGCAGCGGATCGTTGAACTTACGTTTGAGATCCCGGCTATCGTGCGGCCGCGGTGGCTGTGCAATCGGTACGCTTACAGAGTGCTAGTGGGCCGTGCGCGACGCCGCGCCACGCCAGGCCCACACCGAATCGCTGAACCCGCGTTTCAGTCCCACGTCTTCCCGCTCGTCGCAGATCCGCAAGCGAGCCGCTCACAGTCCGCTCATAGTGCGCTCACAGACCGCCCGCCGGCCCGCCCCGCGCGCCACGCTACAATGCGTGTTGATTGCGTCGCGCGCTCCCGCGCGGCCCGCCTTAGCCTTCTCATGACCACAAAGCCTTCTTCGCGTACCGCTTCCTCACCGGCGCGTCCGCGCGAATCACGTTTGTCGATGCTGCATCTCGCGCCCGAATCGCTCGGCTTCGCGCTCGACTGCGCGGGCCAGGCGGTCGGTGCCGTGCGTCTGGGCGCAGCCTTGCCGGCCGCGCTGCAGTCCGTGTTCGCGTCGGCGCCCGAGGGCAACGCCGCCGCCGCGCGCGGCGCTGTGCAGGACATCGCGTACCGCACCATGCGACGTCTCGCGACCGCCGAATGGCTGATCGCGAAGCTGGTGAAAAAGGCGCCGCCGCCGCACGTCGGGCACGTACTCGCGTGCTCGCTGGCGCTGCTCGTCGACGACGAAGCGAACGCCGCCTATGCACCGTTCACGGTCGTCGATCAGGCCGTGAGCGCGATCGGCGCGCGTCGTGAATTCGCCTTCGCCAAGGGCCTCGTGAACGCCGTGCTGCGCAGCTTCCTGCGCGAGCGCGAAGCGCTGCTGAAGGACGCGCAAGACGACGAGGTCGCACGCTGGAACTACCCGGCATGGTGGATCGATGCGGTGAAGCGCGCATGGCCCGACGCATGGCAGTCGGTGCTGGCCACCGGCAACACACAAGGCCCGCTGACGCTGCGCGTGAACGCGCGTCACTCGACAGTCGACGCCTATCTGCAAACGCTGCAAAACCATCACATTGCCGCGAGCAAGGCGGGCGACTACGGCGTCAAGCTCGCCACGCCGATGCCTGTCGATCGCATCCCGGGTTTTGCCGACGGCGTCGTCTCGGTGCAGGACGCGGGCGCGCAGCTCGCCGCGCCACTACTCGACGCGCGCGACGGCATGCGCGTGCTCGACGCCTGCGCGGCGCCCGGCGGCAAGACCGGCCATCTGCTCGAACTCGCCAAACTTCAGCTCGTCGCGCTCGAAAGCGATGCGTCGCGCGCGCGCCGTATCGGCGAAAATCTGCAGCGCCTCAAGCTCGAAGCGGAAGTGCGGATCGGCGACGCGGGCGCGCCGGCAAAATGGCACGACGACATCGACCAGCCGTTCGACCGTATTCTGGCCGACGTGCCGTGTTCGGCATCGGGCATCGTGCGGCGTCATCCTGATATCCGCTGGCTGCGGCGCGCGTCCGATATTCCAGCGCTCGTCACCGAGCAGCGCCGCATTCTCGACGCGCTCTGGCCGCTCGTGAAACCAGGCGGCGAGTTGCTCTACGTTACGTGTTCGATCTTTCCCGAAGAAGGCGAGTTGCAGGCGCAGTGGTTTGGAAACAAGTATCAGGATGCGGTACGATTGGACGCGCCGGGGCAACTGTTGCCTTCAGCCGCTCGCGCGCCCGCCGACACATCGGCCGGTTCTCATGCCGGACAACCCGCTGAAGACAGCGCCGGCGCGAACTCAGACCACGACGGATTCTTCTACGCGCGCTTTCAGAAACGGTGACCATCAAACGCTTCTTCCCGCTTCGGCTCGCTGCCGTGCTCTGGATCGCGCTGGCCGTATGGCTGGCGGCGCCGGGCGTGGCGTACGCCGATTCGATCGCGGTGCAGCGTGCGTCGCTGCAAGCTGACAACACGGGTTGGAATCTCGACGCGCGTTTCGACTTCGATCTGAACAGCAACCTCGAAGACGCGGTCAATAAAGGCATTCCGCTTTATTTCACGACCGACTTCGAATTGAGCCGGCCGCGCTGGTACTGGTTCGACGAGCAGCCGGTGAGCGTGTCGCAAAGCATTCGCCTGTCGTTCCAGCCGCTCACGCGTGAGTATCGCGTGTCGAGTGTGTCGTCCGGCGGGTTGCAGCTCGGCTTCACCACGCTCAAGGATGCGCTCGCGGTGATCAAGCACATCACGTCGTGGCACGTGATCGAACGCAATGAAGTGCGTGTCGGCGAGACGTATAACGCGTCGGTGCGCATGCAACTCGACATCGCGCTGATGCCCAAGCCGTTTCAGATCGACGCGGTGAACAACCGCGACTGGAATCTCGCTTCCGAATGGAAGCGCTTTACCTTCACGGTGACCGAACGTGCTAAATAAAGTGCGCTCCGCTACCAGTGTCGGCAGCATCGTCGTGCGCGTGCTGGTGTCGACGGTCGCCGTGACGGCCGTGCTGCTGCTCGTGCTGCTGGCCGCCGCCAGCGCGAACACGGAATTCTTCGACCGCTATTACCAGTGGCTCTACGCCGCCAACCTCGTGGTCGCGATGATCTTTTTGCTGGTGGTGGCGACGCTCGTCATCATCATCATCGCGCGGCTGAGAAAGGGCAAGTTCGGTACACGGCTATTGGCGAAACTCGCGTTTTTCATGGCGCTGGTCGGCGTGGTGCCGGGTGGCATCATCTACGTCGTGTCGTACCAGTTCGTGTCGCGCAGCATCGAGTCGTGGTTCGATGTGAATGTCGAAACAGCGCTCACGTCCGGTTTGAATCTCGGGCGCGGCATGCTCGACGCGTCGCTTTCCGATCTGCAGACCAAGGGCCGCTTGATGTCGGAACAGTTGGCGAGCGCGGACGCCGCCGGCACCACGCTCACGCTGCTGCGTTTGCGCGATCAGTTCGGCGTGCAGGACGCGACGATCGTCGAACCCACGCGCAGCATGTCGGGCGCGATGCCGGATATGCACGTGGTCGCGCAGGCCTCCGGCAACTACGCGACGCTCGTGCCGAACGACTTACCCACGCCGCTGATGATCGAACAGGCGCGCGGCCGCGGCTATGCGGCGATCGAAGGCGAAGTGGACGGCGATCCTCACGCGCATGGCAGCAAGGGCGTGTTGCGGCTGCGCGTGGTGCAACGCATCCCCGATTCGAACGCCTCGCTGCTGCAGCCCACCGAACGCTTCCTGCAACTCACGCAGCCGGTTTCGCCCACGCTCGCGCGTAACGCCGACGCGGTGCAGCGCGCCTATCGCGAGTACCAGGAAAAGGCGCTTGGCCGCACGGGTCTGCGCAAGATGTATATCGGCACGCTGACGCTCGCATTGTTCCTCGCCACCTTTATCGCGATGATGCTGGCGCTTGCGCTCGGCAATCAGTTGGCGCGGCCATTGTTCCTGCTGGCCCAAGGCACGAAAGAGATCACGGAAGGCGATTACACGCCGAAGCGCGAAATCAAATCACGTGACGAACTGGGCTTTCTCACGCAGTCGTTCAACGCAATGACGCGGCAGTTGTCCGAAGCGCGCGCGGCGGTCGAAAACAATCGCATCGCGCTCGAACACTCGAAGGCGTATCTGGAAAGCATTCTGGCAAACCTGACCGCCGGCGTGTTCGTGTTCGACCGGCAGTTCCGACTGACCACCGCGAATCGCGGCGCCGAGCGGATCTTCCGTCAGCCGTTTCAGGCGGTGTTGGGCTCGGCTTTGGATCAGATCGGCGTGCTGAGCGAATTCGGCGGGATGGTGCGCAAGGCGTTTGCCGATCGCGAAGCGGCGAGCGGCGACGGTCACGACGATCGCGGCCACTGGCAGCAACAGTTTTCCGTGCAGGTGCCGGGCGAAACCGAGCCGCTCACGTTGCTCGTACGCGGCGCGCGGCTCGTCTCCGCGACGGACCGCGACGCGGAAGACATGCAGACGTCCGGCTACGTCGTGGTGTTCGACGATATCTCGGACGTGATCTCCGCGCAGCGTTCCATCGCGTGGGGTGAAGTCGCGCGACGCCTCGCGCATGAAATCAAGAATCCGCTCACGCCGATCCAGCTTTCGGCCGAGCGTCTGCAGATGAAGCTCGCCGACAAGCTGTCGCCATCCGATGCCGATGTGTTGAAGCGCGGCGCGACCACGATCGTGAATCAGGTCGCCGCGATGAAGCAGATGGTCGACAACTTCCGCGACTACGCGCGCACACCGCCGGCGGTGCTCGCGCATCTGCAGCTGAACGATCTGGTCAGCGAAGTGCTCACGCTGTACGGTATCGAAGAAGGCAAGGGCGCCATTCAGGTGGAGCTCGCCGCCTTGCCGGCGATTCGCGGCGACGCGACGCAATTGCGCCAGGTGATTCACAACCTGCTGCAGAACGCGCAGGATGCGGTGGCGGACCTCGAGCATCCGCGTGTGTTGCTCGAGACGAGGACAGTAGAATACGGAGACCCCGACGCGGAAGGCAAAGTCCACGTTGCGGTGCGTCTGACGGTGTCGGATAACGGAGCGGGTTTCCCCGCGCGTATCCTCACACGTGCATTCGAACCTTACGTAACGACCAAGGCCAAAGGTACGGGCCTGGGTCTTGCGATGGTCAAGAAGATCGTCGATGAACACGGCGCGCGCATCGACATCCGCAATCGCATGAAAGCGGGCGATGTCATCGAGGGCGCGCAGATTTCGATCCTCTTCCTTCAACTGGCAGACGATGGCGCGGCACCCGGAACAGGGCCGCGTCCGGCGCACGGCGGTGCGTCGCAGGGAAAGACAAAAGCAACAGTGCAGACAAGGGCAGCGTAAATGGCAACCATCCTGGTGGTAGATGATGAAATGGGCATCCGGGAATTGCTCTCGGAGATCCTGAGCGACGAAGGGCATGTCGTGGAGGCCGCGGAAAACGCGCAGGAAGCGCGCGAGTTCCGTTTGCGCCAGGCGCCTGACCTGGTGCTGCTCGACATCTGGATGCCCGACACCGACGGCGTGACCTTGCTCAAGGAATGGGCCGCGCAAGGGCAGCTGACCATGCCGGTGATCATGATGTCCGGCCACGCGACCATCGACACGGCGGTTGAAGCAACCAAGATCGGCGCACTCAATTTCCTCGAGAAGCCGATTGCGTTGCAGAAACTGCTGAAGGCCGTCGAACAGGGTCTCGCGCGTGGCACTGCAGCGGGAACGCCGGGCGGCGCGGCGGCCAAACCAGTGTTGCCGGTGAGTGCTTCGACGGTGGCTTCGGCGGCAGCCTTGCCGATGCTCTCCACCGATGGCATGGGCAGCGGCGCGCTGGCCGCGCAAACGGCCTCGATCTCGTTCGACATTCCGTTGCGTGACGCACGCGACGCGTTCGAGCGCGCGTACTTCGAATATCACCTCGCGCGTGAGAACGGCAGCATGACGCGCGTGGCCGAGAAGACCGGGCTGGAGCGCACGCACTTGTACCGTAAGCTCAAGCAGCTCGGCGTGGATCTCGGCAAAAACAAAGGCGAGTGAAACGCGGAAGTGATGCCGGCGTTGAGCATGCGGAATCACTTCCACAGAATTTTTCGAGAAGGGGCTTGTCGGAGCGCTGACCCTTTGATATCATTTCGTTCTTCGTTGGCCCGGTAGCTCAGTTGGTAGAGCAGCGGATTGAAAATCCGCGTGTCGATGGTTCGATTCCGTCCCAGGCCACCAGGATTCAGCCCCAGGAAATCGCAAGATTCCTGGGGCTTTTCCTTTTTGTGCGCCTAATGTGATGGGGCGTGATGGGCTGTGTTGCTTCGGCTTGCGCGCACCGCGCGTGCAGGGCGCGCTCGGCGGTATTTGGCGTCGCGTGATAAAATCGCGCCAGTTCAAGGACTTGCGCGTAAGTGCGTCGCCTGAGTGCCGCGCGGCAACGCCGCCATTAGCACCAAACCCTTCGCCCGACGATTAACGGTATAAGCGCCCAGCGACTCTGCATGCGGAAGGCGCGGCCTATACTGCTTTGGGCCGGCAGCAGTGCCGGCACGCGTCGCGCCGCGTTGCTTGCATGGCGCACCTCGCGCAGCGCGACGTGGCACTCTTCATTCACGGAGTTTCACGGTGATCCGCAAAGACGCTAAACGTAGCGCTCTGGTGCTGTTTTCCGGCGGCCAGGATTCCGCCACATGTCTCGCGTGGGCGCTCGAACGTTATGAAACGGTCGAGACATTAGGCTTCGATTACGGTCAGCGGCACCGCGTCGAACTGGAATGCCGCGAGGGGTTTCGCGACGCCGTCGCGCGCGCATTTCCGGCATGGGCCGAGCGCCTCGGCGACGACCATATGATCGATCTGTCGGTGCTCGGCGCGATCAGCGATACCGCCATGACGCGCGAGATCGAGATCGAAGCCACGGCCAACGGTTTGCCGAACACGTTCGTGCCGGGCCGCAATCTGATGTTCATGACCATCGCCGCGGCGATTGCCTATCGACGTGGTTTGCAGGTGCTGGTCGGTGGAATGTGCGAGACGGATTTTTCGGGCTATCCCGATTGCCGCGACGACACCATGAAGGCGTTGCAGGTCGCGCTGAACCTCGGCATGGACACACGTGTCCTGCTCGAAACGCCGTTGATGTGGCTCGACAAAGGCGACACATGGCGCCTCGCGCACGAACTCGGCGGCGATGAACTGGTCGAGTTGGTGCGCGTCGAGACGCATACGTGCTATGTCGGCGAACGCGCCGAATTGCATGCATGGGGTTTCGGTTGCGGCGAATGCCCGGCGTGCCGCTTGCGCAAGCGCGGCTACGAAGCGTATCTGTCGGGTGAGAAGGTCACCGAGGCGCCGGTCTGATGACGCTCGGCGCAGCAGCGCAACTCAGGCAATAATTTTCAGGAACACGGGGCAGAAAGCAGCATGACTTACGCGGTCAAGGAAATCTTCTACACGTTGCAGGGCGAGGGCGCGAATGCCGGGCGTCCGGCCGTCTTTTGCCGGTTCGCCGGCTGCAATCTGTGGTCGGGCCGCGAAGAAGATCGTGCCGAGGCGGTGTGCCGCTTCTGCGATACCGATTTCGTCGGCACCGACGGCGAGAACGGCGGCAAGTACCGCACGGCTGACGATCTCGTGAAGATGATCGCGTCGCAATGGCCGGAAGGCGAGGGCGAGCGTTTCGTGGTGTGCACGGGCGGCGAACCGATGCTGCAGATCGATCAACCGTTGGTCGACGCGCTGCATGCCGCCGGCTTCGAAATCGCGATCGAGACCAACGGCTCGCTGCCGGTGCTCGAAACGATCGACTGGATCTGCGTGAGCCCGAAGGCCGACGCGCCGCTCGTCGTGACCAAAGGCAACGAACTGAAGGTCGTGATTCCGCAGGACAACCAGCGTTTGTCCGAGTATGCGAAGCTCGACTTCGAGTATTTCCTCGTCCAACCCATGGACGGTCCGTCGCGCGACCTCAACACCAGGCTCGCGATCGACTGGTGCAAACGCCATCCGCAATGGCGCCTGTCGATGCAGACCCACAAGTATCTGAACATTCCCTGATTTGCCGTGCTGACGATTACACGAAAACTCGAATTCGACGCGGGTCACCGCATTCCCGATCACCGCAGCCAGTGCCGTAATCTGCACGGCCATCGCTATGTGCTCGAAATCACGCTGCAAGGCGATCTGGTCGACACCGAAGGCGCGCCCGATCGCGGCATGGTGATGGACTTCGCTGACGTGAAATCGCTCGCCGTCGAGCATCTGGTCGACAAGTGGGATCACGCGTTTCTCGTCTATGAAGGCGATACACAGGTGCGCGGTTTCCTCGAAACGATGGCCGGCCACAAGACCGTCGTGCTCGATCGCATTCCTACTGTGGAAAATCTTGCCGCCGTCGCGTTCGACATTCTCGCGAACGTCTACGACGCGCACTACGGCGTGAATCTGCGTCTGCACAAGCTGCGTCTGTACGAGACGCCGAATTGCTGGGCCGACGTGGTCCGCGACTAAAGGCCGTAACCGGACGCGCGCGGGTCGCGCGCGCGGCCCAACCCTCGCGTTATTGTCACGGTATGATCGCTCCGATAACCACACGGAGCGAGACATGCCGGTCACCGCATTGCGTCGCAGCAGGCAGCCGGGCCGCCACGGCCTGCGCGTTTATCTGGCTCACGAGGCCAGCGTGCTTTCCCGTAGTTCCCGAGAAGCGTCGCTTCATCGACACGGAGCGCGGCGATGAGCACCTTCACCAATCCACTCAAATCACGGCTCAAGGAAACCGATCCGCTGTTCGGACTATGGCTCTCGCTCGGCAGCGACGCCGCCGCGGAAGCGCTCGCGCACGCCGGTTACGACTGGCTGCTGATCGACATGGAGCATTCGCCGAACGATAGTGGCGACGTCGCCTCGCAATTGCGCGCGATCGCCGCCGCGCATCTGCCGAGCGAGCCGGTGGTGCGTGTGCCGTCCAGCGAAGCATGGCTCGTCAAGCGCGTGCTGGATGCCGGCGCGCGCACGCTGATGTTCCCGAATATCGAATCCGCCGACGAGGCGGCGCGTGCGGTGCGTCTCACGCAATATCCGAGCGCTGGCGCGCTCGACGGTGAGCGCGGCGTCGCCGGGGCGGTGCGCGCCGCGGGCTACGGCATGCGGCGCGACTACGTGCAGACGGCCAACGCGCAGATCGCGACCATCGTGCAGATCGAGTCGGCGCGCGGCTTGCAGGAAGTGGAAAAGATCGCGGCGACACCGGGCATCGATTGCCTGTTCGTCGGGCCGGCCGATCTTGCCGCGAGCCTCGGTCATCTCGGCGATTCGAAGCATGCCGACGTGCAGGCCGCGATGGCGCGCATCGTCAGCGCTGCGGACAGGGCGGGCATTGCCGCCGGTATTTTTGCCATGGACGTCGCGAGTGCGAAGCAGCATCGCGATGCCGGTTTTCGATTCATCGCTCTGGCCGCCGACGTCATGTGGATGTTGCGCGCAACTCGCCAGGCGTTGCAGGAGGTAAGGTCATGAAGGGGATGGTGCAGTGCGTCGTGGTGCGTCTGGCAGTCACAGCGGCATTGATGGCGAATGTGGCGGCCTATGCGCAAGATAGCCGGGTCGCGAAGTCGAATGATCCGGAGACGCAAACCGCGGTCACCGATTACAACGCCGGCAATCTGGGCGCGGCGCTTGCCGAGTTCCGCAAGGCCGCCGAGCGCGGCAGCCGGCTCGCCGAGTTCAACTACGCGATGATGCTGCTCAATGGCGAAGGCGCGCCCGCGAATGTCGATGAAGGCAAGAAATGGCTGCGCAAAGCCGCCGACGCCAACATGTCGCACGCGCAATACGTGTACGGCAAGATGTACGACGATGGCGAGTTCGTCGGCCGCGATCCGGTCGAGGCGCACCGCTGGTTCCTGAAGGCGGCGCAGCAAGGGCACGTGCAGGCGGAACTGGCGCTGGCCAATCAGTTCCTCGACGGACGCGGCACCGAGCGCGACAACAAGCAGGCGTTCGTCTGGTACAAGAAGGCGGCGCAGGGCGGCGACATGACCGCGCAATACGTGGCCGGCTCGTTCTACGAACGCGGCGGCGACGGCGTGGAGAAGAATCTCAACGTGGCGCGCGCTTATTACGCCGCTGCGGCGGCGCAGGGCGATCCGGCGGCGCGGCTCAAGTATCAGCAACTCAGCGCGCAGTTGCGGGATCAGAAGGAAGTGAAGCCGCAGTAAAACCGTGGCGTTTCGATAACGACGCTGGATACGAAAAGGGGCGCTTCGTGTGTGAAGCGCCCCTTTGGCTTATGGCGTTACCGACACTGCTCGCTTGCGCGGCGCCGTCGCGCTAACTCTGCATCAACCGTTTCTGTCGCGCGACGCTCATGATCAGGCCGATGGCGACGCCCAGCGTCGTCAACGCGGTGCCGCCGTAACTCATGAACGGCAACGGCACGCCGACCACCGGCAAGATGCCGCTCACCATGCCGATATTCACGAACGCGTAGGTGAAGAACGCCATGGTCAATGAGCCGGCTAACAGGCGTCCAAATAGCGTCGCGCCATTGGCCGCGATATACAGCCCACGCGCAATCAATAGCATGTACAGCGTGAGCAGCACGATGCCGCCCGCCAGCCCGAACTCTTCGGAAAACACCGCGAAAATGAAGTCGGTGTGCTTTTCGGGGATGAACTCCAGATGCGCCTGTGTGCCCTTCAGCCAGCCCTTGCCAAGCGGACCACCTGAGCCGATCGCAATGACCGCCTGGATCGTATGGAAGCCCTTGCCGAGCGGATCGGAAGTCGGATCTAGCAGCGTGCAGATGCGGTGCTTCTGGTAATCGTGCATCAGCGGCCATTGCACTTCCGGCTGACAGATCTTGTCCTGGAAGGCCGCGATGGAGGCGACCGCGATCACGCCTGCAATCAGCACCGGCACGATCAGCTTGAAACTCAGGCCTGCAAAGTAGATCACGAAGAGGCCGGCCGCGAACACCAGCACGGCTGTACCGAGGTCGGGCTGCTTGGCGATCAGGCCGACCGGCACCGCGAGAATCACCAGGCCGACCAGAAAGTCGTACCAGCGCATCACGCCTTCGCGTCGCTGGTAGTACCACGCGAGCATGAGCGGCGTGGCGATCTTCAGGATTTCCGACGGCTGGATCACCACGCCGACATTGATCCAACGCTTCGCACCTTTGCGCGTGAGTCCGAATAGCGCCACCGCAACCAGTAACGCGATCCCGAACGTATAGAGCGGAACCGCGAAGCGCATCAGCGTGGTGGGTGGCACATTGGCGAGCGCCCACATCAGCACGAAGGTCAGCATGATGTTGCGCAACTGGTCTTCCACGCGGCCGGGGACATCCAGGCTCGCGCTGTACAGCGTGACGATGCCGACGCACAACAGCAGAAACACGATCAGTGCGAGCGGGCGGTCGAAGCCCGCGAACATCCGCTTGATGCGGTCGAGCCAGGCGCGCTTGTCGAATTGCATGCCTTTCTCCTTACTCGTCGATGCCGCCGGAAACCGGCTGGCGTGGCGACGTGGCCTGAATGCCGTCGTCGCGCGAGGGAGCGGCGGCAGTCGGCGCCGGCTGGCTGGCCGGTCGGGGTTTGTGCGGGACGCCGGATTTACGCGACGCTGGATTCTTCGCGGCGGTGGCTGCGGACGCCGAGGCGGGCACCGGTGCCGATGCGGCATCAGGCGCGGAAGCTGCCGCCGCCGCGGACGCAGCCTTCGCAGCCGCTGCAGCGGAGGCCGCCGCTGCCGCCGAAGCCGCACCGGGAATTGGCAGCGCGGTGAAGCCCGCCGCCACCTTGACCGGCTGCACGCCGTCTTGCGGCGCTGGCGGTGCGCCGCCGACTTCCGGCGCGGACGCATCTTCGGTTGCCGACGCCGCTGCCTCGATGGCCGCTTGCTGCGCGCCCGGCTTGTTCTTGCCGACGAGGTAATAGTCGAGCACCTTGCGTGCAATCGGGCCCGCCGATTCCGCGCCCCAACCGCCGTTTTCGACGATCAGCGCGAGGGCGATTTTTGGCTGCTCGGCCGGTGCGAACGCAATGAAAAGCGCGTGGTCGCGCAGATGCTCGGCGATCGCGTGGCCCTTGTAGTTCGCGCCCTGCAGCGAGTAGACCTGCGCCGTCCCCGTCTTGCCGGCCGCCTGGTATTGCGCGCCGATGAACAGCTTCGACGCCGTGCCGTTGGTCACGACACCTTCCATTGCGCGCTTGATGATGTCGATGTCCGACTGCTTCACCGCAATCTTGTCGCTCGGATCTCGCACCACCGGCCGCGTGTCTTTCGTGATCGGATTTTCGATGTCGCGCACGAGGTGCGGCTTCATCACCACGCCGTTGTTCGCGAGCGTGGCCGTGGCGTGAGCGAGTTGCAGAATGGTGAACGAGTTGTAGCCCTGGCCGATGCCGAGACTGATCGTTTCGCCTTCATACCAGCGTTGCTGTTCGGGCTTGCGGTACGCCTTGCGCTTCCATTCGGTGGAGGGAAGAATGCCCTTCGCCTCGCCCGAAATGTCGATGCCGGTGATCTGGCCGAAACCCCACGGCTTCATGAAGTTGGCGATGTTGTTGACGCCCAGATCGTGCGCAAGCATGTAGAAATACGTGTCGTTCGACACCACGATCGCGCGGTTCATGTCGACCCAGCCCTGGCCCGAGCGCACGTCGTTGCGGAACGTGTGGCCGCCGAACGTGTACGAGCCCGGATCCTGGAAGCCCCAGCCCGGCGTGCGCTTGTGCAGCGTGAGCGCGGCGAGCGCCATGAACGGCTTGTAAGTCGAGCCGGGCGGATAGGTGCCGTGCAGCGGCCGGTTGAGCAGCGGATGGTCGGGCGAGTTGTTGAGGTCGTCCCAGGTCTGCTGGTCGATGCCGTCGACGAAAGAGTTCGGATCGAAGCTCGGCGCGGACACGAAGGCGAGCACGTCGCCGGTCGACGGCTCGATCGCGACCAGTGCGCCGCGGCGGCCCGCAAAGGCCTGCTCGGCGACCTGCTGCAGCCCGATATCCAAAGACAGCACGAGGTTGTTGCCAGGCGTCGCCTGCGTGCGCGACAACGTGCGCACCGGACGCCCGCCGGCGGTGACTTCCACCTCCTCGAAACCGGTCTGGCCGTGCAACTCGGTCTCGTAACTCTGCTCGACGCCGATCTTGCCGATGTAGTCCGTGCCCTTGTAGTTGTTCGCGTCCAGACGCGGATCGTAGTGGTCCGGATCGCTGTCGTTCTGGTCGCTGGCGTCGTCGATACGGTCCTGGTCGCGCTGCGAAATCCGGCCGATGTAGCCGATCACATGCGCCGCGGTCGGGCCGAGCGGATACTGCCGGAACAGGCGCGCGCGCACTTCCACGCCGGGAAAACGGAAGCGTTGCGCGGTGAAACGCGCGACTTCGTCGTCGGTCAGGCGGGTGCGGATCGGCAGGCTCTCGAAGTTCTTCGAGTCTTCCTGCAGCTTCTTGAAGCGGCGGCGGTCGCGTGCGTCGATAGAGACGACCGTGGCCAGGTTGTCGATCACGTTTTCCAGCGAGTCGTTCAGCTTTGAGGGCGTAATTTCCAGCGTGTAGGCCGAGTAGTTCTTGGCCAGCACCACGCCGTTGCGATCGGTGATGATGCCGCGGTTCGGCACGATCGGCGCGACGGAAATGCGGTTTTCATCGGCTTGCAGCGAGTATTTGCTGTAGTGCCAGACCTGCAGGAACAGGAAGCGGAAGCCGATCAGCCCGAAGCAGACGAACACGAACAGGCCCGCCGCCGCGACGCGCAGGCGGAACTTCGAGAGCTGTTGCTGAGTGTCCTTGAATTCGGTCATGCGATTCTGCAAAAGGCCGGGCGACGGCCATCATGAGTGTGCGCCTTTTCCGGCCGGAACCGGAAGGCATGAACAGCGATGCGCGTCGAGCGAGCCGGCAATGTGGGTTCTGACGACAACCGCCGGCGGGCCCGAAGCATGATCAAATTGGCCGGGTGTCGTCCGGATCGGCCGGGCGGCGCTGCGGCATCAGCAACAGCACGCTGGTAACCGGCCACAGCGCGGCTTCGACGAAGCCATCGATCAGATAACCCCAGCCCGGAAACGCCGCACCCGTCAGCAGACGGATCACGAACGGCACCAATTGCGCGACAACCAGCAGCGGCATGACCGCGAAAGTCTGCACGCCGAGCGACATCCACAACACGCGGCGATGGATCGTAATCGCGCCGTACGACAACAACGTGTACGCCAGCGCGTGCTCGCCGAGCAGGCTGGCGTTGTGTACATCCATCAGCAGACCGAGCAAAAACGCGATACCCATGCCGACTTTGCGCGGCTGATGCACGTTCCAGAACAGCAGCACGAGCGCCACGAAGTCCGGCACGCCGGCGAGCCGCCCCCACGGCATCAGGTTCAACAGAAACGCCGCGGCGAGGCTGAACGAGATGAAGTAGGGATTGACCGGCTGCAGAATGTATTGCGGACGGTTCATGGCTGGGTCCCTGGCTTGGCGGGCGGCTTCGCGTTCTTCTCAGCGGCCGGTTTCTTTTCGGAAGCGGGCTTTTTCTCCGCGGCGCCCGGTTTGGCCGGCGTTTTGTCGGCGGGCTTGGCGGTTGCGGGTTTCTCGGTTGCGGGTTTTTCGCCGGGTTTCGGAGCGGATTTATCCGCTGCGGCCTTGCCGTCGGCCGGTTTGGCGCCCTTTTTCGCTTTTGCGTCCTTCGCGGCCGTGGCTGCGTCGGGCTCTTCGGCGGGACGCGGCGGCACATTGTTGACGTAATGCAGCACCAGCAACTGACGTGCGCCGCGCACCGGCGCGATGGGCAGGCAGATCACGCGTGCGAATGCAGTATCGGCCTGCTTGTCGACCCGCACCACCTTGGCAACCGGCAGACCCGGCGGGTACACACCGTCGAGGCCGCTGGTGACGAGTTCGTCGCCCGTTTGAATGTCGGCGCTGATCGGCACGAAGCGCAGATCCAGCGTGTCGCCCTTCGGCGTGCCGTAAATCACGCTGCGCAGGCCGGTGCGCACGATCTGCACAGGCACGGCCTGGTCCTTGTCCGTGAGCAGCGTCACTTCCGCTTGCAGCGGGAACACACGCGTGACCTGGCCAATCACGCCGTCTTCGTTGACGACCGGCGAACCGTTCTGGATGCCTTGCTGCGCACCGCGGCCGATCACGACCTTCTGCGTGAACGGATCGCGCGTGTCGTACTGGATCTCGGCGGGCAGCGATTCCGTGGTGGAGCGCTGCGACAGTTGCAGCAGCGCGCGCAAATGCGCGTTTTCGGCCGCCAACCCAGCGGCCGTATTGGCTTGCTGCGAAAGCTGCAGATCTTTGGTGCGCAGTTTGTCGTTCTCGCTGCGCAGTGTGGCGCTGGTCACGGCCAGATCGGCGGCGCCCACGAACATGTCGCGCGGCACTAGGGCGGCGCGTTGCAACGGATAAAGACCCGCGCCGAGCACGCCACGCACGATTTCGAGCGTTTTGAAGCGTGCGTCGGAGATCAGCAGGGCGATCGCCAGCAAGACAAAAAATACCAGTCGTGCGAGGGCGGACGGTCCTTGCTTGAATAGGGGCGGCGGACTGTATTCCATGGTCGGCGCCGGGGGCGTGAGCGGTTGGGTGAGACGGCGGCGCGCGAGGAACGCGCGTTCAGCGCGCGGAGGCTGGTAGGCCCAGCCAACGGCAAACCGGCCCGCAAGGGGCCGTTTGCCTGATCCGCGCTACTGACATGGAGACGGGCTCGCTTACTCGTACGAGAAGATGCTGCCCAGCTTGTCCATGCGTTCGAGCGCCATGCCCGAGCCGCGCACAACGCAGGTCAACGGGTCTTCGGCGACGAGCACCGGCAGGCCGGTTTCTTCGGCGAGCAGGCGGTCCAGATCGCGCAGCAGTGCGCCGCCGCCCGTGAGCATCATGCCGCGCTCGGCGATGTCGGCGCCCAGTTCCGGCGGCGTTTGTTCGAGCGCGATCTTTACCGACGACACGATCTGGTTCAGCGGATCGGTGAGGGCTTCGAGAATTTCGTTGCTGGAGATGGTGAAGCTGCGCGGAATGCCTTCCGACAGATTGCGGCCCTTCACTTCCATTTCCTTGACTTCGGAACCCGGGAAGGCAGAGCCGATTTCCTTCTTGATGGCTTCGGCGGTTTGCTCGCCGATCAGCATGCCGTAGTTGCGGCGGATGTAGTTGACGATGGCTTCGTCGAACTTGTCGCCGCCCACGCGCACCGAGCCTTTGTACACGATGCCGCCGAGCGAGATCACGCCGACCTCGGTCGTGCCGCCGCCGATGTCGACGACCATCGAGCCAGTGGCTTCCGACACCGGCAGGCCGGCGCCGATAGCAGCAGCCATGGGTTCTTCAATGAGATAGACCTGCGAAGCGCCCGCACCGTGCGCGGCTTCTTTGATGGCGCGGCGCTCGACCTGGGTCGAACCGCACGGCACGCAAATGATAATGCGCGGCGACGGCGAGAACATGCGCGATTCGTGAGCAGTTTTGATGAACTGCTTGATCATCTGCTCGGTGACGGTGAAGTCGGCGATCACGCCGTCTTTCATGGGGCGGATCGCCTCGATGTTGCCCGGCACCTTGCCGAGCATCTGCTTGGCTTCCTTGCCGACTGCCTGGATGGTTTTCTTACCGTTGGGACCGCCTTCCTGGCGGATCGAAACCACCGACGGTTCATCGAGAACGATGCCCTTGCCACGCATGTAGATGAGCGTGTTGGCCGTGCCGAGGTCAATGGCCAGATCGTTGGAAAAGTAGCTGCGCAAAAAACCGAACATTCAAAATCCTGTCTCGCTGGGGGCCGGGCCTCGCAATGGTTGCGCAGGGCGGCAGCGGAAAAAATAACAGCTTCAACCGGGCGGAAGCGGCGCCACAGGAACTTGAAGCTGCGAGGGAGTCTACCGGAGGCCGATGCAAAGCCAGGTCAGAAAAATCCGAACTATCTTTGGGAATTGTTCAGAAAGGCCTTGGTAAGACGGTCCGGGTTTGGGTCGAACGCGTAATGATACCTTATAATTTTGGATGTTTTGAAGGAAACGGACGGCACTTTTTGCCTCCGCTGGCCCCTTTTTCGAGGTCTTCCTCCAGCGTCGTAACCCGCTGTCGCAGCATCGGTTTTTCCTTGCTGCGGCGGTCCACCACATTTTCCGGTGACTGCATGGCTCTGACCCTGACCGATGTAAAACGCATCGCGCATCTTGCGCGGCTCGAACTGGCCGACGCCGACGCTGAGCACACGCTTGTCCAGCTCAACGATTTTTTCGGCCTCGTCGAGCAGATGCAGGCGGTCGATACCACCGGCATCGCGCCGCTCGCCCATCCGATCGAGCAGATCGAAGACGTCGCGCTGCGTCTGCGTAACGACGCGGTGACCGAAACGGTCGAACGCGAAGTTTTCCAGCGCCCGGCGCCCGCCGTGCAGGACGGCCTGTACCTCGTGCCCAAAGTGATCGAGTAACACCCGCGCATCGAGCCCGGCGCGGCGTGCGAGCCGGCCACGAGGTGAAGTGCCGGCTCGCGGCATATCGACTCGCGGCATCAACGCTCGCCTGACCGTCGTGTCCGGCTTCTTCGGCCCGGTTTGCCGGCGGGCAGCCGAACGCCTCCACGGCAGCGTGACTACGCTGCCGCGCTCTTCAGGATAAAACGCAATGCATGAAAAAAGTTTGACCGAACTGCGCGCCGCACTGACGGCCAAGGAATGCTCCGCAGTCGAACTGGCGCAGCTCTATCTGAAGCGTATCGACGCGGCCAACAGCCTGAACGCATTCATCCAGGTCGATCCGGATCTGACGCTCGCGCAGGCGAAAGCCGCGGACGCGCTGCTTCATACCGGCCACGCGGGCCCGCTGGTCGGCCTGCCGATCGCGCACAAAGACGTGTTCGTGACCAAGGGCTGGCGCTCCACCGCCGGCTCAAAAATGCTGTCGAACTACGAGAGCCCGTTCGACGCGACCGTGGTCGCGCGTCTGCAGAACGCCGGCATGGTGTGCGTGGGCAAGACCAATATGGACGAGTTCGCGATGGGCTCATCCAACGAGAATTCGTACTTTGGTCCCGTGCAGAATCCGTGGGATGTTAAAGCTGTGCCGGGCGGTTCGTCGGGCGGGTCGGCCGCGGCCGTCGCCGCGCGCCTCGCGCCTGCAGCCAGCGGTACGGATACCGGCGGCTCGATTCGTCAGCCGGCGTCGTTCTCCGGCATCACCGGTATCAAGCCGACGTATGGTCGCGTGTCGCGTTACGGCATGATCGCGTTCGCCTCGTCGCTGGATCAGGGCGGTCCGATGGCGCAAAGCGCCGCGGATTGCGCCACGCTGCTCAACGCCATGGCCGGTTTCGACGAGCGCGATTCGACCAGTCTCGTACGCGACGACGAAGACTACACGCGTTATCTCGGCAAGCCGTGGAAAGAAGATAGCGCCGCCAAACCGCTCGCCGGCCTGCGCATCGGCCTGCCGAAAGAGTATTTCGGCGCCGGTCTAGCCGACGACGTGCGCGCCTCGATCGACGCCGCGCTGAAACAATACGAAGCGCTCGGCGCCACGCTGGTCGAAGTTTCGCTGCCGAAAACCGAGTTGTCGATTCCGGTGTACTACGTGATCGCGCCGGCCGAGGCTTCGTCGAACCTGTCGCGTTTCGACGGCGTGCGCTTCGGTCATCGCGCGGCGGAGTATCGCGATCTGCTGGACATGTACAAGAAGTCGCGCGCCGAAGGTTTTGGTCCGGAAGTGAAGCGCCGCATTCTGGTCGGTGCGTACGTGCTGTCGCACGGCTATTACGACGCGTACTACCTGCAGGCGCAGAAGATCCGCCGCATCATCGCGCAGGACTTCCAGGAAGCGTTCAAGCAGTGCGACGTGATCATGGGCCCGGTCGCGCCGTCAGTGGCGTGGGACCTCGGCGCGAAGGGCGACGATCCGGTGCAGATGTATCTGGCCGACATCTACACGCTGTCGGTGAGCCTCGCCGGTTTGCCGGGCATGAGCGTGCCGTGTGGCTTCGGTGCGGGCGCGAATGCGCAGCGTCCGGTTGGATTGCAGATCATCGGCAACTATTTCAATGAAGCCCGGATGCTCCAGGTGGCCGACGCGTTCCAGCGCGCGACCGACTGGCACCGCAAAGCACCGGCAGGAGTGTGAGCACCATGGCCAAGCAATGGGAAGTCGTGATCGGTCTGGAGACCCACGCGCAACTGTCGACTCAATCGAAGATTTTTTCCGGCACCGCGACGCAATTCGGCGCCGCGCCGAACACGCAAGCCAGCCCCGTCGATCTGGCCTTGCCGGGCACGTTGCCGGTGATGAACCGCGGCGCTGTGGAGCGCGCGATCCAGTTCGGTCTCGCGATCGGCGCAACGGTGGCGCCGCGCAGCATCTTCGCGCGTAAGAATTATTTCTACCCCGATCTGCCGAAGGGCTATCAGATCAGCCAGTACGAAATCCCCGTCGTGCAGGGCGGTCAGGTGACGATTCAGGTGCCGGCCAATGAAAAGGCGGGTAAAGAAGCGTACGAGAAGGTCGTCAACCTCACGCGCGCTCACCTCGAAGAAGACGCGGGCAAGTCGCTGCACGAAGACTTCGCGGGCATGACCGGCATCGACCTGAATCGCGCCGGCACGCCGCTGCTTGAAATCGTCACCGAGCCGGAAATGCGCAGCGCGGCCGAAGCGGTCGCTTACGCGAAGACGCTGCATACGCTCGTCACGTGGCTCGGCATCTGCGACGGCAACATGCAGGAAGGCTCGTTCCGTTGCGACGCGAACGTGTCGGTGCGTCCGGTCGGCCAGGCTGAATTCGGCACGCGCGCCGAGATCAAGAACCTGAACTCGTTCCGCTTCCTCGAAGAAGCGATCCAGTACGAAGTGCGCCGTCAGATCGAACTGATCGAAGACGGCGGCACGGTAGTGCAGGAAACGCGTCTGTACGATCCGGACAAGCGTGAAACGCGCTCCATGCGCAGCAAGGAAGACGCGCACGATTACCGCTATTTCCCCGATCCCGATCTGATGCCACTCGTGATCGACGCGGCGTGGATCGAGCGCGTCAAGGCAGAGATGACAGAACTGCCGGTGGCGATTCAACAGCGCTTTGTGTCGCAATACGGTTTGACGCCGTACGACGCGAACGTGCTGACGTCGAGCAAAGCGATGGCCGCGTACTACGAAGCGGTGGTGAGCAAAGTCGGCCCGGCCAACGCCAAGGTTGCCGCTAACTGGCTGATGGGCGAAGTGTCGTCGCAATTGAATCGCGAGGGTCTCGACATTGCTGAGAATCCGGTGTCGGCCGCACAACTCGCGTTGCTGCTGCAGCGTATCGCCGACGGCACGATCTCCAACAAGATCGCCAAGGAAATTTTCCTCGCGATCTGGGAAGAGAAAGCCACCGACGAATCCGCCGCCGATCGCATCATCGAGGCGAAGGGACTGAAGCAGATTTCGGATACCGGCGCGCTGGAAGCGATCCTCGACGAAGTGCTCGCCGCGAACCCGAAGTCGGTCGAGGAATTCCGCGCCGGCAAGGAAAAGGCTTTCAACGCGCTGATCGGTCAGGCCATGAAAGCGACGAAGGGCAAGGCCAATCCGGCGCAGGTGAACGAACTGCTGAAGAAGAAGCTGTCCTGAGTCGAAGTTAAGTTGAGCGTGAACGACTGAAGCGTTAAAGCTCAGGTCAGCAAGGGCTGTTGCCGGCAACGAAAGTGGGGCAACGGCCCGTTTCATTTTGCGGGTGCATTTAAACGAACGCAGATCAGGGGAGTGTGTGGATGGCGAAGCAACCCGAACTCGACGATTTCCGCGTGCCGTATTTCGACGACGGCAAGAAAAAAAGCAAATTCTCGCTGAGCGATTTCGACCCGGCCGCCAAGCCGTTTTCGACCGGCTCGAAAGATACCGACAAGGCGCGTCTGTCGGAGATCGGCGAGAAGCTCGACACGCTGCAAGAATGTTTGCACGCGCAGCGAACGCGCCGCGTATTGCTGGTGCTGCAGGGCATGGACACGAGCGGCAAGGACGGTACGATCCGTGCGGTGTTTCACGAAGTCGATCCGCTCGGTTTGCGCATCGTGCCGTTCAAGGCGCCGACGCCCGTCGAACTCGCGCATGACTTTCTCTGGCGCGTGCATTCGCAAGCGCCGGCCGCCGGTGAGCTGACGATCTTCAACCGCAGTCACTACGAAGATCTGCTGGTCCCCACCGTGCTCGGCACTTTGGATGAGCAAGCCTTCGCGCAACGCTGCTGCCACATCCGCCAGTTCGAAGAGTTGCTGGCGTATAGCGGCACGGCCATCGTCAAATGCATGCTGCACATTTCGAAAGACGAGCAGCGCGCGCGCCTGCAGGCGCGAATCGACGATCCGAGCAAGCACTGGAAATTCGACGTCGCCGATCTCGAAGCGCGCAAGCAGTGGGACCAATATCAGGCCGCGTATCAGGACGCGTTGGCGGCGACATCGACGGAATACGCGCCGTGGTACGTGATCCCGGCCGACTCGAAGACGCATCGCAATGTGATGGTCGCGGAGTTGTTGTTGCGCACGTTCGAAGCGCTCAAGCTCGAATATCCGCCCGCCAAAGAATCGCTGAAGGGCATCAGGGTCGAGTGACCGCGCCTTTCGCTTCATCAACGAATCGAACATAAAGGAACGACATGTTGCGTGTGATTACCGCCAACCTGAACGGCATCCGCTCAGCGGCGAAGAAAGGTTTTTTCGACTGGTTCGGCGAACAGAAGGCCGACGTGCTGTGCGTGCAGGAAATCAAATGCTCACAAGACGACATGACGCCCGAATTCATGGCGCCGCACAACTTCACCGGCTATTTTCAGCACGCTGTGAAGAAGGGTTATAGCGGCGCGGGCGTGTACACGCGTCACGAACCGGACGAAGTGGTGATCGGCTTCGGCAGCGAGGAGTTCGACCCGGAAGGGCGTTATGTCGAACTGCGTTTCGGCAAGTTGTCGGTGATTTCGGTATATGTGCCCTCGGGTTCGAGCGGCGACGAACGCCAGCAGGCCAAATACCGTTTCATGGACGAGTTCATGCCGCATCTCGCGGAACTGTCCCAGGAGCGTGAAGTGATCGTGTGCGGCGACGTGAACATCGTCCACAAGGAAATCGATATCAAGAACTGGAAGAGCAACCAGAAGAATTCGGGTTGCCTGCCGGAAGAGCGCGCATGGCTCACCAAACTATTCGACGAAGTGGGTTACGTCGACGTGTTCCGCACGCTCGACCAGCGGCCGGAACAGTACACGTGGTGGAGCAATCGCGGCCAGGCGTACGCGAAGAACGTCGGGTGGCGGATCGATTATCAGATCGCGACGGCGGGTATCGCGAGCAAGGCAAAACGCACCGACGTGTTCCGCGATATCAAGTTCAGCGACCATGCGCCGCTGACCGTGGATTACGACCACAAAGTGAAGAAGTAAGCACGGCAAGCGAGGCTGACGTCTCGCCTTGTCAGGCAAGACGCGAGCGCGCCGCAAGTGAACCTGAGGTTGCCCTGGTAGGAAGCGTCGTAGCTGAAGTCGCGGGAGCCTGACGCCCGCGCAACTCAATCGCGCGCCAGTTTGCGGCGCGGACGGCCCATGCCGGCGTAGTCCGGCAACGCGTCCACGGTCTTGCCGATCGCCTTCGCGTAGAGCGGCAGCATGTCCGGCAAGCGTTTGATGATGTCCTGACGGCGCGCCGGCGTGTAGGGGTGCACGTAGATGAAGCCCTGATCGCGGTTGCCGCGCGTGGCTTGCGCCAGTTTGTCCCACAGCGTGACCGCCGCGCGCGGATCGAAGCCGGCGCGCGATGCGATATCGCTGCCGATCACGTCGGCTTCGGTCTCGTCGGTATTTTCGTACTTCATTTCCAGCAGGCGCGAGCCGATGCCGAGCGGCGCCGCGCCCAGATCGGCGAGCCCGAATAACTGCGGGATCGTGCCGGACGAGTCGAGCTGGCTCGCCTGCAATTGGCCGAGCCGCTCGCGTGCATGTTCGCGCAGCGCGTGCGCGATCTCGTGGCCGATCAGCATGCCGAGTTCGTTGTCGTTCAGACGCACGCGGTCGAGCAGTCCGCCGTACACGACGATCTTGCCGCCAGGCAGACAGTACGTGCGGATATCGGGCGAGCGCACCACGGCCACATCCCACTTCCAGTTCTTGGCCCGCTCATTCCATTTGAGCGAATACGGAATCATCTTGTCGACGATCGAGCGCACGCGTGTGACGTGCGCGTCGGTATCGGCATACAGACGGTTCGAGTGCTCGGCGCCGTAGGTGATCTGGTTGAACTCGTCGGCGGCTTGCGCCTCGAGCATCGGCGATGGGATCAGGTTGCGGAACACCAGATAGCCGCCGTAACGCAACTGCGTATTCGGGCTGTACGACCCGGACGCCTGGGCGGGCATCGACGGGACGGCAGGCGCTTTGGCGGCCGCGGGCGGCGGAGATGTCGCAGCGGGCGTTCTGGCGGTGACCGGAGCCGGCGGCGGCTGCGTCGATTGGGGTGGCGATGAAGGCGGCGAGGCCGGCGTTGCAGCGGTGGGCGCGCTGGTGGCATTGTTCGCACCTTGTGCCGCCGATGTCGCGCTTTCAGGGTTCGCGGCAGCCGTCGCTGCGGGCTTCGCCGTTGGCGCTGATGTCGTGGCCGGCGCCGCCGTGGGTGCGCTGGTAGCCGCGGCCGGCACGGCTGCCGCATGGGCGTTCAATGGCGCGGCCAGCGTCAGGCTGACCCAGCCAAGCGCCCAGACTGCGTGAAGCGCCACGCGGCTGCGCTTGACCGCCGGGCGCCGGAACGTAATCGAGCGGGCCGCGCCCATCGAAAGAAGCGCCTTCACGACTGCGTCCTCCACGGCGCGATGCGCAGCAGAAGCAACATGCCGGGCAACCCCAGCGCGGTACAAACGATGAAGTAGTCGAACCAGCCGATCTGCGCGACCACGTAGCCGCTCGCCGCGGAAGCCAGCGTGCGCGGCACCGAAGCGAGGCTCGTGAAGAGCGCGAACTGGGTGGCGGTGTAGCGCGGATCGGTGGTGCTGGCGATATAGGCGGTGAATGCCGCCATCGTCAGCCCGGTGGCAAAGGTCTCCAAACCGTAGACAAGCGCCAGCGCAACGGAGCGCGGCTCGAGCTGCACAGCCCAATCGATACCCACCAGCGCCAGCAGCTTCGTCGTGCCTTCGCTCAGCCAGACGGCGATGTCGTAAATCGCCACGAGACCGGGCGAAGCCGGCCCGAGATGGGCGAGCCACGCAAAGCCGAGCGTCGACACCATCTGCAGGACGCCGAAAATCCACAAGCCTTTGCCAATGCCGATTTTCATCAGCCAGATCCCGCCGACGATCCCGCCCGCCAGACTCGCACCGAACGCGGTGGTCTTCGCGATCACCCCGATCTGCGTGCGCGAAAAGCCGATGTCGAGAAAGAACGAGGTGGACAGCGTGGTCGCCATCGTGTCGCCGAGCTTGTACAGAAAGATGAAACCGAGCACGAACAGCGCGCCACGCCAGCCGTCGCGTTGAATGAATTCCTTGAACGGCTGCACGATCGCTTCGCGCAGATTTTTGGGCGGCGTGCCGTGTACTTTGGGTTCGCGCACGACCAGCGTCATCACCATGCCGGGCAGCATGAACGCGGCCGTCACGATAAAAACGGTGGTCCAGGGCAAATGGTCGGACAGGATCAGCGCAAGCGAACCGGGCACCAGTGCCGCGATCTTGTAGGCGTTCACGTGCACCGCGTTGCCGAGACCCTGCTGCGTATCGCTCAACAGCTCGCGCCGGTAGGCGTCGATCACAATGTCCTGACTCGCGCCGAAGAACGCGACCAGCGCGGTCAAAGCCGCCACCGTCCAGATCGAATCTTTGGGCGACACGAACCCCAAGGTGGCGATGGCGCCGGCCACCAGGATCTGCGTGACCAGCATCCAGCCGCGCCGTCTGCCCGGACGCCAGCCCGGAATACGCGGGACGTAGCGGTCCATCAGCGGCGCCCAGATGAATTTCCAGGTGTACGGGAACTGGATCAGCGCAAAGAGGCCGATTTCCTTCAGATTGACGCCTTCTGAGCGTAACCACGCCTGCACCAGATAGACGAGCGTGAACAGCGGCAGTCCCGACGTAAAGCCGAGAAAGACGCAGATCAGCATGCGCGTATTCAGGAACGCGCGCCAGCCGGGATGTTCTTCGTGAGCGGTAAGTGCAGGCGCCTCGTGCGGCGGGTTCGACATGTGTATGACTTGCGTTAGCTTTTCTTGACGCGATAGACCGCAAGACTACCACGCCAGTTCACGCCCCAGCGCACCACCTGACCGTCGTGCAGCACCACGCGGTCGAGAATTTCGATGCCGACTTCCGGCGCGAGCGCCTCGAAATCCTCGATCGTCAGCACCCGCACGTTCGGCGTGTTGTGCCACTGATAAGGCAGCGACTTCGACACCGGCATGCGGCCTTGCAGCACCGAGAGCCGATGCGCCCAGTAGCCGAAGTTCGGAAACGACACGATGCATTCCTTGCCGACTCGCACGGTCTCGCGCAGGATCGCCGCCGTCTGATGAATGGTTTGCAGCGTCTGCGACAGAATCGCGAAATCGAAGCTGCCGTCTTCGAACAGGCGCAGGCCGTCTTCCAGGTTCTGCTGGATCACGTTGACGCCGTTTTGCGTCGACGCCAGCACGCCCGCGTCGTTGATTTCGATACCGTAGCCCTGCACGTCCAGTTCTTCGGTCAGCAACGACAGCAGCGACCCGTCGCCGCAGCCCAGGTCCAGCACCGTGGCGCGCGGTTCGACCCAGCGCGCGATCGCGCGGAAGTCCGGGCGCAGCGCCAGGTAATCGAGTGCTCGCTGGTTCATGCGTTCACCTCGTTTGCAATACGTTCGTAGTAGGCACGCATCAGGTTGTGATAGCGCGCGTCGTCGAGCAGGAAGGCGTCGTGGCCGTGCGGCGCGTCGATTTCCGCGTAGGTGACGGTGCGCTTGTGGTCGAGCAGCGCCTTCACGAGTTCGCGCGAGCGGGCCGGCGCGAAACGCCAGTCGGTCGAGAAGCTGGCGATCAGATATTTCGCCGTGGTGTGCGCGACGGCGGCTGTCAGATCGCCGTCGAACGCCTTGGCCGGATCGAAGTAATCCAGCGCGCGCGTGATCAGCAGGTACGTGTTCGCGTCGAAGTAGTCGGCGAACTTGTCGCCCTGATAACGCAGATACGACTCCACTTCGAACTCCACGTCGAAGTTGAAGTTGTACGCGTCTACCGCGCCTTCCGCGCGGCGCAGCGAGCGGCCGAACTTCTCGGCCATGTCGTCGTCCGACAGATACGTGATGTGGCCGATCATGCGCGCGACGCGCAAGCCGCGCTTCGGCTTCACGTTGTGCGCGTAGTAGTTGCCGCCGTGAAAATCCGGGTCCGACAGGATCGCCGAGCGCGCGACCTCGTTGAACGCGATGTTCTGCGCCGACAGCTTCGGCGTGGAAGCGACCACGATGCAATGCCCGACGCGCTCCGGATACATCATGCTCCATGCGAGCGCCTGCATGCCGCCGAGGCTGCCGCCCATCACGGCCGCGAAGCGCGTGATGCCGAACTGATCGGCGACGCGCGCCTGGGCGTTGACCCAATCTTCCACTGTCACGACGGGAAAGGTCGCGCCGTACGGATTGCCGGTGGCCGGGTCGATGCTCATCGGCCCGGTCGAGCCGAAGCACGATCCCAGGTTGTTCACGCCGATCACGAAGAACTTGTTGGTGTCGAGCGGCTTGCCCGGGCCGACCATGTTGTCCCACCAGCCGACGTCCTTGGGATTGTCGGCGTACACGCCCGCCACGTGGTGCGATGCGTTGAGCGCGTGGCACACCAGCACCGCGTTGCTACGCGCGGCGTTCAGCGTGCCGTAGGTCTCGACCATCAGGTCGTAACCGGCCAGCGAGCTGCCGTTCTGCAACTGCAGCGGCTCGGTGAAATGCATTTTGTGGGGAGCGACGATACCGATCGATTCCATTCATTCCGCCATTTATCAAAACAGGGCGGCTAAACGGCGTCGGCGAGAGCACGGAGGAAGGACTGTGTGCGCGGCTGACGACCTCTTTAGCCGCATTTATAGTGAACCGCGGGGAGACTTTCCCGGCAGTTCGCGCGCCCGCAATCGAGTCAGCAAATCGGCGCGTATCAGGTGTTCAAGCAGGTGTTCGGGGTGTTGCGGACAGCGGTCCTTGAAGGTTCAAGGTGCCGCAGTCAGGCGCAAAGTATAGCGGAAATTTTCGTGCGGCAGCGTCGCGGGGCGCAGAGCATGGCGCGGCGCTTGCCGCGCGGACTACTGAAGAATCAGGAGCAGTTGCGCGTCGGCGTGTTCGGCGGGCGCGCGCGCGAAGCCGCTGCGCACATAGCGGTGCCACCGGCCGATGATATAGCTCAGCAGCAGACTCGCCCGAATCGCGGGATCGTAGCCGGCGGGCAGCGTGACGGCGTTCTCACCCGAACTCGCGGTGCTGTTCGCCTCCATTTGCGCAAGCCGCAGGCATTGCTTCAACGACGCCTCGACGCGCTCCAGCATCTGATTGACGCGCTCGGTCAGCCTTTCATGCTCGCCGACCAGCGCCTCGCACGTCAGCACGCGCGTCATGCCCGGATTCTTCGCGGGGAAGTTGAGCAGCATCAACGCAATCGAGCGCGCCTGCAGCACGCCGTTGCTTTCTTTGTCGGCGATCTGGTTGATCAGCCCGAAGATGGTTTGCTCGATGAACTCGATCAGCCCTTCGAACATTTGCGCTTTGCTGGCGAAATGACGGTACAGCGCGGCTTCCGATACGCCGAGCCGGGCAGCCAGCGCCGCGGTGGTGATCTTTTCGCTCTTGGGCGCTTCCAGCATCGCGGCGAGCGTCTGCAGAATGTGCACGCGGCGCTCGCCCGGCTTCAGCCGCTGCGCGCGCGGGGCGGCGAGCGTGGCGTTCGGTTCGTGTTCGGTTAAGACTTCGTCAGGCTTGTCGATCGGCTGCATGGCTGTCGTCCCGTCTGCTGTCTCTTCAATCGAACCGAGCGGGTGCTCAGTCGTAGCGATTTTAACGAACGAATGCTTCTATCGACATAGTGCGGCCGGCCGGTGCCCGGCAGGCGTGTCGGTACGCCGTCCGCGTGCGGCTTGCGCGGCAGATGGCCGGTGATCCACACCGTGCGGATGCCGAGCCGCCGGTAGTTCTTCAGATGCGAGCGCGTGTCTTCGACGAGGATCACGTCCTTCAGCGAAACGTGCGCGTCGCGCATGGCCTTGCGCAGCATCGCGTGGTCGGGTTTGGCGCGCCAGCGGCGGCGATCGCGCATATGCTCGATGGCGATCACCTGTTCGAACAGACGCTCGATACGCAGTTCAGCGAGCACGGCGCGCGCATAGGCCTCGGGCGCGTTGGTCAGCACGATCTTGCGGCCCGGCAGAGCAGCCACGAGGCGCGCCACGCCGCGTTCATGGCGGATCATCGAGCCGAGATCGGGGAAGGTGTGCACGACTTTCAGGAAGTCGTTCGGATCGAGCGGATGGTGGCGCGTCAGGCCCAGCAGCGTTGCGCCATAACGTTGCGTGTAGCCGGTGCGCAGACGGTTGGCTTCGTCGAGGTCGACTTGCAGCGCGTCGATGATGTACTGCGTCATCCCCTGATTGATTGCCGGAAAGATCGCGTGCGACGCCTGATGCAGCGTGTTGTCGAGATCGAACAGCCAGACCGGACGGCCACCTGCGATGTGCGGACGACGGTTTCGGGAGGTGGGAGTGCGCATGGTGGAGGACGCCGTTCAGGCGCGAACAGTTGCCTCACGCGGTGAACGCGAACGGTTCACGGGGCGGGTAGCGGGAAAGGAAGAGGGAACGGGTTGGTGCTTCGTGGCAGTGCTTTGTTGCGAGCCGCCGAAGGTGCTGCGCGCGCCGTGCGAGTGGGCAGCGCCACTGCACGGCACACGAAGCACGCCATGCAGACGTGCCGCGGGTGCCGGGTTTGAGGCAGGAATCAATGTGAGCGGATCATCGTGCCGAACGGCTGTTCGGTGAGAATTTCCAGCAGCACCGAGTGCTCGATACGGCCGTCGATGATGTGCACCGAGCGCACGCCGCTCTTGGCCGCGTCCAGCGCGGAGGAGATTTTCGGCAGCATGCCGCCGGAGATCGTGCCGTCGGCGAACAGACCGTCGATTTCGCGCGCCGACAGATCGGTCAGCAGATTGCCTTCCTTGTCCATCACGCCGGGGATGTTGGTCATCATGACTAGCTTTTCGGCGTTCAGCACCACCGCCAGCTTGCCCGCGACCAGATCCGCGTTGATGTTGTACGACAGGCCGTCTTCGCCGAAACCGATCGGCGAGATCACCGGAATGAATGCGTCGTCTTGGAGCGCCTTCACAACCGCCGGGTTGATCGCCTCGACTTCGCCCACTTGCCCGATATCCACGTATTGACCGGGATTGTCGCGATCCGGCATCAGCATCTTGCGCGCGTGGATCAGGCCGCCGTCCTTGCCCGTCAGGCCGACCGCGTGGCCGCCGAAGTGGTTGATCAGCGTGACGATGTCCTGCTGCACTTCGCCGCCGAGCACCCATTCGACGACTTCCATCGTCTCTTCGTCGGTGACGCGCATGCCTTGGATGAACGTGCCCTGTTTGCCGATCTTCTTCAGCGCCTGGTCGATTTGCGGACCGCCGCCGTGCACGATGACCGGATTGATGCCGACCAGCTTGAGCAGGATCACGTCGCGCGCGAAGCCTTGCTTGAGCCGCTCTTCGGTCATGGCGTTGCCGCCGTATTTGATGACCACGGTCTTACCGTGATACTGACGAATGTAGGGAAGCGCCTCGGCCAGGATTTCAGCCTTGAGGGTGGGCGCGATCTGCGAAAGGTCGGGAAGCTCGGACATGGCGGCAGGCTCAGGCACGGAACAGTTAAAACAGGGCGAATTGTACAGGACTGGCGCGCTGCAACAGGGTTTTCGATAGTTGCGCGAGCGGCGGGCGCCATGGGCTTTGCGCACCGCGCAATCACAGCCCATACACGCCAGCGGACGACGAAGCGTACCGCGCTTTTGAGGCGCTTGTGAACTAGCCGAACGGACGACTCACGGTGGTTCGCCAGTCGTGGCATCATTTCCTGATCACGGCTGAAGCGAGGGTATCCAGTCTGTCATGAAACCGTCCGTTTCCCGTTCTCAAGGCAGCGCGCGCTGCCCGCGCTGCGGCAACGCGTTCGATTGCGCCATGCATGGGCAGCCATTCGACTGCTGGTGCCGCGAGATGCCGCCATTGCCGGTCGAGCGGCTCGATCCGGTTGGGCGCTGTCTGTGTCCTGAATGTCTTGCGGCGGAGATTGCGCAGGTGGCTCAGGCGGGAACCGGCGGCGTGTGATTGGTGGGGGGGGCCGGGGGAAGTGCTGTCAGCCCGGGGGAGTATTGCCGATTGACGAGGGCGCACTGGCTACGGGCCCCCGCCGCCGACTTGCGATAGCACCACCGGCTCGCGACAGTGTCATCGGCTACGGGGTGCGTCATTGGCTTGCGACAGCGCCATCGGCTCACGACAGCGCGATCTGCCTACGCAAGCGCCGCTCGCTTACGCTGCCTTGCCGTGCTGCGCCGCAAGCGCGCTCAGATCACGCGCGACGGCCTCCAGCACCGGCTCCCACTGACCGAATTGCGGCTGCCGGTAAAGCGTGGCGCTCGGATACCACGGGCTGTCGTGGCGGTCGAGCAACCAGACCCAATGCGGGTTGACGTCGAGCAGAACCCAAGTGCGCTGGCCGATTGCGCCGCTCAGATGCGCCGCCGAGGTGCAAACCGTAATGACGAGATCGAGCGCGCCGACAAACGCGGCTGTATCGTCGAAGGTCGCGAATTCGGCGGTGTGGTCGGTCATCGGCAAGCCGGCCGCGCGTGCCGCCGTCACGTCCGCGCCGGCGCCCGGCTGCAGTGAATAGAACGCCACGTCCCGCATGCCGCCGAAGTGCGCCGCATAGCGCTCCCAGCCCACACGCCGGAACGGATTGCGTTGATGGCCGTGGCTGCCGGTCCACGTTAGCCCGACTTTGAGCCGGGATTCCCCTGCCAGCCGCTCTTGCCACGATTTGATGCACGCCGGGTCCGCCCGCAAATAGGGCGCCGCCGGAATCGTTGCCTCGTGCGTGTCGAAAATCAGCGGCAGGCTCAACAACGGGATCTCGTAATCGAACGCCGGCAGCGTTTCGACGCCGCCACCGGCTGAGAACTCGTCCGCATGACCGCCAAGGCTGCGCTTAAGGAGCGCGCCCATCTGCGGGAACGAGTTCCAGATGAGACGGCCGCCTTCGCGATGGACGCGCTCGGCCAGCATCGGAATGTAGCGGCAGAACTGCAGCAGGTCGCCCATGCCTTGCTCGCCCCACGCGAGCAATGTCTTCCCGGCGAGCGGTTCGCCGCGCCAAAGCGGCGCCGGCATCACCGGACGGTTGCCGCCCAATTCCGCAGAGCCGTCCCAGCGCGCTTCATGCGATGCCCAGCCGTGCTCGTAATCGGCACGCACGAGTTGCAGCATGGAGAGATTGGAGCGCATGGAGGCGTCGTTGGGGGCCAGGGCGCAAGCGGTTTGGGCAGCTTGCACCGCGTCGCCCCAGCGTTGCGCCTCTCGCAGCGTCAGCGCATAGTTGTTGTGCGCCAACGGGCTATGCGGTGCGCATTGCACGGCCTTTGCGCCGGCTTCGAGCGCGCGCGGCAGATCCATTTTCGAACGGTAAGCGTGCGTGAGATTGGTCCAGCCGTCGCCTTCATCGGGTTCATCGCGGACGGCATTTTCCAGCAGGGCGATCCGTTCGTTCAGGTCGCCGCCGGTGAACGTCAACGCGGCGGCGAGATTGTTGCGCAAGCGCGGCAAACGCGGTTCGATGGCGAGTGCATGGCGATAAGGTGCGATGGCTTCGGCATGCCGCTTCGCCATCTGCAGCGAGTAGCCAAGGCGAAAGTGTGCAAGAGCGTTGCGCGGATCGAGTTGGGCAATAATGGCGGCGAGTTCGATTGCGTCGCCGGAACGGTGTTCTTCGAGCAGCCTGGCCACGAGCGAATCGAGCGATGCGTGGTCGAGTGGATGGATTCGCGCCGCAGCGTCGAGGCAGTCGGCTTCGGCCTGCGCCGTACCGGTTTGCCTGGCTGCGACGGCTTGTCGCAGAACAGTCAGGAAAGCTGAAGAGGCGTCGGCCTCGCTGTGGGAAGTCGGTAGCATGGAAGGGTTGCGCGATGGAGGAACCGAAGAAAAGTTCGTTCCCGTTAGGCGCTATCGCAAAAATTCCATGTTACCGACGCAAGGCCGCGAGGTAAGTCGGACTAGTCTGAACAGGTAAATCAAAATTAAAGCCATGCATCGAATCACCAACACTGGCCGCGTCAATCTCGGACATCTGTTCTGGCTGCGCTGTCTCGCGATCATTGGCCAGTTGATGACGATTGCCTTCGTGCAGATCTTCATCGGCGTGCACTTGCCGTTGCCCGCCATGCTGCTGGTGATCGCGCTCGAAGTGATCTTCAACGCAATCACCTGGTGGCGCGTCTCGCAGCAACGCCCCGAATCCAACATGGAGTTGTTCGGCCAGATCTGGGTCGATCTGGGCGCGTTGTCCGCGCTGCTGTTTCTCTCCGGCGGCACCACCAATCCATTCGTTTCTCTCTATCTGCCCTCGCTCGCCATCGCCGCAGCCGTGCTGCCGTGGCATCTGATGGCGTGGCTCGCAGCGTTCGCCGTGGCCTGCTACGCGGTCCTCGGTTTCGATTCCGTACCGCTGAATCTCGACAATCCGGCGAATCTGTTCGACTACTACCGCGCGGGCATGTGGGTGAACTTCATGGTCAGCGTCGGCCTCATTGCATGGTTCGTTGCGCGCATGTCGAGAGCATTGCGGCTACGTGACGCAGCGCTCGGAGACGCGCAGCAGCGCTTGCTTCACGACGAACGCGCGGTTGCTTTGGGTGTGCAGGCCGCTACCGTGGCACACGAAATCGGTACGCCGTTGTCTACAATTGCCATGTTGTCCGAAGAATTGCGAGATGCAGCGCGTTCCGATAGGGGACTTGCGCCTTATAGCGCCGATCTCGAATTGCTCGAACAGCAAATGACACTGTGTACGTCGGCGCTTGCGCGCTTGCGCAGCCGGGCGTCGATAACCACTAACCGGCAGCAGGTCGGCGAGTGGCTCGAATCGTTTGCCGAGCAGTGGCGCTTGCGTCATCCGCATGTGAAGTTCGAGCGGGTTGGCGTGCCGCCGGCGGATGTCAGTCTTGACGATACGGTGGCCGTGAGTCAGATTCTCACGATTTTGCTCGACAACGCCGCGCGTGCAAGCCGCGATCATGTGACGCTGTCCTGCGCGCTAGCGGCGCGCGGCGACCAGATTGTCTTCGAAGTATGTGATGCAGGCCCGGGCATTCCGGCCAGTTTGCGCGGCTCGCTCGGAGCGATGCCGGTCGAGAGTACGCAAGGTGGGCACGGTGTGGGCCTCTATCTGGCTTTTTCGGCGGCGGCGCGTCTGAATGGATCAATCGAACTGACCGATGTCAGCACGATCAAGCCGCGTGGCACGCGCGCGGTCCTTAAGCTGCCGCTCGCCGGACGTAAATTTTCTGGCAAAGGCCGTCAAGGCGCTGCGCCATCCAACACGGAGAAACAGGCATGAGCGATATGAATTTTCTGGTGATCGACGACGATGAGGTGTTCTCCGGCATCCTCGCTCGTGGGCTCACCCGGCGCGGGTACACGGTGAGCGAGGCGCACAACGCGGATGAGGCCATCAAGCTGGCGAATCAGCAGAAGTTCAGCCAGATCACGGTGGATCTGCATCTCGGCAGCGATTCCGGCCTCACGCTCGTCGCGCCGTTGCGCGATTTGCAGCCCGATGCGCGCATGCTGGTGCTAACGGGCTATGCGAGCATCGCCACCGCGGTGCAAGCGGTGAAAGACGGTGCCGATAACTACCTGGCCAAGCCTGCCAACGTCGAAACGATTCTGTCGGCGCTGCAAAGTGAAGCAAGCGCGTTGCAAGCAGAAGAGGCGATCGAGCATCCCACGCCGTTGTCGGTGGCGCGTCTGGAGTGGGAGCATATTCAACGCGTGCTCGCCGAGCACGGCGGCAATATTTCGGCTACCGCGCGCGCGTTGAACATGCATCGGCGCACGCTGCAGCGCAAGCTGGCGAAGCGGCCGGTCAAGCAGTAAGCGATGGTGTCCTGGCACCGCTTGCCTTGAGCAAATAAAAACGGGCTGCCTCATCAAAGGCAGCCCGTTTTTTGTATGCGTCGCGCACGATCCGTCTCAAACTGTCAACGCGGTAACAGCCTGGGCCGATTCCGGCTTCGACATCACAGCACGTAGCGCGACAGATCCTCGTCTTCCGCCACTTCGTTCAGCGCGCGATCGACATAAGCCGCGTCGATCTGCACTGTGCGGCCCGAGTGATTGCCGGCCGCGAACGAGACTTCTTCGAGCAGCTTTTCGATCACCGTGTAGAGACGCCGTGCGCCGATGTTCTCGGTCTTCTCGTTCACCGAGTATGCGATCTCCGCGAGACGGCGAATGCCGTCGTCGGCGAATTCAAGGTGCACGTCTTCGGTGGCGAGCAGTGCCTGGTATTGCTTGACGAGGCTCGCATCCGTGGACACCAGGATCGATTCGAAGTCGTTCACCGAGAGCGAGTCCAGTTCGACGCGAATCGGAAAGCGTCCTTGCAGTTCCGGAATCAGATCGCTCGGCTTGGCCAGGTGGAATGCGCCGCTCGCAATGAACAGAATGTGATCGGTCTTCACCATGCCGTACTTGGTGTTGATCGTGGTGCCTTCTACCAGCGGCAACAGATCGCGCTGCACGCCCTGACGCGAAACTTCACCGCCGCCGGCTTCGTTGCGCGAGGCGATCTTGTCGATCTCGTCGAGAAACACAATGCCGTTCTGCTCGACGTTCTGCACGGCCTTGGTTTTCACCTCTTCGTCGTTCAGCATCTTGCCGGCTTCTTCGTCGGTGAGAACCTTCAGCGCTTCTTTCACCTTCAGCTTGCGGCGCGTTTTCTTGCCGCCGCCGATGTTCGCGAACATCGAACGGATCTGCTCGGTCATGTCTTCCATGCCCGGCGGCCCCATGATGTCCATGCCGACTTGCGGCTGTTCCACATCGAGCTCGATCTCCTTGTCATCGAGCAGGCCTTCGCGCAGACGCTTGCGGAAAGTCTGGCGCGTGGTGCTACCTTCGTCGACGGTATCGGCGGCGCTGGAACTCGCGCCGAAACCGACGGCCCGCGCGCTCGGCAGCAGAATGTCGAGGATGCGGTCCTCGGCCTGATCCTCGGCCTTGGTCCGCACTTTGCGCATTTCCGTTTCGCGCGTCTGCTTGACCGAAATTTCGATCAGGTCGCGCACGATGCTGTCCACGTCACGGCCCACATAGCCGACTTCGGTGAACTTGGTTGCTTCGATCTTGATGAACGGCGCGTCGGCCAGTTTTGCCAGACGCCGCGCGATTTCGGTCTTGCCGACGCCGGTCGGTCCGATCATCAGTATGTTCTTGGGCGTGATTTCCTGACGCAGCGGATCTTCAACCTGCTGACGGCGCCAGCGATTGCGTAGCGCGACAGCTACCGCTTTTTTCGCGCGGCCTTGGCCGATGATGTGTTTGTCGAGTTCCGAGACGATCTCGGCAGGGGTCATGGTGCTCATCGTGGGTCCTTACTCGATCGTCTCGATAACGCGGTTATGGTTCGTGTAGATGCACATGTCGCCGGCAATCTCCAGCGACTTCTCCACGATTTCACGGGGCGACAGTTCCGTGTTGTGAGCGAGCGCGGTCGCGGCGGCTTGCGCATAAGCGCCGCCGGAACCGATCGCGCAGATGCCGCCTTCCGGATCGAGCACGTCGCCGTTGCCGGTGATGACGAGCGTGGTAGTGGCGTCCGCGGTGATCAGCATGGCTTCGAGACGGCGCAGCATGCGGTCGGTACGCCAGTCTTTGGCGAGTTCGACGGCGGCGCGCGTGAGGTTGCCCTGATGTTTTTCCAGCTTCGCTTCGAAGCGGTCGAGCAGCGAGAAGGCGTCGGCCGTGCCGCCGGCGAAGCCGACCAGCACCTTGCCGTTATAGATGCGCCGGACTTTCTTCGCACCGCCTTTCATGACGATGTTGCCTAGCGTCACCTGGCCGTCGCCGCCGAGGGCGACTTTGTCGCCGCGGCGCACGGAGACGATCGTCGTACCGTGAAATTGCTCCATATGCGTTCCTCTTTGCAAAACGGGTAGGACGCGGCAGCGCACTGCGCTACCGCATGAATCCTGAAAGCGGACGGCGCGAGTCGCCAGCAACGAACCGGCCGGCGCGCGCTCGTGCAGCGCATGTCCGGTTTATTTTAGGGCGTGCGCGGTCATATCAAGAGCCGGCAAATGGCATAAGACAAAAAACCCGTGAGTTGGTGCGAGGTGCGCGTCCGCGCGGCATCGGACGGCGCGGAGGTTGGATAGCGCGAATCCCGGTCCCGAGCGGGCAAATGGCATAGGACAAGTACAGATGGATTCGGAAGCGAATGCGGCGGTTACGTCGACACGGAGGTGTCGACGCAAGGCGGGTGACAGCCTGCACTACGGCAATGCCTCGAATATGCGGCACACAAAACAAAAAGGCGCACGGCTCACCGTGCGCCTCTCGACGAAGCAGCGTTTCAGGGCGCGGAGCCGAAGCCGCGCCGCAAGCATTCAGTCGCCGAACAGCTTCTGGCGCAGTTCGCGGCGCTCCTGCGCTTCGAGCGACAGGGTGGCCGTGGGCCGTGCGAGCAGACGCGGGATGCCGATCGGCTCACCGGTTTCTTCGCACCAGCCGTAGTCGCCCGAGTCGATGCGCGCAATGGACTGCTGCACTTTCTTCAGCAGCTTGCGCTCGCGGTCGCGCGTGCGCAGTTCGAGCGCATGCTCTTCCTCGATCGTTGCGCGGTCGGCCGGGTCCGGCACGATTACGGTTTCGCGCAGGTTCTCGGTCGTCTGGCCGGCATTGCGGAGAATATCCGCCTGCAGTTGTTCGAGCTTGTTCTTGAAGAAGGCGAGCTGATCCTCATTCATGTAATCCTTGTCGCTCATCTTCAGGATTTCGGCTTCGGTCAAGAGTCGTTTCGTCGTCATCTGGCTTACTTCTTCAATGTGAGGCAAAACTCTTACATAGTGCCCGCACTTTCGTATTGCCCGCAAAAGCGCCTTGAGGACGCGGAGCGCCAAGGCGGGCACGGACAGCGGACTGTCGTGACGCCGAAACGCCTGGCGCCCACACGCCGGGCGTCGCAACGCTAATGCGGGGCCGAACTCCTCTGGAAACCGATTCTCAAATGCTCCTGAGGCATTGCTTGCCGACAGCGCGCCTTTTCAGGCGCTGCCAGCCGGCATTGTCGGCGTATCGTCCGGATAAGATTTTCCGGCGCCTTTCAGGCCCGTCGCGGGATACGCGCTGACCGGGCAATTCGTTGTCATTCTCCAGTGGGCACGTATTGTAACTGAACCACAATCTAGCGCTGCAAGTGGTGAAAATCCCCGTACGGCACCCCGATATCCCGAAAATATAACGCGCGCACGACCAAAAAGCGATGGTCGTGCACGCTTTAATACAGCAGGGTTTTCACGCGCTTTTCATACGCGCGACTTTTCAGTGAGCTTTCGGCCGCCGCTAAGGCGGATTCAGCAGATGATTTGGCCGGCGCGCGCTTTGCGCATATTTCCGTTTCAGCGAGCAGCACGGCACATGCCGCGTCGCGCGGCTTTCGGTCTGAATAAACGACGAGCCCCGGGCGAGCCGGGGCGTGGGAGTTATTAGGCGAGGCAGGCGTCCAGACCGTCGGTGATCAGGTCTTGCGGCAGTTCAATGCCGATAAACACCATCTTGTTGGTCTTTTTCTCGATCGGCTGCCATTTTGCGGCGAGATCGCTGCCCATCATCTGATGCACGCCTTGGAACACCACTTTGCGGTCGACGCCCTTCATATAGAGCACGCCCTTGTAGCGCAGCAGGCGCTCGCCATAAATCTGCAGAATGCCGCCGAGAAAGTCTTCCAGCTTGTTCGGATCGAACGGCCGGTCGTTGCGGTAGACGAACGACTTGATCTTGTCGTCATGGTGCGCATGGTGGTGATGCGCGTGATCGTGGCCTTCGTGATCGCACTTACCGTGGTCGTGATCGCAATTGGCGTGATCGTCGTGGGTATGGCCGTGCTCGTCATGGGCGTGAGCGTGGCTGTGCGCGTGCTCGTCTTCGACGAGGAAGTCCGGATCGATCTCGAGCTTCGAGTTCAGGTTGAAGCCGCGCAGGTCGAAGATTTCCTTGATGTCCGCTTCGCCGAAATTGACGACCTTGATCGCCGCGCGCGGGTTCATATGCAGCAGACGGTGGCGCAGATCGGCCAGTTGCTTTTCATCGACCAGATCTGACTTGGTGATGAACAGGCGGTCGGCGAAACCGACTTGGCGCTGCACAACTTCGTGTTCGTCCAGCTGGTGGTTCGCGTGCTTCGCGTCGACCAGGGTGATGATCGCGTCCAGCAGGAATTCATTGGCGATCTGGTCGTCCATGAAGAACGTCTGCGCAACCGGGCCCGGATTGGCGAGGCCGGTGGTTTCGATCACGACGCGGTCGAAATCCAGCGTGCCGGCTTGCTTCTGCGCCGCCAAATCGCCCAGCACGCGCGACAGGTCGCCGCGAATCGTGCAGCAGATGCAGCCGTTGCTCATCTGGATGATCTGCTCGCCGGTGTCCTGCACGAGGATTTCGTTGTCGATGTTCTCTTCGCCGAACTCGTTCTCGATCACGGCGATCTTCATGCCGTGCTTTTCATTCAGGATGCGCTTGAGCAGGGTGGTTTTGCCGCTGCCGAGAAAGCCGGTCAGGATGGTGACTGGGATCATGTGGGTCGCCTGTATGGTCGTGTAACGGTGCGTAATCGAATGCGTGGGCAGGGCGCGCAGCCGATTGGCGCGCTGCCCTGTCCAGGCGGTTATTGAAACATATCTGTCAAGGCGACGCTGGCGGACCCGGTTTCGAATCCGTTTTCGCCCAAGTGCCCGGCGTCGGAAATATCCTTGAAACTATGGGCGATCAGGCGATTTGCAACAGCAGGCCCTTCAGGTATTCGCCTTCGGGGAATGCGGTGAGCAGCGGGTGATCCACGCCGGCGCCCAGCCGCTTGAGAATGCGGGCGTCCACGCGCGCGTCGGCGGCCGCGCCGGAGACGATCTTCTGGAACAGTTCGGCGTCGATCGCGCCGGAGCACGAATAGGTGAAAAGCAGGCCGCCCGGGCGCAGCAGCTTCAGCCCGGTCAGGTTGATGTCCTTGTAGGCGCGCGACGCGCGGTCCACATGTTCACGCGACGGCGCGAATTTCGGCGGATCGAGCACGATCAGGTCGAAGCGCTCGCCTTCGTCGTGAAGGCGGCGCAGCGTCTTGAACGCGTCGGCGTCGAGCCAGGTGGCGCGCTCCGCGTCGAAGCCGTTGGCCGCCACGTTCTGCTGGGCGATCGCCAGCGCGTCGCCCGACGAATCGATCGACACCACGCGTTTGGCGCCGCCTTTCAACGCCGCCAGCGAGAAGCCGCCGGTGTAGCAGAAGCAGTTCAGCACTTCGCGATCCTGTGCGAGTTGCTGCACGAGCAGGCGATTGTCGCGCTGATCGACGTAAAAACCGGTCTTGTGGCCGTTGCGCACGTCGACGTGATAGCGCACGCCGTTTTCGCTCGCGATCAAAGCTTCCGACGGCGCCTCACCCGCCAGCACGCCGGTGATCTGCTCGAGTCCTTCCTTCTGACGAATCGACACGTCCGAGCGTTCGTAGACGTTCGGGCAGCCGGTCGCGCCGGTCAGCGCCGCGACGATCGCTTCCTTCCACGCCTCCACGCCCGCCGCCATGAACTGACAGACCAACTGGCTGCGCTGGCCTTCGTCCTCGGCCACGTAATGATCGACGATCAGGCCCGGCAGGCCGTCCGCTTCGCCAAAGATCAGCCGCACGGCGCCAGTGTCGTGAACCATCGTCTGACGATGCGCGAGCGCGCGTTGTACACGGCGCTTGAAAAACGCGTGATCGATCGGCTCGCTTTCGTCAAAGCTCCACACGCGGGCGCGGATCTGCGAATGCGGGCTGTAGGCCGCGCGCGCGAGGAAACGGCCGTCGTGCGCGCGCACCAGCACGGTGGCGCCGGGCGCGGGATTGCCGTCGATCCGGTCGATCGCGTTGGCATAGACCCACGGATGGCGGCGCAGCAGCGACTTTTCTTTCGACGGTTTGAGCGTAACGGTATTCATCAGGGTGTCTGAGAGAGCAATGGGCCGCGCGGCACGGCGCACGCGGCAGGTAAGGCGAAGGCGGAGACCGTACGCCGCGAATCGAACCGCGGAGTCAGTCGCGTTTTTTGGCGCGCGGATGCGCCTGATCGTAGACGTGCGCGAGATGCTGGAAATCGAGCGCGGTATAGACCTGCGTCGCGGTGATGCTGGCGTGGCCGAGCAGTTCCTGCACGGCGCGCAGATCGCCGCTCGACTGCAGCACGTGCGTGGCGAAGGAATGCCGCAGCACGTGCGGATGCACATTGGCGGGAATGCCGGCGACCAGCGCCGCGCGCTTCACGCGCTCGCGCACGACGTTCGGCGACAGCCGATTGCCGCGCGCCGAGAGAAACAGCGGATGCGGATCGTGCTTCACCATCTGATCGCGGACGGCGAGCCAGGCGCCCAAGGCTTCCAGCGCCTTGCTGCCGACCGGCACGACGCGGCGCCGGTTGCCCTTGCCGAGCACTTCGACTTCAGCGGAATCGAGCTTGAGCCAGCCCGCCGAGCGGTACCCGTCGGCGTCGGCGAAACGGGCGTCGAGGCCGACCAGTTCCGCGAGCCGCAAGCCCGACGAGTAGAACAGTTCGAGCATGGCGTGATCTCGCAAACCTTCCGGCGAGGCGGCGGGCGGACTTTCCATCAGACGCGTGGCGTCGTCGACGGATAACGCTTTGGGCAGCGGTTTGGCCTGCTTCGGCGCGCGCACGGTCGCGACCGGATTGGCCGGCAGATCGACGCGCCCGGCGAGCCAGCGGTAAAACGCGCGCCACGCCGACAGCCGGTGGCTGATCGAGCGCGCCGTCAGACCGCCCGCGTGCGCCCGCGAAACCGCGCCGCGAATGTCCACGGGTGTGAGGCTTTCGAGCGGCCGGCCTTTGGCCAGATGCTTGAGTTCTTCCAGTTCGTGGGCGTAGCCGCGCAGCGTATGCGCCGAGAGCCGCCGCTCGTGTTCGAGATTCGACAGATAGGCGGCGATCGGGTCGGCGGCGGTCACGGTGGATTTGTCGAGCGGCTTGCGCGGAGCTGAACGCGGTTCAGCGCGGCAGCAGACGGCTCAGCGCCGCGCTGGCCAGCGCGCCGATCTGCGTCAGGAAATCAGTGGCCATGCCGTCGTGGAAGCGGCGCGCGTCGGCCGAACCCATTACCAGCAGGCCGAAGGTCGGCGCTTCTTCCTTGCCTTCCGGATCGCGCAGCGCGAGCAGCGCGATCGATTCAGTTGCGTGCGCCGACTCGGACGCCGCGTGGCCGGTCGAGCCCTCGTCGCTCACCGCGCTCACGGAGGGCACCAGCCACTGCGCGGCCTCGAAGCCGGTATTCGCGCCGCAATACGGCGTGGTCAGGCTGTTGGCGAAAATGCGCACTTCTTCGCCGACATGGCGCGCGAAGTCGGCCTGAGCATACGGCTCGGCCACATCCCACACGCGCAGCGCGGCTTGCGGCACGTCGAAGATGTCGCGCAAACCAGTGGCGATCGTGCGCGGCAGCGCATACGGATCGCGCTCGGCCATCACGCGAATCGTCCAGCGGTTGAATTTCGACGCGATGCTGTCGTTCTCGTGGCCGTAGCGCAGGAGTTCGGCGAGGCGGCGTTCGAGGTGCTTGTTCTTGTCGCGCAGCATTTCCATCTGCCGTTCCTGCAGCGACACCGCGGCTTTGCCGTGCGGGTTCGCGAGACGGATCGTCGCGAGCATTTCCGCGTGTTCCGCGAAGAATTCAGGATTGGCAAGCAGATATTCGGCGACTTCGCGATCGTTCATGGTTTCGGCTAAAGGACTACGGGGCGACGCCTTGGGGCGGCGCAACGGTCAATGAGTTTATGCGGCCTGTGAATTGGCCAACGAGTCGGCCGATGAGTCGGGCAGTTCGATTTCGCCTTCGAAGACCGTCGCTGCAGGGCCGGCCATCAGCAGCGGCTGGTCTGCTTGCGCGGCGTCCCACGTGATGGTCAATTTGCCGCCATGCGTGTGGACGAGCACCGGTGCATCCAGCAGCCCGCGCCGGATGCCGGCCGCAACCGCCGCACACGCGCCGGTGCCGCACGCCAGCGTTTCACCCGCGCCGCGTTCGTACACGCGCAGCTTGATCTCGCTACGGCCGACGATCTGCATGAAGCCCGCGTTCACCCGCTGAGGAAAACGCGAATGACGTTCGATCACCGGGCCTTCAACCAGCACCGGGAACGCCTCGACATCGTCGACCACTTGCACGGCGTGCGGATTGCCCATCGACACCACCGAAATCCAGCGCGTCGTACCGTTCACGTCGAGCGGCCAGAGCGTGTCCGCGCCCTCGCGGCGGCTTTCCAGGCCTTTGGTGGCGAACGGCACGCGTTCCGGGTCGAACACGGGCGTGCCCATGTCGACCAGCACTTCGCCGTTTTCCTGCATGGTCAGCGTGATGGTGCCCTTTTGCACCTGCACGCGCACGCTGCGCTGATCGGTGAGGCCACTGTCACGCACGAACTTGACGAAGCAGCGCGCGCCGTTGCCGCAATGTTCGACTTCGCCGCCGTCGCAATTGAAGATGCGATATCTGAAATCGACGCCGGCCACCGTGGGCTTCTCGACCAGCAGCAACTGATCGGCACCGACACCGAAATGCCGGTCCGCGAGCGCGCGCACCTGCGCCGGTGTCAGGTTGACCGGTTGGGTGTAGCCGTCGAGCACGACGAAGTCGTTGCCCGCGCCGTGCATTTTGGTGAATTTCAGTTTCATCACGCTATTGTAAGTGACGCGCTCACGGGTGCACCCGAACGCCGCGTTATTTCCGTGTCAGGGCGCGTTCTTCGCGCGCCGCGAAGGCGGCCGTTCAATACACGCTCGGTTGACCCGGCGGCCGCGTCTTGAAGCGCTTGTGGACCCAGTAGTACTGCTCGGGGATCAACGGAATTTGCTCTTCCAGGAAGGCATTCATGCGACGGGCGTCCGCGTCGTCGTCGCCGGTCGGGTAGTTTTCCCACGGTTTGAATATTTTCAGCCGGTAGCCTTTGTAGTTCGGCAGCACCTCGCCGATGAACGGCACGACCTGCGCGTGACCGACTTTGGCCAGACGTCCCACCGCGGTCAGCGTGCAGGTCGGCACGCCGAAAAACGGCACGAAGGTGGAATTGCGCGCGCCGTAATCCATGTCGGCGCCGAGCATGACCGGCTTGCGGTCGCGCAGCCAGCGCAGCACGATGCGCGCGCTGTCGGCGCGGCTCGCCATGTCCGCGCCGAAACGCGCGCGCGCCGCTTTGGCGACTTCTTCGAGCTCCGGGTTCGACATCGGCTGATAGAGCGAGCCGCATTGACGCTTGAGCGAATAGTTCAGGAAGATCGAACCGGCCTCGATACCCACGAAGTGAAAGCCAAGAAACAGCGTGGGCGGCAGATTCGGGTCCGTCAGGTCGATCGCGCTGTCGAGCTGGATCAGCTTTTCGAGTTTCTTCGCCGAGCCGAACCACTGCACGCTGCGTTCGAGGTAGCTGCGGATTGCGTGACGGAAATGCTTTTGCGCGACGTCTTCGCGACGCTCGTCGCTCCACTCGGGGAAGCACAGCTTCAGATTGATATGGACGATGCGTTTGCGCCGGCTCGGGATCTGATAGAGCAGCCAGCCGAGTCCGTCGCCGAGACGAGCCACGAAACCATAAGGCAACAGTGCAAACAGTTTCAGCAGGCCAATCGCGAGTTTGGCGCCATAGCGGCTCAGCATGCCGCCTCCTGAAAAGAGGCGCGGCACAAGTCGGGCTTCAGGAAAGCGGAAAAGTTGACGTAATACCGCACTCTTGGACACTCTGTGACAATCATAAGAAGTCGCTATAATAAGGGCTTCGCCGAGTTAATAGACAACTTGCGGGGCGAAGCCGGCGGCTGCAATCCATGTGATTTGCGCCGCCTGGTAAGGTAATCCGCTAAAGCGTCGCCGCTTCAAGGCTCCCGAAGCTGGCTACGTGAAACTCAACCGTAACCACACAACAGGAGTCTGCAACGTGGCAAACGACTATCTCTTCACTTCCGAATCCGTCTCCGAAGGCCATCCCGACAAAGTCGCGGATCAGATTTCGGACGCCATTCTCGACGCCATTCTGGCCCAGGACAAATACTCGCGTGTTGCCGCGGAAACGCTGTGCAACACGGGTCTGGTCGTGCTGGCAGGTGAAATTACCACCACCGCGAACGTCGATTACATTCAGGTCGCGCGCAACACGATCAAGCGCATCGGCTACGACAATACCGATTACGGCATCGACTACCGCGGCTGCGCGGTGCTCGTCGCGTACGACAAGCAATCGCCGGACATCGCGCAAGGCGTGGACCGCGCGCACGACAACAACCTCGATCAAGGCGCCGGCGACCAGGGCCTGATGTTCGGTTACGCGTGCGAAGAAACGCCGGAACTGATGCCGCTGCCGATTCACCTGTCGCACCGTCTGGTGGAGCGTCAGGCGAATCTGCGCCGTGACGGCCGTCTGCCGTGGCTGCGTCCGGACGCGAAGTCGCAAGTCACCGTGCGTTACGTCGACGGCAAGCCGCATGCGATCGACACCGTGGTGCTGTCCACCCAGCATTCGCCGGATATCGATCTGGACACGCTGCGCGAAGCCGTGATCGAAGAAGTCATCAAGCCGACGCTGCCGGCCGATCTCATCAAGGGCGACATCAAGTTCCTCGTGAACCCGACGGGTCGTTTCGTGATCGGCGGTCCGCAAGGCGATTGCGGTTTGACCGGCCGCAAGATCATCGTCGATACGTACGGCGGTGCCGCACCGCACGGCGGCGGCGCGTTCTCGGGCAAGGATCCGTCCAAGGTCGACCGTTCGGCGGCTTACGCCGGCCGTTATGTCGCGAAGAACATCGTGGCCGCGGGCCTCGCTTCGCGCTGCCTGATTCAGGTGTCGTACGCCATCGGTGTCGCTCAGCCGACGTCGGTCATGGTGAACACGTTCGGCACGGGCCGCGTGTCGGATGCGACCATCACGCGTCTGGTGCAGGAGCATTTCGACCTGCGCCCGAAGGGCATCATCCAGATGCTCGACCTGCTGCGCCCGATCTACGAGAAGAGCGCGGCCTACGGTCACTTCGGCCGCGAAGAGCCGGAATTTACGTGGGAATCCACGGACAAGGCATTGGCGCTCGCCGAAGCCGCCGGCACGGAACCGGTTGCCGCGCTGGCCGAATAAGCGCGCGCCGTCCGTTTCAGCAAAAAACCCCGCTGGCGTGAGCCAGGCGGGGTTTTTTCATTTGTGCCGGTTGCTTTACTGCGCAGTCGATCGGCGGCTGCAAAGGCCGCGATGGGTTCTCGCATCGACACGGCCGTCCAAGCCGCGCCAGTCCACAAGCGTGATGCGCTCCGCAATCGCCTTAACGGCTCGCGAATGCGAACGCGAACCAGCCGGTGCTGGCGTTCGTCGACATACGACGCGGGCGGCGGCTCGTGTTTTGCGGCGCGGCCACCGGTGCGCGCTGCGCGGCGAGGCGCAGCGGCGTCGGTTTGCGCAGCAGCGTGCGCAGCGAAAAACGGCGTGAACTGCCTTGCAAACGCAAGGTGGAAAAGAACGTGTTGAACCAGGTGCGAAAGCCGTCGACGGCTCTTGTATCGCGCCATTGTTCGCCCAGCGCGCGGGTGCGGGTAGCGTGATGGCGCAGCGCGCGCACGACATGGCGGCGCGCGGGACGCGCGGCTTTCAGTGCTGCGCGGGTAAGACGGGTGCTCAGGAGAGTATGCATGGCTTCACAAGTAGGCAACGTGTCGCGCGACGGAATGTGCGCCATGAAGAGCACCAAATGTGCCAATGGCGGTGTCGCAATGGACGGCGCGAAAGCCTGGAATTCGACGGAAAGGTGCACGGTGTACGGCGGAGTCGGCCTCGGCGGCCTGTACGCGGCGCGAGAGTGCGGGAGTAGCGATCAGCATGCAACGCAGGTTACACGCGATTCGTGACGTCATAAAGTCGGTTTTTACCCTGCGAATGCGGGTTTTTACGGGGTAGTTCGCGATTTGCGGCAGTTCGGTCGCGCCCTTTGCGGTCGATTTTCGTGCATGCTTGCCCATTCGAAGTGCCGCGACATCGAGCCTGCCGCATGAAAGTAGTGCGTAAGGCGCGGCTTGTCGCGGGTGAAACAGCGCACCCTGCGATCGCGCCCGTTTTACAATCGTGCATCAGCTTGTCGACAGTCACGGAATACCATGTCACTTCATTCCAAGAAAGAGCAGATTCAGACGTTGCGGGAGCAGGGTTTTGTCGTCGTGCCCGGTTTGGTGTCGCCCGAGCGTTGCGATGAGTTGAAGCAGATTGCGCAGCGTCAGTTGCAGGAAGCGGCCGCGCCGATCGAGTTCGAAGCGGATCTGCAGTATCCCGGCGCGCCGACCTCCAAACAGGCGCCCGGCGGCCATACGGTGCGGCGGCTGCTGGATGCGTATGGGCGTCATCCGAGTTTCGCGCAATGGGCGACCGCGCCGGAAATTCGCGGCTGGATGGAACTGTATTTCGGCGAGGAGCCGCGTCTGTCACGCGCGCACCATAACTGCATGATGACCAAGCATCCGGCGTATGGCAGCTTGACCGGCTGGCATCGCGACGTGCGGTATTGGTCGTTCGAACGGGACGATCTGGTGTCGGTGTGGCTCGCGGTCGGCGCGGAGACGGTGGATAACGGCGCGCTGTGGCTCGTGCCGAAGTCGCACAACGCCCCGTTCACTTCCGACCGGTTCGATCAGGCCAAATTTTTCCGTTCGGATCTGGAAGAGAATCAGGAGTGGATTCGCACCGCGGTGTCGCCTGAACTCAAGCCCGGCGACGTGGTGTTTTTCCACTGCAACACGCTGCATTCGGCCGGCAAGAACATTACCGATCAAGTGAAGTTTTCGCTGGTGTACACCTATCACGGCGCGAGCAATGTGCCGTTGCCGGGGACCCGTTCGGCTGCGAAGCCCGAAGTGGCGTTTTAGGCTGTTCCGATTTCTCGCGGCGGCGCTTCGGATCCCCATTCGCTCGCGGACCCCGAAGCACCACACCGCGCATTGCGCATGCCATTAACGCCTGCGTCCCGACAAAGCCATTCCCGTCAGGCCGGCGATCGTGGCCACGACACCGCCCACGATCAGCATGATCGCCTTGTTGGTCGGCGAACCGGTGAAGACGCGCGAGACGTCGCTGCTCACCGAATTGAACGCCTGCCCACCGAAGTACAGCAGCACGATACCGCCAACAATCAACGCGATGGAAATCGCCTTCGTCATCTATCTTTCCCCTGAGCTTGAGTCGGGCAAAGTGTAGGCGAGCCGCAAGCGATCGTCTATCCCGCATACTGGGTGTCTGCATGCATCACGTCGATTCGCTACCATAGCGGTCTGGCTGCATCCCCCACCTACAAAAATAAAGCAGCACGCCTCCCGCAGCATGCGATTGCCCATGCCCGCACATGTCGGGCGCCTTCACCATCAAGGACACTAGCAATGGCTTACGAAGCAGCTTCAGAACGCTATTCGGATATGCAGTACCGCGTCTGCGGTAAGTCGGGTCTCAAACTGCCTGCGCTGTCGCTCGGTCTGTGGCACAACTTCGGCGACACCACGCCGATCTCCACGCAGCGCGACATCCTGCGCACAGCCTTCGACCTGGGTATCACGCACTTCGACCTCGCCAACAACTACGGGCCGCCGTACGGCAGCGCTGAAACCAATTTCGGCCGGCTCTTCAAGGACGACTTCAAGCCGTATCGCGATGAACTGCTGATTTCGTCGAAGGCCGGTTGGGACATGTGGCCGGGTCCGTATGGACAAGGCGGCGGCTCGCGCAAATACGTGCTCGCGAGTCTCGATCAGAGCCTGCAGCGCATGGGCCTCGACTACGTCGATATTTTCTATTCGCATCGTTTCGATGCCGATACGCCGCTCGAAGAAACCGCGGGTGCGCTGGCGAGCGCCGTGCAGCAGGGCAAGGCGCTGTACATCGGAATCTCCTCATACTCGGCAACCAAAACGCTCGAAATGGCGAAGCTGCTCGCCGAGTACAAGGTGCCGCTGCTGATTCATCAGCCCGCGTACAACATGCTCAATCGCTGGATCGAGCAGGAGCTGCTGGATACGCTGGAGAAGGTCGGCGCGGGCGCCATTGCGTTCACGCCGCTGGCTCAGGGTCTGCTCACCGGCAAATACCTGAACGGCGTGCCGGAAGACGCGCGCGTCAACAAGCCGGGCGGCGGTTCGCTGAAGCAGGAGCATTTGAGCGCGCAAAACATCGAGCACGTGCGCAAGCTCAACGACATCGCGCAACGCCGCGGCCAGAGCCTGGCGCAGATGGCGCTCGCGTGGGCGCTGCGCGATCCGCGCGTGACGTCCGTGCTGATCGGCGCAAGCCGTGCGGAGCAGGTGCGTGAGAACGTTGGCGCGCTGAAGAATCTCGCGTTCTCGAAGGACGAGCTGGCCGAGATCGATCGCTACGCAACCGAAGGTGGCATCAACCTGTGGGAAAAGCCGTCGACGGATCAGGCGATCTGATCCCCGCGCCTTCGCTATTCACACCGCAGCAATAGGAAAGCCGCCCTCGGGCGGCTTTTTTCTTCTAGACGAGCGCCGGCAAACCTTCGACCAGCACGACGGCGAACATCACGCCGATCAGCGCGCCGAGCACGCGCAATGCGTTGTGCCGGAATTCCGTCTTGCAGGGAAGCGCACCGACAAACAGGGCCCCAGCCAACGCCATCGGAATGACCAGGATGAAATCGCCGATCGTGAAGTAGGTCGTCATTCTCGTCTCCATATATATCCCTGCGAAGGCGGCGGCTCGATTTATGGAGTCATGCACCGCCAACGCTCCATTTGAGTATAGGAGACAAGTCAGGCCGATATAGCGACGCTTTGCGGCGCTGCAGCGGCTATTCGCAAGCCGTTGAACCCGGCGTGGCAAGGGCCGCGTGATTGCCGCGACGCAGCAATCACGATAAAAAACTTTAAGCGTTCGCTTACGTTGTCCTTACTTTTAAGCGTTGTTCAATGCGCACTGGGTCGAAGTACGAGCATCAGACGCGAGCTGGCTCGCGCCCGCGCAAGCGCGTCGCTGCAACCAGGCCGATGACGAGCAGCACACCCACCAACCCCGCGACGCCGTTCCATCCGAACCCGGCCCACACGTGACCGCCGTACGAGCCGACCACGCTCGAGCCGATGTAATACGCGAGCAGATAAAGGGCGGCGGCCTGACCTTTGGCATCCTTGGCGAGACGTCCGACCCAGCCGCTCGCCACCGAATGTCCAGCGAAGAAGCCGAACGTCACGCACGCGATGCCGGCCGCGATCGCCGCCAGCGGATGCAGCAAGGTGAGCGCAAGACCGAGCACCATCAGCAGCAAACTGGCGATGAGCACGCGGGCGCGGCCGAACGTATCGGCCATGCGCCCCGACCACGGTGAGGCGACTACACCCGTCAGATACACGACGAAGATCGCGCCGATCTCCGTTTGATTCAACTGATAAGGCGGCGCGAGCAAGCGGTAGCCGATGTAGTTGTACAGCGTGACGAAGCTGCCCATCAGCACGAAGCCGAGCAGAAACAGCAGCGACAGTCCGGGTCGTGCGAATTGCTTGAGCAGGGCGGTGCGGTGATGCGTGAAGCCGAGTCCGCTCCGCGGCACGAAATGACGCGACGGCGGCAGCAGCGCGCGAAACGCGAGCATCGACAGAATGCCGAGCACGCCGATCGTGCCGATCGCGACGCGCCACGAAAACAGATCCGCGACCACGCCGGTGATCACGCGTCCGGCCATCCCGCCGATCGCCGTGCCGCCGACGTAAAGTCCCATCGCGAGGCCGAGGCCGTCGGGATGCACTTCTTCCGCGAGATAGGCCATGGCGACGGCGGGCACACCGCCGAGTGCGAGACCTTCGAGCGTGCGCAGCACGAGCAGTTGATGCCACTGCGGCGCGATCGACACGCCGATCGTCAGCAGCGAGGAAACGGTAAGCGACAGCGTCATCAGTTTGTGACGGCTCCAGCCTTCCGAAACGAAGCCGGCGACGAACACGGCAAGCGCGAGCGCGGCCGTGGTCAGCGAGAGCGACAGGCTGCTTTGTGCCGGCGTCACGTTGAATGCCGTCGAAAACGATGGCAGTAAGGGCTGCACGCAATAGAGAAGCGAGAACGTCGCGTAGCCGGCGAACAGCAGTGCGATGCTGGCGCGCCAGTACGCGCGTGTGCCGCGTTCGAGGTAAGGGATGTCGGGCACGGCGGAAGCGTTGGAAGAAGCGTTGGAAAAAGCAGGCGAGGGAGCGAGCGAAGAAGCAGCGGTCCGGTGGGCGTCCGGCGGCGGGGTCACGAAAAATCTCCTCTGCGATGCAGGCGACAAAGGAGTTAAGGATACGCTGAAAAAGCCGCGCGAGTCGGCGCGGCGTTTAGCGGACCGCCACCGCGGTGCGATCAGACGGCGCGTTCGCCGGCCGCTCTCGGCGTCGAAAAGCTGCGGCTACCCGTGCGCCGCGGCATCGCTCGCGGGTGCAGACGGATGCACGATCTGCTCGTCCGTCGGCAACGCGGATGCGTCCCAGCCGCCGCCTAGCGCCTTGATCAACGCCACGCTCGCGGCCATCCGCCGACGCGCGATCGACACGGCGTCGCGTTCGTTGGTAAGCGCGGTGGTTTGCGCAACCACCACGTCGAGATAGGTGATGGCGCCGTTCTTATATCGATTCGATACGACTGCGAGCGCTCGTTGCGCGGCGGTCACCGCGTCGTCCTGCGCGGTCGCTTCCTGTTCGAGCACGCGCAGCGCAGCGAGATTGTCTTCAACCTGGCCGAAGGCGCTCAACACCGTCTGCCGGTATTGCGCGACGCTCTCGTCGTAATGCGCACGGGCCTGTTCCTTCACCGAAGCGCGTCCGCCGAAGTCGAGCAGCGTGCCCGCCAACGTCGGCCCAAGCGACCACAGCCGGCTCGGCGCCAGCAACCATTGACTGTAGTTGGTGGCTTCGAGGCCACCCGTCACCGACAGAATGAGGTTTGGAAAAAACGCTGCCGTTGCCACGCCGATCTGCGCGTTCATGTCGGCGACGTGCCGTTCCGCCGCCGCGATGTCCGGGCGGCGTTCGAGCAGCGCGGACGGCACGCCCGCCGCGGCCACGACCGGCACTGCGGCGAGCGGCGCAACCGGCAGCGAAAACGTGGAAGGCGACTGGCCGATCAGGATCGCGATCGCGTGTTCGAGTTGCGCGCGCTGCACGCCGAGGTCGAGTGCTTGCGCGTGAGTGGTCTTTAACTGCGTCTGCGCCTGCGCGACATCGGCGTCCGTGGCGATGCCGCCGGTGTAGCGGTGCTGCGTCAGATCGAGTGCTTGCTTGTAGGCCTCGATCGTGTCGTCGAGCAGTTGGCGCTCCTGATCGAGTCCGCGCAACTCGAAGTAGTCGGTGGCGAGTTCGGCCTGCATCGACAGGAGCGCGGCCTGGGCGTCGGCGGCGCTCGCCTGCGCTTCGGCTTTCGCGCCTTCGACGCTGCGCGACACGCGGCCCCACAGGTCGGGTTCCCACGATGCATCGGCTTGCACGAGGTAGTCGTTCAGCGTGAGGCCGGCGGTCGATTTGTGTAGCACGTTCTCCGACGACCGCGCGCGCGAATAGGCGCCGTTCGCGCTGACGACCGGGAAGAAGCTCGACCGATATTGCGCGACCGTGGCGCGGGCGGCGCGAAAGCGCGCTTCGGCGGCCCGCACGTTCTGGTTCGCGCTTGCGACCTGTTGTTCGAGTGCGTCGAGCGACGGGTCTGCGTAGACGCTCCACCACGCGCCGCGTGTGAGCGTGTCGGCGGGCTGGGCGGGTTTCCAGCCGGTGCCGTCGAGTTCCTTGTAGGTTGCCGCGGTAGTGGCGGTCGGCTTCACGTAGTCCGGGCCGAGCGTGCATGCGGTGAGTGCACATGCGCTGGCTAATGCCACAGCGGACGCGAGCAGCGAGACACATCGCGGCGGCGGCGCGACAACACGGCGACGGGACCTTGGCATGTTCATGACGGCGCACCCGTCGCCGCACCCGCTTTCGCGGGTACGATCCGCACCGGCGCGCCATCGACGATCGAGTCCTGCGGATTCAGGATCACCTGCTCATCGCCTTGCAAGCCCGACACGATCGCCACGCGCGTGCCGAAGTCCGTTCCCAACGACACGGGCAACAGCTTCACCTTGCGTTGCGCGTCGACGGTCGCCACTTTCACGCCATCCGGGCGGAACAGCAGCGCGTTGCCGGGCAGCGTAAAGGGTGCGGCACCCGTGCCCAACGCGAAATGCACTTGCGCGTAGGCGCCCGGCAGCAGATCGCCGTTTCGATTGTCGACATCGACCTCTACGAGCATCGTGCGTTGTTGCGGATCGACGGCGCCCGCGGTGCGCGCCACGGTGCCCGGATAATGTTTCGACGGCGTTTCGGTCAGCGTCAGAAACGCGTTCTGCTGCGCGCGAACCTGCTGCGCGTAAGCCTGCGGCACATTCACATAAACACGCAACCGATCCGCCTGCGCGACGTGAAACAGTTCCTTCGCCGGGCCACCGGAACTACCCGCATCGATCAGCGCCCCAACATCTACATTGCGCGCCGTCACGATGCCGTCGAACGGCGCATAGACCTTCTGGAACGACTGCGTCTTCTCGAGCCGCGCCACGTTGAAGCGCGCGGCGTCGAGCGTGGCTTTTTTCGCAAGCATGTCGCCGACTTTCTCGTCGGTTTCCTGCTTCGAAACCGACTTGCTTTTCAGCATGTCGGTCCAGCGGTCGGCGGTGCTTTTCGCGAGTGCATAGTTGGCGTTGGCGTTCGCGAGATCGGCGCGGGCCGCGCGCAGTTGATCGTCCACCTCTGGCGTATCGATTTCCGCCAGCAGCTGGCCGCTTTTCACATGCGCGCCGATGTCGGCGTACCACTTCTTCAGATAGCCGTTGGTGCGCGCGTAGATCGGCGTGTCGAGAAAAGCCTGCACGTTGCCGGGCAGCACGAGATCGAGTCCGGCCGTCGACTTCTGCGGCCGCACCACTTCGACGCTCGTCTGGCTCGTATGCTCGGCATCGCGTTCGAGCGCCGCGTGTGCGTCGTGGCGCGACCAGATACCTTGCGCCGCCAGCGCGATGACGGCCACGGCGACCGCGACGCCGATCCAGCGTGCGCGTTTCGCTTTGGCCGGATCGCGCGGGGTGCCGGAACGCTCCGGACGTTGTCCTTCCATCAAACTTCCCCTGTAGAGATGCGTGGGCAGTCCAGGCTGCCTCTTATAGGGCCCGCCAATGCGGTTGCGATGACGAAGATGCTCTGCATCACGGTTTCCCCACCACGTGCTCAGCGGCGCGCAAGCGACGTGCCGCGAGTCGCCGGTAGATCATCGAAAACACCACCGGCACGAAAATCAGCGTCGCCAGCGTGCCGATCGTCAGGCCGCCGATCACCGCGCGCCCGAGCGGCGCATTCTGCTCGCCGCCCTCGCCGAGCCCGATCGCCATCGGCACCATGCCGATCACCATCGCGAGCGCCGTCATCAGCACCGGGCGAAAACGCGTGAAGCCCGCTTCGATCGCCGCGCGCGTCGCGTCGCCGTGTTCGAGCAATTGCTCGCGCGCGAAGCTGATCACGAGAATCGAGTTGGCGGTGGCGATGCCGATACACATGATCGCGCCCGTGAGCGCGGGAATCGACAGCGTGGTGTGCGTGAGAAACAGCATCCACACGATGCCCGCGAGCGCGCCCGGCAGCGCGGTGATGATGATGAACGGATCGAGCCACGACTGGAAATTCACCACGATCAGCAGATACACCAGCACGATCGCGAACACGAGGCCCGCGAACAGACCCGAAAACGAATCGTTCATGGTCCGCACCTGGCCGCGTACTTCGATGGTCGAGGTTTTGGGCAGATCGGCGCGGGCGTCGTCGATGATCTTGCGGATGTCGTCGGACACGCCGCCCAGATCGCGGCCGTCGGCGGTGCCGAAAATATCGATGGTGGTCTGCGCGTTGTAGTGCGTGAGGGTCGCGTTGCCCGCTTCGCGCCTCATGGTGGCGAGCGAGCCGAGAATGTTGCTGCGGCCGTTCGCGTTCAGTGGAATGTTCGCGAGCGATTGCAGCGAATCGATCGTGTATTGCGGTGCTTCCGTGATCACGTTGTAACTCACGCCGTTGCGCGGATTGAGCCAGAACGTCGGCGTGGTTTGCTGGCTGCCCGAGAGCGTGATCAGCAGATTGCTCGCGATGTCGCGTTGCGAGAAGCCGGCTTGCTGCGCGCGCGTGCGGTCCACGTCGATAAAGATGCGCGGCAAGTCGGCGGGCTGCTGGATGCGCGCGTCGACGAGGCCGGGCACCGTGCGCAGCCGATTCAGCAGCTTGGCGGCGAACACGCGATTGCCGGCCACGTCACGGCCGACGATCTGAATATCGATCGGCGACGGCATGCCGAAGTTGAGCGTTTGACTGACGATATCCGCGGGTAGAAAAGCGAACTGCACGCCGGGGAATTCGTCGGTGAGCGTGCGCCGCAACGTGCGCACGTAACCCGCGCTCGGATGATGATCGGGATTGAGCGTGATCAGCACGTCCGCGTCCGAGGTGCCGATCGTGCCGGTGTTGCTGTACGAAAGGTTGATGCCCGAAACCGGCAAGCCGATGTTGTCGATGATCGAATGCAACTCGCCAGGCGGTATCAACTGACGGATCCGCGTATCCACACGATCCGTCACGACCGCCGTTTCCTCCACCCGCATGCCGGTTTTCGCGCGCAGATGCAGCGCGATCGTGCCGGCGTCGACGGCCGGGAAAAAGTCGCGGCCGAGAAACGGCATCAGCAACATCGACGCGCCGCAGCAGACCAGAAACAGCGTCACGAACAGGCCCGGCCGCGCGACGCGCGCTTCGAGAAACACGCGATAGCGGTCGCGCAGACGCGCGAAGCCGCCTTCGAATGCGTAGTGCACGCGCATGAACGGATTGCGCGTTTGCGCAGGCGCGTGATGCAGATCCGCCGGCTTATGGTGATAACGCAGCAGGTATTTCGCGAGCGTCGGCACGAGCGTTCGCGAGAAGAAGTAGGATGCCAGCATCGCGAACACCACTGCTTCGGCGAGCGGAATGAACAGATAGTGCGCGACGCCCGTCAGCAGAAACATCGGCACGAAGACGATGCAGATGGACAAGGTCGACACCAGCGTCGGAATCGCAATCTGATGCGCGCCGTCGAGAATCGCCTGCTCCAGCGTCTTGCCCTGCTCGAGTTGATGGCTGATGTTTTCGATCGCCACGGTCGCGTCGTCCACCAGAATGCCGACCGCCAGCGCGAGTCCGCCGAGCGTCATGATGTTGATGGTTTCGCCGAGCAGGGACAGCGCGATGATCGACGTGATCATCGAAAGCGGAATCGATACGGCGATGATCAACGTGGCGCGCCAGTTGCCGAGAAACAGCAGAATCATCAGGCCGGTGAGGCAGGCAGCGATCAGCGCTTCACGCAGCACGCCTTGCACGGAAGCACGCACGAACAGCGACTGATCGGCAACGGGATCGATATTCAGCGAAGCGGGCACGAGATTGCGCAGCGTCGGCATCATGGTCTTAATGCGATCGACGATTTCGAGCGTGGACGTGTTGCCGCTCTTGTTGATGGTCAGCAGCGCCGCGCGCTGGCCGTTCACGCGCACGATGTTGGTTTGCGGCTGGAACCCGTCGCGCACGTGAGCGACGTCGCGAATATAAACGGTGCCGTTGGCGGTGGATTTGATCGGGATATTGTTCAGGCCTGCCAGCGAATCCGGACTGCCGTTCATCTCCACCGAGTACTCGGTCGAGCCGATTTTCGCGGTGCCCGAGGGCAGGATCAGATTTTGTGCGGTGACCGCGTTGACCACATCCATCGGCGAAAGATTGCGCTCCTGCAGTTTGCGCGAATCGATATCGACCATGATCTGGCGCTGCTTGCCGCCATACGGCAGTGGAGCAGACGCGCCAGGCACGGTGGCGAGCTGCGTCTTCAGGAAGTTGTTGCCGAAATCGTATAGCTCCTGCTCGGTGAGCGAGGCGGACGACAGCGCGAGCCGCAGGATCGGCACGGTCGAGGCGTTGTAGCGCAGGATATTCGGCGGTGTGATGCCGGGCGGCAGCGAGCGCAATTGCGTTTGCGACAATGCTGTGACTTCGGCCAACGCTTCGTCGATATTCGCGTGCGGCTGGAAAAAAATCTTGATGACCGCGATGCCGTTCAGCGAGGTCGACTCGGTGTGTTCGATATCGTTCACCGCCACCGACAGCCCGCGCTCGTAGTTCAGCACGATGCGCTTTTCCATCTCGTCGGCGGGCAGGCCGTTATACGACCAGATCACCGAGAGCACTGGAATGTCGATATTGGGGAAGATGTCGGTGGGCGTGCGCAGGATCGTCAACGGTCCGACGATCAGCAATAGCAGGGCCAGGACGACAAATGTATACGGGCGCCGCAGCGCGAGACGAACGATCCACATGACTAGCCGAGCCGCTCAAGGCCGCGCAAGGCGGCGCCATCCAGGTGACCGATGAGGTGAACGTGACGCGCATCGCAGCGGTTCGGGCAGGCCGGCGCGGCGGTCCGATCGAGCAAATGGTCTGGTTGGTGCACGTTTTTGATATCTCACCCCAGCAGGGTTTATGATGGTCTCGTTGCGACGCGTTACGCTCCGAATCATCGGTCCAGCGCGCCGTAATGGGAATAGGGCGAAACAAGGGGTAAAGAGCCTCGAGTTCGCGCTTTCCTCGGCCCCGCAAAACGGGAACAATAATTCAAACCTTTCACGCGTATCACGCGCAGCAGATTGGGTGCGTATGCAACGTTATCGGCGGAGCGACGCTTTTATCATCACATTGACCGGCGCGAAGTCATAAAGCCGGCTATGGGAGAAACGGGGAAACATCATGCAAATCGGTTCGATTGTCCGATCGGTGCATATCGCGGTGCCACAAGGCGCGCGCGGGATCGTCATGCGCATTCTTGGCGACATGGCCATGGTGGCGTGGTATGCCGGCGAGCCCGGCGTTTCGCAGCACCTGAATACTGAACCCTTTTTCCTTGAAGACCTGATCGATACGGGCGAGCAAGTCCGACCGTCGAGCGCGCAGATCCATTGAAGGCAGTTTGAGTGCGAGCCGTGTGCAAGTTGTAAGCCACGGTTGTTCCCGCAGTTCGTTCCGCTGTGAGCCGTCGCCCTCGTCTTTGACGGCGGCGCGGCGCACAATGCGGGCATGAACGACGACATCCTCGATCCACAGGACAGCGCGAGCAGCGCTGTGCCTTTCGCCCGGCTCAAGCCGGAAATCGTGCTCGACGCGCTCGACAGCGCGCTCAGCACAGCCGGTGTGCGCACCGACGGCCGTATGCTCCCGCTCAACAGCTACGAGAATCGCGTGTACCAGGTGGGCGTGGAAGACGGCCCGCCCGTGGTCGCGAAGTTCTACCGTCCTGAGCGCTGGAGCGACGCCGCCATCCTCGAAGAACATGCTTTCGTCGCCGATCTCGCCGCGCGCGAGATTCCGGTGGTGGCCGCGCGTGCCCTCGATGGCCGCACGCTGCATACCTTCGACGGCTTTCGTTTTTCCATCTTCGAGCGGCGCGGCGGCCGCGCGCCGGATCTCGACCGGCGCGACACGCTTGAATGGCTTGGGCGTTTCATCGGCCGAATCCATGCGGTCGGCCAGACGCAGAACTACACCGAACGTCCCACGCTCGACATCCACACCTTCGGCTACGAACCGCGCGACTTTTTGCTCGCGCACCGTTTCGTGCCGGACGACGTGCGCACCGCGTGGGAAGCCGTGGTGAACCTCGCGCTCGAAGGCGTGGAGCGCGCGTTCGAACGGGCCGGCGATATCCGCATGTTGCGCATGCATGGCGACTGCCATCCGAGCAATGTGTTGTGGACCGACGCGGGGCCGCATTTCGTCGACTTCGACGACAGCCGCATGGGACCGGCGGTGCAGGATTTGTGGCTGTTGCTGCCGGGCGAGCGCGTCGAAGCGTCGCGCGCGCTGGCGGATCTGCTCGCCGGTTACGAAGATTTCTGCGACTTCGAGCCGCGCGAACTTTATCTGGTTGAAGCGTTGCGCACGCTGCGGCTGATTCACTATCAGGCGTGGCTTGCACGCCGCTGGGACGATCCGGCTTTCCCCGCGGCGTTTCCGTGGTTCAACACGCAGCGTTACTGGGAAGAGCGCATCCTCGAGTTGCGCGAGCAGCTCGGCGCGATGCAGGAAGGGCCGCTCTGGCCCGTTTGAGTGCGCGCGTTCTGAAGCACTGAAGCAGGCGCTCACGGCGCCTGCGCAGCAACACTCGACGACTCCACCAGCGTCGATCTGACGATCACCTCCGCTCGCACGTCGCGCCCAATTGCTTCGATCGCGGGACGCATCTGCGCGAAGTCTTCGGGCGTGCAGACGTCGCTATCGAAGTGCGTGGCGCCGTCGCGTGTCATCGTGACGACGTTGCTGAGCGGATCGAACGTGTATTGCGACTGGAAATCGACGAAACGATCCTGGGTTCGTTTCGCCTCCGGCATGTCGAGCACGCGAAAATTGGCGGGCAATTCGATGCGCGCACGTTCGTGCAACGCCAGGTTGTGACAGACGAACGGCTGCGTGCGCTGACGCTCGCCGAGCCAGTAACGCGTATCCGCGGCGAAGCCGCCGGCCAGACTCGTCAATGCTGGAATCGAAGCCGCCGCGCCCGGCACCACGAGACTCTCCAGCGTGCCTTTCATCGTAATGACGAGCGGGCCGTCGGCGACGCCGAGGTCATTGGTGGCGAGCGTCGCGGTGCCACGCAGATTGGCGCTGCGCAGTTCGGCCTGAATCGATTCCTCGCGTTGCGCGGGCGTCTGCGTGCGCAACATCGCGCGCGCCTGTTCAGCCGAAGCGCCAGCCGCTTCCAGCCTGTACGTGAAGCTCGCCGAGCCATCCGGTTCGACCTTGATCGACAGATCGGTGCTGCGCGTCATGAACGCGGTTGCCGGCGTGCGCGAGAGCACGCCCTCGCCGACGAGCACGGTCGGCCGGTTCATATCGGAAGACGGCAGAAAACCGAACTCGATATTCGAGGCGGTCGAGTCAACGTACTGCTGCAAATCCGGCAGCCACGTAATGATGTGATTGATGACGCCGTAGCCCGGCACGCTCGGCAGCGTGTAGATCGTGCCGCTGCTGATCAGGGCCGGCTCGTTGCGCACGCCGGCCGCGTCGAGCAGCGCCCCATACAGCGCCACGTGGTCCTTGCAATCGCCGTAGCGATTCGCGAGCACCGCGCTCGCGCCGTGCGGCACGACCGCGCCGCGTCCGACATTGATCGCCACATAGCGCACGTTGCGGCGCACCCAGTCGTACAGCGTCTTGGCCTTGTCGCGCGGCGTGCGGTCGCGCGCGGTGAGCTGTTGCGCGAGACGCGTGACGGCGGCGTCGTGCGCGCTCGGGTCCACTGCCGATTCGCGATAGGTCGCGGCGAACGCGGCGTAGTCGGGGAAGGTCGAGACCATCAGCCGGTCGCCATAGGAAACGTACGCAACCGAGCCGCGTTCCAGCCGGCTGAAGTGCGCCTTGTCGTAGCGATATTCGTAGCGCGTGCGGCCATCGCGCGTCACGGGTTGCACGATGGTGAAACCGCGCGCGTCGGCATACAGCGGCTTGTCGGCGGGCAGATCGTAGATCAGGCGGAAGTTGTGCGTCGGCGCGAGATCGGGCGGTGTGAAGTCGCTGAATTCGCCCGGCACGATCGGCTGCTTCTGCGTCTTGCGATAGGTGAGATGCACGCGCGCGCCCGGTTCGACGGCGGGGAACACGATCACCTTTTCCTGGATGTCCTGGAACATCGGCGCGTCGAACGAGCGCGCTTCCTGAACATTGCGGATCTGCTCGGGCTGCACGTCGTGACGCACGCCGTCGGCAGTGATCGTGTAGGCCTCGAGGATCTGCACGTCCGCCATGTTTCGGTTGAACCAGACGTATTGCTGCGCGACCCGCGCGACGCCGGCTTCGTTATTCACGTGCAGCGTCATCGAATCGAGCTTGGTGAAGGAGCCGTCGGCGTTGACGGTGAAGGTTTGCGTCTCGCCTTCGTTGGTGTACGGATCGTCCAGTTTGGCGGGAACGCTCGCTCCCGCGCCGTGGATGCCGGCAAGCCAGCCGAGAGATGCAAGACAGACCAGGAAGGAAAGGCGCATGGCGGGCTGGTATCCGAACGTAACGTTGACGGGGTCGCCGGTTAGATTCGGTTTGCGCCGCGTGGATGTCAAGCGCATGCCGCGCGTTGCGATTGAACAAATCGTCAAACGCTGCAAGCCGCTCCACCGGAAGCCGCGATTTCGCGCGCCGCCTTCGCGCCTTCGACCTGAAGCAGGGTCGGCAACGAAACGCCGTTCTTGGCCGCCGTCACTTCGGCGAGAATCGACACCGCGATTTCGGGCGGCGTGCGGCTGCCGATATAAATCCCGACCGGTCCGTGCAAGCGGGCCAGCTCCGTATCGTTCAGATCGAACTCTTTGAGACGTTCGCGCCGCGCCTGATTATTCCTTCGCGAACCCAGCGCGCCGACATAAAACGCCGGCGTTTTCAACGCTTCCATCAGCGCGAGATCGTCGAGCTTCGGGTCGTGCGTCAGCGCGATCACGGCGCAGCGTTCGTCGAGCTTCATCTCGATCACGGTGTCGTCGGGCATGGTGCGCACGATCTTCGTACCGGGGATGTTCCACTCCTCGGTGTACTCTTCGCGCGGATCGCAGACGGTGACCTGATAATCGAGCCCTACCGCGATATTGCACAGGTAGCGCGACAATTGTCCCGCGCCGATCACGAGCATGCGGTAACGCGGGCCGTGAATCGTCAACAGACGCTCGCCGTCGAAAAGCACGCCGTCGGTTGCCTGCGCGTTTTCGAGCCGCGTGGCGCCCGTCGTCATATTCACTTCGCGGGCCACGAGGCGCCCGTTCTCCACCGCGTTGCACAGTTCGTCAATACCGCTTTGCGGCGTCAATGGTTCGAGCACCAGTTGGATCGTGCCGCCGCACGGCAGGCCGAAGCGATGCGCTTCTTCCGCCGTGATGCCGTACTTGACCGCCTCCGGCCGCGTCTGCTCGATACCGCGTTGCCGCACGCGGTCGATCAGATCGTCTTCGATGCAACCGCCCGATACCGAGCCCACCACGAGGCCATCGTCTCGCACCGCGAGCATCGCGCCCTCGGGACGCGGCGACGAACCCCACGTTTTCACCACCGTCACCAGTAGCGCGCGATGTCCTTCTTCCAGCCAGCGAGCGCTGGACTTCAGGACTTCGAGATCCACGCTGTCCATGATTTCTTCCTTTTCGTTGCTTCGCCGCCGGACTCGCCGTCCGCGGCCTCATTCGATGCTGTATTGTGCGGCACCGCTTCATCTGCTGCATTTTCCCCGGCGTCTGGGCTCGCAGCGCTCTCACTGCCGCCGCTGACGTGGGCGCCGAAGCGCTTGAAGAATTCGCCCGCGATTTTACGCGCCGCGCCGTCGACGAGCCGCGAGCCGATCTGCGCGAGCTTGCCGCCGACCTGCGCGCTCGCCGTGTAACTGAGCTTGGTGGCGGCCTCGCCGTCGGCTTCGAGCGAGACGTGCGCGTTGCCCTTGGCAAAGCCCGCGGCGCCGCCCTGGCCTTCGAACACGATGCTGTACGAGTTCGGCGCCTCGATGTCGGTGAGTTGCATGCGCCCCTTGAAGCGCGCCTTGACCGGTCCGACTGCGGCGCTCAGCGCCACCACATAGGCATTTTCGCCGTCCGGGTCGATGCTTTCGCAGCCCGGAATGCAGGCGCGCAGGACCTCGGTGTCGTTCAGCGCGTCCCATGTGCGCTGTTGCGAAACGGGCAGCGTATGGGTTTCGGTCAATTCCATGATGTCGCTCCTGCGGTGCCCGTGACGCCGGCACTGCGACGCGGCGCGCGCGTGAGTTGCGCGAGGTCGCGGCCGAACGCCGTCAGGCTGTCTAGATTATGAACCGGACGATGCGCGTCGACATAGGGCAGGATCGCCTGCACGCCGCGCGCTTTCGGGGAAAAGCCGCTGAAACGCAGCAGCGGATTGAGCCATATGATGCGGTGTGCGAAGCGGCGCAGGCGGGCCATCTCGGCGTCGAGCACGTCGATCGCTTCGTGATCGAGGCCGTCGGTGACGAGCAGCACCGTGGCCCGCCCGGTCAGCACGCGCCGCGCCCAGCGGCGATTGAATTCGGCGAGCGCCGCGCCGATCCGCGTGCCGCCCGACCAGTCCACCACCTGCTCGGTGAGCGTCGCGATCGCCACGTCGGGATCGCGCTCGCGCAGCGCGCGCGTCGCGTTGGTGAGCCGCGTGCCGAACAGAAACACCTGCAAGCGTTCACGCGACTGCAGCAGCGCATGGCAGAAATAGAGCACCGCGCGCGAATAGCTGCTCATCGAACCGGAGATGTCGAGCAGCAGCACGAGCGGCGGTTTGCGCTCGACCACCGCGAGATACTTCCACACGGTCCAGTCGCCGCCTGCGCGCACCGCGTGCCGGGCGCTTGCGCGCAAGTCCGCATGCGTGCCATGCGAAGCGGCTTTCAGGCGACGCGTCGGCTCGGTGGCGAGCGGCAGACGCTGGCCGCGAATCAGATGACGCAAGGTGCGCCATTCATCGGCGGAAAGGGTGTCGAAATCGCGATGACGTAAGCGCTCTTCCGCGCTGAAGGTGACGTGCGCGTGCAGTTCGTGTTGCTCGGTTTCCTGCTGCGCTTTGCTATGCGGTGAGTTCGGCGCGCGCACGGCGAGCGCGTCGGCGAGACGGTTGTTGCGTTTGGGCGGCGGCAGGCCATCGCGGACTTTTGGCAGAAGCAGCGCGCGCAGCTTGCCTTCCCAATCGGGATCTCGCCAGAAGAGGTCGAATGCGGCGTTGAACAGATCGCGCTCGTCGGGCGCGGAGACCAGCGACGCGGCGAGGGCGGCGCGCACATCGTCGCGGCGACCGAGGTCGATCCAGTGCAGCGCGGCGAGCGCATCGACGGCTTGCGCGGGCGACATCGGCAAACCGGCGCCGCGCAGCACGCGCACGAAGTGGACGACGTTGCGGGCGAGCGTAGGCGTGTCGTCGAGCGGTGAGGCAGCGGTCTCGCCGGAAGAGGACGACGCCACCACCCGTTTGCCGGGCTGGCCGATGCGCGAACGATCACCCGAAGCGTCGCGATGGCCGGCGTCGAGCCGTGGGCTATGGCCCGAGGCGTCGCGGTTGCCCGCGTCGATAGAGTTCGTCATGCTGGCTATCCAGGCGCGGCGAGACACTGCGCGATTTGCGTGGCATCCACGCGTGCCAGATCGTCCTGATACTTCAGCAGCACGCCGAGCGTGTTGTGCACGGATTGCGGATCGAGCTCCGTCACGGATAACGCCTCCAACGCGCGGCACCAGTCGATCGTTTCGGCGATACCAGGCGCCTTGAACAGATCCATGCCGCGCAGCCGATGCACGAAATCCACCGCCCGCCGCTGCAATTCCGCCGACGTTTGCGGCGCGCGAGCGGCAACGATCTCCAGTTCGCGATCGCGCTCGGGGTAGCCGATCCATTGATACAGGCAACGGCGCTTCAGCGCGTCGTGCACTTCGCGCGTCCGGTTCGAGGTCATCACGACGAGCGGCGGCTGCTCCGCGCGAACCGTACCGTATTCGGGAATCGATACCTGGAAGTCCGAAAGCAATTCCAGAAGGAAAGCTTCGAACGGTTCATCGGCACGGTCTATTTCGTCGATCAGCAACACGCGCCGCGCGCCAGGATGATTTTCATCCGGCATCAGCGCTTGCAGCAACGGGCGCTTCAGCAGGAATTCGCCGCGATACAAGGTGTCGTTGTCGGGGCGTTCGCCGGCGGCTTCGGCGAGACGCAGCGCCATGATCTGCCGCGGGTAGTCCCATTCGTAAAGCGCGCTGGCCGTGTCGAGACCTTCATAACATTGCAGGCGCAACATCGAGGTGCCGAGCATGCCCGCCGCCGCCTTGGCCAACTCGGTCTTGCCGACGCCCGGCTCGCCTTCGACGAACAACGGCCGTTCCATGCGCAACGCGAGATACAGCGCGGTCGCCAGCTCGCGGCTGGCGAAATAGCTTTGGGCGGCGAGTTGAGCGAGGGTGTCGTCGATCGAGGCGGGCTGCATGGTGTTCCTGAATCTGCGCAATGAAGCGATGCCAATCAAGCGAAGCGGCCTCAAAGCACATGAGCGAATGCGGCTGGTGTGTCCTGCGCCGCAGCACAGGGCACACCAACCGCGAACAGCGAGGAAACGCTAACCGTTCGCCTTCGTCACCGCGCGCGCCGCCAGCACCGGGATCAGATGCGCGCGATAGTCGGCGCTCGCGTGCATGTCGGTGTTCAGATCGGCAGCCGAAACCGTTACCGAGCGGGCGGCTTCCGGCGTGAAGTTCGCCGACAACGCGCTTTCCAGTTCAGGCACACGAAACACCGACGACGCCGCGCCCGTCACCGCCACGCGCACACCGCTCGCAAACTTCGCGACGAACACGCCGACCAGCGCAAAGTGCGAAGCAGGGTTGCGGAATTTCTCGTATGCCGCGCGCTCGGGCACTGGAAACTCCACCGCGACGATCAGTTCGTCGGGCTCCAACGCGGTCTCATACATGCCGACGAAGAAGTCGCTCGACGCGATGCGCCGCCGATCCGTGACGATGGTCGCGTCCAAGCCCATGGCGGCGGCAGGATAACAGGCGGCCGGGTCGTTATTGGCGAGCGAGCCGCCTATCGTGCCGAGCGCGCGCACCTGGCGATCGCCGATATGCGCGGCGAGATCCGCGAGGCCCGGCAAGACGCGCCGAAGTTCCGCGTGATCCGCCACATCGGCGTGACAGACGGCGGCGCCGATCGTCACCGTTTTCGCGTCGACGGTGATCGCCTTGAGCGCGGGAATGCGCGTCACGTCGATCAGTTGTGACGGCTGCGCGAGACGCAGCCGCATGGTGGGCAGCAGGCTTTGACCGCCGGCCAGGAACTTCGCGTCACTGTCGGCGGTGAGGCTGGCGGCGGCCGCTTTGGGATCCGTCGCGCGTTGATACTCGAATGAATACATGTCGAATGCTCCGCTCAGGATCTCAATGGGGTTGCTTGGCCGCGTGAATCGCGGACCACACGCGATGCGGCGTCGCCGGCATTTGCAGGTCGGTCACGCCGAGCGGCGCGAGCGCGTCGAGGATCGCGTTGATGACCGCCGGCGGTGAGCCGATCGCGCCCGCTTCGCCGCAGCCTTTCACGCCGAGCGGATTGTGCGTGCACGGCGTGCCCTTGACCGTTTCGACGGTGAAGTTCGGCAGATCGGACGCATGCGGCATTGCGTAGTCCATGTACGAGCCTGACAGCAACTGGCCGCTCTCGTTGTCGTACACGCAGCGCTCAAGCATCGCCTGGCCGATGCCCTGAGCAAGCCCGCCGTGCACCTGTCCTTCGACGATCATCGGATTGATCACGTTGCCGAAATCGTCGACCGCAGTGAACTGCTGGATCCGGCACACACCCGTTTCCGGATCGACTTCGATCTCGCAGATGTACGCGCCGGACGGATACGTGAAGTTGGTCGGATCGTAGAACGCGCTTTCTTCGAGACCCGGTTCGAGCACGTCGAGCGGATAGTTGTGCGGCACGTAGGCGGCGAGCGAGATGTCGGCGAATGCCTTGGTGCGATCCGTGCCCGCGACGCGGAACACGCCGTCCTTGAACTCGATGTCTTCCGCCGCGGCTTCGAGCAGATGTGCGGCGATCTTCTTCGCCTTGGTTTCGATCTTGTCGAGCGCCTTCATGATCGCCGAGCCGCCGACCGCGATCGAGCGCGATCCGTACGTGCCCATGCCGAACGGAATGCGGCCGGTGTCGCCGTGGACGATCTCGACGCTTTCCAGCGCGATGCCCAGCCGGTCCGCCACCACTTGCGCGAAGGTTGTCTCATGTCCCTGGCCGTGACTATGCGAGCCCGTGAACACGGTGACCGACCCGGTGGGATGCACGCGAATCTGACCGACTTCGAACAGGCCGGCCCGCGCGCCCAACGCGCCCGCTATATTCGACGGCGCGAGACCGCACGCCTCGATGTAGCACGAGTAGCCGAGGCCGCGCAGTTTGCCGCTCTTTTCGGATTCCTGTTTGCGCGCCGCGAAGCCTTTGACGTCCGCCAGTTCGAGCGAACGGGCGAGGATGGTTTCGTAGTCGCCGGTATCGTAAGTGAGGCCGACCGGCGTCGCGTACGGAAACTCACGGATGAAGTTGCGGCGGCGAATCTCCGCCGGATCGAGCTTCATGTCGCGCGCGGCGGTTTCCACCAAACGCTCCACGACGTATGTCGCTTCGGGGCGGCCCGCGCCGCGATAGGCATCGACGGGAACGGTGTTGGTGAAGACCGCTTTCACTTCCGCGTAGATCGCGGGCGTGGCGTATTGGCCGGCGAGCAGCGTGGCATACAGAATGGTCGGCACGCTCGATGCGAACGTGGACAGATACGCGCCCATGTTGGCGGTCGTGTGGATGCGCATGCCAAGGAATTTGCCGTCCGCGTCCATGGCCAGTTCGGCCTTGGTCACGTGATCGCGGCCGTGCGCGTCCGAGACGAACGCTTCCGAGCGCTCGGCCGTCCATTTCACCGGACGGCGGATTTTCTTCGACGCCCAGGTTAGCGCGACGTCTTCCGCGTACAGGAAAATCTTCGAGCCGAAGCCGCCGCCGACGTCCGGCGCGATCACGCGCAGTTTCGATTCCGGCAGGGACAGCACGAACGCGGCCATCAGCAGGCGCTCCACGTGCGGATTCTGATTCGCGACGTAGAGCGTGTAGCTGTCGTCCTGCACCGAGTAGCTCGCGTTGACCGCGCGCGGTTCGATCGCGTTCGGGACCAGGCGGTTATTGACGATGTCGAGCGTGGTGACGTGCGCGGCTTTGGCGAAGGCGGCGTCGGTGGCGGCTTTGTCGCCGTGGCCCCAGTTGTAGCAGACGTTGTCCGGCACTTCGTCGTGCACTGCGGGCTGACCGGCGTCGGCCGCATGCGCGGTGTCCACCACGGCCGGCAGCACGTCGTAATCGACTTCGATCAGTTCGGCGGCGTCTTTCGCGGCCTTGATCGAATCGGCGATTACGAGCGCGACCTGGTCTCCGACGTGACGCACTTTCGTGTGCGCGATGATCGGATGCGGCGGCTCGTTCATCGGCTTGCCGTCGGTGCTATGGATCAGCCAGCCGCACGGCAGGCCGCCGACGTTGTCCGCCGCCATGTCCGCGCCGGTGAAAATCGCGACGACGCCGGGCGACTGTTTGGCCGTGGCGGTGTCGATGCTGTTGATCTTCGCGTGCGCGTGGGGCGAGCGCAGGAATATCGCGTAGGTCTGCTGGGGCAGGACGATGTCGTCCGTGTACTGGCCGTTGCCGGTGAGGAAACGATAGTCTTCCTTACGTTCGACGGAAGCGCCAATCAGGTGAGTGTCGGGTGCGTTCATCGTCGGCTCCTCAGGCGGTGGCCGGTGCGGTGGCTTGCGCGTTGGCATTTGCCGCGTCGGCGGACTTCATGCCCTCGGCGCCTTCGAGCACGGCTTTGACGATGTTGTGATAACCCGTACAGCGGCACAGATTGCCGTCGAGTTGGGCGCGCACGTCGTCGCCGGTGAGATCTGGTTGACGCTCGACCAGTGAGATCGCGCTCATCACCATGCCGGGCGTGCAGAAGCCGCACTGCAGGCCGTGGCAGTGTTTGAAAGCCGTCTGCATGGGGTGGAGTGCGCCGTCTTTGGCGAGCCCTTCGATGGTGGTGATTTCCGCGCCTTCCGCTTGCACCGCGAGGATGTTGCAGGATTTGATCGCGCGTCCGTTCAGGTGGACCGTGCATGCGCCGCATTGGGCCGTGTCGCAGCCGATGTGCGTGCCCGTCAGGCGGAGTTGGTCGCGAAGGAACTGGACTAGCAGGGTGCCAGGGTCGATTGACGCGCTGATGGGCGCGCCGTTCACCGTCAGACTGATGCTGATCGCCATGAAGTTGTCTCCTTGATGGGGTGAGACCGGACCTTTTGCTTTTTCTTTGGTTGCCTGTTTCGCGGGGTCCGATTGGGGGGCTTCGGGTTTTTATAAGGCTGCCAAAAAGTAAAGCACAAATTGGGCTGGGGCGCTATGAGGGGTTTTTTGCGCGGGGCGCTTTGGGGGTGTGGTTTTTGTGGTGTTGGCCTTTCCTTGAGTTCACGGTGGTGTATTAGCGTTGCCCCTGTGCGGGGCAATCCCACCCTTGAACAGAGTGGCATGGCGGTGCATAGATCAACAAAATCAAGACCTTAGATTGCATGGCGCTGCATGGGGTCGCGTAGAGTCGCACACGGAAATTTCCCGATACTGGTTGTGCACCTCAACAACTGAGGGGCATACGCCACATGGCACGCTACGCAATTAACCGCGCTTTTCTGGAAACCATCCGCTAGGGCGGCGGTACTGACAAAGCCAAGTAACACGCCGACGCCGCTCTGCGCGGCTTCGGCGTCAAGGTGACACCGCAGGGCAGCATCGCCTGCTACTACTGTTACCGGCTGACGCAGCCGAACGGCAGACATGGCCGCAAGGCTATCGGCCACTACCCCGAACTTGCACCGAGCGCCGCGCGCGAACCGGCAAAGAAACGGGCGGGAGTGGTTCCTGAAGGAGTCTACGCCCATACTTTTAGAAGAACCGAAGCAAACCGCGCCACTAGTTCAGACCGCGCAGTAATGAGGACCCCGACCGTGAATCGCGGGGTCTGTCATCCCACCGATTTGTAAGTCGGCGTGCCCACAAGCAGATCACACAATCGAAGCATTTGCCGTGCGGAGAATGAGCTGCACGCTCATTAGCGCTGCGCCGGATCAAGCTTTGCGCAGCAAGTTCATGCTCCTTGCATATGTCATTGATTTTTCGGAGCTGTCTGATACCGCCTTGCTCAAGCGCGCATTGAAGATGTTCGGCGAGCTAAAGCCGTAGTTGACTCGCCTGGTGCCGGTTGCATTGCCGGTCGTTTGTGTTCGTATAAAGTAAGGACAGTTAAATGTCTGATCGGCAGGAACGTATTGGCCAGTTGTATCCGTTCGCAACCATCGGGGCACGCACCGATCGCGGCGGGTGCGCGACAAGCGGCAACGAACTTTGCATCTCCGGTCTACCGGCCGCATGCGTCGGCGTGGACTGCATGCTTGATAACGGCGACGTGATTAACGAAAGTCCGTATCGCGACGTGCAGACGTCCACGGTTTTTGTCCCCGTGAATGGACACGGTGTCGAACTGAGGCGCGAGTGAGGGGACAGGCATGCTGCGTCGAATAGCGGTAGTTGGCGATCAACTCAGTACAGGTGGGCGCATTGAGCAATATGAAGGCCCAATGTGTATCTGGGAAGGCCATCAGGTTGCACTTATCGGCGGTGCTGCGTACTGCGAGAAGTGTAAAAGCCTAGGCGTGATTGCGAAAACCGGAGGCCCGCGCCGCATTGAATTTATGGGCGAGACAGCCGCCGACGGCGACATTGTTCTCTGCGACTGTGCAACGCCGCCCCGAATCATTGCGAAGCTTGCGGGTGAATCATGGTGCGATGACGGAGCGCACAACGCCCCGCCTCTTTCCGCGCACGTGTCCCAATCCATGATCCAGTCACACGTTAAACACGACGAGCAATACGCGCTTACCGATTTGGCGGGCCGCCCGCTCGCGGGCGTGCGCTATCGCGTTCGCGTCAACGAGACAACTCTCGCGAGCGGTGTCACGGACGCTAACGGAAAGACACAGCGTATAGCTACCGATGGGATGAAGCGCCTTTATTTCGATGTGGCGCAATAACCTGGAGAGCAGTTCGAACGCGTTTCGTTCGGACAGCGTAGCGCAGGCAACGTCAGCACAGTCACCGCAAGCGCCTGTCTGCTATCAATAATTCAGGCAGAAAGATGACACCGGCTCACCGCTTGCGAATATGCGCTATCGCGTGAGCATGGAGGCAATGTGCTTGCGAGCGGCCTGACGGACTCGCGGGCAGACGGAGCGGGCCATCACCGATGGCGCGCGGCGGTTCACCGTCGAAATCATTGGGGGTTATTGATGCAATTCCAGTGATCCGATTTGATGACCCCACAACCACGGGCGGGAAAGTTCCGGCGACCAAGGCACGTCGTCACGATAACGGGAAAAAGCTCGCACTACACGGCGAGCGTGCTACATGCGGCACCCGCGAAGGTTCGTGGCCGATGTATGGCTCTGTCGAGCGGATGCGCAGTGAAGGAACGCCGGTAGTACTTCAAGGCCACCTGGTGCTATATCCACGTGAGAGAAACCGGGTTCTTGCGGGTGTGGATGTGGGGTGTTTTTATCATAGGACCAACGACACAGAGCGGCGACAGACGAACAGCCCCATTTCTACACCTGCACAAACGACAGCCTATGACGAGCAGTTCACCTTGATGGATGACGCACAGCGCCCGCTCGCGAATGTGCGATGCCGGATCATTGTTGATGGAAAGGTGATAACTGGAGCGACGAACGCGCAGGGCAAGACCGGGCGCATATCCACCCCGCGCGCATCAAGCCTGCAACCACAAATAGAGAGGTGAGAATGCCAGAAAATACCGAATGGTTAGCGGTTCATGATACTGCTTGCACTAACACGAACCCGGATTCGTGCGTAGATGTGGTTCTTGATCCGACGCCGATCTGCTCGAATATGACGAACAGGGAATTCAGATGCATGTTTGTTTCGAGCCGCGCCGTGGCCGTAACGTTGATCCAGAATCGCATTAAAGCGCTTGCCCGATGGGATCATGGCGAGCAAGCGCGTGCAAAGAAGTGGTTCGGACGTTCGAGCGACGAAGTCCGCGCCGCGATGACGGTCGGCCTACCCAAATTGCTTGACGTAATCCTGAATTTGAAACCCGAGAACGTGGTCAGATGGGACCAACAGAAGCAACGAAATATCACGTGCACGATACTTCCCGACAACGGTTCGACTGACGCGGCTATGTGCAAGCCAGACAGCGCCAGACGCATCATTGCCATCTATACACACTACTGTACGTCGCCGGAGGCGCAATTGTGGAAGGGTAACAAAGTGTTCACGCTCATTCACGAGTGCACACATTTCACAGACGTATTCGACTCAACATGATGACATGTACGGCATCAGTATTGGACTGTCGTTTTGGGCGCAAACCAATCCCGACAAGGCAATCAAAAATGCTGACAGCATCACCTGCTATGTCGGCTTTCAGGACTAGGCGAGATATGCACAAAAAGTTATCGTTTTCGAGCGCCGCGACTTTTCTGTTCGCGTCTTGGATTGCACTCACGGCTAACTATGGACATGCGTGCACTATCTCCGAAGATATGGTCGATAGCTTGCCACTGAACTCCGTCAAGTTATCAAATTCAGATCGCCTGAGAATTGCCGATATGGTAATGGCGGCACGTGAATGGCCGGACGTTGAAATTCGCGGAATTGTATATGCCGGGGGGTATATTGGAGAACGCGACCCGACCGCGATTGCGGACCGGAGGGCATCGGCGTTGCGTGTTTATCTGATTCAACTTGGTGTCAAGGAAAGTAACATTTGGGTGGATAAGAGAACCATTAAGCACCCAGACGTTGATCGAGCAGGAAACAAGACATTGAATCAGATCGCCGTGACACTGGTCCCGATATGCGCCGGAGGTTGTGAACGTCTTTGCAACGATCCGCGTGTTTCACCGAACAGTAAGATCATTAAGTAGGCTCGCATGGCCCCGCTTCGTTGGTGCCATGCAGTCCATGATACAAATATAGAACCGGAAGCCAATAGATCCCACTCGTGCCCGCCGACGCCCGACCAAAAACCGCAAACCCACTGTCGCCTTGCCTGCAAACTAGCTCGATGAACGGAGCCTAAGTTGGTAGAGCACCACCGTGCAAACCGGAAACAGGACTTGCCTATTCCGGAAGTTTTTCCGAGACAACCCACACAACCGGATCAGACATCGAGCACTCCACCGAGCCGGCCTGGCTGGATGTGATGACTTCGATCGACCGTCCGCCACGCTCGTGGAACGTAATGTCATAGACGTCACGCCAAAGACCTTTGCCGATCTTCTCCGAGGCGAGGCGAACCGCACGGGTTTTCGATTCGTCCAGCCTGGTCGGATCGGTTATCCCTGCGTTTTTCAGATACGCGATTGCGATATTAGTTGGCCAGCTCTTGCATCCGAGGGGCGAGCCCGCGAAGCAGAGGGCGGGGGCCGCCAGTGCGAGCGCGGCAACCAAAGGAAGTATCTTCATTGCGTTACGATCAGCGTGTGATCGCCGCTCGCCCATATGTGTTGACGGTTGTTTAAGCCGGTAATGATGCAGCCATTTGAAGCCTGTCCCGGATGGACGCTGCTATCGCCGTGAATCAGAAAACCCGAGCGGCCGAACGTGACCGTACCCATCTCTGGGGACAGCCGCAGTGTGTAAGGTCCGGCATGCGGGTGCATGAACGGCCGGCCTATTGTCCATGCGCCGCGAGGAATCGGGCCGATACTTTCCTGCATTTGCGCAGAGGGATTGTTTTTGCCCGGCCCGATCCTCGAGTATGCGGCGGGCGTTAACGAGTTTCCATCATGAGATATAACGCCAGTCGCCTGGCCGTACTTCCACGCCATTTGCCAATCTCATTTTCAGGTGAAAATCGCGATACTACTGGCTCTGGCTTCTCAAAAATGGAATCAATCTGGAATTTTGACGGCCAGCAATGCGGGGTGTATTCAAGATATGCCATTTGATTAAATATGAGCCGCGCATCGATTAAACGGTTATCGGCTTCAATCGATGCCACCGATTCACATCTACGCCGATATTGCCTCGACTCGGCAGATGAGTTGGGTGCGCATTGAAGACGGCGAGAGTGGCTCCCGCGTTCATTCCCGGTTACGACGGCTGGCCTTCTCATTCTCGTGTAACGCATTTAGACGAGCAATGAAAAGGCCGACACCCGAGAACAAGAAAACTGTATCCCGCGCGGAGTGAAGAAAATCACTTACCCAACTTCGAATGCCGCCGCGAATAGCCAAAATAAATAACCATCCCAACGAGCAACCAAACAACAAACGCAATCCAGGTAACCGCCTGAAGATTAACCATCAAAAACAAACAGGAAGCGACTGCCAAAACCGGCACAACCGGCACCCCAGGACACCGAAACGCGCGTGGCAAATCCGGATGCGTTTTCCGCAAAACGAGCACCGCGATCGACACCATCGAAAACGCGGCCAGCGTGCCGATATTGATCAGCTCGGCCAACACATTCAACGGCACGAGCGCCCCGATCAACCCAAAGAAAATCCCAACGAGCCAGGTGGTAAAAAACGGCGTAGCAAACCGCGGATGCACCCGCGACAGCCGCTCAGGCAACAACCCATCCCGCGACATGGCAAAAATCACCCGAGTCTGCCCGTAAGCCATCACCAGAATCACCGTCAGCATGCCCAGCACGGCGCCAAGGTCGATAAATCCCGCGACCCACTTCTCACCAGCAACCTGCAACGCATACGACACCGGGTGCGAAATATTCGCAAACTGCGCCGACGGCACGATGCCGGTCACCACGGCAGCCACCGCCACATACAACACCGCGCAAACGCCCAACGACGCAATGATTCCGATCGGCAGATCGCGCTTCGGGTCCTTCACCTCTTCCGCCGCGGACGATACCGAATCGAACCCGATAAACGCGAAGAACATCACCGCTGCCGCGCCGAACACGCCGTTCCAGCCGTTTGGCATGAACGGATGCCAGTTGGCCGGCGTCACGTGAAACACGCCCACGCCGATCACCAGCAACACCACCACGACCTTGATCGCGACCATGATGTTGTTGATCCGCGCCGACTCGCGCACGCCGACTGACAACAGCGCGGTGATCGCCATCATCACGAGGAAGGCGGGCAGGTTGAAGAGCGTGTCATGACCGGGCAACGCGCCCGGCGCCGCCGTCAGCGCGACCGGCAAGGACACGCCGAAGCCGGACAGCAACGATTGCAGATAGCCCGACCAGCCCACCGACACCGCGGAGGTGGCCAGCCCATACTCAAGCATCAGGTCCCAGCCGATGATCCACGCGGCCAGTTCACCGAGCGTCGCATACGAGTAGCTGTAGATCGACCCGGCCACCGGGATCGTCGAAGCGAATTCGGCGTAGGCGAGCGCTGCAAAGCCGCAGGCGATTGCCGCGATCAGGAACGAGATCATCAGCGCCGGGCCGGCCTGCACGGCGCCCGTGCCGGTCAGCACGAAAATACCGGTGCCGATAATGGCGCCGACTCCAAGGAAGGTCAGATCGAGCGCGCCGAGCGCTTTTTTCAGGCCGGCGTTCTGAGCGCTCGCAGCGATCATGTGCTCGACGTTCTTTTTGCGGAACAGGGACATTGGCGGGGTCTCCAGTAGTGCACGCGTGTTGCGCGCCGAATGTCGGGAAAACCCGCGATTTTAACGGATGCATGCCCTTGCACCGTGCTGGGACGTGCATTTCAGGGCCGATGCGCCGGGCTGAAAATCTCCGGCAAAGAGGATCTGCGCGGCGCGTTCGTCCGCGGGACAGGCAATGACCGCAAAGCTTTCGCTCGATGCGCGGTCAGCCGGGCGGGAATCGCTTCCTGGCGGTGAGTCGCGGCAAGGGCAAGCTGGTCAGCGACACGACGTCGCGCCGAGAACGAACCGCCGTCAGCCCGCCATCGCCGGATTCAGATCGATGAGCCGGTTGCTCATCACATAAAACGTCAGTTCGGCGTTATTGCGCAGCTTCATTTTTTCGAGCAGCCGGGTGCGGTACACGCTCACCGTTTTCACCGACAGCGAGAGCGCCACCGCGATATCCGTCAGACGCTTGCCCGACGCGAGCATGCACAGCGTCTGATATTCGCGGTCGGAGAGCTTTTCGTGCGGCAACTGTTCGCCGTCGAAGGAAACGTAGTCGGCGAGCGCCTCGGCCATCGCCGGGCTCACGTATTTGCGGCCCGCCGCAACCTGCTTGATCGCGCTGATCATCTGCGCGGCGTCGACGGTTTTCGACAGGTAGCCGGCGGCGCCTGCCTTCAGGGCGCGCACGGCGTATTGGTCCTCGCGGTACATGGAGAACATCAGCACGGCCGCGCGCGGCGCCTTGCGCTTCATGCGTTTGAGCACTTCGACGCCGTTCATGTCGGGTAGCGAAATGTCCAGCAGCACCACGTCGTAGGCGTGCCGGGCCGCGGCGTCGAGCGCTTCGGCGCCGCTTTGCGCTTCGGTGACTTCGCGCGCCACGCCGCGGTCGAGCAGCAACTGGCGGACGCCCTGGCGAACCACGGCGTGGTCGTCGGCGAGCAGAATGCGCAGACTCATGATGGCGTACTCACGATTGCAGCGCGTGCCGGGCCGCGCGTGGCGCGTGCGCCAGCATCGCGTCCCAGGCAAAACGCGCGCGGACGAGGGTGCCGCGCGACGCCTTGCCGTTCTCGTTGTTCTCGCCGCGCTCCGACCCGGCGCGCCGGGCGCTCACGCGCAGCGTGCCGTCGAAAGCCGCGCAGCGCGCCTGCATGCCGCTCAGGCCGAAATGGCCAAGGCGGCTGCGGGCGTTACGCGTGACGCCGACACCGTCGTCGCTGATGATCAGCGTGAGGTGACGGCGGCTGGTTTCGATCCGCACGTCGGCGGATTCGGCGCGCGCGTGCTTGGCAATATTGTTCAGCGCTTCCTGCGCGACGCGGAACACGGCTAGCGTGGCGTCGGCGGGCAGGCGCGTGAGACGCACGTCGGCGGCGCACACAAAGCTCGTGCGCAATTGCGTGCGTGCGGCGAAGTCGCCCGTCCAATGGGCCAGCGCGCCGACAATGCCGGCTTCGAGCGACGGCGCATGCAATTCCGCGACAGCCTGGCGGCTGGCCTCGCACACGGCGTCGAGCGAGCGGTTCGCCACGGCGAGCGCGGCGGCGCACTGCGGCGGCGCGTCGGCGGGCAGCCAGGTTTCGACGCCGGCGAGCGCGAAACGCGTCGCCGTCAGTTCGGCGCCCACGCCATCGTGCAACTCACGCGCCACGTGCCGGCAAGCGGCTTCCTGCGCCTGAACCAGCTCGGCCGAGAGTTCGCGCACCCGGGCGTGCAGCCGCGCAAGTTCCCGATCGGCCGCCGAAGTCAGCGCAATCGGCTCGGCCGCGGCGCACGCGTCGAATCCGTCACGTGCCGGTGACGAAGCAAGAGGAGCGGTGAACGGGACGACAGTCGACGTATCCATGACTTTCCCTGTCAGGAAGCGCTGTGGACAGCGACGCGGGTGCGCATTAGCGGCGCGAAGACGAAAGAACGCATGTGGGTCTCTGGCCTCCAGGTGCAGGCCGTCGCACTTAGGGCGCAACGGACGAATCGCTACAGTGTGACGTAACGAAATTTACATTCAGTAACATGGCGGATAGGCCACGGCAGGCGGGTCGATTCGACTGATGATGCGCCGCGATGATATCTCATTAAAAGAAAAAATGCAGGCGCACCAAGGGTTAGCGCCTACATTTCACGCAATGGTTGATGAATTGCAACGCCCGATTTGTAGGAAGAATACCGACACCGAATGTCAGTCTAGCGACGCCAAATTGTAACTGGGCAAAAAAAAGGAGCCCAAAGGCTCCTTTTTGCTGATTTCGCGGTTGCGGGCCGCGAAGATCGGAACGTGACTCAGCCGACGAAGGCCTTTTCGACCACGTAGTGACCCGGCGAGTTGTTGCTGCCTTCCTGGAAGCCAGCGTCGTCGAGCAGCTTGCGCGTGTCGCGCAGCATGTGCGGGCTGCCGCAGAGCATGACGCGGTCGTTTTCGAGCGAGAAACCCGGCACGCCGAGGTCGGCGAACAGCTTTTCGGTTTCGATCAGTTCGGTGATGCGGCCGCGGTTCTGGAATGCTTCGCGCGTGACGGTCGGGTAGTACAGCAGCTTTTCCTGAACCAGCTCGCCCAGATGCTCGTGCGCCGGCAAGTGATCCGTGATGTATTCCTTGTACGCCAGTTCGTCGACGAAACGGCAGGTGTGCGTGAGCACGACGCGCTCGTAGCGCTCGTAAATGTCCGGATCCTTGATGATCGACATGAACGGCGCGAGGCCCGTGCCGGTGGACAACAGCCACAGCGTCTTACCCGGCAGCAGGTTGTCGGCCATCAGCGTGCCGACCGGCTTCTTGCCGATCAGGACTTCGTCGCCGACTTTCAGATGCTGCAAGCGCGACGTGAGCGGGCCGTCCTGCACCTTGATGCTCAGGAATTCGAGGTGCTCTTCGTAGTTCGCGCTCGCGAGGCTGTAGGCGCGGATCAGCGGCTTGCCGTCGACTTCGAGGCCCACCATCGTGAACTGGCCGTTTTCGAAACGGAACCCCGGGTCGCGCGTGCAAGTGAAGCTGAAAAGCGTATCGGTCCAGTGATGGACGCTCAGGACGGTTTGTGAATTCAGGTTGCTCATGGCTTCTTGGATAGTGCGAAAACAAGGGCGGCCAGTCGTTTTGAGCCGGCCGGCACGGCAAGGGCGATGCTGCGCTAACCCATACGGGAATCACGCGCAATCCGCTATTTTACCGCGCCCGCTGCCTGTGGGCTGCGGCGCGGCGGTTGAGCGTGGTAATGCGGGTTACCGGACCTGGAAGCGTCGGTGCCGGATGTCCTGGCGATCGGCGCCGCGGAGTACGTTGGCGTGGTGCGGCTACGCGCTTCAGCAGGGGTGCGGCGATGGGCGAATGCCGCGCAGGGCGGCTGCCACCGGTTGTCCGGGATGCGCCGGGTAGGCGCGCCGCGCGGGCAACATTTTCAGGATCATACCGAAACCCGCCGTGCGCTGCAGCATTGACCCTGCTGATAAAACTGGCAAAAGCGTGACAACCGGTGAGGAAAAGGATCGTGGCGGGACGCGCGAAGGGTTCGTGATGAGGTTTTTGCCGGAGTAACTTTGACTGTACCGTGTTGGTACACAAAGGCGTATCGGCGGCCGCCCGGTGCCCCGGAATCCCAGTTGGGGTAAGAAATCGGGGGTTCGTCGTTTTAATTACTCCGGGACACGGGCAAGTGGAGCAACAAAACAGCGCCGCGCTACATGCCGTCCCCCGCCATTTCTCAAATGGATCAAGCCAAGCCGCACGTAATTCGCGCCAATCACGCCGGAGCCGCGACCCGTTTTTTCCCGCGCTGCTTCAACACACGAGCCTGCAACACGATCACCAGCAGCAGGAACACGCCGCGAATCACCGACTGCCAGTACGCCGACAAGCTGATAAACCCCAGCCCGTTCTCGAAGTTCAGCAGATTGAACACCAGCCCGAGCAGCAGCACGCCGGCGATCGTCATCGCGATCGAACCTTCGCCGCCCGTGAGCAACGTACCGCCGAGCACGACCGCCGAGATCGCGAACAGCTCCCAGCCGACGCCTTCGTTGGGTTGCCCCGCGCCGAACTGCGCGGCGAGGATCACGCCCGCCATACCGGCGAGCAGGCCACTCACCGCATACGCCATCACCAGTGTGCGGTCGACGTTCAAGCCCATCAGCCGCGCGGCTTCCTCGCTGCCGCCGATCGACAGCGAGTGCCGCCCGAAGCGTGTGCTGCGTAGCGCGAGCCAGCCGCCCACTGCCGCCACCACGGCGACGATGCCCGGAATCGGCAATCCGAACAGATCGCCCTGGCCGAAGTTGCCGAAGTTCGACTCGGCGGCAATCGACACCGCATCGTTCTTGCCGAGCAGCAGCGCGACGCCGTGCGCGCCAAGGCTGGTCGCGAGGGTGACGATAAACGGCAGGATTTTCAGGCGCGTGATGATCAGTCCGTTGAGCACGCCGACCGCGAGCCCCGCGCCGCATCCGGCCAATACGGCGACCCAGCCGCCGTACGCGCTGGTCAGCGCGGCGACGACGCTCGCCAGCGCGGCCACCGTACCCACCGACAGGTCGATGCCGCCCGTGATGATCACGAACGCCATGCCGACCGAGATGAGCGCGAACATCGAGTTGTAGCGCCAGAACGACGTGATGTTGTACGCCGAGCCGAAATGCTCGTAGCGCACGAGGCCGAATACGACGAGCGCGGCCAGCGCGAGCAGGATAGGAAGATTCTTTTTCATCGCATCGAGTCCGGAATTTTCTCTGAGGCGCGTGATTTAGCGAGACCTAGCGCGAGCGCCGCTGCACATAAACCGCCGCGACGATAATGCCGGCCTTCACCACCAGCGCCGCCGCGTCGGGAATGCCGTGCGCGAGCAGCGTGTAGCGCAGCAACTGGATAATCAGCGCGCCGATCAGCGTGCCGCCGATATACGCCTTGCCGCCCGTCAGCGCCGTGCCGCCGACGGCAACCGCGGCGATCGCATCGAGCTCGACACCGAGCCCGACCACGTTCGCATCCGAGGACGAATTCACGGAGATCGAGATCAGCCCGGCAAGTCCCGCGAGCGCCGCACAGAGCGTGTAGGCGATCAGCTTCACGGTGGCCGTCGGCACGCCGCACAAATAGGCCGCCTTTTCGTTGCCGCCGGTGATCAGCAGATACTGGCCGAACAGCGTCTTGCGCACGACCCACGCAAACAGAACCACCAGCGCCAGCATCAGCAGCACCTGAAAGGGCACGCCCGCGACCTTGCCCAGCGCGATCCATTGGAAAGCGGGCGTGTTGAACGCTTGCAGACTGCCGTCGGTGACCACTTGCGCGATGCCGCGTCCGGCGATGAACAGCACCAGCGTCGCGACAATCGGCTGAACGGATAACCTCGTCACTAGCAAGCCGTTGAACACACCGCACAGCGCGGCGGCCAGCACCGGCAGCACGAACGCAAGCGCGATGCCGCCCGGGCCCGCAATGTTGAGAAACAGCATGGGTGCGAGCGCACCGGAGATCGCCATCGACGCGCCCACCGACAAATCGATGCCGCCGGTCGCGACCACCAGCGTCATGCCGATGCCGACGATCACGATCGTCACCACCTGCGTCATGTTGACGTTGAAGGTTTGCAGCGACCAGAAGTGCGGCGTGAAGATCAGGTTGAAGAGCACCATCGCGAGCAGCACGATCACTTCGCGCTGCATGGCGAGATGGCGCCATTTGCGCACCGTCGTTGCCGCGCTGGCGGGCGGCGCGGCCGTCATCTGCTGGGCGCTTTCGCCGACGCGCGGCTCGGTATGCAGCGATTCGGTGTGCAACTTAAGCGCCATGACGGTCGCCCTCCAACGCGTCTTCGATATGTGCGGCGTTTGCCGTTTGCGCGGCTTCGGCCAGTTGCGAATGGCCGTCGCTGCCGTAGGCGATGGCGTCCATGATCGCGGTCTCGCTCATGTCGGCGCCGTTCAGTTCGGCCACCGTGCGGCCGTCGCGGATCACCACCGCGCGGTCGGCCACCGCGGTCAGTTCTTCCAGTTCCGAGGCGGACAGCAGCACGGCGAGGCCCGCATCGCGCAACTCGCGCACGATCTTCGCCACATCCGCCTTGGCGCCGACGTCGATGCCGCGCGTCGGTTCGTCGAGCAGCAGCAGCGAAGGCTCGGCGGCCAGCCAGCGCGCCAGCAGAACCTTTTGCTGATTGCCGCCCGACAGTTCGCGGATCGGCTGATCGGCGGAACGCAGCTTGATGCCAAGCGACGCAATGAAGCGATCGACGATCGCCTGCTGCTTCTTCACGTCGACCACGCCGTTCTTCGCCAGCGTGCGTAGACAGACGAGCGTGAGGTTGTCGCGCACCGAGAGTTCCGGGACGATGCCTTCGGCCTTGCGGTCTTCGGTGAGATACGCGAGACCGCGCGAGATCGCGTCTTGCGGAGACTTTAATGCCACCGTTTCTCCGCCGATCGACAGTGAGCCTTGTTCGAGCGGATCGGCGCCGAACATCAGACGCATGGTCTCCGTGCGGCCCGAGCCGAGCAGGCCCGCGAGACCGACCGCTTCGCCGGCGTGAACTTCGAGCGAGACGTCGCTCACCTTCGGGTGCGCGCTCAGTTGCTTGGCCGCGATCATCTGCTTGCCGCGCCGCGCGAGGTTCGCTTCGCGCGCCTCGGCGTCGTCCTGCACGACGGCGGCGAGCGTGCGGCCGAGCATCGTCGTGACGAGTTGCAGTTTGTCCATGTCCGCCATCGTGCTTTGCGCGACCGTTTGGCCGTCGCGCATCACGGTGACGCGGTCGCACAGCGCGTACAGTTCGTCGAGCCGGTGCGATACGAAGATCACCGCGCGGCCGTCGTCGCGCAGCTTGCGCACCACGGTGAACAGCAGTTCCACTTCGCGTTCGTCGAGCGAAGAAGTGGACTCGTCCATGATGACCATCTTCGCGTCCGACGACACCGCGCGCGCGAGCGCCACCATCTGCTGGATCGCGGTCGAATAGCGGCCGACGGGCTTCTTCACATCGATCTGCAAACCGAACGATTCGAGCAGCGCGGCGGCGCGTTGCTGCACCGCGCGCCAGTCGATCAAGCCAAAGCGGCGCGGCTCACGGCCAAGGAAAATGTTCTCCGCCACCGAGCGGAACGGCACCAGATTAATCTCCTGATAGATTGTGCTGATGCCGGCTTCGCGCGCCTGCTTGGGCGTGCGGAAATCGACTTCGCGGCCTTCGAAGCGCACGCTGCCCGAACCGCGTCGATACGCGCCGGTCAGGATCTTGATCATGGTCGATTTGCCCGCGCCGTTCTGGCCGATCAGCGCATGCACCTCGCCGGCGGCGACGCTCAGATTGGCGCTGCGCAACGCGGGTACGCCGCCGAAGCTGATGCCGATGTCCTGCATCTCGAGTAGCGGCGAACGGGTAAGGGGAGAATGTGGCGTCTCTTTGCCGGATTCCGTCACGGATGTCCTCCTGATGCTGCTGCCTGATTTGCCGCGTGCGCGCCATGCGCTGCACGTGCGAGCCGGTTGGCCCTTCGTTCGGGCTCTGATGCAGGCGGTGTCGTCGAACCATGTTACGCCGCATAAAAGCGGAGCGACGGTTCGTGCTGCCACGAACGCGTCGCTCCGAACCCTTCCCGTCGCCCGCCCCCCGAGGAGACAGATTCGGGGCGGGGACGTCCTGCAAGGCCATCCCCGATCCCGATGTCTCAAGCAGGACGTGCTTCGAGGCGGGGGACTTCCTTCTTCGGGGCGCCGCCGGAGCGGGTGAACGCTGCGCTACGGACAGCGCTCAAACTTTAAAACCGCGCACGCGGCGCCGATTCGCGATCAATAGCCGTACTGCATGTTCTGCTGCACGTTGCTCTTGTCGTAGAACTTATCGGACACCTTGACCCACGTCGGGATCTTTTCACCCTTCGCGTAACGCTGTGCGACGTCGCACGCGAGCGGGCCGAAGAACGGGCTCGACTGCACGCTCGCGCCGAGTTCGCCGGCGGCGATCGCGTCCATGCCGCCCTTGGTGCCGTCGATCGTGACGATCTGGATGTCCTTGCCCGGCTGCTTGCCGGCGGCCTTGATCGCGGCGATCGCGCCGAGCGCCATTTCGTCGTTGTGCGCGTAGACGGCGGTCACGTCCGGATGCGCCTGCAGCAGCGTTTCCATGACCTGGCGGCCCTTGTCGCGCGCGAAGTCACCGCTTTGCGACGCGATGATCGTCATGCCCGGGTTCTTCGCGATGATCTCGTCGAAGCCCTTCTTGCGATCGTTCGCTGCGGACGCGCCGGTGGTGCCTTCGAGTTCGATGATCTTCGCCTTGCCGCCCGTCGCCTTGACGAGCCAGTCAGCGGCGCGATGTCCCTGATCGATGAAGTCCGAGCCGATGAAGGTGATGTAGTCGCGGCCCGCCTTGGCGACCGATTGATCGACGTCGCGGTCGACCAGGATCACCGGAATGCCAGCCTTCTTGGCTTGCAGCACGACCGGCGCAAGCGGCTTTTCTTCACGCGGCGGGAACACCAGCAGGTCGACGTGCTGCGCGATCATGTTCTGGATGTCCGACACCTGCTTGGAGTTCGAACTGTTGGCGTCGGTCATGACCAACTGCCAGCCGCACTTCGCGGCGATGTCCTTGAAGCTCTTGGTTTCCGCCAGACGCCACGGATTGTTGCTTTCGGTCTGCGCGAAGCCGACCTTCAGCGGAGTCTTGCTGGCCAACTTCGGCAGCGCGTCGTCGGCGTGCGCGGTGGCGACGCCAAAACCGATTGCCAGAGCCAGCAACGAACCCGCCAGCGGACGAATCTGTTGCTTGCGCACGTGTCTGCGCGACTGCGTGTTGAGCGACGCCATGTCTTCCTCCAGTACCTGGTGAGGTAGGTGTATTTGCTTTTAATTTCTCTTGCCGGCCGACGGTGACCTGCCCTACCGGACGTGCCGATTATTTCATCCGGAATTATTATCGGTCAATCACTAATAATATTAATTATTGGCTTTTTTGCCTCGGTAATTACCCTGACCGAACTGCGTTCGACGAGCGGACCGTCGAGTTTCACCATGCGATGCCGCACCGGCGCGCCGGCGGCGCGATTGTGTTCTTCCTGCAGCAAAGTTTCGACGGCCCAGCGCCCTAATTCGTAGTTCGGCAGAACGACGGTAGAGAGCGGCGGATGCGTGTGGCGAGCGATTTCCTGGTCGTCGTAGCCGAGCACGGAAACGTCTTCGGGCACGCGCAGGCCGAGTTGTTTCAACGCTTCGATCGCGCCGATGGCGGTGAGGTCGTTAGCGCAGAAAATCGCACTCGGCGGATTGGGCTCGCGCATCAGCGAGAGCGTCAGTTCGAAGCCGAGGCCCGAACTCCAGTCGCCGTCGCGCACCATCTCCGGGGCGAAGGGCAAATCCGCGGTGGCGAGCGCGGTGCGGTAGCCTTTGAGGCGATCCTTCGACGCGTCCTGCCAGGGTTCTCCGTTGATATAGCCAATGCGCCGATGCCCGGACTGCAGCAGATAGTCGGTCGCCAGATGGCCGCCGGCCACTTCGGCCGGCACCACCGACGAAAACCCGCCTTCGCCCGTATAGCAGTTCAGCAGCACGGTAGGCACCTGCGACAACGCCGCCGGCGGCGTCACCTTGCGCGTGTAGACGGTCGCGTAGATCACGCCGAACACGTGCGGATTCGACAACGTGGTGTCCAGCACCTGCTTCTCGATGTCGGCGTTGCCGTGCGTCGAATAGACCGCCAGCATCTTGCCGCTGGCATAGGCGGCATCGCGCGCGCCGTCGATGTTCACGACCGGATGCGGACTCGTGGAAATTTCGTCGGCGAGATAGACAATCAGATTGCGTTCATCGGCCGAGGCCGATACCGGCTCGCGCAGCGAGAGCCGGTAGCCGAGATCGTGCGCGGCCTTCAGCACTTTGTTGCGGGTAGTCTCCGAGAACTTCGCGCCGGTCGCGTTGTTCAGCACCAGCGAGACAGTCGATTGCGACACGCCAGTGAGCTTGGCGATATCGGTCATGGTCGGACGGCGTTGAGTCGATTTTTTCATTGTGCGGGCCGCGCTGCAGCGGCGCTAAAGCTGGGACATGCCGTCGGCATTCTGGTGCCTGACGGTACCACTAATAATATGCGCGCGGCAACGCGCGGTAACCCGTCATTTGGGAGGCTTCTTAGCTGTCTGAATGAACTTGAATTGCCGAAGTTATTACTAATAATATTGACGCCTGTGCTTTGGCGTGCGATTCTCGGTCGCGCGGATTCTGACAGGCCGCCGGCCGCGCGCTGTGCGCGGCACGTCACAGGAGACCCCAATGCGCGTTCATGCCGCCATCCGCCCGAGGCACGGCCTTTTCTGACCATGCGCGACGTTTCCTTGAATTCGATCCGGCCGTCTGCGACCGGAGTCCTATGGCTCGACGATCCCGCGGTCGTGGCCACGGTCGTCACGCTCTCGGCCGGCTCGCTGCGTGTGGTGATCGCGCCCGAAGTGGGCGGCGCGCTGGCGGCCTTCTACGAGACGACGCCAGACGGTCCGTTGCACTGGTTGCGGCCGGCCTCGGCCGCGGCATTCGCTGACCGCGATCCGCTGCGCATGGCGAGCTTTCCGCTTTTTCCCTACTGCAACCGCATTCGCGACGCGCGTTTCGAGTTCGACGGCCGCACGATCGATCTCGCCGGCAACGACACGCGTTTCGCCCACGCGTTGCATGGGAACGCGTGGCGGCATCCGTGGCAAGTGTGGGCGCGTACCGAAAGCTCGGTTGAACTGCAGTTCGAGCACGAACCGGATGCCCGCATACCTGGCGACTGGCCGTTTCAGTATCGCGCGCGTCAGCAAATCGAGTTGAGCGGCGGCGCTTTGCGCATCACGCTGTCCGCGCAAAACCTTCACGATCGGCCGATGCCGTTCGGCATGGGGCATCACCCGTACTATCCGCGCACCGCGCAGACTCGCGTGTACGCCGAAGTGGAAGCCATGTGGCACGCGGACGCCGATGTATTGCCGACGCATCTCGGCCCGCATCCCGCGGTGAATGCGTTGCGCGAAGGCATGTCGCCGGACGCGTTCGATCTCGACAACAACTTCGCGAACTGGTCGCGCGAAGCGACCATCGCGTGGCCCGACGAACACCGTCGACTGACGATGACTGCCGACGCTCCGTTCGATCACATGGTGATATTCGCGCCCGCCAACGACCCGCAACTGTGCGTGGAACCCGTGACAAACACCACGGATTGCTTCAACGCGGTCGGCCCGCATGAGCACGTAGGCGGCTGCGTGTTGCAGCCGGGCGAGGAGATCGCCGCGACGGTGAGATGGACGCCGCACAAGGACTAACGCGCGGCGCGCGCTTGGGTATGCGGCTCGAGTTTGCGTCTATTCGACCCGCAAGCGCGCCATATACGGCAAGTGATCGGAGAGCCACGCGGTTTCCTGCGTCGGCTGGATCCACTCGATCGGCTTCATGCCGCGCACGAACATCTTGTCGAGCGCGAGTGCGGGCGAGAAAGCCGGAAAGGTGCGGCCCGACTCGCCGAGCAACGTGGCCACTTCCTGCAAACCATGTTCGCCGAACAGCGGCACGGAATCGTTGCGCCAATCATTGAAGTCGCCGGCGAGCACTAGCGGACCCTCAGGCGCTTCCTTCGCGATCCAATGTGCGATCCAGTTCATCTGACGCAAGCGGGCTGAGCGCGTAAGCGCGAGATGCGCGCACAGCAGCGTGACCGAGTGACCACCGAAAGTCGCGCGCGCCACCAGCAAACCGCGCTTTTCGAAGCGATGCGCCGAGATGTCCCAGCGTCCGCCGAGATCGAGCGGATGCGGCGACAGGATCGCATTGCCATGCCGCCACGACGGTTTGAAGACGTTCGGGCCGAGCGCGATTTCAAGTTCGAGCGCGCGCGCGATTTCAGTGGCCTGGCAATGCCAGACATCGCTCAACGGATCGGCGAGCGGCGAGCCGAAACTGCTCGCCAATACCGGCGACGGCATGCGCCGCGCCATCGCTTCCTGTAAAAAATAGGCGTCCGCGTGGGTCGATTGCACCCAGCGTTGCATGGCCTGCCAGGCCTGAAAGCCGAGCGGTGTGCGGCCTTTATGCAGGTTCCAGCTCACCGCAACGAAATCCTTGGGCGCTACGCTCTCGCGGATCAATTCTTCGGGGTTTCGCATGCCGCGTTGTCCACGTATTCTGGTTGGGGGCGTTTGTTAGTCGCGTGCTGTTTGCGTGTTCGCTTGCGTGTACTTTGCATCGGTTCGATCAGTTTGCCGTGGTTGCGCTGTCCGCGAGACTGGCATGCACGCGATAGACCAAGTTCGGGTCTTTGTCGACGATGGTCCAGGTGGCCCATTGCCCCGTCGGCACCTTCAAACCCGGATGGCTCGCACTCACCTGACGCGGCTGCGGCGGCAGCTTGCAGCCGGTGTCGGTTTGCCGCGCGGCGTCTTCCTCGAACGTCTCCTGCGCGTCGATCGACATGGTGACGCCGCTCGCATCCGCTTGCAGCGGCGAGACGGTCAGCGTGCGCGCCAGATCGATACTGCCCGCGGGTCGATCCTTGCAGCCGACGTTATGCTGCACCATCTTATGATGCGTGTCCGTGCGCGCCTGGCCGACGGTGGTGGTGCCGTCGAACGCGTCGATCTGCTGGCCGTCGCGCATGACCTGCAACTGCCATTGCACGACCTGCGGCGCCGGCCGTTGTGGTGCGCTTTGCGGTGCGGTCTGTGATGCGCTCTGTTGTGCATTCGCAAGCAACGAAGTGCCGAGCAACACGGCCACGATACTGGTTTTCCACATAGAAGAATTCTCCGGTCACGAGATCCGGCCGCTTAGTCAGAAGGCCATCTTACCCCTGATAGGCACAACGCCTTTCTGACACTTCAAACGGGGCCGGGTTCAGCAATAATCCATTTCACATAAGGCTGCGAATCACCAAAAACAACCCGCTGTTAGCAGCAGAGTGGCGAGACTGCTGGCTTGCACGTGAATGTGCCGTCGTTACACTGGACTTGAAACGGCGCCATACAAGGCGCCGCAGCAGCAAGACCAGCCAGACGGGGTGAGCGATGACAACAGCAATGGTCAAACAAGAAATCGCCGTGGCGTCTTTCAGCAGGGTGTACGACCTCGATCAGGTCGAGACCGCGCTGAACGATCTCGGTGAAGGCGCGAACGAGGCACTGCGCGCAACCTACGAAAAGATGCTGAAAACCGGCAATATGCGCTTTTGCGTGAAGCCGAACCGCATGCCGTCGATCGACGATCTAATCGACGCGCTACCCAACTTTGCCGCGCCGCTCGACGACATTCGCAAGCAGGTCGCCTTGTGCCTCGAAACCGAAGACCGGCTCGAACTGATGCCGATCCTCCTGCTCGGCGACCCGGGCATCGGCAAGACCCACTTCGCCAAGCAGTTGGCGCGCCTGCTCGGCACCGCGTATCAATACGTGGCGATGAGTTCGCTCACGGCAGGCTGGATTCTGTCGGGCGCCTCGTCGCAATGGAAGAACGCGAAGCCGGGCAAGGTGTTCGATGCGCTCGTGAACGGCAGCTACGCGAACCCGGTGATTGCCGTCGACGAAATCGACAAGGCCACCGGCGATTCGCAATACGATCCGCTCGGCGCGTTGTATGCGCTGCTGGAGCATGACACGGCGCAGACCTTCATCGACGAGTTCGCCGAGATTCCGATCAACGCCGGGCACGTAATCTGGATCGCGACGGCGAACGACGAACGCTCGATTCCCGAGCCGATCCTGAACCGGATGAACGTGTATGAGATCCCGCCGCCGGATCGCGACGGCGCGCGCCGTATCGCGCAGGCGATCTACGACGAGATCCGCAGCGCGCACAACTGGGGCTTGCGCTTTCCCGAGGTGCTGGGCGACGACGCGCTCGACGCGCTGATGCGGGCGTCGCCGCGTGAAATGCGCCGCGCGATTCTCAACGGCTTCGGTGCGGCGCGTATCGACGGAAGGAATCATGTCGAAGCGGGCGACATTCGCCTCGACCACGGAAACCGGCGAAAACCCATCGGTTTTTGAGTATTTTTGCCACTTTTTCGTAGCAAAGCCGCCTTTGGGCGGCTTTTCTATGGCCAACCCAGGAATCTGTGCTCGAAACACAATGAATGTCGCGGCAATTATTTCTATTAATAAAGTGCAGCCCGACAGTGCCTCGCAGTCGTCCCACATACGAAGAAACGAGCGCCGCGACCCCCGACGGCGTACACTGATTAAGTCCGGCCGCTACGTATGAGACCCGCTCAAGACCGCATGCCCGCAGTCATTACCGACTGCGGGCATTTGTGTCTGTAAGGCGTCGTACAATTTTGCGTAGCGGTTGCGAATGGACAGGTGTGTTCGGCAGCGAGCGGCGTAAGGCACGCGAAAGCCGCACCCTGTCTTCATCTTGATCGGGTGAACGAGGCAGCGCGCGGCGAGGTTGGCCGCGTCAAGGGACATGGACCAAATCGAATGTGTAGTGATCGGCGCCGGCGTGATCGGTCTCGCGGTGGCGCGCGCACTGGCGGCGCGGGGCCGCGACGTCATCGTGCTGGAAGCGGCTGAAGCAATCGGCGTGGGCACCAGCTCGCGCAACAGCGAAGTGATTCACGCGGGCATCTACTATCCGCGCGGCTCGCTCAAAGCCGCGCTTTGCGTGCGCGGCCGCGAGATGCTCTACGACTACTGCGTCGAGCGCAACGTGCCGCATTCACGCTGCGGTAAATTGCTGGTCGCCACATCGCGCAACCAGATTCCTCAGCTCGAAAGCATCATGGCCAAAGGCCGCGACAACGGTGTGCTCGACCTCATGCGAATCACCGGCGACCAGGCGCAAGCGCTCGAACCCGCGCTCGAATGTGTCGAAGCAGTGTTCTCGCCGCAGACGGGTATCGTCGATAGTCATCAATTCATGCTGGCGCTGCAGGGTGACGCCGAACGCGACGGCGCGGTGTGCGCGTTTCACGCCCCGGTCAAAGCGATCGAGGCGAGCAATGGCCGCTTCATTATCAACGTGGACGGCGGAGCACCGACCACGATCAGCGCAGCGTGCGTGATCAACAGCGCCGGTTTGCAGGCGAATGCGTTGGCGCGCAGAATCCGCGGACTCGACGCGCGGCATGTGCCGCCGCTCTACCTCGCGCGCGGCAACTACTTCAGCATCTCGGGGCGCGCGCCATTCAGCCGCCTGATTTATCCGATGCCGAACGAGGCCGGCCTCGGCGTGCATCTGACTATCGACCTCGGCGGCCAGGCGCGCTTCGGTCCCGATGTCGAATGGGTCGATGCAATCAGTTACGACGTCGATCCGCGTCGCGCGGAATCGTTTTATGCGGCGATTCGCGCCTACTGGCCCGCGCTTCCGGACGATGCATTGCAGCCCGCCTATGCGGGGATTCGTCCGAAGCTATCCGGTCCAGGCGAACCCGCTGCCGACTTCGTGATTCAAGGTCCAGCCGCGCATGGTGTGCGTGGACTGGTCAATCTGTTCGGCATCGAGTCGCCAGGATTGACGGCGTCGCTCGCGATCGCGCAGCGAGTGTGCGAGTTGAGCGGACGCGCTTGATTCGCGTGTGATTCGCGTGTGATTCGCAGCCACGGTTTCGCTGCGCGCGCTCGACTCATGCATGAGTTCGCCGTTAGCGCGCACCACCGCGAGCGCTCGCCTACGTCTGCGATCGATTCGCATTCCGCGCGACATTCCATCGCGCAGCCGTACCAGTTCGGTTATCTCTATCATTTGGACCGTCACACGCGACGGCTTCATTGCTATCCTTGGGGACCGCTGTCATCAGAACGGCGATCAGTTCAATATAAATGGAGTGAGTCCCCATGAAATCTTCCCGTCGTACGTTTTTGATCACCAGCATTGGTGTGGCGTCCACCTTCGCGCTGTCGCGCCAGGCATTCGCCGACGCACCGAAAGTCTCCGAAACCGATCCAACCGCTCAAGCACTCGGCTACAAAGAAGACGCCGCAAAAGTCGACAAGGCGAAGTTCGCCAAATACGCAGCAGGTCAGGACTGCGGCAACTGTAGCTTCTACCAAGGCAAGCCGACCGACGCCTACGCCGGCTGCCCGATGTTCGCCGGCAAGCAGGTCGCGAGCAAGGGTTGGTGCAGCGCATATAACAAGAAAGCCTGATTACCCATCAGCCGCACCCGCCCTTAGTGCTGCGCGAAATGCGCCGCAACATGGCAGCGCACATTCGAAGTCCCATCATTCAGACGTCTGCCGCCCCGCGTGGCAGACGTCTTTTTGTTGCTTGAAAACCGCCTGTGCGCTCTTTACACTCCAATGCGACTTCTAAGGCTCGCGCTAATACGGCATTGCACTAAAACGACGCACTACAGGATACTTTTGGCAGGCTGGAGATCCGAATGACACCAGCGTCAAGGAGCCTTCATACGCGAGCCGTCGTCGCGGCTGTGATCGGCAACGCACTCGAGTGGTACGACTTCACCGTGTTCGGTTTTCTGACGGTGGTGATCGCCCAGTTGTTCTTCCCGGCCGGCAACGACTATTCGTCGTTGCTCCTCGCCACCGCGACGTTCGGCGTCGCGTTCGTCATGCGGCCGATCGGCGGCATCGTACTCGGACTCTACGCGGATCGCGCGGGACGCAAAGCGGCGTTGTCGCTCGTCATCGCGCTGATGACGCTCGGCATTCTGCTGCTGGCGATCGCACCGCCGTATTCGGCGATCGGCATCGGCGCGCCGTTGATGATCGTAGTCGGGCGCTCGCTGCAAGGCTTTTCCGCCGGCGGGGAGTTCGGCAGTTCGACGGCGTTGTTGATTGAAGCAGCGCCGTTTTCCAAACGCGGCTTCTACGGCAGCTGGCAGATGGCAAGCCAGGCGGCGGCGCTGCTGCTCGGCGCGCTGGTGGGCGCCGCGATCACTCGCGGACTGTCGCCCGAGGCGTTGAAATCCTGGGGCTGGCGCGTGCCGTTCATTCTGGGTTTGATCATCGGGCCGATTGGCTTTTATATCCGCCGGCATCTCGCCGATTCGGAAGCGTTTTTGCTCGCGCAAAAAACCGCGCGGCGCGCGACGCTCGGCGAAGTCTTCAGAACTCACACCCGCGACGTGCTCTGCGGACTCGGCTCGGTGATCGCACTCACGGTGACGATTTATGTGCTGATCAGCTATCTGCCGACCTTCGCGGTCAATCAACTCAAGTTGCCCTACGCGCAATCCTTTTACGCGGTGATCGTCGGCAATCTGCTGTTGACGGTGCTGTCGCCATTGGCCGGCGCATGGTCGGACCGGATCGGGCGCAAGGGGCTGTCGCTGTGGTCGCTGGTGATTACCCTCGTGATCATCTATCCGCTGTTCGCGTGGCTTGCCGCGGAGCCGAGCGTGTCGACACTGATTCTCGTGCAGGCGCTGCTGTCGATCACGCTGTCCGGCTATTACGGACCGTTCGGCGCGCTGATCGCGGAACTGTTTCCGGCAAACGTGCGCTCGACCGGTTTATCGCTCGCCTACAACATTGCGGTGATGGTGTTCGGCGGCTTCGGGCCGTTTGTCGTGACGTGGCTGATCGACACCACCGGCTCGCCGCTCGCGCCGACTTACTACGTGATGGGCGGACTGGCGCTGTCGATCGTCGCGGTGGCCTGCATTCCGGGTCAGCGTCACGCGGATCTCGACGCGCATCGCAAACCGGCCTGAACGGCGGCACCGTTTGCGTGGAGCTTCGCGATGCAAGAGCGCGGGCTCGTGTGGCCGGCTCACTTCTCTGCGGCAGTGTCCGTTGCTAGCGTCAGTGTGTTCGTTCGCCTAGTTGCGTGCCTGCATCAGCGGCGGCCGTTTGTCGAACCACGGCCGTGCTGTTTCAAGCTGCGCGGCCAGACGCAGAAGCGTCGTTTCGCCGCCGACGCGCGCGGCGAATTGCACGCCGATCGGCAGCCCGCGCGCATTCCAGTAGAGCGGCACCGACATGGCAGGCTGGCCACTCAGATTGAACAATTCCGTGCAACCTGCCCACGTAAACGCCTTGTCCGACGCTTCCGCCAGCACCTTCTTCAGCAGCGCTTTGAGCGGCATGGTGGTGACGGCGCGCATCTGCATCCGTTCCGCCGATGTGGGCTGCATCTCGCCGATCTTGATCGGCGGCGCGGCGAGCGTGGCGCACAAAATCACGTCGTAGCGATTCAGCAGATCGGTGAGCCGTTCGGTGATGCGGCGCTGTTCTTCGAGCGCGGCGGGCAGGCCGCGTTCGCCGAGTTTGCGGCCCACATGCGCCATCGTCCACGTTGAAATTTCGAACTCGGCGCGCAGCGGTTTGCGGCCGCTGATGCGCTCGGCGTTCAACACCAGGTCTTCTGCCGTGACGGACCAGAGCGTGAGGAACGCATGACGAACTGCCGCGAAGTCGATGCCGAGCGACACCGGTTCGATGTTATGGCCGAGCGAGCTGGCGAGTTGCGCGGCGTCGTCGAGCGCGGCGCGCGCGTCGGAGGAAAGCGACGGCGCCAGCATCGGCTCGGTGACGTACGCGATATTCAGCGGCTTGCACGGCTCGCGGCTCGCGCTCAGAAACGTGCCCGGCGCGCCGAGCGGCCGGTCGACGTTGCCGCCCAGCAGATCGAGCAGCAACGCACTATCACGTACGCTGCGTGACACCGCATGATCGACGCCGAGTTCACCGGACGTCACCGCCGCGCTCCCGCGCGGCACGCGTCCGCGTGACGGTTTGAGGCCGAAGAGTCCGCAGCATGACGCGGGAATGCGGATCGAGCCGCCGCCATCCGACGCATGCGCGAGCGGCACGATACCGGCAGCTACCGCCGCCGCCGCACCGCCGCTCGAGCCCCCAGGCGTATGGTCGAGATTCCACGGATTGCGGCACGCGCCGAACAGTTCGGGCTCCGTATAAGGCATCTGACCGAGTTCGGACGTGCTGGTCTTGGCAAAGATGTTGAGGCCGGCCGCTTTCGCCAGTGCGACCACGGGCGCGTCTTCGGTGGGAATGAAATGGCGGTAGTGGCGGCTGCCCATGGCCATGCGCAGTCCGGCGACCGGCGCGCCGAGATCCTTGATCAGATACGGCACGCCGGCCAGCGCTGTTTGCACGCTGACGCCATCGGCATGGCTTGCGCCGTTCGCACGGCTCGCGTCGTCGCGTGAAGCGCGTTGACGGGCTGCATCGTAGTCCTTCAGGACAATCGCATTGATCGCAGGATTGACCGCTTCCGTGCGTGAAATCGCGATGTCGAGCAACTCGCGCGCGCTGGCTTCGCGCTTGCGTACCAGTTCGGCGAGGCCGGTGGCGTCATGGGCGAGATAGTCTGAATGCACGACGAATGAGCCCTCGTTATCGATTATTGAATCGGCCGGCGGTCCATGCGCGCGATGAACCGCGCCGCGAGGTTCGTCGCCCGGATTGATTGCCGCACACGGAAAAGACGGCGTGCCACTGACACGCCGTCTTTGAGAGAGTAACTGAGTTACGCGCGCGAGTTACCGACGCCAATGAAAAGCGCCGCTAAAAAAGCGCAACAGACGCGCGCAATCAGTCGGCGCGAACAGCGGCACACAGCAACGCGCCCCGGTAAAACCGCGCCAACCGAAAAACCGCGCTTTACAGACGTTCGCCGAGGAACGTCAGCGTGCGGCCATGCGCCAATGCGGCGGCGCGCTGGTTATACGACGCGCGGTCCGAACAGTTGAAGCCGTGATCGGCGTTCGGATAGATGTGGAATTCGGCGTCGGTGCGGCCAGCGAAGCGTTCCTGAATCTCACCGACAGCCGACACCGGGATATGCGCGTCGAGTTCACCGTAGTGGAATTGCATCGGCACCTTGATTTTCGCGGCTTCGTCGAGCTGGTTCTGGATGCCGCCGCCGTAGTAGGCGACCGCGCCGTCGAGCGTGCCTTGCGCCGCGGCCAGATACGCGAGCCGCCCGCCGAAGCAGAAGCCGATCGCCGCGATCTTGCCGGTCACTTCCGGCATCGCGCGTAGCGCCGCAGCCGCTGCGCCGATATCGGACACGGCTTCGTCGACCTTGAGTTTCTGCATCAGTTCGATGCCTTTCTCGCGATCGGCGCCGTCGTATGTCAATTCCACGCGCGGTTGCACGCGCCAGAACACGTCCGGTGCGAGCGCCACGTAGCCGTCTTGCGCGTACTGATCCGCGACCGAACGGATATGGCCGTTCACGCCGAAGATTTCCTGAATGATGATGACGGCCGGTCCTTTGCCGCCTTTGGGCAACGCCAGGTAGCCGCCGAAGCTGTCGTTGCCGGCGGGAATGTCGATCCAGCGGGAAGTGGTGCTCATGGTGCTCTCCATTGACTCGCGCGCGGCTGCGCGAGGTCGGTCCGAGTGAAGGCCAGAGGCCTGAATGCCTGAAGCGGGGCGGTCAGTTTGCCATCAAAAGAAACGCCGTGCAGCGCGGCCCCGCGAGGCGAAAATCTCGTAAGGCGATTGAAACGTTCTCGATAATTCATTTTTCCCGCGCGGGCCGCCTCGGTACATTGAAGCGTGTTGGCTCGCTCATATGGCGAGCGCATTGACCGGGAAGGAAATCATCATGAGTGAAGGCAGTTTTGCGACGCCGTTTGCGGAGCGTTTCGGGTTGCGTGTGCCGGTCGTGCAGGCACCGATGGCGGGCGCGACGACGCCGGCAATGGTGGCCGCGGTATCGAATGCCGGCGGTCTTGGTTTTCTGGCGGGCGCGGCGCTCTCGCCCGAGAAGATCGCGAGCGAAGTCGCGGCGATTCGCGCGCTGACGGATCGTCCGTTCGGCGTGAATCTGTTCGTGCTCGAACCGGCCTCGCCCGACGACGCGACCGTGCGTACCGCGCTCGAAGCCATCAATCCCTTGCGCCACGACCTCGGTTTGCCGCCGGGCGCTCCGCTTGCACGCTACGCGCCGGATTTCCGTGCGCAACTGGACATGCTGATCGAATTGCGCGTGCCGCTGGCGAGCTTCACATTCGGCTTGCTTCCGGCCGACGACGTCGCCCGTTTGCACGCGAACGATCTATATGTAATAGGCACCGCGACGCACGCCGCCGAAGGTGTGGCCTGGCGCGACGCGGGCGCCGATGCGATTGCCGCGCAAGGCGCGGAGGCCGGTGCGCATCGCGGCACATTCATCGGCGCATTCGAAGATGCGCTGGTCGGCACGCTCGCGCTGGTGCCGCAAGTCGTCGACGCGACCGGGCTGCCGGTGCTCGCCGCCGGCGGCATCATGGATGGACGCGGCATCGTCGCCGCGCTTGCGCTCGGCGCGCAAGCCGCGGTGATGGGCACCGCGTTTCTCACCTGTCACGAAAGCGCGATTCCGCAGGCATGGAAAACCCGCGTGCGGTCCACCTCCGACACGTCGACTTCGGTCACGCGCGCGATTACCGGCCGCCATGCCCGCGGCATACGCAATCCGTTGATGCAGCGGCTAAGCGAAGCGCCGCAGAAGATCGCGCCGTACCCGGTGCAAAACGCGTTGACGCAGGAGTTGCGGCAAACCGCGAGCCGCGCGGAAAACGGCGACTATCTCTCGCTATGGTCGGGCCAGGGCGCGCCGTTGGGCCGCACCCGCCGCGAAGGTATCGGCGCCGCCGAACTGATGGGCCAACTCGAACACGAATGGCGCGAGGCGGCCGCGCGCATCGCCGCGTTCAAACGCTGATTCAACTTGATCCGGACGGCGTCCGGACGTGTCTCCTTTTCAAGCATGAAGCCTATTCGGATGATTAACGGTTTAACACGCTAAAAGCTTTAGGCCGTGCTGTTAGACGAAAGCCTCACATAGCGGAAACCCGCATGGGCTGGTGCTCTCCAGTCACTCTCTCCAGTTTGGATCGGTGCCTGTTGGATAAACGCTATTAGTGTTCATCCCACTTCCTCAAAAAAGCCCCACAAATTAATTTGATGGCCTACACTTGCGCGCAAGTACGGTTTGCCGCCTGCCACAAACAGTCCGGTAAGCGTGCTGGCCAAGTGCATGAACGATGCAACCGGCGTGGTCGTCCACGGGACTGAGCGACACGTGTTGGGGAAGCGGGGGCACAGGGCGATTACGTTGTTTTTGGGACCGAAACTGGAGACTTACATGAACATCAAGATTCAAAAGCTGTTGCCGATCAGCGCTGCGGCGATGCTGTTCGCGACGTTGGCAACTTCGGCTGCAGCCGACACGGTCGTCAAGATCGGTCACGTTGCACCGCTGACCGGCGGTATCGCTCACCTGGGTAAAGACAACGAAAACGGCGCGCGTCTGGCAGTTGAAGAAATCAACGCCAAGGGCCTGACGATCGGTGGCCAGAAAATCACGCTGCAACTCGATGCGCAAGACGATGCAGCTGACCCGCGCACGGCAACTCAAGTCGCCCAGAAACTGGTCGACGACAAGGTCGTTGCAGTGGTTGGCCACTTGAATTCGGGCACGTCGATTCCGGCTTCGAAGATCTATAGCGATGCAGGCATCGTGCAGATCTCGCCGTCGGCAACGAACCCGGCCTACACGCAACAAGGTTTCAAGACGACGTACCGCGTCGTGGCGACCGATGCGCAACAAGGTCCGGCGCTGGCTAACTACGCAGCCAAGGGCCTGAAAGTGAAGAGCGTCGCGATCGTCGACGACTCGACCGCTTACGGCCAGGGTCTGGCAAACGAATTCGAAAAGACGGCGAAATCGCTGGGCCTGAACGTGATGTCGCATGACGCGACGAACGACAAGGCTGTCGACTTCCGCGCGATTCTGACGAAGATCAAGGGCGAAAACCCGGACGCGATCATGTACGGCGGCATGGACGCCACCGGCGGCCCGTTCGCCAAGCAAGCCAAGCAGCTCGGCCTGCGCGCGAAGGTGCTGGCAGGCGACGGCGTGTGTACCGACAAGCTGGCGGACCTGGCTGGCGACGCAACCGACAACATCGTCTGCTCGGAAGCCGGTATGGCGCTCGAGAAGATGGCTGGCGGTTCGGCGTTCCTCGCCAAGTATCAGAAGCGTTTCGGTCAGCCGATCCAGATCTACGCTCCGTTCACGTATGACGCTGTGTACATCATCGTCGACGCTATGAAGCGTGCCAACTCGACCGATCCGGCGAAGATCCTGGCAGCAATGCCGGCCACGGATTACAAGGGTGTGATCGGCGAAACCACGTTCGACTCGAAGGGCGACCTTCAGCACGGCGTGATCTCGCTGTACAACTACAAGTCGGGCAAGAAGACGCTGCTCGACGTAGTGAAGATGTAAAAATCGCGTGACCGAAGGCAGCGTGTTGTCTGTCTTCGGTTGCTTGGTTTAAAAGGCACGCGCGCCGCAAGGTCCGCGTGCTTTTTCGTTTGCGGATCTTTTTTGCGGATTGCCCTTGTTCGGAGAGATTGCCGTGACCTCTGTGCCCCGTTCGTTCGACGACGCATGGCGCCGCTGGATCGCTGAAAATCTGCTGCTCGATGCACCGTCATCCGCGTTGCATGGTGCGCTGGTCGGTCACGGTTTCGACGCAGCCGACGCCACGCGAGAAATCGACGCGGCGCTCGCGAGTCCTTATTTGCACGGTGCAACGCGTCTGCGCAATCGTTTGCGTAAGCGCGAATGGATTTTGTCGGTGTACGGCGAGCTCAACCGCATGCGCGCGGCGAGCGGTGTGATTGAACGGCGCGAACGCTTGTCGCGCGACGCGTTCTTTGAGCAGTACTACTTTCAGAACCGGCCGGTGATCATCACCGGCGCATTCGACTTCTGGCCTGCGCGGTCGCTGTGGAATTGGGACTACCTTCGCGAGCGGTGCGGCGAGCGTGAAGTGGAAGTGCAGTTCGGCCGCGAATCGGACGCGAATTACGAAATCAATCAGCCCAGGCTCCGGCGCACGTTGCGCTTTGCTGACTATGTCGACCTCGTCGAGCAGAGCGGGCCGACTAACGATTTCTACATGACCGCCAATAACACCTCGCACAATCGCGCGGCGCTCGCGGCGTTATGGTTCGACGTGCCGCCGATCGATGAATATCTCGACGCCGCATCGCCCGACACCGGTTTCCTCTGGATGGGACCGGCTGGAACAAAGACGCCGTTTCACCACGACCTGACCAACAACTTCATGGCGCAGGTGATTGGCCGCAAACAGATCAAACTCGTGCCGCTGTCGGACACGCCGTTTATGGCTAACCATCTGCATTGCTATTCGCAAGTGGACGGCGCGGCGATCGACTACGACAGCTTCCCGTCGATGCGGCAAGCGCAGTTGATCGAATGCACGCTCGCGCCCGGCGAATTGCTGTTTCTGCCGATAGGCTGGTGGCACTACGTGGAAGGACTCGACGCGTCCGTGACGATGACGTTCACCAACTTTCTGCGTAGTAACGAGTTCTCGCGTCACTACGATACGTATCACGAACTGTGACGCGCGGATGAGGCGAGCGCGGCTCTTCAGCGCTGCGTCGTTGGAGTGTGGCTCGCGCAGCCAGACGCGCCGATAAAAAAACAGCGAGCCGGTTGCCCGGCTCGCCGCCCCCCCTCGACGCCTGTTTTTATCGCGTCGTTATGTGCAGTCGTTGTTCTTGTTCGTCACTTCTTTGAAGCGATGCCGCCGAGACCGCCGAGCAAGCCGCCGCCGGTCGTGCCGCCGGCGGACGTCGCCGCGCCGCTCAACGTACCGGTGACGGTGCTCAACAAGCCGGTGATCGGCGCGAGCGGGTTGCCGGTTCCACCGCCGTTACCCGATCCCGTGGCCGAGCCCAGCGCGCCGGTCAGCGTCGACACGACCGAGGTCACCGGCGCGAGCGGATTGCCGCCGCTGCCCGTCGCGCCGCTCAATGCGCCCGTGACCGAGCTCACGACGCCGGTGAGCGGCGCAAGCGGACTTCCCGAACCCGCTCCGCCGAGACTGCCGGTCAAGGTGCTGACCACATTGGTCAACGGCGCGAGTGGACCGCCGGCGCCGCTGCCGCCCGTCAGGCCGCCGCTCAAGGTGCCGGGCAGCGCGGTGAGAATGCTGGTCAACGGCGCGAGCGGCGAGCCCGTGCCGTCGCCGCTGCCCGGATTCAGAATGCCTGTGATGCCGCCGAGCGGATTGCCGCTGCCGGTGCCGCCCGCCGTCAGCAGGCCGCCTGCGGACGTGACCGTATCGCCGAGCTTGCTGACTACGTCGCCGAGATTCTCACCGATCGGATTGCCGGTCGCGCCGCTGAGTTTGCCGCCGGCGCTGTCGAGGCCATGGCCGACCGTCGCGAGCAGGCCGTTCAGCGGTGCGCCGAGACCGGTCGTGTCGCCGACGGTTTGCGTCGTCTGCGCGAGCGTGCTCGTGATCGGCGTGATTGCGGTGTTGACCGTCTGCGTGACTTGCTGGATCGGGCCGTTGGTCAACTGCGAGCCGAGTTGCGTACCTAGGCCGCTGACGGCGTTGCCCACCGTCGAGACCGCGCTGCCCAGCGGTGTCGTCAACGGACTGAGCGGCGCGGTGGGTCCGCTGCCGAGACTCGTCACGAGTTGGCCGGCGCTGTTGACGGACTGGCCTGCGTTGTAGACCAGGTTGCCGCTGCTGGCGAGCGTCGTGCCGAGCGGATCGGTGGAATTGCCCAACTGGCCCAGGCCGTTCGCCACGCCTGCGCCGACCGCGGTCACGCCGCTGCCGAGATTCGACACGACGTTGCCGAGCGCCGTGGTGGTCGCCGGATTCGCGCCGGGAATCGGCGTGAGGCCGATCTGGCTGCCGACGGCGGAGACGGTTTGGCCGACCGCGCTGACGACGTTGCCGCTGTTTTGCACGACGACGCCGACGGGGTTCGCGCTGGTGGGCGTCGGAGTGGGCGTGGGCGTCGGCGTTGGTGTGGGAGTCGGCGTCGGCGTAGGTGTGGGCGTAGGCGTCGGTGTGGGAGTCGGTGTGCCGCCGCCCGCTCCGCTCCCCACGCCTGGCCTGTTCAAGGTGCTTCCGCATCCCGTCAGGACGATCATCGACGTGACGCACATGGCGATCGCCGTCAGTTTGAATTTGCGATTCATGGTCTGCTCCCCCGTAGTTTGGTCGTTACTTGGGGGAACTAACTGCAAGGCCTATGCCATTGCCATCCAACTAGACGTTGCACGCGATAAACGCATATGAATCAATGTGTTGGCGGTATCAGACCCGCAGGCAGCCATGCTTTATTCAACCGATGTGTCGCGGAACACCTCAGCGCGCAGCCCATGCGTAACGTAACGTGAGTCGCGCGTGTTTCGTATGTCGCCGCACGAAAGGACGCATCAGCGGCGCGCTCTCGCCTCAGATCTTCAAACGCCGCAGAACCTTCGGACCGACCAGCGCGATCAACGCGGAACAGACCGCCACCACCGACAGCCCGATCGGCAAACTGGTCACCTGGGTCACCGCGCCGATGATCACCGGCCCGAGCAGCAGCCCGAAGTACGCCAACCCGGCAACATGCGCGAGTCCTTCCGCCGGATGAATGCCTTTGACGCTCGCCGCCGCCGCGAACAGCACAGGCATCATGTTCGCGAGCCCAAGACCCATCAGCGTGAAGCCGATTAGCGCCGCAACCGCGTTCGGCAGCAGCAGCGCGCCGACCATCCCGACGCAGGCGAGCGCCGCGCTCGCCATCACCAGTTGCGGTGCGCCGAAACGGGCGCGCACGGCGTCGCCGCCGAAGCGCGCGGCCGCCATGCCGCCCGAGAACGCCGCGTAGGCGGCGCTCGCGAGCGCGGGCGTAGCCAGCACGACGTCGCGCATATAGACGGTGGCCCAGTCGTACATCGCGCCTTCGGCGATCAGCGCGACCAGTGCCATTGCACCGAGCGCCCACAACGCCGGCGAGCGCCAGCGATTCGCGCGCGGCGTGGCGGAGTCGGGATGATCGGCATGCGGCACGTGCGGCAGCACGGAAGGACAGGCGGCGATCAGCACGAGTGCGCTGACCGCGGCAGCCAGCGCGAGATGCACCGCCGGCGCCATGCCGCGCGACAGCAGCGCCCCGCCGACCGCCGCACCGAACATCCCGCCGACGCTGAACATGCCGTGCAACGACGACATGATCGGCTTGCCGAGCGCTTTCTCGACGGCGCTCGCCTCGGCGTTCATCGCGACATCCAGCGTGGCCATGCCCGCGCCGAAGGTGGCCAGCACGACCAGCAGCATCCAGTAAGCGGGCACGACCAGAATCAACGCCGCGCACACCGCCATCACGAGGCCGCCCGCTAGGCAGGCGCGGCGCGTGCCGACCCGCGCGATCCACGAAGCATTGGCCGCCATCGCGCCGATCGAGCCGCCGGCGACAGCCAGCAACGCGAACGAGAGCAGCGCCGCGTTCAGATGAAAGCGGTCACGCACCGTCGGCACGTGCACGCCCCACGACGCGTACATCATGCCGGCAATGAAGAACACCGCCATCGTGGCGATACGGGCTCGCTGCCGGGCGGTATCGGAGAGGTCGCGGTGAGCGGCGGGAAGGGCGGCGAATTCGGAGGAGCGGTCTGACACGGAAATCTCGAGGAGGGGTGAACGCGTGAGAAAGCGCGTTGAAAGCGAATTTCCGATTCTAACGAAGCATGCTGTCTTATGCTTGGAAGGCGGAATCCGCATATTGGCGATTATTCAGTTCGGCGGCGCCGGCGTTGTGCGGTCTGCTTACCGGCGTTTGTGATTCGCCGCTTATCTATTGAGGAACGCGCACTTGAATATTCCCGCTCACGCTCCGCTGCATCTGCTGCATTCCGCCGCCGTCGGCACGCTCGCCACTCATGCGCGCCAGCCGGAAGGTTTCCCTTATCCGTCCGTGCTGCCGTTTGCGCCGGACTTGCAGCATCGTCCGACGATCCTCGTGAGCCGGCTCGCCGAGCATACGCATAACCTGCACGCCGACCCGCGCGCCGGTTTTCTGGCCGTCGACGCCCCCGACGGCGACGTGCTGAGCGGCCAGCGCGTCACCTTGCTCGGCACCTTCGAGCCCGTCGACTCGACGCCCGAGGTGGTGCAACGTTATCTGCGCTATCACCCCGACGCGGAGCGCTATCTCGTACTTGGCGACTTCACTTTCTGGACGATGAGGCTCGAGCGGCTGCGTTATATCGGCGGTTTCGGCGCCATGGGATGGCTTGCCGGCGATGAACTCGATCCTTTGCCGCCAGTCGGTTTCGATGAAGAGAACGCGTTGATCGCGCAATTCCCCGCTCAGTCCGGCGGTAAGGGCGAGTTTCAGCTGCTCGGCGTCGATCGATATGGCGTGGATCTGAAACTGAACGGCGCACGCAGCCGTTTTCCCTTCGACGATGCCAAGCCCAATACTGAAACCTTGCGCGCGGCGCTTGAAGATTGCATGCAACGCTACATAAATTAGATTTTTTACCGATGTTCAGGGAAACCACTCATGCGTAATAACAGCGCAGGCGATCTATCGCAATATGTTACGACGTTTCATACTAAAGCTCTCATGGCATGAAATGTTGCCATCGAATCGAGATCTTAAATTTCATTTTTTGATAGTTAATCCCATAATTACTGATGCGAACTGCGTTTTTCAGCAAAAAGCGAAATCAGCTATTTGAAAGGGAGTGTTGTAGCGCCTTGGCGGCTGGAAATTTTTTGAAACGAATTCGGATTAATTTTGCGCGCTCGCTTTTGTAATCTTTCTATTTTGTGTTAATCTCGCCATCAAATTCCGAGGCATGATCCATCTTCAAAGGGCAAGCTGGCTTAAGACTGGCAGTCATTTATCCAAACCACAAAGGGAACCTATGTCTTCCTACAAGGAACTACTCGCCCAGCGCGAGAAGCTCGAAAAGCAGATCGAAGAAGCGAAGTCGCGCGAATACGCTGAAGTGTTGAATGAAATCAAGCAGAAAATGACCGACTACGGCATTTCTCTATCAGAACTCGGTGGCGGTCGCGCCGCCAAGGGTGCTAAAGCCGCGCGTCCGCGCGCAGGTGTCGCACCGAAATATCGCGACCCGGATAGCGGCAGCACCTGGTCGGGCCGTGGCAAGCCGCCGCGCTGGATCGCAGGTCTGGATCGCGAGAAGTTTCTGATCGAGAAGTAATGCTCTGGCCAGCAGCTTTTTGCTAGCCGCTTTTGTGAGCGGCTTTTGTCGCAACTAATGCTTCTGGTCATCAAGTCATACGAATAGCTTCAATCAGATGCGGTTATAGCGTCTGCCGTTGCGAAAGAGAACCGCGTACCGTCGAGGACGCGGTTTTTTTATTGCCGCAATCGATGTCGTGGTTTTTGTCGCATGACACCGCTCGCTGGAACGCGAATGCTTTTCGTTTAGATAAGCGGCTGATTTAAAAGGAATTTTTTAGACGCCGCCAGCCACGTTTCGAGACGGGCCGGGTAGAATGCAAGAAGTGAACTTTCATTGCATTCTGAGATGCCTGCCGCCGCCGTCGCCGAATCCGCCGAAAAACATCGCATTGCGCGCAAAAGTACCTTTGTCAGTATTGCGCTCAATACGGTGTTGATGACGCTGCAAATCGTGATCGGTGTGTTTGCGCACTCGCAGGCATTGGTCGCCGACGGTGTCCATTCCCTCGCCGATCTGATTTCCGATTTTGTCGTGCTGATTGCCAATCGGCACAGCGGCGCAAAGCCCGACGCGGATCACAATTACGGGCATAGCCGCTATGAAACCGTGGCGTCGTTATTTTTGGGCGCGCTTCTAATCGCGGTGGGCTGCGGCATGTTATGGCGAGCCGGAACGCGTCTCGCCGATTTGCAGAATATTCCTGCCGTGCATATGAGCGCGCTCGCAGTCGCTGTGCTGGTTCTCATTTCCAAGGAGAGTCTGTTTCGCTACATGCTGCGGGAGGCGCAACGCGTGCGGTCCGCCATGTTGATCGCCAATGCCTGGCACGCGCGTTCGGACGCGGCGTCGTCGCTGGTGGTCGCGATCGGTATTGTCGGCAGTCTCGCCGGCGTGCGGTTGCTCGATCCGATTGCCGCGGCGATCGTCGGCTTCATGGTCGCGCGCATGGGCTGGATGTTCGGCTGGGACGCGCTGCAGGATCTCTCCGACCGCGCACTCGACACCGCCGCCACCGCCGACATGCGCGCGTTGCTGCTGTCTACGCCCGGCGTGCGTGATGTGCACGAAATGCGCACTCGCAAGATGGGCGACTTCGCGCTCGTCGACGCGCACATTCTCGTCGATCCGCTTATCTCGGTATCGGAAGGGCACTACATCGCCGAGTCGGCGCGTTTGCGCGTGCTGACGGACAACCGCGTGCTCGACGCGCTGATCCATGTCGATCCCGAGAACGATGCGCTTGCGCATCCGCCCTTCGATCTACCCACTCGCGAGCGGGTGATTGCAGAGGTGAACGCCGCGTTGGCCTCTCACGGCCTGAAGGCGGCGGCGGTGAATATCCACTACCTGAGTACAGGGCTGGATGTCGAAGTTGTGCTGCCGGATGGGTTGTCGTCGCGCGTGCCGGACAGCGAAACGCAACGGCTTGGGCGGGTGGATCTGGCGGCGCTCAAGGCTCGCCTGGGCGCGCGCAAAGTGGAACTGCTACAGGCATTGGATGCGACGTCCGTCGCGGAGGCTGATCCGGAGACGCTCGGTACAAAAGGCGGCGTGGCCACTGAAGTACGCACGAAGGCGACGGAACCGCACAGCGCCACTTGATTCCATACCCGCGGCGGCGCGCGAGCCTGCTGCCGCGTGGCGTCGTTAAGCCGTCAACGGATCACAGCGGCAGTTGCGTGTCGAATTTGATCTCGCGCAGCACCACACTCGTGCGAACCTGCGCGACGGCGGGAATCTTGAAGATGCGCTCGTGCAGAAAGCTGTCGTATGCCTTGATGTCCGGCGCGACGATCTTGAGGATGTAGTCCGACTCGCCGGTCGTGCTGTAGCACTCCGTGACTTCAGGGCAGGTGGAGATCTCCCGCTCGAACTGTTCCACGCCGCCTTCGGTGTGCCGCGTGAGATGAATATGCGCGAGGGCGCACACGTGCAGCCCGAGTTTTTCCCGATCCAGCAGCGCCGTGTAACGCTGAATGACCCCCGACTGTTCCATGTCCTTGATGCGCCGCCAGCATGGCGTGCTCGACAGGCCGACCTGGTCGGAAATTTCTTGCACCGAGCGGCGTGCGTCGAGCTGCAATAGGCGCAGGATTTTTTGAGAGAACGTATCGAGTGTCAACTGCGCCTCCGTTTGCGTCGCCGTATCAACGCATGGTAGAGGGCGCGAAAACGAAACGCAATGTAAAACGGGTTCGACGAGGGAGATTACCTAATTTGCTGGTTCCTCGGTGGTGTTTTGTCCTGTGCCGTCCCCATCTTTACCCGCTGCGAGGGTGATCGCCTGACTTGCGCGCAGATCCTTCAACATGTTGCAGAAAAGCGCGCCTTGCTCGATCGCGTCGTCCAGCGCGACATGCGTGTGCGGATGTTCGTCGAACCAGTGTTTGGGAAAGCGCGGCTTGATGTTCTTGCGGTACGGGAGGCCGGTCATGGCGAAGGCCAGCGTCTTGATGTCGAGCGCCGACCAGGAAAACGGACAGCGGCCGACGAACCGCATCATGTACCAGAACATATAAGTGAAGTCGAAGCCGGCCGGCATGGCCACGAACACGGGTTTGCCCGGTAAGGCTTCCACCCAGTCGACGTACGCCGCCAATGCAGCCGCTGGCGTCTGCAAGTCCTTGCGGCACGCTTCCCATGCTTCAGGCTGCGTCTTCCACCACGCTTCCTGCACGGGATGCGCCTTGGCGCCGTCGAGCAACTCGAGGTTTGCCGAGAACGTGGCGATCAACCGCTTGTCCTCGGTGTAAGCGGCGGAGGCGAAACTGAGCATGGAATGCGGGCCGGGAATCGGGCCGTCCGCTTCGACATCGGTGCTCACGTAGATTTCGCTGCTCATGCCTCGACTCCGTCGGCGACGTACGGATTAGTGCGGCGTTCGGCGCCGAACGTCGAAGTGGGACCGTGGCCCGGAACGAAGGTGATGTCGTCGCCGAGCGGCCAAAGTTTTTCACGGATGGAGCGCACCAGGTCCGCATGATCGCCGCGCGGAAAATTCGTGCGGCCGATCGAGCCGGCGAACAGCACGTCGCCCACCAGCGCCAGCCGATGCGCGCGGCTGAAGAACACCACATGGCCCGGCGTATGGCCGGGGCAGTGATAGACCTCGAGCGTTTCGTCGCCGAACTGCACGCTCTCGCCGTTCTGCAACCAGCGATCCGGTTCGAACGCTTCGGCGGCCGGAAAACCGAAGCGCGTGCTTTGATCCGGCAGCTTGTCCAGCCAGAAGCGTTCGTCGGGATGCGGGCCTTCGATCGGCACGCCGTAGTGCGTGGCCAGCGTCTTCGCGCCCGCGCAGTGATCGATGTGGCCGTGCGTCAGAAAAACTTTTTCGACCGTCACGTTCTGCCGCGCGATTTCGCCCTGGATGATGTCGAGGTCGCCGCCCGGATCGACAACGGCCGCGCGTCCGGTTGCCTCGCAAACGAGCAGCGAACTGTTCTGCTGGAACGGCGTGACGGGGATCAAGGTGACTTTCATGGATGACGGCGCCGCTGGAAAAACGTTGATTGTACCGGCCTCTCGTCCACGTTCACCGAGGGCGCCGAAGCGCCGGCGCAGCGGGCTTCGGGCTGCTCATTTTTGCAGCAGGTGTGAAAATTCATCAAGGTTTTCAGTCGCTTGCCAACCCGGAATTCTGTTTTAGGTATAATGCACCCCATGCACAGGGAACTGTGCATGCCACAAGGCGATGCGTCCCCATCAAAAATGGGCACGCGGATCGCCACTCAAGTATGGGCTGTCGCACTTTTGGACGGCCATCAAGTATCGATGCTTTCGATGCACACGTCTTGCCCAGCCAGGCGCCGCGCGCCTGCTACGGACTTAACTGCCGTGACGCTGGGTGGGGCCTACGCCGCCGTTCCTGCGCGCTGAGTTTCGCGCGCAAGAGCGTGTTTGCCACGTTCGATGGCGGCATGTGGGGTCTGGTCAGGCTGCCGGGGACAGGTTGCGCCAGACGTGAAAATTAACCGTGCGGTAGCGGCTGAGTGAGCCGCATCCGGGCTTTGACGTTCTGCGCTTGTCTGCGCGGTGCGTTGTCGTCCATTGCCGCCGGAGTCGCAGGCAACACGCTCAACTTTCGCGTGATGCGGCTCGACAATGTGATTGCACGTCTTATGAAAACTCGGTTATCCCGTGGTCTGGGGACTCTTTTTGCCTTTTTTGTGCTGGCGGGTTGCGCCACGCCTCCGGGCGCAGGCAACACGTCGGAAAGCGGCGTGCCGCAAAGCACGAAATTGACGCAGGCGGGCTCCTTCGGACCGCAAGCTTTCGGTAGCGCGCCAGCCTCCGACGCGACCGCCCAAGGCTCGTCGCTGGCCGACGCGAAGCCTCTCACCGATGAAGGTTCCGGCATTTCGGACTTTCATCAGACCGGTCGCGCTTCGTGGTACGGCCGCGGCTTCCATGGCCGCCGTACCGCCAATGGCGAACGCTACGACATGCACGCGCTGACCGCGGCGCATCGCACGTTGCCGCTCGGCTCCTATGTGCGCGTGACTAATCCGGCTACATCGCGCTCGGTGGTCGTGCGTATCAACGACCGTGGTCCGTATGCGCGTGGCCGCGTGATCGATCTTTCCATGGCTGCCGCGTCCGCGTTGAACATGCGCCATGCCGGTACGGCACGGGTGCAGATCGAAGGTCTGACGCAACAGGAAGCACGCGACGCGCGTAATGAAATGCTGGCGTCGAATTCGGATTCGACCGCCCAGAAGTGATATGACAGCGGCGAGCGCGGCTAGGGCGCGCTCCTCGTAGCGCCGCGTCGGCGGCCTTACGGGTTGTGTCCGCAGAAGAACGAAGGGCCGCATTGTGTGAACTGCGGCCCTTTTCGTTTATCCGTCAGCTTTACTCTTCGTCTTCTTTCTTCAGCGTCAGCGCACGCGTGTACAGCGCGTTGCGCGATGCTCCGGTGATGGCCGCCGCTACTTTGGCCGCGCTGCTCACCGTCAACTCCTCCAGCAGGATGCCTAGCAACGCGTCGTGATCGTGTTCGCCGGCGGCTTCCGGCTGCGCGCCTTCCACCACCAGCACGAATTCGCCGCGTTGCCGGTTCGGATCGGCGGCGAGCCACGTTGGCCCTTCGGCCAGGGTGCCACGGTGCAGCGCTTCATGTAACTTCGTCAATTCCCGTGCGATGAGCAGCTTGCGCTCGCCGCCGAATGCTTCGGCCAGCGCCTGCACCGTTTCGACGATCCGGTGCGGCGCTTCGTAGAACACCATCGCGTGAGGATGGGTCGCGAGCGGCTGCAGCGTCGCGGCGCGCGCTTTTGCCTTCGGCGGCAGGAAGCCGAGGAACGAGAACGTCGCGACCCAGTCGCCGGCCACGCTCAGCGCGGTCGCGAGCGCGCTCGCGCCGGGCAGGGGGATGACGGGAAAGCCGGCTTCACGGACCGCGTCGACGAGTTTCGCGCCGGGGTCCGAGATGCCTGGCGTGCCCGCATCGGACACGTAGGCCACGCGTTCGCCCGCTTGCAGGTGCTCGATCAGACGCAGTGCCGCGGCTCGCTCGTTGTGCTGATGTACGGCGACGAGCGGCTTCGAGATACCGTAGCGCGCGAGCAACTGACCCGTGTTGCGGGTGTCTTCGGCGGCGATGCGATCCACCAGTCCGAGCACATGCAACGCGCGCAGCGTGACGTCGGCGATGTTGCCGATCGGCGTGGCCACCACATACAGCGCGGCAGTGGGGTACTGCTGCCCTTGCGCGAGTTCGGAGAGAGGAGTCATGAGGCAGAAGACACAAACAGACGGAACGAGGCCGCCATTGTGCCACGCAGTGTCGGGCGATCCGCGCGGCGGGCCGGCCGTGAGCGCGGCGGCGCCGAGCGGCGCCTTCACCACGCCGCACAACTTTTCCGGACTCGTCGGGTCCAAACTCGTCGGCGCGGCTTTCGAGTTGCGTGCGCAGGAATTTTTGCAGCGCCAGCGTTTGCGGTTCGTCGCGCGCAATGTGTCGTGCCGCGGCGGCGAGATCGATCTGGTGATGCGCGAACGTGATGGCGCACTGGTGTTCGTCGAAGTCCGCGCGCGTACGCAGCGGCGCTACGGCGGCGCGGCGGCGAGCGTTGGCTGGCAGAAGAAGCAGCGTATCGTTCGCGCCGCGCAGCATTTTCTGGTGACGCATGCCTCCCGCTGGCGCGATCAGCCCGCGTGCCGCTTCGATGTGATTGCGTTCGAAGCCGGCCGTCTCGTGTGGTTGCGCGATGCGTTCCGTGCCGACGAAGTCTGATGCGACGCGCGGAGAACGCGCGTGAGTGCGATAAACTTGCGCTCGCATGCAGGCCAAGGGGCAACGCCGACAGCGCAGCGATCAGCGCATTAAGCGATGGTTTGCGCGCCTGCACCGCGTTGCCGGCCAGGTTCATCAGGCGGCACGACTTCGCAATACGACTTCACAACACGGCCGCGCAGTGCGGCCCATTCGCGGTAGAAGATAGAGACTCGATGTCAGTCGAACGCATTCAACAACACTTCCGCGACAGCGCGGCAGTCAAACTCGAAGCCCTCGAAACACTGTCGATGCCGATCGCCGCTGCGATCGACACGATGTTCGCCGCGCTGGCCAATGGCAATCGCATTCTCGCGTGTGGCAACGGCGGCTCGGCGGCCGACGCGCAGCACTTCGCCGCCGAACTGATGAGCCGCTTCGAGCGCGAGCGGCCGGGCTTGCCGGCGATCGCGCTGACCACGGACACCTCGGTGTTGACCGCCATCGCCAACGACTATTCGTTCGAACAGGTTTTCTCGAAGCAGGTCTGGGCGCTCGGCCAGCCGGGCGACGTGCTGCTGGCGATCAGCACGTCCGGCAATTCCGCGAATGTGCTCGCCGCGATCGAGGCCGCGCATGAGCGCGAAATGATCGTGGTCGCGCTGACCGGCAAGGGCGGCGGACGCATGCAGGAAGTATTGAGCGATACCGATATCCATGTGTGCGTGCCGTCGGATCGCACCGCGCGTATTCAGGAAGTGCATTTGCTGACCATCCATTGTCTGTGCGACGGCATCGATGCCATGTTGCTGGGCGAAGACTGAGACTGATTCCGAAGGAGAGCTAGTTGATGAGTGTATTCCGCGTCAAGAAGACACTGGTGAGAACCGTGCTGGTGGTTGGGTTCGCGGCGGGGCTGTCCGCAACGTTGCAGGGTTGCTTTCTCGCCGTTGCCGGCGCGGCGGGCGGCAGCGCGCTGGTGGCGACCGACCGGCGCACGCTCGGCGCGCAGACCGAAGATCGCGAGCTGCAGGTGAAGGCGCTCTCGCAGATCAGCCAGAACTTGCCCGACAACGCGCACGTCAACGTGACCGTGTTCAATCGTCGCGTGCTGCTGACCGGTGAAGTGGCGGGGGACGTGTCGAAGCAACGGGCAGAGACCATCGTGCGTGGGCTGAACAACGTCAGCACGATCGTCAACGAACTGACGATCATGCCGGCCAGCTCGTTCTCCTCGCGCACCAATGACACCTACCTCGAAACGCGTGTGAAGACCGCGCTGATCGCCGAGAAGAACATTTCGGCGAACAACTTCAAAGTGGTGGCCGAGCGCGGCTCGGTGTATCTGATGGGCCTCGTCACCATGGACGAAGGCAATCGTGGCGCCGACGTCGCGAGCCGTGTGCCGGGCGTGGTGCAGGTCGTGAAGGTGTTCCAGTACATTCAGCCGGCGGAAGCCGCGGCGGCTGCCGCCGCGGCGGGGACGGCGCCCGTAGCGGCGGCTTCGCAACCGGACGCGAGCACGCCGACCGTCGGCGCTATTCCCGATTCGTCGGTGAGTTCGCGGCCGCTCGAACAGCAGGCGCCCGCGCCGGTCACCAATTCGAACGCTGTGCATCCAGGTAATCCGAAGGCGACGACGCCATGATGCGCGGTGTTGCCTCGGTGATCAGCGCGCTGATGTTCGGCGCGCTGGCGGGTGCCGTTGTACCGGCTGCGCGTGCCGCCGATGCGCCCCGCGGTCAGCTGGTCGCCAACGCGAATGCTTGCATGGGATGTCATGCGGTGGATCGCAAACTGGTCGGCCCGTCGTTTCAGCAGATCGCCGCGAAATACAAGGGCGACGCGCAAGCGCCGGCGAAATTGTCACGCAAGGTGAAGGACGGCGGCTCCGGCGTGTGGGGCATGATTCCAATGCCCGCGCATCAGTCAATGAGCGATGCGGATATTCGCGCAGTGGTCGATTGGGTGCTTGCGGGTGCGCCTTCCAGGTGATGGCTTACTGGCGGTTTGCCGGCTCTGGCGGGCTTGGCAAAACGGAAAATGCTTGTGCTAGAATTGTTTGCACGTTGGGGGGGTAGCTCAGCTGGGAGAGCGTCGCGTTCGCAATGCGAAGGTCGGGAGTTCGATCCTCCTCCTCTCCACCAATAAGATTTGTCGTCACGCGAAAACCGGCTACACGCCGGTTTTCGCGTTTCTGTCCCAAGCTTTTCGCACTAAACCGCTCTGCTTCCCGACGCGATGTCCCGCTTAAGCGCCACCCACCCAGCCACGGCGCTCGCGCAGAACAACACGCTCAAAACTTATCCCACCCATCATCCGCACCGGCCGCGCCTGCAGTCGTCGCCAACGCCGAACCCAACGCGGCGCCCGGCGCGACACCTAACCCGGCATCCGCCACAACCGTCGCCCGAGCAAGCCGCCGCACAGGCGCAACACCCCGCTCCTGCCGCGCTGTCTCCTTCCGCATAGGCGTCCCCGAAACAAACGCCCCCGCATCACCACCGTTCAAAATCCGAAAAAACGCCACAGCCTCATTCAACTGCTGCCCCTGATCTTCCATCGATCGTGAAGCCGCCGCCGCTTCTTCCACCAAAGCGGCATTCTGTTGCGTGACATTGTCCATCTGCGTGATCGCGAGATTGACCTGCTCGATGCCGCGGCTTTGTTCACTCGAGGCCGCCGCGATCTCCGACATGATGTCCGTCACCCGCGCCACCGCCTGGGTGACTTCGGCCATCGTCTTGCCCGCTTCGCCGGCAAGCGCCGAACCGTCGCGGATCTTCTCCACCGAGGTGGCAATCAGATCCTTGATTTCCTTGGCCGCGCTCGATGAGCGCTGCGCGAGGCTTCTGACTTCGCTCGCCACCACCGCGAAACCGCGGCCCTGCTCACCGGCGCGCGCAGCTTCGACGGCCGCGTTGAGTGCCAGAATATTCGTCTGAAACGCGATACCTTCGATGATGCCCGTGATATCCGCGATCTTGGTCGAGCTATCGCTGATGTCGTGCATCGTGGTCACCACCTGGCCGACCACCTCGCTGCCTTTCTGCGCGACCGACGATGCGTTCGTAGCCAGCATGCTGCCTTGCTGCGCGTTGTCGGCGTTCTGCTTCACGGTCGAGGTGAGTTCTTCCATGCTCGACGCCGTTTCCTGCAGCGAGGCTGCTTGCTGTTCGGTGCGCTGGCTCAGATCCATGTTGCCCGCGGCGATCTCGCGCGCCGCGCCGGCGATGCTCGTGCTGCTGTCGCGCACGCGTCCGACGATCGTCGTCAGCCGTTCGTTCATCTCGCGCAGGGCGCCGAGCAGCTTGCCGGTTTCGTCGTTGCCGTCGACCACGATGCGCGTGCGCAGATCGCCTTCCGACACGGTGCGCGCGACGTCGATCGCCTGGCGCAGCGGTCCGGTTACCGCTCGCGTGATCAGCACGCATGCGCCGATCGCGAGCGCCACCGCGATCAGGCTGATCGCGATCAGCAGATTGCGCTGATTCTCGTAGTGCGCCGCGTAGTCCTTGATCATCTGCTCCTGACGCGTACGCGTGTAGTCGGCATACGCGTTGGTCGCGCCAATCAGCGCGGCGAGCAACGGCCGGCATTGATCGTCCATCTTGACGATCGCCTCGTCGCGCTTGTTGTTCAGCGCGAGATTGACGATGTCGGTGGCGACCGGTCCATACGAAGCCTCCACCCGGTTGATCTCGGCGACGAGACTGCGCGCTTTCTCCGACGTGTCGGTAGCGGCCGCGATCATGTTGTTGAGCTTCTTCAGATCGGTTTGCACGTCTTCGTGGGCACGCAGCACATCGGCTTTCTCTAGTTCGAGGTCCTGCGGTTTGGTCACGAGCACGAGGTTACGTGCGGCGATCGCCCGGCGGTCCACCGCGGTTCGCACCTGCACCGCCATGTCCGCGCGTGCATTGATGCCGTGCACGAAGCTGGAAAAACCATCGGTTGAGTCGCTAAGAGCTTTCAGGGAAAGCCCGGAAACCCCTACGACGATAAGAGACAGCATGCCGAAACCGGCAATGAGTTTTGCCTTGATGGTGAGGTGCTTCAGTGTCACGATTTTTTCTCCAATAACGAAACGTTGATGCGTTCGCAATGGACTCTCAGGTCCGGGCATGGGAGCGTCTGTGTGACCGCCGTACATCGCGGCGGCCTCGCGCGGTCTATCCCTCCGATGTCTTTCGTCGATGCAGGAAGCGCATCGGCGTAAAGCCTCAAATGGGTATCCCATTTACCGGATATCGGTTCGCGCACTCGAGTACTGAAGGCAAAATCGGGTATATCTCTACAAGACTTGCACGCGATGACCGGGGAAAGTGAAAATTCTCGGCAAATGAGTATATTTGAGCGCGTGATGAAAACATTGCATCGGGCGAGAGGATGGAACGACCGCTTGAAACAGCTCGCCGTTCCCCATCGGTCTCACCATGCTGGCGGTCGCCCGCCACGGCGCCGACAAAGCGGTGCGCAAGGCCACCGACATCCGCGCTTCGAGCCGCTTGGCATCCCGGCCCGCGCTCGATCTGCATACCGGCTGAACACGGGCGAGCGGCGCCGAGCTCGCCCGGCCCGGCAAAAACCCGTCTTTTCGATGGTTCGGCTCGGTGCATCGTCTGGTACGCTACCGCTTCACGGTACGCGCCGGTCCGGACGCGACCCTCTTCTTCACGCGCGTAGGCCAGCGCATGTTCGAACGAAAAGCCATGGTGACGCGCCGACCGAACATCGTGATTGCAATCAGTATCGTGCTGGCCAGTGCGATTCTTGCGATCGCCGTGTGGGTGCTGGCACAGATGCGCGACGACGCATTGCGGCGCGCCCAGGATTCGGTCTTCAACGTGTCGCTGCTGGTCGAGCGCGACGTGTCGCGCAATCTGGAGATTTACGACCTCTCGCTGCGCGCGGTGATCGACGGTCTGAAACAGCCCGGCGTGCTGCAACTGGATCCGGCCATCCGCCAGATGGTGTTGTTCGATGGTTCGGCGAGCGCCAAAGACATGGGCTCGATCCTCGTGACCGACGAGGTCGGCAACATCAAGTTCGACTCGCAAGCCACGCCGCCACGCCGCGTCAATCTCTCCGACCGTGATTACTTCAAGGTGCAGCGCGACTCGCCCAACGTCGGCCTGTACATCAGCCACCCGTTCGTGCCCAAGGTCAGCGGCAAGGAAATCAGCATCGCGATGAGCCGGCGCATCACGCGGCCGGACGGCAGTTTCGGCGGTGTGGTGGCCGGCACCATGCGCCTCACCTATTTCCGCAGGCTGTTCGCCGGCATGAATCTCGGCGCCGGCGGTTCGATGGCGCTGATGCTGAGCGACGGCACGATGCTGATGCGGCGCCCGTTCGACCCGAAAATCATCGGTATCAATCTGACCGGCACCGCCAACTATTCGCGCTTCACCCAGCAGCCGAGCGGGGATTTCTTTGGCACGGCGGCGATCGACGGCGTCGAACGCTGGTACGCGTTCCGTCATATCGACATGTATCCGCTGATCCTCGACGTCGCGCTGTCCACGCGCGATATCTACGTGGAATGGCGGCACCGCGCGTGGATCATCGGCTCGCTGATCGCCGCGCTCGACGTTACGATCATCGCGTTGGCGGTCCTGTTCTCGCACCAGTTGCGGCATCGCCGCGCAGCCGAAGAAGAGTTGCGCGTGCTGGCGCGCACCGACGGGCTGACCGGCCTGAACAATCGCCGCACCTTCGAGGAACACGCGGAAGACGAGTGGCGCCGTGCGCAGCGCAACGCGTGGCCGCTGTCGATGCTGCTGATCGACGTCGACACTTTCAAGGGTTTCAACGACCTGTACGGCCATTCCGCGGGCGACGATGCACTCACGGCCGTGGCCCGCTGCATCTCGCAGAGCGTGCGGCGTCCGGGCGACACGGCGGCGCGCTATGGCGGCGAAGAGTTCGCCGTGCTGCTGCCGGACACCGACGAAACCGGCGCAGTTTTCATCGCCGAGAAGATTCGCGCGGCGGTTCAAGCGCTTCAGCTTCGCCACGTGGCGAGCGCGCACCATGTGTTGACCGTGAGCATCGGGATCGCCACCACGCGAGGCCAGGCATTCGCAACGAGCCGCGCCCTCCTGAACGCCGCCGACGACGCACTATACGAAGCCAAAGATGCGGGCCGCAATCGCGTGCTGAGTTATCGCGCCGTGACGCACACTTCGCCCCAGGGCGGCGCCACGGTGACACCCACCACCGAAACGCGCAACTCCGTCTGAGCGAAGCGTCACAAATTTACCCGGATAATATATTGCGTTTTAATTTAACCCGGATATAATTCGACAAATTCTTCATCTGGAGTTTGTCATGACTGTTCATCCGCTTTCCTGCACCGCATTCGAAGGCCATCGCCGCATCGCCTCTGGCGCTTTGGCCGACGTGGCGCTCTCGGTGAGAGAAGTACTGGCGCGCGGCGAACAGGCGCCAGTTCTGGTCTTCGACGACGTCACCAGCCGGCCGGTCGAATTCGATCTGCGCGGCACGCCCGACGAGATCGTCGCGCGGTTAGCGAGTCAGGATGACGGCGCCCAAACCGCTCACGCCGCCGACGGCGCCGACAGCGCCACGGAGGACACGCCACGCGGTCGTGGCCGGCCCAAGCTCGGTGTGGTGGCAAGAGAAATCACGCTGTTGCCGCGTCATTGGGATTGGCTTAACGGACAGCCGGGCGGCGCGTCGGTCGCGCTGCGCAAACTGGTCGACGCGGCGCGCGTGGCCGGCGAGCACAAGGACCGTCAGCGCGCGGCGCAGGAAGCCGTGTATCGCTTCATGACCGCGCTGGCCGGCAATCTGCCGCGCTATGAAGATGCGACCCGCGCGCTTTACGCCGATGACCGTCCGCGTTTCGAGGAGATCGTCGCGGCATGGCCGCAGGACGTGCGCGATTACACCTTGCGACTCGCGAACACCGCTTTCGCGACGCACGCGTAAAGGCAAGCAACTCGCAGCGCCGTTGCAAGCGGCGCGAGCACCGAATCGCACAGGCAAAAAAAACCGCTCACGCCGGGGAAGCGTGAGCGGAAAGTCGGAGAGTTACAACAACATCGCATGCGCCTACATGGGGTCGACGCAGCAGAGCAAGTCTAAGAGCTTGCTCCGTCCCTATACATCAGACGAATCCCAAACTTGTCGCCGATAGCCATACCCGCACGGTGTCTCGCGCTCGGATCGCGTGCGCTAAGCATTGCTTACAACATCCTGTCCCGGTTATTCCTGACATTTCGCTCATTAAGTCTCTGCCGTGGCCGCCGTAAATGAGGTGGGAGCGTCGCTACGTATCCGACAGATCGCGAAATGTTCGCGACGGCGTGGCGGCTCGAGCGTCCCGCCGTGACTCGTGAAGGATGGTGAAATGAAGTGGTTCGACCGCATGCCTGTGTTCAGGAAACTGCTGCTGGCGTTTGCCGTGGTGATTGGTTTTTGCGTCGTGATTGGCGCGACGTCGCTGAGTACGCTGTCGTCGATGCACGGCATTACCGACGCCATCTGCAATAAACACATGAACGGCCTGTACTGGATGGAAGAGGCGAACCGTCACAAGATCGATTCCGATCTGGCCGCCGCGAATCTCGGCTACGCCGCCGACGACGCCGGCCGTCAAAAGCTGAAGGACAGCATTGTCGGCTCGCTCAAGGAGATGCACGCGGCCTACGACCAGTATCGCGCGACGATCGAAACGGGCAAGGGCCAGGAGATGTTCGACGACGTGCTGCGCAAGTCGGCGGTGTGGGAAGGCATCGTGCATCAGCAGATCGGTCTCGAGCCGATTCCGGCGGGCGTCGACAACAACGAACTCGTGCGTCGCGCGATTGCGTCGAGCGAGGCGCTGCGCGATCGCATCACCGCGCTGATCGACTATCGCCGCCAGCAAGCCAACGACGCGCAGGCGGAAGCGTCCACCGACTATCAGCACATGCGCATCGTCATGAGCGCGCTGGTGCTGGGCGCGATTGTCGCGGGCATGCTGCTCGCCACGGTGATCGCGCGTCGTCTGGCCGGGCAGCTCGGCGGCGAACCGGATTACGCGATGCAGATCGCCAACCGCATCGCGGACGGCGACTTGAGCGTGCGCGTCGAAACGCGCGCCGGCGACTCACACAGTTTGCTGTTCGCGTTGCGCAACATGCGCGAACGGCTGGCCGGCATCGTGTCGGGTATCAGCGAGTCGAGCGAATCGATTTTGATGGCGTCGGGCGAAATCGCGCAGGGCAATACCGATCTGTCGCAGCGCACCGAAGAGCAGGCCGCGGCGCTGCAGGAAACCGCGTCGAGCATGCAGGAGCTGACGTCCACGGTGAAGATGAACGCCGAGAACGCGCAGCAGGCGGGCGGCGTGGCGCACGGCGCGTCGGAAGTCGCGGCGCGCGGCAGCCACCTCGTCGGCGACGTGGTCGAAACGATGCGCGAGTTGGCGGCCGGCTCGAAGCGCATGACGGACATCATCGCGGTGATCGAAGGGATCGCGTTCCAGACCAACATCCTCGCGCTGAACGCGGCGGTGGAAGCAGCGCGTGCCGGCGAACAGGGACGCGGCTTCGCGGTCGTGGCGGGCGAAGTGCGCTCCCTCGCGCAGCGCAGCGCGGTGTCGGCGAAGGAGATCAAGGAGTTGATCGAAAGCTCGACGGCACGTGTGGGCAGCGGGGCTGAACTCGCCGAGCGGGCCGGACAGACCATGGCCGAAGTCACGCACGCGGTGAAACGGGTGACCGACATCATGGGCGAGATTTCGTCGGCCTCGCAGGAGCAAAGCACGGGCATCGAAGAGGTCAATCGCGCGGTCGCGCAGATGGACGACGTGACCCAGCAGAACGCGGCGCTGGTCGAGCAGGCGGCGGCCGCGGCGGCGTCGATGGCGGATCAGGCGAGGCAGTTGCAGGCGGCCGTGACGGTGTTTTCGCTGGAAGCGCGGCACGGCTGAGGACGCGGGTGATGGTAGGGGCGTGCTGGATCGCGCGACGGTCGCTGGCGAGCGCGCTACGCGCGCCGCTGCATGCAACATGGCTGTCCAGCGTCGTTAGAGAGCCTCGACTCTGGTGTTGCAAGCAACGCGGCTACGCGGCCCGGCGGCACCGACAACAAACGTTGGTCCTCACCGCTGCAAGCAACCCGGCCAGCGCCACGCCATGCCGCGGCATTCATCCACGGCTTTGCCGCGCATTTCCCCGAGCTTGCCAGGCCCAATGGCACTCCGTACACTCGCGCCTAATTCCTGGGCGGCGCCTTGTTCCTGCGCCGCCCCACCATACATAGCGCCGAACAGAGGAGAACCCCCGCCATGGCCGATTCCTACTTCCCCCGCTGGCGTCCCCAGTCCGCGGCCGCCGAGGGCCGCATCGTCGGCACCGACGAGCGGCTCGCGTGGCCGCAGATGTTCGCGATGGGCGTGCAACACGTCGTCGCGATGTTCGGCTCGACGGTGCTCGCGCCGTTGCTGATGGGTTTCGATCCGAACCTGTGCATCTTCATGTCGGGCATCGGCACGCTGTTGTTCTTCGTGCTGGTGGGCGGCCGCGTGCCGAGCTATCTCGGTTCGAGCTTCGCGTTCATCGGTCTCGTGATCGCGGTCACGGGTTATGGCGGGCACGGCCCGAATCTGAACATTCCGGTCGCGCTCGGCGGGATCATCGCGTGCGGCGTGGTGTACGCGATTATCGGCCTGATCGTGTCAGCGGTCGGCACCAAATGGATCGAGACGCTGATGCCGCCGGTGGTGACGGGCGCGATCGTCTGCGTGATCGGTTTGAATCTGGCGCCGATCGCGGTGCATGGCGTGAGCGGCAGCAACTTCGATTCGTGGATGGCGCTCGTCACCGTGCTGTGCGTGGGCGCGGTCGCGGTGTTCGCGCGCGGCATGCTGCAGCGTCTGCTGATTCTGGTCGGCCTGCTGATGGCGTATGTGATCTACGCGATCGTCACGAACGGTCTCGGCATGGGTAAGCCGATCGATTTCGCCATCGTTGCGAACGCCGCGTGGTTCGGCATGCCGCATTTCACGGCGCCCGTGTTCAACGTGCAGGCGATGACCCTGCTCGCGCCGATCGCCGTCATTCTGGTGGCGGAGAACCTCGGGCATATCAAGGCAGTCAGCGCGATGACGGGCCAGAATCTGGACCGCTATGTCGGCCGGGCATTTCTCGGCGACGGACTCGCGACGATCGTCTCCGGCTTTGCCGGCGGCACGGGTGTCACGACGTATGCCGAAAATATCGGCGTGATGGCCGTCACCAAGATCTATTCGACGCTGGTCTTCGTGATCGCCGCGTTGATCGCATTGGTGCTGGGTTTTTCGCCGAAGTTCGGCGCGGTGATCCAGACGATTCCGGGGCCGGTGCTGGGCGGCGTGTCGATCGTCGTGTTCGGGCTGATCGCCGTGACCGGCGCGCGCATCTGGGTCGTCAACAAGGTGGACTTCTCCGACAACCGCAATCTGATCGTGGCCGCGGTCACGCTCGTGCTCGGCGCCGGCGATTTCTCGTTGAAGCTCGGCGGTTTCGGTCTCGGCGGTATCGGCACCGCGACATTCGGCGCGATCATTCTCTACGCGCTCCTGAGAAGGAAGCCGGCGCAAGGTCCGGTGGCGTGAAATTTCGCGCGCGCTGAACCACTTGTCTTTGTGAGTTCGTCGGCGGCGCAGGTTTTTTCTTCGCAGGTTGTCTTGATCGAAGAAAAAGCCATCGCCGCCGCCGGCATCGCAACTACACAGCGCGAGCGCCTCTTACTTTCTCCGCGCCGTCAGCGCAGTCTCCGACAAATCCACTTCCCGCATCAGCTTGTTCAACGTCTCGTCGTTGATCGCCTGACTGCTGCGCAGTTCCAGCAACGTCTTGCGCTCGGCTCGCATGGCGGCAAGCTTCATCCTGAACTCCAGCGCGTCGGCGCGGCGCGCCAGCTCGCGCGGTTCGCGTTCTTCATCCAGCGTGGCGAGGCGGCGCCGATAGAGGTCCATTACCCGCGCGGTGACGTCCGCCGCATACGCCGAGGACGACTCGTCGAGATTCGAGCACTCCCTGTCGTGCACCTCATCGACTGCGCGAATCGCGGCTTGCGCGGCCATGGTCCGGGCGAGCGCTTCTTCGGCCGCGTGCGGATCCTTGCCGCGGCGCCAGCCGCTCAGCAACAGCGGCAACCCGACCACCGCCACGATCAGCGAGACCAGAATCACGCCGGATGCGATGAAGATCGCGAGATCGCGGCCCGGCAACGCGGCGCCATCCGGCAATAACTCCGGCAACGACAACACGCCCGCGAGCGTCACGGCTCCGCGCACGCCGGCCACCGTTGTCACCGCAGCGGTGCGCAAACCCGGAACGGCGTTCGCCACGCCCAGTTTCGCGGCGCTGCGGCTCGCGAAAAAGCGCAGCAACCACACCCACACAAAGCGCATCGCGTACAGGGCGCCCGCCACTGCGGCGATGTAGCCGATCAGCCGCCAGACCTGCGCGTTACTGGTCTCGTGCGCGTCGAGCAGGGCCCGGCCGAGAATGTGCGGAAACTGCAGCCCCAGCAGAATGAACACCATGCCGTTGAAGACGAACTCGATCATGGTCCACGTGCTGCTGGCGCGCACTCGAGATGACGCCGGTCCGGCGGTCACGATGGTCGTGTAGTTCATCATCATGCCGGCGGCGACCGCAGCCAGAATGCCCGACAACTCGAAACGCTCGGCCACCAGATAAGCGGCGAACGGAATCAGCAGAGTCATCACGACGCCGGGCGCCGGATCGCCTTCTTCAGTGAGATTAAGAAAGTGGGCCGACACGTAGCCGAACAGCCAGCTCACCGCCGCACCCACTGCGAGGCCGCCCACGGCGATGACCACGAAACTGATCGACGCGTCGCGCAACGAAAACACGCCGGTCAGCGCCGCGGCAATCGCGAACTTCAACGCGACCAGTCCCGAAGCGTCGTTCATCAACGCCTCGCCTTCGAGGATATGCATCAGCCGCCCGGGAATCTTGCCCTTGCCCGCGATGCCGGACAACGCCACCGCATCGGTCGGCGACAACACCGCGGCCAGCGCGAACGCGACCGGCAGCGAGATCGACGGCACCAACGCGTGCACGAAGTAGCCGACCACCAGCACCGTCATGAAGACGAGGCCGAGTGCGAGCATCAGGATCGAGCGGCGCGCCATGAAGAACTCGCGCTTCGGAATGCGCCAGCCGTCCGCGAACAGCAGCGGCGGAATGAACAGCATCATGAAAATGTCCGGATTGAAGGTGACGTGCAAGCCGAGCCTCGGCCACGCGAGCAATGCGCCGATCGCGATCTGCACGAGCGGCAGCGGCAACGCGAACGGCAGGATGCGGGTGAGGACGCCCGACGCGGCGACGGCGAGCAGCAGAATCAATACGGTAAAGACAATGTCCATCGGTCTATTTCTGAGGATATAGCGGTATGACTTCGGTGATCTTCGACGAAACGTCCACGCAATGCTGACGAAGCGTAAGGCCCAAGTTTAGCCCGACGAAGCGTGACATATCGCTCAGGGTGGCATGCGGCCCTGTCAGCGAGATCAAACCGTGGTCACGACGGCGCGGCGCACCTTAACGGTGCGCGCCACGCCCACGCGCGGCGCATGCTCCCTTACACGGGTCAATCTTTCGGACAAATTTCATTGGAATGTGCGTCAGCGTGCGCATGGAGCTTGCTTAAGGTATATCGATGACGCACATTTGAGAAACGACGCCCGAGGTTGTTCGCTTCCGCGTTCGGACCGGCCCGGCTCTCGCGTGAGAGGACTTGCATGACGATTGCGCAACAGGAAAGGACGGCCAGCGCGCCACATGGCTTCGGTGTCGAGATGACGTCGGGGCTCGAACGTTTTACGGTGCAGCATGGCGAACTCACGCTGAGCAGCGTGTTTCAACCGATTTTCAGCCTGTCGCATATGCGGGCGGTCGGTTACGAGGGGCTGCTGCGTGCGCACGACGCGCTCGACCGGCCGGTGTCGCCGCTCGACGTATTCGGCGAGGCCGCGCGCCTCGGCGATGTGCTGCAGGTCGACAAGCTGGCCCAGACGCTGCATCTGGAGAATTTCAAGGTACTCGGCGCCGAGCGCGAGTGGTTGTTCCTGAACGTGCATCCGGGCGCGCTCACCGATCCGTATCTCGCCGCCGCGTTGCTGGCCACACTCAAGCGGCTCGATCTGCCGCCGCGGCGCATCGTGCTCGAAGTACTCGAGCATCGCGCCGAAGATTTGGAGCGTCTCGCCGACGCCGTGCGCCAGTTCCGCGAGCGCGGCTTCCTGATCGCACTCGACGATTTCGGCGCGGGCCACTCGAACGTCGAACGGATCTGGCAATTGAATCCCGACATCGTCAAGCTCGATCGCATCATGCTGTCGCACGCCGCGCATCGCGCCGACATGGCGACGATCCTGCCGGGCCTCGTGGCGCTGCTGCACGAAGCGGGCAAGCTGGTGCTGGTCGAAGGCGTGGAAACGGAGCATGAGGCGCAGATGGCGCTCGCCTGCAACGCGGACTTCGTGCAGGGCTTTTTCTTCGGCCGTCCGAACCCGGGCGCGGCCGATGCGTTGCACGCGACCACGTGCATCAGCGAACTCACCGAGCGCTATCGCGATCAGGCCGACGTGCGCGAGCGCCGCAACGCCAGCCGGCTCGCACCGTACTTGCGGGCTTTCGAGCGGGCGGCGGAGCGGCTCGCGGCCGGCGAACCGCTAGAGGAAGTGTGCTGGAATTTTCTCGCGCTCGATCATGCCGCGCGCTGCTTCCTGCTCGATGCGAAGGGCAAGCAGGCGGGCCGCAACGTCGTGCTGCGCGCCGATCGCGCGGCGCATGAAACGCGCTTTCTGCCGCTTGCCGACGCGCAAGGCGCGAACTGGTTGCGTCGTCCGTATTTCCGCGATGCGATCAATGCGCCGGAGCGCGTGCATGTGACGCGGCCGTATCTGTCGATCAACGAGGCATTGCCGTGCGTGACGCTTTCGGTGGCGACGCGCGTCGGCGAGCAGACCTGCGTGTTGTGCGGCGATATCGACTGGATGGATGAGTAGCGCTTCTGACATCATGTCGTTTTTAACGACACTCAGCCGCGCTTATGTCCGTCCTCCTTGAAATCATTGCCACGACCGTCGCCGATGCGCGCCTGGCCGCGCAAGCCGGCGCTGACCGTCTCGAACTTGTCACCGCGATGGGCGAGGGCGGCCTGACGCCGAGCCTCGGACTGATCGAAGCGGTGGTGGCGGCGGTCGAAATTCCGGTGAATGTGATCGTGCGGCCGCATAGCCGCTCGTTCGTGTACGACGCCGACGACTATCCAGTGATGATGCGCGACGTTCGCGCGGTGAAAGCGGCGGGCGCGAATGGCATTGTGATCGGCATGCTGAATGCGGCGGGGGAGATCGACCGCGAAGGCCTGGCACGTGCGATCGATGCAGCGGATGGACTGGCTATCACCTTCCATCGCGCGTTCGATGAAGCGCGGGATTTGCGCCGTTCATTGGATGTGCTGCTTGGTTTCGACGCGGTGACGCATGTGTTGACCTCGGGCGGACGAGCTTCCGTGCTGCACGCGGAAGACACGATTCGCGAGCTGGTCCAGCAGGCGGCCGGTTCGCATTGCACCGTGTTGGCTGGAGCCGGTTTGACGGTCGATGCAATTGCCGGTTTCGTGAGCAGAACACAGGTTGAAGCTGTGCATTTTGGCTCGGGCGTGCGCGTGAACAGCAACGGTCTCGCGCCGGTCGATTCAGACAGAGTTGCAAAGGTGCACACACTGTTGACGAGCGCATGACTCAATAGCTGAAACAACAAAGCAAATAAAAATGCCGTTTCGAGATCGCTCTCGAAGCGGCATTTTATTTGCCGGCATCTACATGACCAAAACTACTTCGCCACGACCACCGGAATCCCGCGCAACTGCCCCGCGCCCTTCATCTCTTCCAGCGATTTGCGCACCGACTCACCCGTTGCCGCTTCGATCTGCAAACGTGCGGCCAGATCGCGCTCGCCACGCTTCACACCCGCCAGATTCGCAAGCTTCACGTGACCATAACCGCGCACGCGAGCATGCAGGTCGGCCAGTTTCGCCACGTCTTCCAGATTGCCGGCATCGATCCTGGCGAGTGCACGCTGCAACGTGGTTTCATAATCGCCCGCGAGTTCGCGTTCCATCTTGCGTTCCAGCGTGCGACCGAACGGATCGAGCATCGTGCCGCGCAGGCTGCTGAATTTCGCGAGCGTGCCGAGCACCGGCCACATCCATTGACCGAAGGTTTTCTTGACCGGATTCTTGCCGGGTTCAGGACGCGTGAGCGTCGGCGGCGCGAGATTGAACTTGATGCCGAAGTCCTTGCCGGCCACGCCTTCGAATTGCGCTTCCAGTGCTTCACGGAATGCGGCATCCGTGTGCAGACGCGCCACTTCGTATTCGTCCTTCACCGCGAGTAAGCGGTAAAACGTGGTCGCAACCGCACGGGTCACGCGCTCGCTCTTCGCATTCACCGCGGTTTCCGCGCGACGTGCCGCATCGACTAGCGCGCGATAGCGCTTCACATAGCTCGCGCCGCCGTAGGTCTGCAGACGTCCTTCGCGATGCGCGATCAGTTCGTCAAGCGTATCGACGCGCACGCTCTGCTTCGCGAGATGCCGCGCTTGCCACAGCGCTTCGAGCGCGGCCGGATCTTCGGCAGCGAGGCGGCCGATCGAAAACGCCAGTTGGTTCATCTGCACCGCGACGTTGTTCAATTCGATCGCGCGCATCATCGCGCCGAACGACACGGGCACCAGACCGAGTTGCCAGGCATAACCGAGCATCAGAATATTCGCGCCGATGGTGTCGCCGAGGAAGCGCGTGGCGAGCGCTTGCGCGTCGCACGTCGACATGCGTTCCGCGCCGGCTGCGTGACGCATCTTGTCGAGCAGCGCGTCGGCGTGCAGCGTCGCATCCGGATTCGTCACGAACGTGGCGTTCGGAATTGCGTGTGTGTTCACGACGATGCGCGTGCGGCCATGACGCACCGTTTGCAGCGCATCGGCGCTTGCACCGACCACCATGTCGCAGGCGAGCAGCACGTCGGCCTGTTGCGTGTCGATGCGTACCTGATTGAGCCACTCGTCGCGCGCGGCGAAGCGCACGAACGACAGCACCGAGCCACCCTTTTGCGCGAAGCCCATGAAGTCGAGTACCGACGCGCTCTTGCCTTCCAGATGCGCCGCCATGCTGATCAATGCGCCCACCGTCACGACCCCCGTGCCACCGACGCCTGTCACCAGAATGTCGTATGGCGCAGCGTCGAGATGCGTCGCCGGAACCGGCAGTGCTTCGACGCGAGCGGCCAGCGCTTGCGGATCGAACGCGGCGCCCGCGGCCTTCTTCAGCTTGCCGCCTTTCACCGTGACGAAGCTCGGGCAGAAGCCGTTCACGCACGAATAGTCTTTGTTGCACGACGATTGATCGATGCGGCGCTTGCGGCCCAATGCCGTTTCAACCGGCTCGACCGACAAACAGTTCGATTGCACGCCGCAATCGCCGCAGCCTTCGCAGACTTCCTCATTGATGAAGAGGCGCTTGTCCGGGTCGGGGAATTCGCCTTTTTTCCGGCGCCGGCGTTTCTCCGCCGCACAGGTCTGGTCGTAGATCAGCACGGTCACGCCGTCGGTGTCGCGCAATTGGCGCTGAACCGTGTCCATCTCGCTGCGATGGTGAAACGTGGTGCCCTTCGGGAACTGGTCGTGATGGCCGTCGTATTTCTCCGGCTCGTCGCTGACCACGACGAAGCGCGACACGCCTTCGGCTTCCACCTGACGCGCGATCTGCGGCACCGAAATGCTACCGTCGACCGGCTGGCCGCCCGTCATCGCGACGGCGTCGTTATAGAGAATCTTGTACGTGATGGTGGCTTTCGCGGCCACGGCCTGGCGGATCGCCAGAATGCCCGAATGGAAGTAGGTGCCGTCGCCGAGATTCTGGAACACGTGACGCGTTTTCGTAAACATCGAATGCGACGCCCAGTCCACGCCTTCGCCGCCCATCTGGATGAGACCGGTCGTGTCGCGCTCCATCCACGAGGCCATGAAGTGACAGCCGATCCCCGCATGCGCGATCGATCCTTCCGGCACTTTGGTCGACGTGTTGTGCGGGCAGCCCGAGCAGAAGTACGGCGTGCGCTTCACGCTGTCCGCGGCGTTCGAGAGAATTTGCGGCGCGACCAGATCGACCACGCGTTCGCGGCGATCGAGCGCGGGCTTGTGCTTCGCGAGCCAGTTGGCGAACACAGGCAGAATGCGCGACGGCCGCAATTCGCCGAGCGAGGACAGCAGCAGCGTGCCGTCTTCGGCGTTCTTGCCGACGACGATGGGCCGCGTGCCTTGCGTGCGGTTGTACAGATAGTCCTTGATCTGCTGTTCGATGACCGGGCCTTTCTCCTCGATCACCAGCACTTCGGACAGGCCGGAAACGAACGCGTCGATCCGCGTCATCTCCAGCGGAAACGACAGGCCGACCTTGTAGATGCGCACGCCGGCCGCTTCCAGGTCGGCGACCGTCAGATCGAGGCGGCGCAGCGTTTCCATCAGGTCCAGATGCGCCTTGCCGCAGGTCACGATCCCGACGTTCGCATGCGGACTCGGTGCAATCCATTTGTCGATGCTGTTCACGCGCGCGAAGTGGCGCACCGCGTCGAGCTTGGCGTGCATGCGCGATTCGATCGTCAGGCTCGGCAGATCGGGCCAGCGGTTGTGCAGGCCGCCGGCGGGCGCTTCGAAATCCTGCGGCATGGCCCAGTCGGTGCGTAGCGCGTCCAGATCGACCGTCGAGCCGGATTCGACCGTTTCGGAAATGGCCTTGTAGCCGACCCACGCGCCCGAAAAGCGCGACAGCTCCCAGCCGTACAAGCCGAACTCCAGCATGTCGGCGATGTTCGACGGATTCACCACCGGCATGTGCCACGCCATCATCGCGAAGTCGCTCTGATGCGGCATCGATGACGACACGCAGCCGTGGTCGTCGCCCGCCACCACCAGCACGCCGCCGTGCGGCGACGAGCCGTAGGCGTTGCCGTGCTTGAGCGCGTCGCCGGCGCGATCTACGCCCGGGCCTTTGCCGTACCACATCGCGAACACGCCTTCGACGTTGCGCTCCGGGTCCGATTCCACCCGCTGCGTGCCGAGCACGGCCGTGCCGCCGAGTTCTTCGTTGATGGCGGGCAAAAAGCGAATATCATTCGCCGCTAGCAGTTTTTTCGCCTTCCACAATTGCTGATCGACCATGCCGAGCGGCGAGCCGCGATAGCCGCTGATGAAGCCGGCGGTATTCATGCCGCGTGCCTTATCGGCGGCGCGCTGCATGAGCACGAGACGCACCAGCGCCTGCGTGCCGGTCAGGAAGATCCGGCCGCGCGTCGCGGTGAGGTTGTCGGAAAGCTTGTAATCGGCCAGTGCGGGCGTGCCGTCGATGGGCAGGCGAGCGGTCATGGGTGAGTCTCCGTTTGTCGATCGGAGTTGCCGCTTTAGCGGTTACTCCGGTCCCATGCAACGTAGTTGCGATTGCATCCGCGCGCGGTGGTGGGGACCACGAAGGTGGCGCAGCGAAAGAGACTCTATTTTTTAGCGCCAATGGGAGAGAATTTTTTCTACTTTGACCGGGCAGTTGCGAGTGGGCGCGAAGACCCGCGCGTTTGAATGAAGTTTTGAGATGGATCTGCTGCGCAAAGGGCGGATTCGGGTAAGCCCTGGTGTGGTTGGCGCGTTCTTGAGCGGCTCCAAAGCATTACGGGCGCCGGGACGCATTGCTGCGTGCCGGCGCCCGGGATGCCTGGTTAAAGAAACTGCTTAGCCCGGCATGACAATTTGCGCATAGAAGTAGCCGTCCTGACCATAGAAACCGTTGTACTTGGCAAGATCAGGCGCGTGCGGATCCATGCGAACATAGCCGGGACGCGGATCGAAGGTCGTCGGCGTCGGCGTCGGCGTCGGCCTCGGCGTCGGCCTCGGCGTCGGATTGACCGGCGGGATGAAGCCGCCGTTGTTGCGGCCGTTATCGCCGACGACACGAATATCCGCGGAGATCGGCGCCGAGATCGCGCCGCCGACATTCGACATCGACCCCGCCGTGCCGCGCACCGCCGTTTGCGACGTGATCGAGCCGTGGTCGTTCGTCAACTTGCCGCCGACGTCTATCTGCCCATCACGCCCTGCGGCGATCGTGCCGCCCGTATTGTCGAGGTCGCCGCGCGTATTGATCGACATCGCGTCGCCCGACGACAGCTTGCCCTCCAAGTTGGCGATCGTGCTGACCTGTACGGACAGCGTGCCCTTCACCGCCTCGATGCTGCCGTTGCTGTTGTTCAGCGTCGCCCCGCCAATCTGCACGTTGTTCTGTGCGCTCAGCGTGCCGTTCGCGCCGTTCGTGAACGTGTTCATCGCGTTGAGGCGGGCGTCGCCGTTCGAACTCAGCGTGCCGGTGTTTTCCACGTTGTCCGCGCGAATGTCGAGAAACTGGCCGGCGCTCACGGTCGCGTTCTGGTTCGTGACGGTGCCGCCGTTTAGCGTCACCGTGCCACCGTTCACGCTGCCACCCGACAGCATCACATTGGTGGACGCCAGCGTTGCCTGCGTCGTCGCGTCGATCGTGCCGGTATTCTTCAACGACTGGTCAGCGTTCATGCGGAGATTGGCCGCCGATATCTCGCCGCTGTTCAGCACCGAACCGCGCGTTGACAGGTTCATGAGATCACCGGCCGTGAGGGTGCCGCGATTGGTCAAGCTCATGGCAGCGTTGGCGTCGACCGAGCGCGTGCCGGCGATCAGGCCGTCGTTTGTCACGTTGCCACCGCTGATCTGGACGCTATCGCGCGCAGTCAGCGTGCCGTTCGCGCCGTTGGCGAACGTGTCCGACGCGCTGACATAGGCAGCGCCGCCCGAACTCAGTGTGCCTGCGTTGTCGACGCGGTCTGCGTTGATATTGAGGAATTGGCTCGCGTTCACCGCCTGGCTCTGGTTCGTGACGGTGCCGCCGTTTAGCGTCACCGTGCCACCGTTCACGCTGCCACCCGATAGCATCACGTTGTTGGACGCCAGCGTTGCCTGCATCGTCGCGTCGATCGTGCCGGTATTCGTCAACGACTGGTCAGCGGACACGCGGAGATTGGCCGCCAATATCTTGCCGCTGTTCAGCAGCGAACCGCGCGTTGACAGGTTTATGGAATCACCGGCCGTAAGAGTGCCGCGATTGGTCAAGGTCATGCCACCGCGGGCGTCGACCGAGCGCGTGCTGGTGATCAGGCCGTCGTTTGTCACGCTGCCACCGCTGATCTGAACGCCGTCCCGCGCAGTCAGCGTGCCGTTCGCGCCGTTGGCGAACGTGTCCGCCGCGTTGACATAGGCAGAGCCGCCCGAACTCAGTGTGCCAGCGTTGTCGATGCGGTCTGCGTTGATATTGAGGAATCGGCTCGCGTTCACCGCGTTGCTCTGGTTCGTGATGGTGCCGCCCCTCAAGGTCACATTCGCACTGTTCACGCCGCTAGCGGCCGCAAGCGTCACACTGTCGCCCGCCAGTTCCGCCTGTTGCGCAGCTTCGACTGTGCCGGTGTTAATCAGCGACCGGTCACCGCCCATGCGCACGCCGTTCGCGGCGACTTTGCCCGCGTTCGACAGCGTGTTGGCGATCAGGTTCATGTTGTCGGCCGTGATCGTGCCGCGATTGGCGAGAGCCTGAGTAGCATAAACGTCCAGGCTGCCATTGGCGGCGATGGAGCCGTCGTTCGTCACGTTCGCGCCGTTGATCGCAACGGTGCCTGCCGCCTTGATGCTCGCGGGCACAGCGATCGTGACGTCGCCGTTGGCACCGACGCTCAGGTTGCCGGTCAGTGAAGTCAGCGTGCCGTTGTCGCGCACGCCGACACCCGCTTCGGTACCGATCAGACGCACGGCGCCGTCGCCGTACATGCTTCCGAGCGACTGCACATCGATCGCCACCTGCGGAGCGCTGCCCGTGCCGGCTTGAGCGAGCGCGGACTTCGACGCGTAATTGACGCGATTGGCGCCGGCAATTGCATCGATCGATTTGCCTTGCACCTTGCCGTTGATCGTGATCGCACGCGCGATCAGATCGACCGCGCTCGTCGAGCCGTTCAGCCCGCCGCCGTCCACAGCAAGCGTGCCTTGCTTCACGTCGATCGTATCCAGCGAGCCGTCGCTTTTCAGCGTCGGCGTGCCGGTCGCCAGCGTGACGCGCGGCGCGTTCAGGAAGCCGCAGCCCGAGCACGTGATGCCTGCCGGATTGGCGAGCACGAGATTGGCACTGTTGCCGGCAATCTCAGTGGTGCCGAGCAATTGCGACTGCGCGCCCGACGTGACCTGCATCAGGACCAGTTTCGCGCCCTGCCTGCCGAGCACTGAGTTTGCCTGAACCGTCCCGCCGACCTGCGTCTGCGCGGCCTGCGTGGCGTTGTTGATGATCACGCCGCCCGTGCCGACGTTGTAGTCCGAGAAGCGATTGCTCGACACACCCGCCGCATTGGGCGCAACGATATTGACGACCTGGGTGCCGTTGCTCGATGTGCCGATCGTCGGGCGCGTGGCCGCGCCCGCATCGGGGGTAATGGTCAGCTTTGCCTGTGCGCTCGCGACAAGCGGCTGCATGCCGAATGCACACAACGCGGCAAATGCGCTGGCGCGTGCGGCGAACCAGACCGTCCGGCCCTTGCCGTCAGTAATACGAGGAGGAGTTTTCCGCATGTTTTTTTTCTCTGAGATAACTAAGATACTGCTAACAAAAGGGGAAGCCCTTTCAGATCAGAGTGCTGATCTGCACAAGCACGGTGGGCGAACGACTTGGGAAACCGTTCGGCTTATGGAGCGGCCAGCCGACAGAGACGTCATAGTTGACGCCGGCCGACAGGCGGTTCTTCGGCGCGAGGCTGCCTTTGACGCCCGCCACCATTCCCACCAGGGTGTTACCCGCCAGGTATCGCGTCGTCGGCCCGTTTACGCGACCGGCGTCGAGCCCCGCGTATAAGGCTTGCACGCCGTAGGACGTCGGCGCGTACCAGTCGAGTTCGTTCGATACGGTCCAGCCACTTTCGGCGGCAAGCGTCGCCTGCTGGTCGAAGCCGCGCACCGCGTAGCGGGTACCGATCGTAAAGTAGTCGGGCGCTGTCACCCGTGTGCGCGCGTTCTGCCTGTTCCAGACGAATTGATAGGAGAACGGCTGATTGGCGAGGCGAAAGGGCGCCTGCACGGCAAGAGACGCTGTTTCGAGCTGCTCGCGCCCGTTGAACGTGTCGTCGCCGACCACGTAGCCGGGCTGGCGAGAAATGCCCGGCAGCGTGTCGCGCCAGCCGAGCGACGCGTCCACCTGCACACGGCCGAAATAATGGCGATGCGACGCGCCGACTTCGTAGCCGTACACGTCGCGATCCTGCACGCCGATCCATGTGTCGTTCACGTAGTTGTGATTCAACGCGCGATAGAAGCGCGCGCGCAGTTCGGTGCGCGATGTCGCGCCACGCTGCACGATGCCGGAGAGCCTGATGCCTGCACCTTTCTGCTCGCCGGTGAACTGCGCGACGGCCGTCGGTAGCGCCTGCGTCTGCAGATAGCTTGCGCGGTATGCGTCGAGGGTGAGCATCGCGTAGCCGAACGGCACGCTGTACGAAGCGCTCGCCTGATTCGCGCCTTTGCCCGGTGCGCCGAAGTTCGCGTTCGTGAGGCCGGAAACCTGCAGTTGATCGTACTGATGGAACGGCGAATCGATGGAGAGCGCGCCGAACAGTTCGTTCTTGCCAGTGGCATCCTGGCCCGCGTTGTCGTAGCCGGCCATGACGTGCCAGCGGCGTCCGGTGCCGGCATGCAGTACGACATCGGATTCGCCTTCTGCTTGCCCCGGCGCGATGTCGAACCGCGCATCCGCCTGCGAGGGCAAGCGCCGGATGTTTTCCAGCGCCTGATCGATTGCGCGCTGGTTCAACATAGCGCCTTGGCCCGACGGCAAAGCACGAGCGACATCGCCGATCGTATCGCCTTCACTGCGAATGGCGCCGATGCGGCCAGGCACGACATCGAGCTGCAAAGTGCCCGACGACAGCGACTGCTCGGGCACTGTGACGCGCGTAGTGACATAGCCGTACTCGATAAGCTTATTGGCGACGCTGTCCTGGACGATCTTCAGGCCGTCGGCGCCGACGCACTGGCCCTCGACCACTTCGACCAGATGGTCGATGGCGCGAAACGGATTATTCGTAATCCGGACTTTGCTGATCTCGAAGCACGGCGACTGCGCAGGCAAATGCGCGAGATCGGCAGTTTCCTCACGCGACGCGTCCTCGCGCAGCACGTTGCCGAGCGTGCCGTTGGTCGCAGTCGCTTCGAGGCGCTGCTGTTGTGCGCGCAGTGTGTCGCTGCCCGGTAAAACATTGATCAGCGACGCGTCGCCTTGGGCAAGCGACGGCAGGCTGTACAGCGCGAGAGAGGCGGCGGCGAGTGCGGTTTTGCTGTGCTGCATTGCGTCGTGGTGGCCATACGAAGCGGCGCAGCATAGGCTGTATGCTTTTAGAAATCCAGCAAAAGCATTTTGAAATCCTTATCTCTTTTTTGTTTTTTCTCTTCTTAACACTTGCGCCGTTTTTATGGACGAATGTGCGTTGCCACGGGCGCCTCGTCGAGCGGCGCGATCTCGTTGAAATGCGCATAGTCGATATGGCTCACGCCGTCTTTCTCGGTCATGATGTCGACGAAACGGTGCTGCCAGTAGATCTGATCGCACGACCACGTGTGGCGCGCCTGCATGGTTTGCGAGGTCGACTCGTCGACGCCTTCGAGTGTGAGCAGCAGCAACACGCCACGGTCCCTGAGTGTTTCGGCGGTCTCGCCGAACAGCGGGCTGGTTTCGTCGACGATATGCATGACCGTCCAGCCCAGCTTGAACACCGGGTGTTGATCGCGAACCAGCGTCAGGTCGTAGAGTTTGCGCAAGGTGAAACCTTCGAGCGTGGTCTCCGTACGCAGTATGCGCAGCCGTGCGCGGGCTTCGGCGATCACGTTGCGGCGTGCATTGGCCGAGCGCACCATGAGCGTCATCCGGCCGTCGAGCGGCCTGATCACCGCGTAACGGGCAAAGATGATCTTGGCGTGGGGACGAGAGAAGCGCGCGAAAATGAGCCCCGTTGCCAGCGCGATGCTGGACATGCCGACGAAAATTTCCAGCGTGGCGATCCAGTGCGCGTAGACGGTTTGCGGATGCATGTCGCCATATCCGACCGTGGCGAGCGTCTCGACGCTGAAGAAAAACGCGCCGCCAAAACCGGCTGGAAACTGATTGGCGATCGGCGTGTCGCCCACCATGTAGAGCGCGGCAAACGTAGTGTTGAGCAGCAGGAACAAGACCGCGAGCGATACAAAAAAAACCGGCCAGCGAACCATGAGGGCGCGGTGGTAGAGGTCCTGCCAGAGCGGTGTCGGCGTGCCATGCTCGATGACCACGCGATCGTCCAGACGGAATTCGCGGCTGCCTACCGGGCGGCGCGTCGATGCGCGTGCTTCGGCGTCGCCGAAGCCTGAAGGACGGTCTGATGGTTCAGTCGCCATCGCGGGCTCGTGGAAGTTGAATCGGCCAGAGCGTAGCACGCCGCCTTCGCCGTAAAAGCCGATTTTGAGCTTGCCGTGCAGTTGGGCAAATGTGAGTTATTGCCGCGTGGCCGGTGTGTGTCCGCTGTGTTCCGCCGCGCGTTCCGTCCTGCGCCTGCCGCGTATCGCAGCGGATCGCCGCCGATATGCGCGGGCGAACGAACGACACGCCGTGGCTCGGCGTGAACGGCAGTGCATGCAAGCAAGCCGGCTGGCGTCGTCAACTTACGTTGCACACAGACGCCGCCGGCGCCAAAGAAACGCGGCGCCGTTCGCGCGCTTCAAACTTACGGAAACGCTCGCGGTTTGGGAATGCCGGCACCGTGTTCGATATCGTCGACGGCTTGCTGATGAGCCGCCGCGACCGCTTCGGTTTCGTCGCCGTAGCCGTTGTCGCCGCCTACCGTCGTCCAGGATTTGACGGCTTTCTCGCGATGGCGGATCTCGTATTCCGCGTCCCAGCGGGCACCGTTGAGTTCGAGCGGGCGGACGTGAATCGAATACACGCCGTAGAGAAAGAGCTGTTCAGCCATGACCGCCTCCGGCCGGTTGGTTCAGGATGGCGCAGCGCGATTGCAAACGAAAACGTGAAAGACGCGGCGCCGGTTGCTGCCTAAAGTTCGATTTCTCCGAGGATGCGATGAGCAAGCGCTTTGGCTTCCTCGAGCGCTTCTTCCGGCGTCGACGAAGTGGCCTCGACTTCGTAGAGCGTGGTTTCCTGATCGGCGGTGGCATCGCCTTCGTCGCGCGAGAGGGTGACCACGCCCTGCCAGGTGTCTTTTTCTACTTCTCTTGTCGAGGCAGTGGCCGTGTAAATGCCTTTGGTGTAGGTGATGTCGTCCATGGCGTCTCTCCATCTTCCAAAGGTTTCGGTTTTTTCATCCTAGCACGATGATGGAGCTTCCGTTCTCCGTCCGACGGCGTTCCATTCAGTGACAATGCGCGCCGCACAAGGCAACAGAATTACAGCAGCGCGACCACCTCATCGAGCGACGGCGCGTGCGCGCCGGCATGCCGGCAGGCGGCCGCGCCGGCGGCCAGCGCGAACGCCAGATGCTCCGGCCATGCGCGCTGCGGCGCGGTCATCAGGCTGAACAGCAAGCCGCCGATCGACGCATCGCCCGCGCCGACCGTATCGACCACCTCGACGCGCGGCGGCTGCGCCTCGGTCACCATGGCGCCGTCGATCAGCACGGCGGTTCCCGGTCCGCGCGTCACCAGCACGGTTGCCGCTGGATTCATGGCCCGCAACTGCGCAAGCGCGCCGGCTTCGTCGTCGGTCTTGAAGATCAGGCGCAAGTCTTCGTCGGACACCTTGATCAGATCGGCGAGCGCGGCCATTTTTCGCAACGTGGGTTCGTAGCCGTGCTCCATCAGATTGCGGTAGTTCGGATCGAAACTGATCTTCACGCCTTGCGAACGCAACTCGGCCGCGAGCGTGGCGAGCGTGTTGCCGATGGGCTGCCGCACGAGGCTGATACAACCGAAATGCGCCCATTTCACCTGACCCATCCAGCCCGCCGGCAGTTGTGCCGGATCGAAGGCGAGATCGGCGCTGTTCTCGCCCATGAAGAAGTACGCGGGCGGATGCGTCTGATGGACGATCGCCAGCAAGGGCGGCCGCTCCACGCGCTGCATGAAGCGCATGTCGAGCCCGGCCGCGACGCTTGCGTTCCACAACTCATCCGAGAAGTTATCGACGCCTAACGACCCTGCGCAAGCCGTCGGCAGACCGAGCCGCGCGACGCAGCGCGCCACGTTCCAGCCGGCGCCGCCGGGACGCGAAAGCCATTGTGACGCGCCGGTGCGAACGAGATCGGTGAGGATGTCGCCGGCCGAGACGAAGAAGGGAAATTCGTGGTTCGCGCTCTGATTGCTCATTTTGTTTGCTCCGCGGATTCGGGCGCAGCGGCGGCCCCGTCGGGCAGCGCGTGGGCCAGTACTTCGTAGCACGCGCCCATGGTGTGATAGTCGGTCTTGCCGGCCGGGCTCTTTTCGTCGCTGTATTTGCGGTTGTCGCAGGTGAGGATGCGATACCACGCGCCATACTTGTGATCGACGAAATGCGCCCAGCTATAGCGCCAGATCTCGTCGTACCAGTCCCAGAACCGTTCGTTGCCGGTGCGCTTGCCGAGCAGCGCGGCCGTCGCGAAGGTTTCCGCCTGGACCCAGAAATACTTGTCGTGGTCGCACACGGTGCCGTCGGGGCCGAAACCGTAGTAGAGGCCGCCGTGGTCTTCGTCCCACGCGTGGGTCATGGCGGCGTCGAACAGTTCGATGGCGCGCGGCAGCAGCCACGGCAACGGACGGAAGCGTTCGAGAATCAGCAGCAGTTTCGCCCATTCGGTTTGATGCCCCGGCTGAAAGCCCCACGGGCGGAAGATGTTCGAGCTGTCTTCCTCGTTGTAGTGCCAGTCGACCGACCAGTCCGCGTGAAAGTGCTCCCACACCAGACCCTGCGACAGCTTCGCCTGGCGCAGCGTGATATTCGACGCCACCCGCTCCGCGCGATCCAGATAGACGAGATGCCGGGTCGCTTCGTGCGCGGCGAGCAGCGCCTCGGTGGTGTGCATGTTCGCGTTCTGGCCACGGTACGAACTGACCCGCCAGTCCGGCGACGCTTCGTCGGCGTAGAGGCCCGCGGCGGCGTCCCAGAAGCGGTGTTCCATCAGCTCGAAGGTCGCGCCGATCATCGGCTTGGCTTCTTCGATGCCGGCCATCGCCGCATGCGAATAAGCGAGCAGGACGAACGCGAGGCCGTAGCAGTGGCGCGTCGCGTCAAGCGTGCGCTTCTTGCCGTCGTGCCATTCGATCTCCCAGTCGTAGCCTTCGTGCTGGGCGTCCCAATGCGCTTCGCGCAGGAACCGCAAACCGTGGCGCGCGTATTCCAGATGCTGCGGGTCGCCGAACTGGCGATACGCCATCGCGTAGTTGAAGACGTAGCGGCAGCTGCTCACCAGGTGCCGCGTGGTTTTGTCGTAGACCGAACCGTCGTCGCGGAAGAAATGGAAAAAGCCGCCGCTCGGGTCGAACACGTTCGGCGCGTAGAAACGCAGCGTGTCCTGGACATGTGAGAGCAGAAAGTCGCGCGAGCGGAAGCTCTCGACGGGCGGCGCCGCGGCGGCGCCGTTAGCGGGGTGAAGCGGATCGGATTGCGTCATGGCATTTTCACCAAAGTACTGGCACGGGCAATGAGATGGACGGGCAAACGGACTTCCAGTTCGGCGGGTGCGTCTTCGAGCAGCAGCTCGACGCCGCGCCGGCCGAGCGCTTCCTTGTCGACCGAGATGGTCGACAGCGGCGGCGTGGCATGGGCGGCGGCGGGAATGTCGTCGAAACCGATGATGGCAATGTCCTCGGGCACGCGTAGTCCGCGTGCGAGGCACGCGCGCAGCGCGGCGAGCGCGGCGGCGTCGTTGTAGGCGAACACGGCGTCCGGGCGCGGACCCGGCGCGTCGAGCAATTGATGCATGGCGCGCGCGGCGCCGCTGTCGGGGTCGAGGCCGGCGTCGATCGTTACTTCGAGCGACGGGTCGAACAGCAAGCCTGCCTCGAAGAACGCGCGCCGATAGCCGAGCGCGCGCTGCGCGATGCTGAAGTGCGCGAGCGAGCCGCCGATGAACGCGACGCGCTTGCGCTGCTGCTCGAACAGATGCCGCATGGCGAGCGTGGCGCCCGCGGCGTTGTCGAGATTCACCGAGCGCATGCCGGGTGCCCACAGGTCGATCAGCACGAGCGGGCGCTGCATGGCCACCAGCGTGGTCAACGTTTCCGGCTCGACGAAACCGGCGATCGCCACCGCGTCCGGCGCATGCAGGCGCATCTGCTGGATCACGTCTTCGGTGGGACCGGCGGTCAGCACGGACGGCACGATACCGCGCTCGCGACAGGCATCTTCCACGCCGTGCAGCACGTGCGAGAAGAACGGACTGACGGCGAAATTATTGTGCTGACGGTGCAGCAGAAACGTCAGACGGCGGATGCGCGGGCGCAACTGGGCAGCGTCATACCCGAGCTTGCGCGCCGCTTCGACGACGCGCTCGCGGGTGGCCTCGGAAAGGCCGGGCTGGTTTTTCAGTGCGCGTGAGACGGTGCCGATCGACACGCTGGCCGCGCGGGCGACGTCGCGGATGGTTGTGGCCATCGAATCAGGCGGACGCGCAAAGGCGGCCGCACGGTGTTTGAGTTCGGGCGATTGTATAGTAAAACCGCGCTAAAACCGCCCGAAAAACCCTCGCTCGACACCCGGAAATACCCGTAGGCGTGGGAGTTGGCCCGAAATATGCTGTTTAGTAAAAATAGCTAAACAATGTCCGGCGCGTGATCTGGACGCCGCTCCTTCACTCCAGCGAAACGTGAGCGGCTTCGGCCTGTCCACGCAACAAGGCCACGCTTTCGTCGGCGTCGATCAGCACGAAACCGCTCGTCTCGTGCTTCGCGCGCCGCTTGGCCAGCGCCGCCACCGAGGCAATTTCCTCGCTGCTATAGAGCGACGGACCGCCGGCGGGTTCGACGCAAACGCAGCCGATCGCCATCGTCACGAAACCGAAGAAAGTCGGATTGCCGCGCCGGTCCTCACCGTGAATGCCGCCGGCGAGGCGATCGGCCGGCGCGTAAAAGCGTTGCGCGCCTTCGTTGAACACGTGGATCGCGCGCAGCACGCGCTCGCGCCAGTCGTCGCTCTGGAACAGGATCAGGAAGTCGTCGCCGCCCACGTGGCCGAGAAAGTCGCGAGTGGGGTCGCAGACGTCGGCGAGGACCACGGCGGCGAATTTCAGAACTTCGTCGCCTTGCCAGTAGCCGTACTGGTCGTTGAACGGCTTGAAGTGGTTCAGGTCGACGTAGCACGCGTAGAAGCCGGCGTCGTTGCCGAGCAGGCGGGCAATATGCGAACTGATCGGGATGTTGCCCGGCAGGAAGGTCAGCGGATTTGCGTAGCGCGCGGCTTCGATGCGCACCTCGGTCACCGCGCGCACGAGCTTCTCGCCGGTGCCGAGGCCGACGTATTTGCCGTTGTCGGTGATGACGAAGCCATCGGCGAGATAGCGCTGATCGTCGCTTGCGAGGAGCTTGGCCATCTGCTCGACGGTCATCGATTTCTCGATCACAACCGGCGATGCATTGGCGAAAAGCAGGCAAGGGCGCTTGCCGAATAGCTCGCGGTGATACGGCAGCGCGTAGCGGTCCATGAAGCTGCGGCGGTTGATCAGCGCGACCGGCTCGTCGTGTTCGACGACCGCGACCGCGTGCAGGTCGGGCAGGCGGTTGAACAGTTCAAGCACGTCGTTGTTGGTCGCCTGGCGCGGCAGCGCCGGCGCATGCACCAGCATTTTTTCCGATGCCATGCCGCCCGAAGGCGACGCGCTGCTCACCGCGCGCGTGGTCTCGGGGAACACGGCGATGTGGCCGGCGCGCAGCGCGTCGCGGGCGTCGTCGGTCACCTGACGGGCCGGCTGCGCGTGCGGACGGCCGAAGAAAAAGCCCTGCCCGCAGCCAATCCCCATGTCTCGCACCACGATCAGATCCGCTTCGTTTTCAATACCCTCGGCGACGAGCCGCGCGCCGCTCGCGCTGGCGAAGTGCTGCATCGCGCGCACCGCCTCGAACTTGAGCGGGTCGCAGGCAATGTCGTGAATGAAGAAGCGGTCGATCTTTACGACGTCCGGTTGCAGCCGCACCCACAAGCTCATGCTGGCGTTCGCGGTGCCGTAGTCGTCGAGCGCGAATTGCGCGCCGGTTGTGCGCAATGTCGTGATCACCGGCAGGAAACTGCCTACATCCAGAATCGTGCTTTGTTCGGTCAACTCGACCACGATCCGTTGCGGATCGACGCCGCGATGACGCAGCAGCGCGAGCGTGTCGTCGCGCGCCTCGGCCAACTGGCGCATCGCGCCCGCACTGAAATTCAAAAACAGCTTGCCGTCGAAGTCGAGCTGCGCGAACGCTTCGATGCAGGTGCGCGCGGCGGCGCGTTCGAGCTCGATCGTGCAGCCCTCGGCGAGCGCCTGCGCAAACAAGGCGAACGGCGCTTCGAGCGGCGTGCCGGCCGGGCCGCGGATCAGACCTTCATAGCCGAGGATCGCGCCGTCTTCAAAATCGATGATCGGCTGGAACACGGCGGACAGCTCACGCCGGGCGATCAACTCCTCGACGCGCGGCGCGGCGGATCGGGAGGGCGAGCGAGGTTGCATGGCGGGTAGGCGTAGCGTTCGACCTTCGGCTTATCGGCCGGGCTTGCCTGGAATTAAGTGAAGTTTTAATGAACCGTTGCACCGGACTGGTGCGGTGGTTGACTCGGTCGAGTCATTCTGAACGCTGGCTCTGTCCGGCTTGGCGTTACCAGGAATCGGCTTATGCCATCCGGCTGAGGCGACAGCGGCGGCGTTTCCGCGTGAAATAACAAAAAAGCCGCGCGAGGCGGCTTCTTTAAATGACGCTCAGGGAGGGCGCTTATGAATGTCCTGTTTGCATTGCGCGCATATTCACCGACGGGCAACGGCGGCGGCGGTCCGCTCGCGCGAAGCCGCGTGGGTCTCGCCGCTCGTGTCGCGGGCGCCCCAGCGCTGCGCGAGCGCGGCGCACACCATCAACTGGATCTGGTGGAACAGCATCAGCGGCAAGACGACGGCGCCCACCGCATGCGAGGCGAAGATCACCTTGGCCATCGGCACGCCGGCGGCGAGACTCTTCTTCGACCCGCAGAAGATGATGGTGATCTGGTCAGCACGGCTAAAGCCGAGCCGCTTGCTGACGAATACCGTCATCGCGAGAGCCAGCGCGAGCAGCACGACGCACAGCAGCAGCAGACCGCCGAGCGCGGAGAGCGGAATCTGATGCCACAGGCCTTCGTTGACGGCCTCGCTGAACGCGCCGTACACCACCAGCAGAATCGACCCCTGGTCGACGAATTTGAGCACGCCGCGATTGCGCTCGATCCACTTGCCGATCAGCGGGCGCAGCAACTGCCCGGCCACAAACGGCACCAGCAGTTGCAGCACGATGTTGCCTACCGTATGCCACGGCGAAGCGCCGCCGCCGGCCGCCTGATTGGTGACGACGAGGCTGACGAGCGCCGGGGTGATGAAGATGCCGAGCAGGCTCGAGGCCGACGCGCTGCATACGGCAGCCGGTACATTGCCTTTGGCGATGGACGTAAACGCGATCGACGACTGAACCGTAGACGGCAGCGTGCAGAGGAAGAGGACCCCCGCATAGAGCGCCGGCGTGACAAGTGGCGAAAGGAGCGGTTTAAGCGCGAGGCCGAGCAGCGGAAAGAGCGCGAACGTGCTGAGCAGCACTACAAGATGCAGGCGCCAATGCGTCGCGCCCGCAATGATCGCTTCGCGTGAGAGCTTGGCGCCGTGCAGGAAAAACAGCAGGCCGACTGCCACGTTCGTCACCCAGTTGAACCCGACGGCGGCCTGCCCATGAACCGGCAGCAAGCTGGCAAAAATCACGGTGCCAACGAGGCACAGGGTGAAGTTGTCGGGAAGCAGTTTCGGGCGAGCCATGTCGGAATCTCGATTCGGTGACGCGGAAGAGCGCGCGCGGTGACGCACAAGAGCGCGCGGGACGTGCGCGTGAAACCGCCGTCCCAGCCTATGGGAAACCGCTATTGTTGTTGATTTTCGATTAAATATGCAAATTCATTTGCCGAATTGATTAATGAGGGTTGTGCATCAAAAAACGTGTTTCCGGAAAATTCGGACAGCGCGATGATTCACGTTTCAGTATTGGTGACGTGATCCGTTTGGTCCATCCAGTTTTGACAATCATGGCGAAAACCCATACGCGATTCGTCATACACAAGAGCGCTTAAACGGACTCTCCAAGTCATTGAAAGCAAGCGGTTTCAGGGTTTTCACGCAAGGCCTCTGTCGCGGAAAAACGTCGCAGTAACAAGGTGTTACATCCGAGTCCGAGGCCTAACACTTTTTGGCTCGACACCCTTTGTCCGCACCCATAAATTACGGTTCAAAGGCCGTCGGGATAACCGGCGCCGCGATGTTCTCGCAGCGCTCGTGCCATTCCAAAACAAGTCCGTCGCAGCTCGAACGGCGGGCTTCAGGCAAGTCTTCGGGCGTGAGAGTCACTGGTGGACGGGTTGTCGAGAACGAGGCACTGGGCGTTGGGCGCGGTCATCGCTGCGCTGTGCTCGTTCGCCTATGCGAAAGCGCCAGGCGTGCCGCACGGCGGCGGTGGCGGTTATTCGCATGCCGAAGCGAATCACGCCGTGCGCGGCGAAATGCAAAACGGCGGCCGCTACTACGGCGGGGCCGCAGCAGCATCCGCGCGCAATGCCGTGGCCGATCGTAACGCGCGTCTGCCCCGTGGCGGAGCGAACTTCGCGGGCGGAGCTTACGCCGACGGTTTCGACGTCTACAAGCCTGGCGTGCGCCGTGTCGCGGGCCCGGCCGGATACGCAGGCGACGGTCGCGGCAGCATGCAGTATGCCGGCGCGATCACCCCGGTCAGTGCGGAGTCGCGCACGGTGCCGCGGCCGCCGGCCAATGCGCCGGTTCGTACCGGCTCGATTCGCGCCGATATCGCCCGTTACAACGAAGAACGCGGTTCGCAGCGCGCCATGCAGCGCCAGTCCGACGACCCGCGCCAATCGGAAGGCTCACCTTACCGGAACTAGCCGATCGCGCTGAGTGCGCTGTGCGTTGCGGTTGTTGCGTGAGCAACCAGTGTTTGCCGTTTAGGCTGCGCAAGCACACATCTGTTTTTATCTCCCTGACGCTTCGACATTGTTCTGGCGCCCGCACTTGGGTATCCGACCACGCCCTTATGCATGCCTCATCGCAAGCCGCATGCGAGGCGACTCTGCCCATTTCGTCCTCCCAAATTCTCATCGGCTAGCCCCGCCGTACCAGCTCGCCTGCCTTTCAAACCGCTTGACGGCGGCCTTCCGCCTCGCCTTCACCCCTAACGCCCGCGGTCAATGTGACGTTTCGACGCCACACTTTTTTGAAAACGCTCGGCAGCACACCCTCTCCCATCGTCAAATTTGGTCGTTTCTGCGGCGGCGCGTCATCCGCATGTCATCTGAGGCGTTATCAACCCGTCCGCTGCAATGTGAGCACCGCTTTGCGCGCTGCGGCAAAACTTGCGGCGTCACGGCGAACGCGCCATCGGCCATGGCTTTATCAGGCCGATATGCGACAAAACTAATCAGACCGATATACCGGCAATAACCAACGATATTTTTGTCCATAAAAATGGTCCGCAAAGATGGTCCCGCCCAGATTGGCTCGATGATCGAACGGACAACAACAATGATTCGCGCGAGCTCCCCCTTTCGCACAGCCACACCCTTTTTGACAAAGACAGGAGAACCCATGAAAACAAGCATCAGCGGTGCGCTGAAGACCACCCTCAAGGCAACCGCGTGTGCCGCTCTGCTGGCCAGTGCATCGTCTGCTTTTGCGCAATCGAGCGTGCAACTCTACGGTCAGGTCGACGAATGGGTCGGCGCGCAGAAATTCCCGGGCGGCAAGACCGCGGTGCAGGTCTCGGGCGGCGGCATGTCGACTTCGTACTGGGGCTTGAAAGGGGCGGAGGATCTGGGCAACGGCTACAAGGCGATCTTCGCGTTGGAAGGGTTCTTCCTGGCGCAAAACGGCCAGTATGGCCGCTTCACGGGCGACACGATGTTCTCGCGTAACGCGTACGTCGGTATCGAATCGCCCTACGGTACGGTCACGGCCGGCCGTCTGACGACGCCGCTGTTCGTGTCGACGATTCTGTTCAACCCGTTCGTCGACTCGTACCAGTTCTCGCCGATGGTCTGGCACACGTACCTGGGCCTCGGCACGTTCCCGACCTACTCGACGGATCAGGGCGTTACCGGCGATTCGGGTTGGAGCAACGCGGTGTCGTACGCGTCGCCGAACTTCAACGGCTTGAGCGCGACGGCCATGTACGCGCTCGGCAACACCACCGAGAACGGCGCGAAGAAGTGGAGCGGCCAGGTGCTGTACTTCCACGGCCCGTTCGCGGCCACGGCGGTGTATCAGTACGTGAACTTCAACAATGTGCCGAGCGACCTCGGCAGCTTCGGCACGTCGGGCGTGCCCGGCCTGAAGAGCCAGAGCGTCGCGCAAGTCGGCGTGTCGTACGACCTGAAGTTCGTGAAGTTCTTCGGCCAGTACATGTACACGTACAACGACCAGCAGGTCACGAGCTGGCACGTGAACACGGCGCAAGGCGGCGCGACGGTGCCGTTCGGCCCGGGCTCGGTGATGGCGTCGTATGCTTACTCGCGCGACGGCGGCGGCTTCGATCAGACCCGTCAGACGGCAGCGGTCGGCTACGACTATCCGCTGTCCAAGCGCACGGACATCTACGCCGCCTACATGTACGACCATATCTCCAACCTGTCGAGCGGCAACACCTACGGCGTCGGCCTGCGCGCGAAGTTCTAAGCTTCACGGCCGCGCCGCTCGACACCTGCTTGCAGGCTTCCTGTAGCGGCCGCATCAGTTTGATCTCCAAGCCCGTCTTCTTCGGAAGGCGGGTTTTTTTGCTTCTGCGCCTCGGTATTCCTGCCCTTGGAAGCCGTTTTGCCGACCAGTCTTTGATAAACCCGGCAAAATGACGTCGATTGATTCCCAAAGCGAGCGATTGAGATGGATACCCTCGTCAGCATGAAAGTGTTCCGCCATGTGGTCGAAGTCGGCAGCTTTGTCGGCGCGGCTGAGCGGATGGAGATGTCGGCGGCCATGGCGAGCAAGCACGTGATGCACCTCGAACAGCAGCTCGGCGCGCGACTGTTGAACCGCACCACACGGCGGGTCGCGCCGACCGAAGCGGGCCGCGAGTACTACGAGCGCCTGAGCCAGGTGCTCACCGAACTCGAGGAGGCCGAGCAGGTGGTCGGCGCGGCGAGCGTCGTGCCGCAGGGGCGCTTGCGCGTGTCGTCGCTGTCGGCGTTCGGCTTGAGCCACGTGATGGCCGCGGTGGCCGACTACGCCGCGCAGTATCCGCAGGTCACCGTCGATATGACCTTGTCGGACCGCGTGGTCGAATTGATCGACGAGGGTTTCGATGTCGCGATCCGCGCGTCGCCGAGCGGGCTGAAGTCTTCTTCACTGATCGCGCGGCAGATCGCGACCGCGCACCTCGTGCTGTGCGCGTCGCCGGCGTATCTGAAGCGGCACGGCACGCCGAAGACCGTCGCCGATCTGGCGCGCCACAACTATCTGCAATACGCGGGCGTGTCGGCGCTCGAAATCGCGCCCGCCACCGGCGACGCCTCGCCGCGCGTGCGTCTGACGGGGAATCTGATCGTCAATCATCTGGAAGCGCAGCGCGTGATCGTGCTGCAAGGCGCGGGCATCGCGATGCTCGGCACCGAAGTGATCGGCGACGATCTCGCCGCGGGGCGTCTCGTGCCGCTGCTGGTGGACGACGTACCGCCGCGCGAGCTGCCCATTCACGTGGTCTACGCGAGCCGCCGGCATCTGTCGGCCAAGGTGCGCTCGTTTGTCGACTTTCTCGCCGAGCGGTTCGCGAACGAATCGCTGTGGCCGTCGCTGGAAGAGATCAAGGCGTTGGCGGTGCGCTAGGCCGCCCAGGCTACCGCGGCACCCTGACCCGTTTCGCTATACTGGTTGCCAGCACCCATACGCGTAACGATCCGGGGGAGACATGACCGATCTGTCCACGCCGCAGCGCGCCGGCAGCCACAAGCTGCCCGCGGGCCGGCGACTGCGCTTTGTCACGGCGGCTGCATTGTTCGACGGCCACGATGCGTCGATCAACATCATGCGGCGCATTCTGCAGGCGAGCGGCGTCGAGGTGATTCACCTCGGCCACAATCGCTCTGTCGATGAAGTCGCCACCGCCGCGTTGCAAGAGGACGCCGACGGCGTCGCCGTGTCCAGCTACCAGGGCGGGCACAACGAATACTTCCGCTATCTGGTCGATCTGCTGCGAGGGCGCGGCGGCGAGCGCATCAAGGTGTTCGGCGGCGGCGGTGGGGTCATTGTCCCTGAGGAAATTTCGGAGCTCGAGCGTTACGGCGTCGAGAAGATCTATTCGCCGCAGGACGGACAGCGACTAGGGCTGCAAGGCATGATCGACGATATGATCGCGCGCTGCGCCGAAGGCGCGCGTGCGGCTGAGGCGGTCGGGCAGAGTCCGGTTGGCGAGTGGGTGGACGAGTTTTCGAAGCGTGGCTTGCCGCGCTTTGATTCGCGCGGCGATGCTGGCGGCGGCGAGGACGTGGATGCCGTGCGCAATCCGTTTAGTCAGGCGAGTCACGTGGGCAATGCGACGAGCGCGGATCGTGTGGCTGACACAGCCAACACAGCCAACACAGCCAGCGCCTCCGACCCAGCATCCCCCACCTTCCGCTGTCTCGCGCAACTCATCAGCGCATTCGAAGCGGGCGCCATCGACGCATCCGCCCGCGAAAAACTGTCCGCGCTAGCCAAGACCAAGGCCAAAGCAACCGCAATCCCCGTCCTCGGCATCACCGGAACCGGCGGCGCCGGCAAATCCTCGCTCACCGACGAACTGATCCGCCGCTTTCGCCTCGACTACGGCGACTCCCTCACCATCGCCGTCCTCGCCATCGATCCGTCGCGCCGCAAGTCCGGCGGCGCATTGCTCGGCGACCGCATCCGCATGAACGCGATCGGCGACTGGGGCGGCGGCGCGCGCGTCTACATGCGTTCGATGGCGACGCGCGAAGCGTCGAGCGAAATCTCCAACTCGCTGCCCGATGCGCTGATGCTGTGCAAAGCGGCGGGTTTCGATCTGATCGTCGTCGAAACATCCGGCATCGGCCAAGGCAATGCGGCGATCGTGCCGTTCGTCGACGAATCGCTGTATGTCATGACGCCGGAGTTCGGCGCGGCCAGCCAGTTGGAGAAGATCGACATGCTCGACTTCGCCGGCTTCGTCGCGATCAACAAGTTCGATCGGAAGGGCGCGCCGGACGCATTGCGCGACGTCGCCAAGCAGGTGCAGCGCAATCGCGCCGACTTCGCGAAGCCGCCGGAAACGATGCCGGTGTTCGGCACGATCGCCTCGCGCTTTAACGACGACGGCGTGACCGCGCTCTACCGGCACGTCGCCGAAGCGCTGCGCAAACACGGCTTGCGTTCAGGCGGCGGCCGTCTGGCCGCGCCCGAAGGTCTGCGCTTTTCGAGCGGCCGCAACGCCATCGTACCGCCGGCGCGGGTGCGCTATCTGGCGGATATCGCGCAGACGATCCACGCTTATCGCGAGCGAGCCGACGCGCAAGCGCGTCTGGCGCGCGAGCGCTGGCAACTTGTCGAGGCGCGCCGGATGCTCGGGGAGGCCGGTACACAGGCCGGGGCTGTGGCGCAATCGCTGGTAAGCGCGAGTGGCAACCCGAGCGAATATTCGAGCGGCAATTTGAGCGCTAAGCCGAGCGCCAACCCGAGCGCAAACCCGAGCGCAAACCCGAGCGCAAACCCGAACGCGAACCCGAACGCAAACCCGAACGCAAACCCGAACGCAAACCCGAACGCAAACCCGAACGCAAACCCGAACGCAAACCCGAGTGGCAATTCGAACGGCAACCCGAACGGCAACCCGAGTGGCAATTCGAGCGGCAACTTGCACGCCAATTCGAATGCCAACGCCAACGCCAACGCGAACAGCAACCCAAACTCAAACAAACACCCAGCAGCAAACGTCACCTCCGTCGACGCCCCTTCACCGCTTCAGCAACTCGACACCCTGGTCGCCCAACGCAGCGCCTCCCTCGGCGAACGCGAACGCGCGCTCCTCGACACCTGGCCGCAAACCGTCGCCGACTATTCAGGCGCCAAACACATCGTCCGCATCCGCGACCGCGAAATCCGCACTGCCCTCACCGTCACGACGCTTTCCGGCTCCGAAGTCCGCAAAGTTTCCCTGCCGAAATTCGTCGACCACGGCGAGATTCTGCGCTGGCTGATGCTCGACAATCTGCCCGGCTACTTTCCGTTCACCGCGGGCGTGTTCCCATTCCGCCGCGAAAACGAAGACCCGACGCGGATGTTCGCCGGCGAAGGCGATCCGCAACGCACCAATCGCCGCTTCAGGCTGCTCTCGGAAGGTATGCCGGCCAAGCGCCTGTCGACCGCCTTCGATTCGGTCACGCTGTACGGCGAAGAACCCGACGAGCGCCCCGACATCTACGGCAAGGTGGGCAATTCGGGCGTGTCGGTGGCGACGCTCGACGACATGAAGATGCTCTACGACGGCTTCGATCTCTGCGCGCCGGAAACCTCGGTCTCGATGACGATCAACGGTCCCGCGCCGACTATCCTCGCGATGTTCTTCAACGTTGCGATCGACCAGCAGATCGCGCGCATGACGCAGCAGCAAGGCCGACCGCTCACGGACGACGAACTCATCGCCACACGCCGCACAGCGCTCGAAAACGTGCGCGGCACCGTGCAAGCCGACATCCTGAAGGAAGACCAAGGCCAGAACACCTGCATCTTCTCGACCGAATTCAGCCTCAAGGTGATGGGCGATATTCAGGCGTACTTCGTCGAGCATGGCGTGCGCAATTTCTATTCGGTGTCGATCTCCGGCTATCACATCGCCGAAGCTGGCGCGAACCCCATCTCGCAACTCGCCTACACGCTCGCGAACGGCTTCACCTATGTCGAGGCCTATCTCGCCCGCGGCATGTCGATCGACGACTTCGCGCCGAATCTGTCGTTCTTCTTTTCGAACGGCATGGACCCGGAGTACACGGTGCTGGGCCGCGTCGCACGGCGCATCTGGGCCGTCGCCATGCGCGAGCGCTACGGCGCGAACGAACGCAGCCAGAAGCTCAAGTATCACGTGCAGACGTCGGGCCGCAGCCTGCACGCGCAGGAGATCGACTTCAACGATATCCGCACCACGCTGCAAGCGCTGATCGCGATCTACGACAACTGCAATTCCCTTCACACGAATGCCTTCGACGAAGCGATCACCACGCCCACCGAAGATTCGGTGCGCCGCGCGGTGGCGATCCAATTGATCACCAATCGTGAATGGGGGCTCGCGAAAAATCAGAATCCGAATCAGGGCAGCTTCGTGATCGAAGAACTGACCGACCTGGTGGAAGAGGCGGTGCTCGCCGAATTCGACCGGCTGACCGAGCGCGGCGGCGTGCTCGGCGCGATGGAAACCGGCTATCAGCGCGGACGCATTCAGGACGAGTCGATGTTGTACGAGCATCGCAAGCATGACGGCTCGTATCCGATTGTCGGCGTGAATACGTTCTTGAGCGCGCATCCGCATGAGGCGCCGCAGCCGATCGCGCTAGCCCGTTCCACCGACGACGAAAAACAGAGCCAGTTGCAACGTCTGCGCGCTTTCCAGGCGCAGCATCGCGACGCGGCGCCGGCTGCGCTCGAACGCCTGAAGCGCGCGGTGATCGATGATGAAAACGTGTTCGGGGTGCTGATGGACGTCGTGCGTGTCTGCTCCCTCGGACAGATCACACACGCGTTGTTTGAAGTGGGCGGGCAGTACCGCCGCAATATGTAAGTCAGGCTGTGCGGTGAGCGCTGCGGCTTGGCCTGAAGTTGGGCCAGTGCGCAAAGCCGTTCCAGCTCTGGCGCACCGGTTTAGGCGCGTGGGTCAGAGGCGTCCGATCGAAGTGTCCGATCCAGCGCCCCGAACCGGCCGCCCCGGCTCAAGCGCCTCCGCCAAGGCGCACAGGCCAACGCGCAACGCTCACCCCGCCGAGTCACGCCGGGCTGCACCACCTCAGCGCGCGATCCCGAGCCGCGCCTTCGCATCGTCATATTCCTTCGTCAGACGCTGCACCAGGTCGCCCACGCTCGGCACGTCGTCCATCAGCCCGACGCCCTGACCCGCGCCCCAGATGTCTTTCCACGCCTTCGCCTTATCGCTGCCGAAGTTCATCGCGCTCTTGTCCGATTCCGGCAGCGCATCCGGGTCCAGCCCCGCGTTGAGGATACTTTCGCGGATGTAGTTGCCGTGCACGCCGGTAAACAGGTTCGTATAGATGATGTCCGACGCCGTGGAATTGACGATCGCCTGTTTGTAGCTGTCGACCGCGTGCGCTTCCTTGGTCGCGATGAAGCGCGTGCCCATGTAGGCGAGGTCCGCGCCCATGGCCTGTGCGGCGAGAATCGAGCCGCCGTTGGCGATCGAGCCCGACAGCACGATCGGGCCGTCGAATATGCGCCGGACTTCGCCGACCAACGCAAACGGCGAGGTCGTGCCCGCATGGCCGCCCGCGCCGGACGCGACCAGGATCAGACCGTCGACGCCTGCTTCCAGCGCCTTCTGCGCATGGCGCAGATTGATCACGTCGTGCAGCACGATGCCGCCGTAGCTGTGCACGGCATCGACAATTTCGCGCGCCGGCGCCCGCAGGCTCGTGATGAAAATCGGCACCTTGTGTTCGACGCACACGCGCACGTCGTGTTCGAGCCGCGTATTCGATTGATGGACGATCTGATTGACCGCGATCGGCCCGATGAGCGCATCGGGATTGGCCGCTTTGTGCTCGGCGAGTTGCGCCTGAATCTGCGTGAGCCATTCGTCGAGCAGTTCAGCCGGGCGGGCATTCAGCGCGGGAAACGAGCCGACGATCCCGGCCTTGCATTGAGCCAGCACGAGTTCGGGATAGCTGACGATGAACATCGGCGAAGCGACGACGGGCAGCGCAAGTTTTTGCAGGACGGCGGGCAATGCCATAGTGCGTGTCTCCTGATTTGGGCGGATCGGCGCGTCGTTGCGCGTCCGGCGATGACTGAGTTTAGCGGCACATGGCTTGCGGCGCATTCATCCGCCGCAGACATGCGAAAAATTTAAGAACGGTCGTTCGATTATAGGCGAAGCGCGGCGGGCGCGTTCGATTGAGGCGTTTGGAATAGTTGGAAGGAGTGTTCAGGTTCTATGCTTGCGTGGGCTATCCCACCTCGCGCGGACACATCGGGCTTTTACAATGCAGGGACTCCAAAATCACGAGAGAGACGCCATGGCCTTCGAGAGTTTCACGCCCTTTCGCGTCGCCGTGGGCGATGTCGATATTTTTGGAGTGAAGGGCGGGGCGGGGCCGCCTCTTCTGCTGCTGCACGGTCATCCGCAGTCGCATCTGATCTGGCAGAAGTGCGCCGCGCAACTGGCCGAGCATTTCACGGTGATCGCCACGGACCTGCGCGGTTACGGCGCGTCGGGCAAGCCGCCGAGCGACGCCGCGCACACGCCGTATTCCAAGCGCGCGATGGCGGCCGACCAGGTCGCCGTGATGCGCCATTTCGGCTTCGAACGTTTTCTCGTGTGCGCGCACGATCGCGGCGCGCGCGTCGCGCATCGCATGGCGCTCGATCATGCGGACGCCGTCGAGCGTCTGATGCTGCTAGACATTGCGCCGACGCTCGCGATGTACGAAGCCACCGACCGCACCTTTGCGACGCACTACTTCCACTGGTTCTTCCTGATCCAGCCGGAGCCGCTGCCTGAGACACTGATCGGCGCGAATCCAGCGGCGTATGTCGACGCGGTGATGGGCAGCCGTCACGCGGGTCTTGCGCCGTTCGAGCCCGCCGCGCTCGACGCCTATCGCGCGGCCCTCGCGCAACCGGACGCGATTCACGCGATGTGCGAGGACTACCGCGCGTCGGCGAGCATCGACCTTGAGCTTGATCGCGCCGACATCGAACGCGGTCACAAGATTGGCTGCCCGTTGCGCGTGCTGTGGGGCGACAAGGGCGTGATCGAGAAGTGCTTCGACGCGCTGGCGGAATGGCGTCATGTGGCGCGCGACGTGAGCGGCCGCGCGCTGTCTTGCGGACACTACATTCCCGAAGAAGCGCCGGACGAACTGGTCGCCGAAATGCTGTCCTTCTTCGAAGCGGTCGAACAGTAAGTCTTTCCGTTCGTTCCGTTTCGCGCATACGCGACGCCGCGCCGGCGCCTCGCTCAGCCGAGCGGCGGCAGACGGCGCGCGACCGGCGTCGACTTGACGATCGCGGTGCTGGTCTCCGCGCGCTCCGTGACCTTCGACAAAATCTCGTCGAGTTGCTCGATCGAATGGAGATACAGGCGGCAGATGAAGCAATCGTCGCCCGTTACCTTGTCGCATTCGACGAACTCCGGAATCCGCTGGATCACCTCTTCCACCAGATGCAACTGACCGGGCAGCGGCTTCACGCGCACGATGGCCTGCAGCGTGTAGCCGAGCGCGCGCGGATCGATCTGCACTGTGAAGCGCTCGATCACGCCTTGCGCTTCGAGCCTGCGCACGCGCTCCGCCGTGCTCGGCGCCGACAGGCCGACCTGACGCGCCAGTTCGCTGACCGGCTGACGGGCATCTTCCGCGAGCGCAGCGAGAAGCGCGCGGTCGGTGTCGTCGAGCGGGGCGGGCGTTGCAGTAACAAGGCGTTTGGTCATGACGGCCTTCGATTATTAGGTTGCCTGGCGAGAATGCTTAAGTTTAGCCATGTATTCGGACGATCGGATTAATTACACTGCTCGTCATGCAGGAATCAATTCGAGGATCGAAACATGGCGTCAAACGAAATCCGCCGCGGAGCAGCGGAAATGACCATGGCCATGCTGATGTCCGGCACCATCGGCTGGCTGGTGGTGTCGTCGCAGCAAAGCCCGTTCAATGTCGTGTTCTTCCGCTGCATTTTCGGCGGCGCGACGCTCGCGCTCGTGTGTGCCTTACTCGGCCTGTTCCAGCGCAAGCTGTTCTCGTGGAAGATGCTCGGCCTCGCCTTGCTCGGCGGCGCGGCAATCGTCGTCAACTGGGTGTTGCTGTTCGCCGCGTATTCGCGCGCGTCGATTTCGATGGCGACGGCGGTCTACAACACGCAGCCGTTCATGCTGGTGGCGCTCGGCGCGCTGGTGTTCCGCGAGCGCATTAGCGCGTCGACGGTTGCGTGGCTGGTGATCGCGTTCGTCGGCCTGGTGTTCGTCGTGAAGGTCGAACCGGCGGTGCTGGCGGTGCCGGGGCAATATCTGGTCGGCGTCGCGTACGCGGTGGGCGCGGCGGCAATGTACGCGGTGTCGTCGATCATTACGAAGCGGCTCAAGGGCACGCCGCCGCATCTGATCGCGCTGATCCAGGTGTCGCTCGGCGTGCTGATGCTCGCGCCGTTCGTGCGCTTCGATGCGTTGCCCGCAACCGGCGTGCAGTGGCTCGAACTGATCGTGCTCGGCATCGTCAATACCGGCCTCATGTACGTGCTCCTGTACGGTGCGATCCAGAAGCTGCCGACTTCGATGACGGGCGCGCTCTCGTTCATCTATCCAGTGGTGGCGATCATTGTCGACCGGGTTGCGTTCGGGCAAACGCTTGCGTGGATTCAGGTGCTGGGGGCGGTGCTGATTCTGGTGGCGGCTGCCGGCGTCAATCTGGGCTGGCGGATCGTTCCGCAGAAGCGCCTGTCGTCGACCTGACGGGCGTTGCGCTGTTGCGGCGAATCACAATGCTACGGATTCCAGAGTAACCAGGCGCGCGAATTTATTCATATCGGTAATGAATAGAAAGACGCGCGACTGCGGGGCCTCGTAACGCGACGTGTTGCAGACGGCTTTGAAAGCGGGCGTCAAACTTCTGTAGGGAAATCACCGATGCGGTCAAAAAACCGGCGCGCGTATCATGCGTCTTGACGCTGATCACGTCCGACAGAATTTCCGCCGCTCGCCTGCAAGGGTCGAGCGGCTTTCTTTTTGTAGCGACGATATTTCGCTTTGCCTCTGTCAGCGGCGGCGCGTCAGGCCGCGCGCGCGACGATGCGCGCGCCATCCACTTCCAGCGGCCCATTCCTGGTCGCCAGTTCCTCGACGATCTCCTTCAGCAACGCGGGCCATTCACCACGCGGCTTGAGCATCGACGCGGCGGCGCGCATCACGCTGGCGTCGTCGAGCATTTGCAGCAAGGTGTCGAAGTGCATCGCGCGGACTTCGAGCAGTTTGAACACGATCAGCACCTTCAGCGCGTTCTTTGCATTGCGCGCGGGATCGGCGCGCAGCCACGCAACACGCGAAAACGCGCGTTCAAGCGCCTGTTCGACATTCGTGAACTGTGCGCCATGGCCGGGGATCACGAGACACACGTCGAGCTTCGCAATGGCTTCCAGCACGGCTTGCTCTTCGGCGAAACCGCTTTCGCCTTCCAGTTCGGGAAAGATCACGCCGAAGCCGTTTTCCCACAGCGCGTCCGCGCTGATCAGGATGCGTTCGTCCGCGCAGTAAAGCATCAGCGAATGCGGATCGTGGCCGGGCGCGCCGAGCACGTCCCAGTCGAGCGCGCCGAGCCGCAAGCGTGCGCCGGGCGCGATCGTTCCGGTGAAGCCGAAGCGCTCGCAGGTCTGGCCAGTGGCCAGAAACGTCAGGCGCGTTTCGTCCCAGTCGCGCACGGCGCCGGCTTCCGAGGCCGGAATGACGGTACGGCACGGCCACGTCGCCTGCAAGAGCGCATTGCCGCCGCAATGGTCCGAATGCAGATGCGTGTTGACGATCAGGTCGAGCGGCCGCGCGCCGAGCGCTTGCCGCACGAGGGCGAGCGTTTGCGGCGCGTGCGTGGCGTAGCCGGTATCGACCAGCGCGGCGCAGGCGTCGTCCACCAGCAGCACGTTGTTCGACGAGAGCCAGCCGCGTTCGAAAACCCGAATCGATTCCGGCAGCGCGATCATGGCGAATCGGGCGCTACGTTTGCGCTTGTGTCTGCATTCGCGGACGCCTCGGGTTTCGGCATTACGAGAATCGTCGACGAACCGATCAACATGGTCTCGCCACGCTGGTTCACGACCGAGCCTTCGAGATGCGTCAGATCGCCGTTCAGACTCGGCTTCCAGTAAGCATGCTTCACGCGCCAGGTGATCGTGAGCGTGTCGTTCGCGTGGACGGCTTTCTTCAGCTTGATATCGAAGTCGAGACCGAGCGGTTGCGCGAAGGTCGAATAGTGCGTTGCCAGGAGCGCCATGAAATGCGCGGTGGGCTGCGTGCCGGACGCGATCAGTCCGCCGAAGCGGCTTTGCGCGGCATACGCTTCGTCGTGATGCAGCGGGTTGTGATCATTGACGAGCGCGGCGAACGACTTCACCGACTCCGCCGACAACTCCAGCGTCGAGCTGAACGTTTCGCCAACCGTGACGATGCGCGGCGCGGCGTTCATCGCCGCACCTTCGGCTGCCTGGCGACGAACTCCGCGTGGCGAAGCTCGATCGCGTCCCAGACCGCGCGCTTCGCGTCGTCGTCGAATAACGACCAGCCGGCGATTTCGTCGATGGTGCGCAGGCATCCCTCGCACCAGCCCGTCGACGCGTCCATCCTGCACACGTTGATGCAAGGCGACGGCACGGCGTGGTGATCTTCGTTATCGAGGCCCGCTGTCATCGTCATCGTCGTCATCGCGTCACGCCGTCTCGCGCAGCGCCACGTCGATCACCGGCGCGTTCGTGAGCGCAATCAGCTCTTGCGCGGTCAGATTGAACACCGCGTGCGGATGACCCGCGGCGGCCCACAGACTGTCGAGTTCGAGCAGATCGGCGTCGATCAGCGTGACCGGCTCGGTCGCATGACCGATCGGGCAGACGCCGCCGATCGCATAGCCGGTTTTTTCGCGGACGAATTTCGCGTCCGCGCGGCCGATGTCGCCGACCTGCGCGGCGACTTTCTTTTCATCCACACGATTCGCGCCGCTCGCGATCACCAACACCGGCGCGTCGTCTTCACGGCGGCGAAACAGGATCGACTTGGCGATCTGCGCGACCGAGCAGCCGAGTCCCGCGGCGGCTTCGGCGGAGGTCTTGCCGGTTTCCGGCAGCATCACGATCCGGCCCGCGTGACCGCGTTCGCGCAACAGCAGCGCGACGCGGCGCGCCGAGTCGGGCAGCGTGGTGAGATCGTCGGAGTCGAGAGAAGCGTGGTCCGTCATCGGTTCAGGTCCTGATTGATTGCATGAGTGTTGAGCGGTCCCATTGCACCAGCGTCAAACGCAGTTGGCCGCTTCGCTGCGCGCTTTGGCGAGCAGCGCTTTGCCGGCGCGCGAAACATTGGGCCGGCCGATCGACGTCGAGATGAAATCGCCGATCGCCACGACTTGCGCGAGGTCGATGCCGGTTTTGATGCCGAGGCCGTTCATCAGATACAGCACGTCTTCGGTCGCGACGTTGCCCGTCGCGCCCTTCGCATACGGACAGCCGCCGAGGCCCGCCACCGAGGCGTGATAAATCTCGATGCCTTCCTGCAGCGCTGCGTAGATGTTGGCGAGCGCCTGGCCATAAGTGTCGTGGAAGTGGCCCGATAGACGTTCGCGCGGAAACACCTGCGTGACCGCCTCGAAGACTTCACGCGTGCGCTTCGGTGTGCCGACGCCGATCGTGTCGGCGATATCGATCTCGTCGCAGCCGAGCGCCGCGAAGCGCTGGACCACGTCGACGACCGACGCGACCGGCACTTCGCCTTGATACGGGCAGCCCAACGCGCACGAAACGCTGCCGCGAATCCGCAAGCCATGCTCCTTGGCCGCCTGCGCGACCGGCACGAACCGGTCGATGCTTTCCGCGATGCTGCAGTTGATGTTCTTCTGCGAGAACGCTTCGCTGGCGGCGCCGAAAATCACGATCTCGTCGGCACGCGCGGCGAGCGCGCCCTCGAAGCCGCGCAGATTCGGCGTCAACACCGAGTAGATCGTGCCGGGACGGCGTTCGATGCCGGCCATTACGTCGGCGCCGTCGGCCATCTGCGGCACCCATTTCGGCGACACGAACGAAGCGGCCTCGACGTTACGAAAGCCCGCCGCCGACAGACGGTTGATCAACTCGATCTTGATCGCGGTGGGTACGAAGTCCTTTTCGTTCTGAAGTCCGTCACGCGGACCGACTTCGACGATTTTCACTTGCTGGGGTAGGGCCATGATGTGTCTCCTATGTCGGCGCCGCGCATGGCGGCGCTCCCTTCAACTGGATTCGATGGGTTCAGTATCCGCGTTCGATATTCACCACGCCGCTGATCGTGTCGCCGCGCACGAGCGCGGTGATCTTCTGCGCGATCTGGGCGACGCTTTCTTCGCGCAACGTCAGCGCGGACACGTGCGGCGTGATCGTGATGCGCGGCTCCCGCCAGAACGGATGATCCGGCGGCAACGGTTCTTCGCGGAACACGTCGAGCGTGGCGGCGGTGATCTGCCCGCTCGCGATGGCGTCGAGCAAATCCTGTTCGACCAGATGCCCGCCGCGCGCCAGGTTGATCAGATAGGCGCCGTGCGCGAGCTTCGCGAAGGTGCGCGCGTTCAGCACATCGGCCGTATCCGGAGTATGCGGCAGCAGATTGACCAGCACTTTCGCGCCGTCGAGAAACGCGTCGAACTGCGCTTCGCCAGCGAATGTCGTGATGCCGTCGATCTGCCGCGGGCTGCGGCTGTAGCCGCGCACCGGCACGCCGAACGCCGCGAGCGTTTGTGCAACATTTGCGCCGAGCACGCCGAGTCCGAGCACGCCCACCGTGAAAGTGTCACGCGGATGCGGCTCGAGCACTTCCCAGCGGCGCTCGTTTTGCAGCGTCTGATATTCGTCGAAACGGCGCAGGTAGCGTAGCACCGCGTGCGTCGCATACTCGGCCATTTGCGGCGCCATGCCGGTGTCCTCCAGCCGGATCAACTGCGCGTTGCGCGGCAACGTGCCGGGCTGTTCGTGTTCTAACGCGAGGATCGCGTCGACGCCCGCGCCGAGATTGAAGATCGCGCGCAGATCGTCACGGCCGGCCAGCATCTCGCGCGGCGGACGCCACACGACCGCGAAATCGGCCGGCGCGGTGTCGCCCGGTTGCCATTCACGCAGATCGGCTTGCTGCAGTGCGCGGGCAAGATCGTGCAGCCACGCGGCAGCATCGGATTGAGGCGTGTAGAAGAGGATTTTCATACGGTCCGGAAGGCGCCTGCGAGAACGGGTCTGGAGACGAACAAGCCACGGCATGATCGGCGCGACGGCTGCGGCGTTGCGGACGACGCTTGCGGCATGAGACCTCCTCCTTTTATGGATAGGCTTCATTCTACTTTTTCGACGCGATTCGCGCGCGTTTGCGTACGGGCGTGCGGTTCGTTGCTGAGCTTTCCGCCGCGCGGGCCGTATCTGGCGCCGCATTTGCCTGCGCATTTGCCCCATAAACAAAGCACAAAAACTTGGTTCGCCCGCGCGGCGCCGGGCGGGACAATCACTATCCGGATTCCCGCAGCGAGGCGCACACATGCTTTCATGCACCAAATCGACATGGCCGCCGCGGCTCGTCACCGTTCCCGGTCTGCACGGCAGCGAGGGCGCGCACTGGCAGAGCTGGCTGGAGCGTCAGTTCGCGCGCTCGCTGCGCGTCGAGCAAGCCGACTGGGACGCACCGGACCTCGCGGTGTGGTCGAAATCGTTGCGCGATCTGCTGGCGCGCGAGCGCGGGCCGTTCGTGCTGGCAGCGCATAGCTTCGGTTGCCTTGCAACCGCGTATGCATTGCAGCAGGCCTCGCATGCGAACGACGTGGTCGGCGTGCTGTTCGTGGCGCCCGCGAGTCCGCGGAAATTCGCCTTCGCGGGACCGTTCGACGCGCGGCGTCTCGGCGTGCCCTCGATCCTGATCGGCAGCGAAACCGATCCGTGGATGCCGCTCGCCGGTTCGCGCGATCTCGCGCGGCGTTTCGGCAGCGCGTTCGTCAATCTCGGCGACGCGGGGCATATCAACACCGCGGCCGGTTTCGGTCCGTGGCCGCGCGCGAAATATTTCGTCGATACGCTCGTGCATTGCGCGGCGCCGCTGCGCTTTCGCGAGGAGTCGTTCGAGGCTGTACAGCATGCGTTCGTGTGAGTGATCGGGCCGCGCCGTTCGCGCTTCGAGTGACGCGCGTAGCGGCCGCTGGCCAAGTAAGCGATCCGTTAGAATCCCGCTTCACGCTGCACGTTCGTGCGGCCACTGGTTTTCATCATCGATAGGCGGGGACAAGATGGCAGGCAAGACGGGGACATCGCGCCGGCTGGCAGCCGGCATGACGGCAATCATGCTCGCGCTGGCGGGCATGTCGACGGCGCACGCGGATACATCGCTGCTCAACGTCTCGTACGACGTGACGCGCGAGTTGTACAAGGACATCAACGCCGGTTTCATCGCGGCGTACAAGCAGAAGAGCGGCGAGAACGTATCGATCCGCCAGTCGCACGGCGCGTCGAGCGCGCAGGCGCTGTCGGTGCTGCAAGGCCTGCAGGCCGACGTGGTGACGATGAACCAGCCGAACGACATCGACCTGCTCGCCGAGAAAGGTCAACTGGTGCCGGCCAACTGGCGCGCGCGTCTGCCGAACGACAGCGCGCCGTACACCACGACCATGGTGTTCCTGGTACGCAAGGGCAATCCGAAGCACATCAAGGACTGGGACGATCTCGCCAAGCCGGGCGTTCAGGTGGTGATCGCGAATCCGAAGACTTCGGGTAACGGACGCTACACATATCTGGCCGCATGGGGTTATCGCAAGCAGCACGGCGGCACCGATGCGCAGGCGCTCGACTTCGAAAAAGAGATCTTCAAGAACGTGCCGGTGCTCGACACGGGTGGGCGCGGCGCGACGACCACCTTCACGCAACGCGGCATCGGCGACGTGCTGGTGACGTTCGAAAACGAAGTCGCTCTGATGGACACAGGCGTGGGCGGCGGCAATTTCGAGGCCGTGTATCCGTCGGTGAGTTTGCTGGCGGCGCCGCCGGTGTCGATCGTCGACAAAGTGGTCGACAAGCGCGGCACGCGCAAGGAGGCGCAGGCTTATCTCGACTATCTGTGGTCGCCGGCGGCGCAGGAGATCATCGCGCAGCATCATCTGCGTCCGCGCGACAAGACCGTGCTCGCGAAGCACGCGGCGGAGTTCAAGCCGATCAAGACCTTCACCGTCGAAGAGATGTTCGGCAGCTGGCAGAAAGCGCAGCAAACGCACTTCTCCGATGGCGGGACGTTCGATCAGATCATCGTGGATAAGAAGTAGGTTTTTAGCGCCGTCAGTCAGCAAAGAGGCTACCTCGAAAAACGAGGCAGCCTTTTTTTATTGCGCGTGCTCTATCTCGCGCTATGCATACGCTCAGTTCGGCGCAGCGTGCTTATCGCAACCATGTTCGCAGCCGCTTTGATCGAGCGGCATTTGCTGCGCGGCTTCGGCGCGAATGCCGAGACGTTCGAGCAGCTTGCGGTCCGCTTCCGCTTGCGGGTTGCTGGTGGTCAGCAACTGATCGCCGTAGAAAATCGAATTCGCGCCGGCGAGGAAGCACAATGCCTGCAACGCTTCGTCCATCTGCTCGCGGCCGGCCGACAGACGCACCATCGCGCGCGGCATGGTGATGCGCGCGATCGCGATCGTACGCACGAATTCGAACGGGTCGATTGCCTCCGTGCCGGTCAGCGGCGTGCCTTCCACCTGCACCAGATTGTTGATAGGCACCGATTCCGGATACGGCTCCATGTTCGCCAGTTGCGCAATCAGACCGGCGCGCTCACGGCGCGATTCACCCAGGCCGACAATCCCGCCGCAGCACACGTTGATACCCGCATCGCGCACGCGTTCCAGCGTGTCGAGGCGGTCCTGATACGTGCGCGTCGAAATGATCTGCCCGTAGAACTCCGGCGACGTGTCGAGGTTGTGGTTGTAATAGTCGAGGCCCGCTTCGCGCAGCCCTTGCGCCTGATGCGTTTCGAGCATGCCGAGCGTCACGCAGGTTTCCAGACCCATCGCCTTTACGCCGCGGATCATGTCCTTGATCGGTTCGAGGTGACGGTCTTTCGGATTGCGCCACGCGGCGCCCATGCAGAAGCGCGTCGCGCCGTTTTCCTTGGCGACTTTCGCGGCGGCGAGCACTTCGTCGACCGGCATCAGCTTGTCGGCTTGCAGGCCCGTGTCGTGATGCACCGACTGCGGACAGTACGCGCAATCTTCCTCGCAGCCGCCGGTCTTGATCGACAGCAGCGTGGACAGTTGCACGGTGTTCGCATCGAAATGCTCGCGATGGGTTTGCTGTGCCTTGAACATCAGGTCGTTGAACGGCAGTTCGTACAATGCGACGATGTCGGCGACGCGCCAGCGCGCGACCTGCTTCGCGCCGGCCGCGGTGTTGGCATTGTTGTTTGCCGCGGCTGTGCCGGCGGGCGTGGGAGCGATGTTCAGTTGCGTCATGTCGTCAATCCTCATGGATGGATATGTGAGTTTTTAGCGCTGCGAATGCGTTTGCATGTGCCTCAGCGTCTGCAAAAGCCGATTGATGTCGAGTTGGTCCGCCGCAAGTTCGGGCGACGCCGGATGCAGATTCGGCACGATGCCGAGCAACGGCGCGTCGTATTGACGTGCCAGATGCTCGCGGATCGATGCGATGTTTTCATCGGGGAACGTCATGTCGGGATCGATGCGGTTCGCGACCCAGCCGGCGAGCGTGAGCCCGCGCGCGGCGATCGCTTCGGCGGTCAGCAGCGCATGGCTGATGCAGCCGAGCCGCATGCCGACCACCAGCACGACCGGCAGGTTCAATGCGACGGCTAGATCGGCGGTGTCCTGAGTGGCCGTCAACGGCACACGAAAGCCGCCGACGCCTTCCACGACGACGATCTCCGCGCGCTTCAAAGCCTGCGCGTGACAATCGACGACATGGTCGAGATCGAACGTAACGTTTTCCAGCGCGGCCGCGATATGCGGCGCGGCCGGTTCCTTCAGCAGATACGGCGTGCGCATCGCGGGCGGCAGTAATACGTTCGAGGCGGCGTCGAGTTGATCCGCGTCTTCGTTATGCAGTACGCCGTTCAGTTCGAATGCGCCGGCGGCGATCGGCTTCATCGCGGCGGCTTGCAGGCCTTCGCGGACGAAGCCGCGCAACAGTGCCGACGAGACGAACGTCTTGCCGATTTCTGTATCCGTGCCGGTGACGAATAAGGACAGGGCGGGTTGAACTGTGCTACTCATGCCGCCTTCGCTCCGAGTTGCTGCAAGCCGGCTTCGAGCCGGTCGAGGTCCGCCTGCGAGTGCGCGGCCGACAGCGAAATACGCAAACGCGACGTTCCGGTCGGTACGGTCGGCGGACGGATCGCCGGCACCCACAGACCCGCGCGATCGAGCGTGGCGGCGATGTCGAGCGTGGCATCGTTCGCGCCGATGATGAGCGGCTGCACGGCAGTGTGCGAGTCGACCGGCAACCAAGGCGTAGCCTTCAACATGGCGCGTGTGCGTTCGATCAGCTGCTGAAGATGCGCGCGCCGCGCGTCGCCTTCCTCGCCACCGATGATGCGCAAGCTCGCCGACACCGCGTGCGCCGCGGCCGGCACCGACGCCGTGGTGAAGATGTACGGACGCGCGCGCTGCACGAGCCACTCGATCACCGTCTCATGCGCCGTGACGAACGCGCCGGAGACGCCGGCCGCTTTGCCGAGCGTACCGATGGAAATGAGATTCGGCGAACGCAGCGCGGCCTGCGCGATCGCGCCGCGGCCTTGCGGGCCGAGCACGCCGAAGCCGTGCGCGTCGTCGACGATCAGCCATGCGCCGTGTTGTTCGGCGAGTTCGAGCAGGCGCGGCAACGGCGCGATATCGCCGTCCATGCTGAACACGGTATCGGAGACGATCACTTTGACGTCGGCGTCCGAGGCTTCGAGCATCGCGCTCAGCGCTTCCGTATCGCAGTGCGGGTAGATCTGCACGTCGGCGCGGGACAGGCGCGCGCCGTCGATTAGCGACGCGTGATTCAGCGCATCGGAGAAGAGCGTCGTGCCGCGGCCCGCGAGGGCGGTGAGCGTGGCGAGATTCGCCATGTAGCCGGTGCTGAAGTAAAGCGCGCGCGCGTTGTCGACGAAGCCGCCGGCGAATTCCGCGAGATCGTCTTCGAGTTGCGCATGCGCACGCGAGTGGCCGCCGAGCAGATGCGAGCCGCCGCTGCCTGCGCCATAACGCTGCGCGCCTTCCGCGATGGCAGCGATGAGTTGCGGATGCGCGGCGAGGCCGAGATAGTCGTTGCTGGCGAAGCCGATGATTGCGCGGCCGTCCACAGTCATGTGCGCGGCGCACGGCGTATCGGCGGTGCGGCGGCGACGGCGCAGGCCGCGCGCGTCGATGTCCTTCAGGCCTTCGGTGAGCGTGTCGAGCAGATGCATTAGCGGGTCTCCGCGAGCGTGGCTTCGAAGGTTTCGCGGGTGCGTGCGGCGAGCAGCGCGAGTTCTTCGTCGTCGAGGATGTAAGGGGGCATCAGATACACCGTGGTCGAAATCGGGCGCAGCAGCAGTTCGCGCTGCAGCGCGTTTTCGAAGAAGCGGCGCGAGAATGTTTGGGCTTGCTGAGCATCGTCGAGGACGGCGTCGAATGCGAAGAGCGTGCCGCACTGACGCAGATTGCGGACTTGCTTGTGCTCGGCTAGCGGCGCGAGCGCGGCTTTCAGCTTCGAGGATTTTTGCGCGTTGACGGCGAGCACGTTGTCGCTCGCGAACAGATCGAGCGTGGCTAGCGCCGCGCGGCAGGCGAGCGGATTGCCCGTGTACGAATGCGAGTGCAGGAAGCCGCGCGCCGTGTCGTCGTGATAGAAGGCTTCGAAAATTTCGTCGCGCGACAGCACGATCGAGAGCGGCAGATAGCCGCCGCTGATGCCTTTCGACAGACACAGAAAGTCCGGCCAGATGGCGGCCTGTTCGCAGGCGAAGAAAGTGCCGGTGCGTCCACAGCCGACGGCGATTTCATCGGCGATCAGATGCACGCCGTATTGGTCGCACAAGGCGCGCAATCCCGCGATATACGACGCGTCATGCATGGCCATGCCGGCGGCGCACTGCACCAGCGGCTCGACGATCAGCGCGGCGATTTTCGTGGCGCGTGCTTCGAAGAGCGAGCGAACGTTATCGAGCGCGCGGCGCGCGACGTCGGCGGCGGTTTCGCCTGGTTGCGCGAGGCGCGCGTCGGGCGATGCCACGACGTGCGCGTGACGGATCAGCGGATCGTAGGCGTCCTTGAAGAGCGCGACATCGGTGACGCCGAGCGCGCCGATGGTTTCGCCGTGATAGCTGTTGGCGATGCAGACGAATTCCTGCTTGTCGGCGAAACCGCGATTGCGCCACGAGTGGAAGCTCATCTTCAGGGCGATTTCGACGGCGGACGCGCCATCCGACGCGAAGAACGCGTGGCCCAGCGTGTTGTTTGTGAGCGCGCCGAGGCGCTCGGCGAGTTCGATGGCCGGCTCGTGCGTGCAGCCGGCGAGCATGGCGTGTTCGAGCGTGTCGAGCTGGTCTTTCAGCGCCGCGTTGATGCGCGGGTTGGCGTGGCCGAACAGGTTGACCCACCAGGAGCTGATGGCATCCAGATAACGATGGCCGGCGCGGTCGTAGAGCCACGCGCCCTGGCCGCGCGCGACGGGCACGAGCGGCAGGCGCTCGTGGTGCTTCATCTGCGTGCAGGGGTGCCAGACGGCGCGCAGGCTGCGGGCGATCCAGTCTTCAGGGACGGCTGACGGTGGTGCAGGATTTTCCAAAGGGGTACTCCACGGGGTGCTTTTTTGCCGCTGCGCGGCGTGGCTTTTTAGGGCCATTTTTCAGACGCGTGGCGCGGATTTCTTTGCGCTGCGCGCGGCCCTGAACGGGCTTGCGGGGTCGAGATTAGCGGTTTATTTCGTCGTGTGCACTAGGGCTGTAAGCGCGGTTTTTGCGTGCGGGGTTGGGGTTCGGCGATGTTCGGGGCAGGTCGTTTCTGTTTTAGTCCGAAGGTCGCAAATGGGCGGAGTTGACGACGGCAAAGTAATTGGCGGTTACTGGCGCGGAACTGAGGTTTTGCACGCTCGACGGTTTTTTGCTCGGTGATTTCTACCCGGAAGTCCTTGAGCCACCTCCGTGCGGTTTTTTTCAACTGCATCAAATGCCGACTGCGCGCGGGAAATGCCTGCATGTTTTTGCGGAGTTTTCCCGTCCCGCAACGCCGTGCTGTGCGCTCCAATCTCTCTTCCGGGCGATGCCGCGCCCATTCCCCAACAAAAAAAAGTTATGCAAGAGAGAGAAGGCACACCCGCCCATTCCCGCGACGAGAGGCGTCGCCCATTTACCCCGTCAATGCGCGAGCGGCATTGACGCGAAGCGATGGACCCGCGACTGCTCGACTACTACAGCCGTGAACTGCTCTACATCCGCGAATTGGCGATGGAGTTTGCCGCCGCGCATCCAAAGATCGCGCGGCGGCTCGGCATGCACGCTGGCGAGATCGGCGACCCTTACGTGGAGCGCCTGCTGCAGTCGTCGGCCCTCGTGACCGCCCGGGCGCAAATCCGGCTGGACGACGCGTTCCCGGAATTCACGCTGCCGCTGTTGCAGACCGTCTATCCGAACTACACGTGTCCGACACCGTCGATAGCCGTTGCGCGATTCTTCCCGCTCGCACAGGGTAAGCATGCCGTGAATGGCACGGTCGTGCCGCGCGGCACCGCATTCCCCTCGCGCATTCCCGATGGCGAAGTCACCGCCTGTGAATTCCGCAGCAGCCAGGACGTCACGCTGTTTCCCCTGGAGATCGTGCAGGCGCGGCTGACCGGAATTCCACCCGACATTCCCATGCTCGACCGGTATGTGCCGGCGGGCCGGACTGCGCATGGGGCGCTGCGTCTGCGGTTGCGCACGACGAACGGCGCGTCCATTGCGAATCTGGCCGGTCTGGACCGGTTGCCGGTCTATCTCTCGGGTGATGAAACTACCGCCTCGCATCTGTTCGAGCTGATTCATGCGGCGGGCCTCGCCAGCGTGACTGGCGTGCCCGGCGAGTTCGCGACCGGCACGTTGCACGCGGTCACGCGCGGCGCGGTTGTGCATGAAGCGCTCGAACCGGAACAAAGCCTGCTGCCCGCCGTGCCTCGCAAGTTCCACGGTCACAACCTGTTGCAGGAGTACTTCGCCTGTCCCGCACGCTTCTGGTTCTTCACGCTCACAGGGCTGGCCAAGGGACTCGCCTCGATTGCCGGTAACGAGGCCGAGATCGTGCTCCTGCTGGAGCGGCCCGCGCACAGGCTGGCCGAGACCGTTGATGCGTCGCACTTCGCGCTGTTCTGTACACCGGTCATCAATCTCTTCCCCAGGCGCACGGACCGGCTCGATCTCGATCCGGACCGGCAGTCACACCGGCTTTTGCCCGTACCGGCCGCGTCTTCTGATTACGCTGTGCATTCCGTGCAGGCGGCCTGGGGCCAGGTTTCCGAAGCTTCTGAAGCGCTGCGTTTTTATCCGCTGCATGCGTCCGTTGGTGAAAGCACGAGCCGCGGCGCGCGGTATTTCACGATCCGCCGCGAACTGAACCGGTCCGAAGAGGACGATCGCCACTACGGCACGCGCCGCCCTTTTACCGAGACGCGCACCTTTATTTCGCTGGTTGACCGGGATGAGCGGCCCAATACCGAGGGGATTCACTACCTGTCGCTCGAGGCGTTGCTGACCAACCGCGATCTACCGTGCTTGATTCCATGCGACGGCAGGCGTGACCTGTTCCCGCACAAATCGATACCGGCTGAAAGCGTCGGCCTGGTGCGCGCGCCGACCATGCCCCGGCCACCGCTGGCGTCTGGTGAGCGGGCCTGGCAGTTGTACGGCCAGCTCAACCTCGGCTACATGACCTTCGACGAGCCGCCCGACCGGCCGGCGACCGGCGACGCATTGCGCAGACTGTTGCGCCTCTATCTGAGCGAGGACACCGCCGTGCTGCGCCGTCAGGTCGAAGCGCTAACGAGCGCGACGGCGACGCCCGTGAACCGCCGCTTGCCGCCGCACTTCCCGCAGCCGTTCGGCCGCGGTATCGAATGCACGCTCACTTTCGACGAGAGCGGCTTTGACGGCATGAGTCCGTACACGCTCGGGCTCGTGCTGGAGCGCTACGTCGCCCGTCACGTGTCGGAGCGCTCATTCACGACAACCGTGCTGTGCTCGACGCAGCGCGGACGCATCACGCACTGGCCACCGCGCGCGGGTACGCGCGGCGCGGCCTGAGCGGCCCTATCTGTGGATTGACCCAACGAACGGAGTTGCCGATGTCATGGTTCACACAGCCGCGCACGCTGGAAATCACCGGCAAGGCGCTGCCGCAATGGGCGGGCGAACCGCTGTTCGTAGTCTCGCGTCTGCGGGGCAGGGAAAAGCTCGGCCACCTGTATGAGTACGACATCGAGGTCAGCACGATCGACGCTGCGGCGCTGAGCGCAAGCGAAGCGCAGGCGCTAGTCGATGTGGATGCGCTGATCGGCAAGGAAATCACGCTCAACATTGCCGTCGAAGGCAACGGCACGTGGGTGCAGGGCGCCAGAGGCGACGCCGGCATGTCCAATATCGGCGCCGACATTCGCAAGCTGACGGGCCTGATCGTCTCGGCGCAGTGCGTCGGAGCGGACGACCGGCGCGCGTTCTACCGGCTCAAGCTGCGCCCGTGGCTATGGCTTGCGACGTTGAACCGCGATAGCCGGTTCTGGCAGGAACGCGACGTGATCGAAATAACGCGGGATGTCCTGCAGAAATATCCGTTCCCGTTCGAGCTGCGCCTCGCGGGTCCTGGCATGCAGCGCCGTCCGTATCCCAAGCGCAACTACCAGCGGCAATGGTGGGAGTCGGATTTTTGCTATCTGAATCGAATCTGGCAGGAATGGGGCATCAGCTTCTTCTTCGAGCGCAGCACGCTGGTGCTGTGCGATTCGCCTGGCGCCTATAAAAAGCACGGCCCCGCGTACCAGACGCTGCGCTATCTGGAGCGCGACGGTCAGCGCATCGACGAGGAGTACGTCCACGAATTCAGGGTTGCGCGGCAGCTCACCACGGGCAAAGTGTCGCTCACCGATTACGACTACACGCAGTCGCTGGGCAATCTTGCCGTCGCTCAGGAAGACTACGGCGGGCGCGCCTTCGACAACGCGGAGGAGTACGCGTGGGGCGACTACGCGCAGCCGATGGAAGGGCCCATGGGCACGCGCGGCCTGCACGGCGACGCGCGGTTCGAGGGCGAGCATCTGGCGCGCGTGAAGGTCGAAGCGCATCGCGCGAAAAGTCTGCGGGCGAAGGGCAAAGGCAACCTGCGCGGCTTGATGACGGGCTACACATTCACGCTCGAAGGCTATCCGCTCACGCCAGGCGATGGCGAATATCTGGTCGTCTCGACCATCACTGAGATCGTCAACAACGACACGGTTACGCAGCGCGGGGCGATCGACCGCCAGTACAGCTGCACGACGAAGTTTGCAGCAGTGCCCGCCAACACCTTCTACCGCACGCCGCAGAAAGCGAAGAAGCCGCGCGCCTATGCGGAAGCGGCTGTTGTGACCGGCTATGGCGACGAACCGGTTTATTGCGACGAGTACGGGCGGGTCAAGGCGCATTTCATCTGGGACCGGCTCGGCGAGAAAGATGAGAACGCGAGTTGCTGGCTGCGCGTGGCGTCACCCTGGCATGGCGTGGAACACGGCGCGATGTGGCTGCCGCGCGTCGGGCACCATGTGCTGGTCGGCTACTACGACAGCGATCCTGACCGTCCCTACATCATTTCGGAGCATACGACTGAGTTCCATCAGGCGCCGTGGCAGTTGCCGAAGAACGACGCGCTGTCGGGGTGGCGCAGCCGGGACCTGAAGGGCGTGGCTGCCAACAGCGTGGTGACGGACGACACGCCGGGCCAGTTGCAGGTGCAGGTGGCCAGCGATCATGCGCAGTCGCGGCTGGTGCTGGGCTACAACACGCGCATTGACGGACATAGCGGACGCGACAAGGCGCGCGGCGAGGGCTTCGAACTCGCGACGGATGCGTGGGGCGTGATGCGAGCCAACAAGGGCATGCTCATTACCACGCAGACGCGCGCGGGCGCTTGCGCCGCCGCCAAGGACAACGATGAGATTGTCGGCCGGCTCGACAAGGCGCAGGTGCTGCACGACGCGTTGGCGCAGGTCGCGGTGCAGGGCGAAGCGCAGGATGCGGAGGGGCACCAGGCGGACATCGCCAGAACGATCCAGGCTCAAAACGAACAGCTTCGCGGAACGGCTGCGACGGACGCCGCGTTTCCACAGTTGAGCGAACCGCATCTGCTTATCGACGGCAAGGCTGGCGTTGAAATCGCGTCGCCTGCAACGGTGCACATCGCGGCCCAGCAGGCTGCGGTGACCGCCGAAGGACATGTGGCCATTGCGAGCGGACGCAGCCTGTTCGGCACTGTGCGAGACACCATCCGGCTTTTCGCGCAGCGTGCCGGCATCAGGCTGTCGGCAGCGGCGGGCGACATCGTTTTGCACGCGTTGACGAGTTCCATCAGCCTCGATTCCGCGAAGTCCATCACGCTTTTGAGCAAGGTCATTCGGATTACCGGTGTTGAAAAGCTGGAGCTGCAAGGAGGCAAGAGCAGGTTGGTGCTGGATGACTCCGGCGCGCAGATATTCACGCCGGGCAAGTTCGCCGCGTTTGCCGCGACGCATTCACTCCCCGGACCGAAGAGCACGCCTGCGGACCTTTCGCCTAAAGGTGTTTGCATAGATTGTCTGCTCAAGGCCGCGAGAGGTGGATCTGCTTTTGTGATCCGCTAGTTCACGTTTATCTGGAGCAATGGGCTATGGGTAGTCGATCGGGCTTTTTGGGGGCGAGCGTTTGGTTGCGTGGGTTGCTGGTTTGGGTGGGTGTAGCGGTGGCTGGATGTTCAGGTATCCGGAGTGATGCGGCGAGTACTGTGGAAATGCCGCCGTATGTTGAACTTCTCGGTGGCGGCGTCAGGGCGCAGAACTATACGCCTTGGTACATCCATGCTTTCGCGATCACGGGCCCGAAGGGTAGCGGCATCGGTGGCGGTGGTCCAAACGTTTGGCCGATGAAAGCGGGTAGTAACAAACCTTCCGGCGGTGCCAAGGAAACCTGCTGCATGTCATTTCCACTCGAGTGGCAACCGGACCTAAAACTGACCGTGCGCTGGCTGGTGGATAAGAAGGGCGATGGCAAAACGCCAGGCTACTGGTACAAGGCCGAAAACGTGCGGATCGCACAGTACGACGGGAGAAATGCCGGCGCAGTGTGGGGCATCTTTCTGCCCGGTGACAGGGTGCGCCTCATGATCACCGACGGTAACCGTAATGGCGGAAACAACGTCAATGACCGTCCAGCCGATGATGATCCCTACGTCGTGCAGGGCGCCCTTGATGAGGAATGGAATCGGCTTTATCGCGACGGGGGAATGGAATGAGGATTCGATGGGTGAGGCAACGGCTGGATGGAGGACTAGTGCAACTATCGGAACGCGCATGACTAGCAGATTCGAAACGCGGAAGCCGTTAGGCAGCACTGAAACAATGCGTATTGGAGGGCGAGTGCAGAGGCACAACATCATAGAAGCAGACACGATGTTTCAGACGATCAACAACGGTTTGTCGAAATCGCGAGTGGCGAAGTCTCGTCTGTTCAGGAGTCTGTTGCTCTCACTGTGCGTATCACTGACTGGATGCTCAGGTATCCAGAATCATGCGGTGAACATGGTGGACCTGCCTCCTCCTATTGAGCTGGCGAGCGACGGTGTATGGGCGCTCAACTACACACCGTGGTACATCCACGCTTTTGCAATTACGGGCCCGAAGGGTAGTGGTATCGGCGGTGGTGGTCCGAACGTCTGGCCGATGAGAACGGGGGATAAAGCGCCTGCGGGAGGAGGAAAGGAAGTGTGCTGCATGACTTACCCGCTCCAATGGCAACCGGACCTGAAGTTGACCGTACGTTGGCTAATGGACAAAAAACGCGACGGTAAGACGCCGGGATACTGGTACAAAGCCGAGAACGTGCGGATCGCACAATACAACGGGAAAAACGCTGGAGGCGTATGGGGCATCTTTCTACCTGGAGACCGGGTTCGCATCATGATCGTTGATGGCAATCATGATGGCGGAAACAACGCCAACAACCGTCCGACGGACGACGATCCATACATTGCTCAAGGCGTTGTCGATGACGAATGGAACCGGCTATATCGCAAGGGCGGAATGTAATGAAGTTTCAATGGATAGCAATGCTACTGGGCGGTGGACAGGTGCAGGTATCGAAACGCGATGATGTTTTGCGCGACGGGGCGCGGCGAATGCGCGATGAGACAAGACAGGAATTAGTCTGCCCGGCATGCGAGTTCAGGATGACTCCACACAAGCCGAGCGAAGCACAAGAACAGGTCGGGAAAGTGGGCGCGACATTTCGCGCGATTAGCGACTGGGTGTCGAAGTTGCTGCCGAAGAAGTCTGGTCTGTCCAGGGGCGTGATGTTATCAGTATGCGTATTGCTGGCTGGATGTTCCGGTGTCCGGAGTGATGCGACGAGTACTTTGGACGTGCCGCCGTATATTGAACTTCTCGGCGGAGGAGTCAAGGTGCTGAACTATACATCCTGGTATATCCACACCTTCGCGATTACGGGCCCGAAGGATAGTGGCATCGTTGCGGTGGTCTAAACGTCTGGCCGATGAAAACGGGCAGTAACAAACCTTCCGGTGGTGCAGGAGAAACTTGCTGCATGTCATTTCCACTCGAATGGCAACCGAACCTGAAGCTGACTGTTCGCTGGTTAGTCGAGAAAAAAAGACCGGATGGCAAGGTATTCGGTTACCGGTACAAGGCCGAAGGCGTGCAGATCGCGCAGTACGAAGGAAGAAAAGCAGGAGCCGTGTGGGGCATTTTTCTGCCCGATGACAGGGTTCGCATTATGGTCACTGACGGCAACCGCAATGGTGGAAACAACGTCAACGACCGTCCGGCAGACGACGATCCCTACATCGTGCAGGGTGTCATTGATGACGAATGGAATCGGCTGTATCCCCCCGCGCATGACTAGCAGATTCGAAGTGTGGCGAAGGTTTGAGAGGCCAGAAACAATGCCTATTGGAGGGCGAGTGCAGATGCAAAACATCATCGAAGCAGACACGGTGGTTCAGACTACCAACAACGGCTTGTCGAAATCACGAGTGGCGAAGTCTCGTCTGTTCAGGAGTCTGTTGCTCTCACTGTGTGCGTCACTGGCTGGATGCTCAGGTATCCGGAGCGATGCGGCGAGTACTGTGTACGTACCTCCGCATGTCGAGCTTCTGGACGGTGGCGTCAGGGCGCTGAACTATACGCCTTGGTACATCCATGACTTCGCGATCACGGGCCCGAAGGGTAGCGATATCGGTGGCGGTGGTCCAAACGTCTGGCCGATGGAGAAGGGTAGCGACGAGCCTTCCGGCGGAGCAAAGGAAACTTGCTGCATGTCATTCCCGCGCGAGTGGCAACCGGACCTAAAATTGACCGTGCGCTGGTTGGTAGACAAAAAGCGCGACGGCAAGACGCCGGGATATTGGTACAAGGCGGAGAACGTGCGGATCGCCCAATACGACGGAAGAATGGCGGGAGCAGTGTGGGGCATTTTTCTACCCGGTGACAGGGTGCGCCTCATGATAACTGACGGCAACCACAATGGTGGAAACAACGCCAACAACCGCCCTGCGGACGACGACCCTTACGTTGTGCAGGGTGCCATTGATGAAGAATGGAACAGGCTGTATCGCGACGGAGGAATGCAATGAGTATCCAATGGCCGGAAGAAATGGCGGATGGAGGGCGACTGCAGCCGTCCGAAAGCGATGATGCATTTCGCGATGGCGCGCTGCGAATGCACGACGAAACACGCTCATGCGAGCAGACACTCCATATCAGCTTGTTTTTCGACGGCACGAATAACAACGACGACAAGAAAAATCCGCGGCGCGATTCTCTCAAATATTGCCATACCAACGTCGCCAGATTATTTAAAGCGGCAATCGAAAAGAATAGCGATGGTCTGTTCCCATTCTACATTCCCGGCGTAGGTACTCCGCTACCAGACATCGGCGAAAAGACTTATTTGCAGATGGGCAAGGCCATGGCCAAGGGCTTCAACGCACGTTGTCTTTGGGGCTTTACCCGCGTTCTGAACGCAGTCTATGAGACTGTCGCACCGGACCGAACCCATCTTCTAGTCCCGGTAGACAAGGCCAAGCCCCTGTGCGCCGCAGGCGCGAACGGCGACATGAGCGGCTTCAACGATCTCATCCAGATACTCGGCGTAACGCACAAAGATGCAATAGATAACGGCGACAAACCACGCACCATCAAAAAAGTCTGGATCAACGTGATCGGCTTTTCGCGCGGCGCAGCGGGTGCGCGTGCGTTCGTTCACAAACTGGTCAACGATTGGGCGCCCGGTGGCAATCTGGTGAAGTTCAGCGGCAAGTATGCAATACCTTATCAGGTCAACTTCATGGGGCTTTTCGACACGGTCGCCTCCGTGGGGCCGCCTGATTTGACCCGTGCATCGGTGGATATCGGATCATTCGACGGCCACTTCGCTTTCGCCAATAACGGCGCGATGCGCATTCCCGATTCCGTCCGCTATTGCGTCCACGCGTTTTCGATTCACGAACAGCGCATGAGCTTTCCCGTCGATTCGATACGCGATGTGGGCGGTTATCCCGGCGGCGTGCGTCTTGAAATTGCCTATCCCGGCGTGCATTCGGATGTCGGCGGCGGATACGCGCCGAACGAACAGGGCAAGGGGCGTGGGTCCGGCCGCGGCAATCATGACAGTGGCAAACTAAGCCAGATCCCGCTGCATGACATGTATATTCACGCGCTCAAATATGGTGTCCCGCTGCAGAGCGGTTCCGATATCCTGGCTCAATCCGACACTGCATCCGACTTCTCCCTCTCCCCCCAAACCATCACCGCCTTCAACGACTGGCGCAAGACAGCCGGTCCGATCGGCAGCATCGAAGATGCGATAAAGCACGGCATGACGGAAATGCTGGCATGGCGAACGCTACGCGCCAAGATCGGCACGGCCGACTACGTGACCGAGCAGGAATTCTTCCGTCTCGCGCAAGAGGACAGCATGACACCGCACAAGGTGGCCCTCGACGTGGACAGAGCCAGAAAAACAGACCCGGAATACCAGGCGCTCGCCGACCGGCTGTCGAAATTGCAGGTAGAGAAATCCCGTCTGGCGGACAACCGCACCTATCCGACCAACACGGTGCGCATCGCGCAGCTCGACGGCCAGATCAGCGCGACGCGCGAGTCGATGGACCGGCGCACGGAAGCAATCTGCGGATCGGTCGGACATCCGGACAAGAACGATCCTTCTCCCGCGCGTCCCGGCGAAGGGCCGTGCGATGTCACCACCAATGACCAGAACGATCTGCGTCAGGGCGCCGAAGAAATGCGCCTGCTACTCGGCTTTCTGCATCCTGAGCAACGCAAGATTTCCTGGCAAGTAACGGAAACAGTTTCAGTTCACTCGGTGTACGAGAACTCTCCCTACGCGGGGCAGACGCGAACCACGCTTTCGGTGTCGCATGACCACCCAAACAGCGATTCGCCGCACGTAGCGCTTGCCGAAAGCGGCATTCTGCTCGCAACGACGTGGAGCACGATCTTAAGCAACTTCAGTACGGGCGACGACCTCCTGGCCGCGCCGGCGCGCGGCGTCACGAGCTTTCTGAAAAAGCATGCTTCGCTGGAGGCCGCTGCGCGGCTTCGCCCGGAAGCCATCCATCTTCTCGACAACTATGTTCACGACAGCCGCATCTGGTTTCGCGTGCCGTGGTTTCACGAATACGCGCCGGGCGGCTACGGGTGGCCGCGCGTCATTTTTG